>CAVRKW010000004.1:0-240843 GCA_963721845.1 uncultured Acidobacteriota bacterium | reverse complement strand
AATCCGCCGAAGCACTTGTTCGCGTTTATCGGCAAGAAGCGGATCGACAAAAGCTCTTGATATAAAAAAGGCTCGCGTTACTGAGCATCGGCTTCTGTTTATCGTTTCCGCGCTAAAGAGTCTCTTTCGAGACGAAAACTTCATAACTCTTCTGCGCGCAGAAGAGTTCAGACCCTATCTGCCAGCCTATCTGGCCGACAGAATCAACATTGCGGAGAGTACGACGATATGAGCAAGCGCGTTTCGCTCACGTTCGATCCCAAGGGTTAGTCGTGGGGATGGCGAGCATGCTTCCATTGAAACAGGTAAAACCTTCTATCAGGTCAAACTTAAAAGTTTCTTCAAGTGCTTGCATCGGTGCGCGAAGTTGGCGTCATCGAACCCTTAATAATATTTCCTCAAAAAGACAATTCATACCTCTTGTTAGACGGCCACATTCGACTGGAAGCGTTGAAGCAGATAGGTGAGACGCACGCGTGTTGTTTGATCGCAACTGACGATGAAACGTATACCTACAATCGACGCGTTAACCGGATGGCCACAATTCAAGAGCATGTGATGATTCTGAATGCGACGCGCCATGGCGTTTCGGAGGATCGAATCGCGAAGGTGCTGCGAGTTGACGTCGCTAGTATCAGGCAAAAACGCGATCTATTAAATGGCATTTGCAAAGAAGCAGCGGACATTCTCAAGAACAAACATGTATCGCTCGGAGTATTTTCGGTTCTCAAGAAACTGAAACCCATGCGTCAGATCGAAGTATCGGAGCTTTTGATGGCGACCGGAAATTTTTCGGTGCCTTATGCGAAAGCGCTTCTTCATCCACACAGTCCGAAATGCTCGTCGAACCGGAAAAGGGTAAGGTTGTGAAAGGGTTGACGCCCGAGCAGGTCGCTAAAATGTAAAAAGAAATGGAATCATTGCAGCAAGATCTGAAACTAGTTGAGGAATCCCACGGAAACCACGTGCTAAATTTAGTGCTGGCGCGAGGTTATCTCTCGAAACTATTCGGGAATGCTCGCGTCACTCGTTTTTTAAGCCAACACCATTCGGATATTTTTCAGCAATTACAATCCATGCCTGAGAGTTCTACGCTTGGGAATTAGCCCGACGGTCGGCGGACTCGTTAAATCATCTTCAACAGTTTTACCCAGTGCCTTGGATGCGGGATGCACCTGCCCGCTCGGATATTTGTTGCATACGGCTCCGACACTGCAAGAGTTCTTGAAATCGAGTAGGAACCGTTAGGTACGCTAATCGTGGCTGAATTCTTTCACGATACGATTTTTCGTCGAGCCATTTCGGTTGATCAGACCGGATTCCACGCCTTTAATGCCGCAGCTTGTTTCCGCTGAGTAGCAGATCGCTGCGCCTGCGCTTCATTGCTCACAGTTGCGATCCGTCCCGCCTTCCGCGGCCTCGATCAAGTTTTCCTTGGACACGGTTATCGCGCAAGTTTTGCAGTATTTGTCACCGGCTTTGATCTCCGCGCCGCAAATTCGACAGACTGCCATTGGACGCGGTGCAGGTCTTCTGATGTGCAGATAGCAGGAACTTCTGCTTATTCCGCGTCTGTTAGCTTGCGTACAATCTCGCAGTTAAGGGTGAAGCCTTTTGATACGGCTTCCGAATCGATGTCCAAAGTGCGCGAGCAATCCACTCCGCCACGGGCGCGACACTTGAGCGCCAAGTCGCGATTGTCTCCGATAGTCGAGCCGCGAATGGTCCCATTAAGCGACAGTTTCCGTCGCGTTGTTCAAAAAACCATTCGCGGTGCAGCGGTTCGCGTGAAATCCAGTCGAGGACGAAGGCATCAACCTTTGATTGAACTGGCTCCATTACGTTCGCACGCCAAGCTGTATCAGTTGCGGGTCGATCTACATGCATCACCCCGATACCGGGGTCAAGCCCGAGCGCAGCAAGCGCGATTCTGCCTTCAATTCCAGCAACGCGTACAGATAGTTGAGCATTGCGTTTGGCGGATTGACGGCAAGCCGAGGCGAGCCGGTCAACGGCGATATGCGAGCGCCAAAAGTTCGCGAGTGATCGGGAATTGGAGAAATGTCTTTCCTCGGGTACGTGATTGAAACAGAGCGCCAAGCGCGCCAATAAACCGCTGCTGCCTGGGATTCGATTATCCGCACTTCCTGAATCGATTTGGCCTCTGAAACTGTCAGAAGTACATTGGAAATTATTTGCGCCGCACTCAAATCGTGCAGGTTGTTTTGAGCAACGTCGCTTTGGGCCACGAGCTTTTGACAAATCAATTCTCGCGTAATTTCAAGGGCGGATCCCGAATGGTCGGCCAGTGACTGGGCACGTCGAAGTCTGGCGTCTGAAGAACGCACCGGGCCGGTCGTCACTAGAACCGAGCCATCCCGGTCGAGCATTACAAACGCTGCGTCCTGATCGGCGAGCCAGCGGAGCGCGGCGAGGGAAATCGAACCATCTGATCCGATGACGACGAGACGACGAAGACCGTGTCTCACTCGGGCGAAGCGAGCGCGGCGACGGGTTCGACCAACGCCATCGTCGATTTCTAAGTGACCTCGATTGACGTTGACTTTGATCCCGTAGCCGAAAAGCGTTACAACACCGTGACGCGGCGTAATCGATTTTGTCGTGTCTGAGATGGAATTGAAAAACTCAGGAACCTGACGTACGGTCTGCGTAGCTGCCATTTGGAGGTCATTCTCCTTTGGTGGTCAGGGCCCGCCGTCTGCTTCGAACAGGCGGTGGGTCCGCTTCAGATCATTTGTGTTTTCTCAGGTATGATTCCACTGCTCGCCTAACAGCTTGTTGAAAAACTCATTTTTGTTGAATCTCCAAAGAAGTTGAAGCGTCTATAGAGCGTTGGGAACTTCAACCTTGGAGGGAAAATGCGGGGAAGCGATCCGAAACAGGATGCGATGTTCAGTTATGTGTCCCCCGAGCATCGAGTCCCCGCCGAGCATCCGCTGCGACCGTTGCGGGCGATGATGGATGAGATCCTGAAAGAGATGTCGCCGCGGTTGGCCAAGCTCTATGCGGACACGGGTCGACCGTCGATTCCACCGGAACGGTTGTTGCGGGCGCTGCTGCTGCAGGTCCTCTATACGGTGCGCAGCGAGCGGCTGCTGATGGAGCAATTGAACTACAACTTGTTGTTCCGCTGGTTTGTGGGGATGGACATGGATGAAGTGGTGTGGAACCACGCGGTGTTCAGCAAGAATCGGGAACGGCTGTTGAACGAAGAAGTGGCCGAAGTTTTTTTCCAGCGCGTGCTGGAACGAGCCAAGCCGTATCTGTCGGATGAGCACTTCACGGTGGATGGCACGCTGATCGAAGCTTGGGCCAGTCACAAGAGCTTCCGCCCGAAGGACGGAGGGGAACCACCGTCTGCGAAGGGGCGGGAAGTGGATTTCCATGGGGAGAAGCGCAGCAACGAAACGCATCAATCGACCACGGATCCGGATGCCCGGCTGTATAAGAAGTCGAAGGGCAGCGAGGCCCAGATGGGCTATCTGGGACATGCGCTGATGGAGAATCGCCACGGATTGTTGGTGGATACGATGGTGACCTTAGCGGATGGGACGGCGGAACGCGACGCGGCTTTGCTAATGGTGTCGCAGATTTCAGGTATGAAACCGGTGACGCTGGGCGGAGACAAGAACTATGACACGCACGAGTTGGTGCGAGACCTACGAGAAATGAAGGTCACGCCGCACGTGGCACAGAACAACACGAACCGGCGGAGTGCGATCGATGGACGAACGACGCAGCATCCGGGCTATGCGATCAGCCAGAAGAAACGGAAGCGGATCGAAGAGAGCTTCGGTTGGATGAAGACCATCGGGATGCTGAAGAAGGTCAAGTTACGAGGCCTGGAGAAAGTGAGTTGGCTGTTCACCTTTGTGGCGGCGGTCTATAACCTTTACCGCCTGCAACGGTTGAAGGCGCAAGCAAGCTGAGGAGAGATAAGAAAGGGCATCGAGGAACACAAAAAATAATCTTCGAACGGCCTCAGGCCACTCCACAGCACTCCTCTGCCTTCGCTTCAATCCGTTTCGGATGAAACAGAGAGATGAAATTCATCGTAAAGCGCGATTCTTCAACAAGCTGCTAAACGATTTATCGGTCTCGGTGTTTTTCAAGTCTTTCTTGCTTTATCACCCGCAGAATGGCGATGGCATCCTTCAAGGCTGTTTGCTCGTTGCGGCCATCGCCTGCTTCCGATAGCTGAAGTAGCCGCTCGATGATGAGCGATTCTACCATCTGCATTTTTTGGGTCAGCTTTTCACGGTCAAACTCCAAAATCAGTTCCTGAAGCGGAATCTGCCATTCCGGGTACGGAAGCTCTTCATTGTTCATGTCGTGCCCCTGACCCGCAGCCAAACTGCCAGCTGGTGGCTTCATCGCGGAGACCGCAACGGCAAAGTTTACGCACCCGCATTCGTCGCCGGCCGATTAATTCAGATTCATGGAGTGCTCTACATAAGGAAAGACATGCAGGGACTTAGCGCGATGTGGAACGTATGCGTTTACATGGTGGGCGTCAATGAAAATCAGTGACCGATTCGCTGTTTGAAGATCAAAGCGCCTAGTCTCCATCACCCGCGCTTTTTTTGGTGAGGATTGTGCGCGCAGAACTTTTTTCGAAGTTCAGAATGAGTTTAGATTTTTCCGCACAGTTCATTTTGCGCTGTTGTTTCCTCATGCCAACTTTCTATGCTGTTGAAATTTCGCGCATTCATCGCGTGCATTTGCAGGTTACACGCGCCCTCTGCGGGCAAAGTCAAGCGGTGCAACGCTTCTCTTTTTCCGCATCGGAGGAAAATTCCAAGCGTATGATGGAGAACGTGAAAGCTTGCTGTAGCTCTCCAACGGCGCTTTGCTACTGGTTCGTCGTCTCGCTGGTCGCATGGGGAATGCTGAGCCTCATAGGAATCTACTGGCATCCTCTGGATACGGCTCCAGCGGCTACGTGTCTCTTTGCGATGGCCATCGGCTGCCTCGCCAACTGGTTGAGAAATCGTTCATTCCACTGCGGTATTACCGGCCCATTATTTCTGGCGGGTGGCATTGTGATGTTGCTCTCCGGTATTCACGTTCTTCGCGTGAACACGAGTTGGGTCTGGCTTTCTGTTTTCGTAGGAGTCGGTATCGCATTCTCGCTGGAATGGTGCTACGCGGAACGTTCTGCCTGATAGCGCTGAAAAATAATATTTGGGACATTGGGCCACAGGACATACTTTCATCTCTGGCAAAGGAGAAGACAATTGAGCAAGAATTCGTTTTCCGCACTAGCGGCCACAATTTTTCTCGTCGTTGCAGTCGCCCACGCTTTGCGCCTCATTTTCAAAGCGGACGTGATTATCGCTGGTTGGAGCGTGCCACTCTGGCTCAGCGCGATTGCCACGGTCATCGCGGCCTATCTTGCGTATGAGGGCTTCCGCAAAAGGACAAGCAATTAGAGCGTTCCGCAAATTCGCATGTCACATAACGCGGAGCGGCGATTCGTTTACGCAGACGGAGAAGGCCCAAGAAGCGCTCGCTCGACCTTGATTCTGCGGGGCGTGGTTTTCTGGAATCGTGAGCCATGAACGCGAACTCCATATTTTTGTGGGTGGACGGCGTTGCGGTCTTTTGCTTTAGTTTTTGGCTTTATCGCCACCTCCGGCGAGAACCACAGAAGTTGATGCCATCCCCTCGTCACGTCGATATTTCACCGATGATTGAGGATGAGCCGTTTGCGCTTCCTGCGGGATTTCCTCCAGAATTGGCTGCGATTGTTCTCAAAGGTGGGGTGGAATTCGCGTGGCCATGGGAATTCGCGTCAAGAGTTGTTGAGTGGCTGGCGCAGAATGGATTAGCAGTAGTAGGAACGGACCTTTGGATGGTGCACGACGCTGGGATTCAGGTGGGCATCTACGTCAACGGTGTCCGTGAGATTCACGGAAACGATGTATCGCGCACTCAAAATGAAGGATGGGACTCATATATCGCTCGTTCAGCGCGGGAGACGCTGCGCTATCTCAGTTCGTTTGAGGCTCCACCGGAGGCCAAAGGGCAGGGAGACATCTTCTTCAACGTCGCTTGGGCGAGCGAATCGGAAGTCCTGCACTTGTCTTCTTAATGGAGATGTCGGCCAGCGAAATTTCAGTTCCACTTTTTGCCCAAGAAATTCGCGCGCAAAAATCTTTGCGAATGCCAGAACGGGTTCAGATTATTCCGCAGGCTTCGTTTAGGCGTTGTTATCTCCCCACGCATGATTCCACGGTAATGAAAGCTCGTGCCTTCCGGCCGATTATTTTTGGTCGGCGCTAGTGTGATGTCGCTTTCCGGTATCCAAGTTCTTCGCGTGAACACACCCGTTCAAGCTAACTCAACGAATCTCAACGAAGAAAAACCACCCGAACGCCATCCGAAACTTAAGCCTGAGAAAAGTGGTTCATTCGGGATGCTGCATTGACCGCTTCGTGTTACTGAAAACTGTCCGCACTTTCGGCAATGCTCCGCTGGTAGGGTTCAGATTCTGACGTTGCGTTCACGAGCCGCTCCACAGCTTGTATCAGCGATGCAGCCGCGTTTGTCTTGCTGAGGATGGCATCAGCCCCGGCGTTCCGTGCTTCTGTCTCAACTTGCGCACCTGTGTGCATACTGAGAATCAAGATTTTGGTGGCGGGTGCAATTCGCCGGATTTCGCGGGCAGCTTCGACGCCATTCATAACGGGCATGCTGATGTCCAGAATGACGAGGTCTGGTTTCAGCGCTCGAACTTTTTCAACCGCCTCTCTTCCATTCTCTGCCTCAGCACACACCCTCCATCGTGAGTTCTGAGCCAGAAGTCCGTAGACGCCATTGCGAATTACTGGATGGTCGTCGACCACCAAAATCTGTGCTTCGTGGTCTGCTGGTTTTGAAGTTTTCTTCATGGCACCACGAAGCTATCAGTGCACTACGTGATTGTTTGTGACGCCGCTCACAGGTTGCTGTGACGGGTGGTGGCGTGTGGTGAAGATTCATCCGCTCAATTTTCTGAATCGGCGAGCAGATTTGCCGCGTGTTTTTGCGCGGGTTCCGATTTGCCCAGTTCACGGAAGAGACGTGAAGCTATAGGATTGTTCGCCCGTCGCGGCGGAGTCTTTTAGAGCGGCATCTACCTCTTGGAATTTGACATCCCCGGCAAACGTGTGTGCGTGGATTCGATATGCCAGCTCCCTGATACTTCAGTGTTTTTCCTATCCAACCGTGTGGTGTTCCAAATGCTGCGTCAACATCCCCAGCGTGGGTGGATGCATCGATTGGCCCGTAGCTCGCCAAGTGGGAAACCTCTATATCGATATCTCCGCCGTGAGTTTCTACATCTTTGTTCCCGTCGAATCGACCGAGCCGAATATCGCCACCAAACACCCGAAGATAAATGTCCGTTCGGGCTGGCAACTTTAGCTCAACATCTGTGCTGCCATTACGCGGTGCCTTCAGTGTCAGAATCGCTTTTGTACCCTTCATTTCAAACTGCGGCTCAACTTTGTAACTAAAATCGGGGTTGTTGGAGTGCATCGTATAGGCGAGCGTAATGTGGGAATCATCGCCGGGCACGATATGAACATCACCATAGCGGAAGTGAAGCTCGACTTGGCCAGCAGGCACGAAATCCCAGTTTTGCGTGTTGGTCTTGCGGTATTTGTCATCGCCACGACACGGCGAGACGAGAGCCAGAAAGCCAAGGGCCAATAGCACAAAGCGTATCTTGTGTGACATGAACCACCCCTTGGCCATGATACGCAGCACGGTGGAAAAAGGTTCAATGGAAATTTCAACGAGGGCTGGTCCTCAGCAGCCCTACAAATCTCGGTTCAATCCATCACCGGCCCTTCGGCGGCAGAATTGGCGATGAGACTTCTTATCTGAATTGCCGCGCGTTATCGGCCTGTTGGCCTAGTGCCGTGACCGCTGGTGAGCATTGCAATTAATATCCGAAGCGCAACCAAGAGCATGATTGCGAACGCTACAGTGGCCAGAACACGTGCTCCTTTCCCAAAATTCTCGTCGGCAGGGGAAAGCCAGAGTTCAACAATCCAGGAACTGCGGGAACGCAAACAACGCCTCTTTGAAAAATTTGCTTACAAGGATGAGTTTGACAAGCAAACATACGAAGAACAATTGGACAGGCTGAACGAAGAAATCGCCATCGCCGAGCTAGAGGAAAGGGACACGCGCATTGAGGAGATGGATGGTCAGGCCGCCGTCAGGTTTGGCGAATATGTCCTATTGAACGCTGCGCGCTTGTGGGCGAAATCGCCGCTGGAGCAAGAGCAACGGTTGCAGAAAGCTCTATTTCCGCGTGGTGTGAAGTTTGAGGCTGGCTCTTATCGAACCGATGAAACCAGTATTGTTTTCTTCAACTTGCAAGCAGAACAGGCCGAAGAACAGGATATGGTAGCGCTAACGGGAATCGAACCCGTATTTCGGCCTTGAAAGGGCCGCGTGCTAACCGTTGCACCATAGCGCCACAAACAAACTGCTGAGATTCACCGGAGTCCATAGAGCGGTAAATTCAGGAGAAGACTTAGGGTAGAGGAAAATTCGCATTGTGACAAGCGGCGTGCGCCGAGAAATCGCGGGGGCTAATTTTCCGCTCGGTCGTTGCGTTCCTCGAGCCACGCCATTTGAATTGCTTCGAGCTTGCCTTCGTTGGATCCTTGCTTGTCGCCGGAAAAACCTTCGAGTTCCGTGACCCATTTGTGAAGATCGGTGAAGCGCACGGTGAGAGGATCGGTGTCCGGAAATTTATCGGCGAGGGCGATGGCGATATCTTCGGTGTCGTCCCAATCAAATTGATTCGGCATTTTTCGCGGGCCTCTCTAAATTTTAAACGCTAGTGTTCGGCTTCTTTGGCGTAATTTTTATTCCACTCAGGAATTTCGACGACGATATCGCGAGAGCCATCGGGAACGCACTGGCAACCGAGACGCGATTTTGGAGTGAGGCCGGGAGCTTCGTCGAGTTGATCGAGTTCGGCGTCGTTGGGCTCGTTGCACGATTCGAGGCCTTCGTGAACGATCACGTGGCAGGTGGAGCAGGCGCACACTCCGCCGCAGGCGTGATCGAGGCCGAGTGAAATCCGCTGGACATATCGAGGATGCTGCCGGGCAAGACCATCATGGCCGTATGGAAGTTTTTCCGGATCGACTTCGATGGTTTTTCCTTCGCGAACAAATGTGACTTTATATTTTTTCGCGGGAAGCTTAAATTTTGTTTCTTCGATGTACGGATTTATTCCGCCCATGGATATTTCCTTTTCTTTGCGCCGGGAATTTTCGGATTAAACATCGGCGACACGTTTCCCTTCGAGAGCTGTAGCGACCGCGCGATTCATAACGCGTTCGGCGAGCGGCATGGTGGCCAAATTCAATTCGTCGATGCGCGCGCGAATTAATTTGTAATCGGCGCCGGTGACCGATTCTTGCAATGCGATGACTGCGCGATCCACAGCATTTTTTTCTTCGGCGGATTCGCCGGACTCGCTGGCGCCCTGTTCGCGAAGCGCTTTGATGGTTGCGCGAAGAATTGTGTCGGCTTCGTTGCGCGCTTCGATTAACTGGCGTTCGCTGAAATCCTGCTCGGCGTATTCGATGGATTCTTCGAGCATGCGTTCGACTTCGGCATCGTTGAGGCCGTAGCTCGGCTGAATTTCCAAAGTGTTTTGTTCGCCGGTGCGAATATCTTTCGCGGCGACTTGCAAAATTCCATTTGCATCGATGAGAAATTTTACTTCGACGCGAGCGAGTCCCGCGGGGCCTGGAGCAACGCGCAATTGAAAACGCGCGAGGGAGCGGCAATCTTTTGCGAGTTCGCGCTCGCCTTGCAGTACGTGGAGATCGATGCCGGTTTGGTTTTCAACGCCGGTGGTGAACATTTCTTGCGCGCTGGCGGGAATTGTGGAGTTGCGCGGAATAATTTTTGCGACTACGCCGCCCATGGTTTCGATTCCGAGAGAAAGCGGCGTCACGTCGAGGAGCAGCATATCTTTCACGCCGGTGTCGAGAATATTGGCTTGCACCGCCGCGCCGAGCGCGACGACTTCATCGGGATTCAATTCGGAATGCGGGCGGCGCTTGAAAAATTCTTCGACGCTTTTGCGAACGAGAGGGATTCGCGTGGAGCCGCCGACGAGAACTACCTCTTCCATTTTTTCGGGAGCCTGGTGCGCGTCGGCGAGGGCGCGCTTCACGGGGCCCATCGTGCGTTCGACGATCGGCTCGATCCAGCGCTCGAATTCTTCGCGGGAAATTACGCGCGAATAGCCGCGGCCATCGGGCAATTTGAATTTTACCGTGGTGGTTTCGGCGGACGACAAATCGTGCTTCGCCGCAATCAAAATTTTGCGCAGCTCTTGCATGGCTTCGGAATTTTGCGCGAGATCGGCGCCGAGTTGATCGTGAATTTCCTGGCGCATGATGCGCTGCATTTCGTTATCGATATCGTCGCCGCCGAGATGCGTATCGCCGCTGGTGGAAAGCACCTGATAGATATCGCCTTCGCCGGTGGAAATTAATTTGAGAACGGAAACATCGAATGTGCCGCCGCCGAAATCGTAAACGGCGACGAGGCCGCGCTGCTCTTCGTGCAAACCGTAAGCGAGCGCTGCGGCTGTGGGTTCATTGACGAGTCGCGTGACTTCGAGACCAGCGATGCGGCCTGCGTCTTTTGTGGCCTGGCGCTGCGCATCATTGAAATATGCGGGCACGGTGATTACCGCGCTCTCGACCGGCTCGCCGAAAAATTGTTCGGCCCAGTTTTTTAGTTCGCGCAAAATGAACGCGGAAATTTCGGGGGGAGTAAAAATGCGATCGCCGAGACGGACGCGAATCACGCTATGGCTTTCGGTGTCGATACGAAACGGAAAAATCTTCAGTTCATCGGTGATGTCCGCGGTGCCGCGGCCCATCAGGCGTTTCACGCTGTAAATTGTGCGATCGGATTGTGTGAGCAATCTGCGACGCGCGGGCTCGCCGACGATGATTGCACCATCGGCGTCAACGCTCACGACTGATGGACAGAGCGTGGAACCATACGGGCCGGGGATACATTGAGGGCGTCCCGTTTCGCGATCGACATACGCGATCAGGCTATAAGTTGTACCGAGATCGATGCCGACTGTTCTTGGCATGTTTCGCTATGCCGCCAACTCTTCCGCGACTTTGCGAACGAGATTGCGGATGTAGGAGCGGCGATTCAAGATTTCGTTCATGCGCGTCATCAACGCGCGCTGCGATGATTCGGAAGCCATGTGATCGATGGTCTCGTCCCATTCGGCGGAGACTTGATCGAGTTCAGCATCGACTTCGGAAAGTTTTGCTTCGAAATCGGCGGACGCTTCGCGGAGGCGTTCGGTGATTTCGGCGCGCGCTGTTGCGTCGCCACCTTCTTGGCGCGCTTCGCGCAGTTCGTCGAGGGATTCGTTGAGTTCGAAAACTTCGGCGAGCAACTCAGGCGGCGCTTGTTGCTTTTGTTCGCCTTCTTTGCGCATGCCGGAATTCGCGAGGAGATATTCCACGCGGCTCACGGGTTCTCGCAACGTGCGATACGCGTCGTTCAATTCAGATGAGCGTTCGAGAGAGAGATTGCGCTCGGATTCGGAGGCGCGAACGAAATTATCGGGATGCAGCTTCCAACTGAGTTGGTGAAAACGCTGTTCGAGATTCGCGGAATCCAGCCGCAGTTTGCGAGGCATCCCGAAAAATGAGAAGTAGTCCGCGCCTGATGGCAGGGGCTGGATCTTGCCGCAAGACGGGCAGAAATGCTCGCTAGCTGTTGTGGCATGGCAGCTCCAGCAGGTGCGTGCATCGGGTGCCGGGGGATTTTTGGATGGCATTGTTGCGTTCATCGGATTTGGCAATACATCGGCGGGGAAAATCCCCGCCCTTACGGTAACCTGTTTATTTTACGTCACTTACGACGCTTACAGCGCCCCTGAGATTACTTGTGAAATAAAATTACACCATGGTTTATGGATGTTGATGATTCCACAGGGGTTACCTAGTACTATGCTATGTAAACTATTGAGCCGATTAAACTTAAAAAGCTCAATTCCTTCGCTACTTGTTCGCCCCGAAAACCCCCGCCCCAGGGGCTAAAGCCCCGCCAGAGGGTGCTCGGTACGGCACGGCTGAAGCCGTGCCCTGACACGAGAGCCGCTGCAAAACACACCCAGGAGTCAAAACAGCGTACCTGGCACAAAACCTACTTCGATAACAAAGTAGACATGGCGAACGTCCATACCGTTGCTCCAACCCGCTAGGCGGTGAAGGAACTGCCGCAGCCACAGCTTCTAGTGGCCGCGGGATTCTGAAAGACGAATCCCTGGCGAACTAGAGTGACCTGATAATCGAGCGTGGTGTTGTCGAGGAAGAGAAAACTTTTCGGATCGACGAACACACGAGCGCCATTTTCCTCGATCACTTTGTCTCGGTCGCGAGCCTGCGTTTCGAGCTTCATCGCGTACGAAAGGCCCGAGCAGCCGCCTCCCTGAACGCCGACGCGCAAGCCGCCGCTGGTTTCCGGGCACGCCTTCTTTAACCAATAATTGGCGGATTTTTTCCGCCGCTTTTTCTGTGACGTGAATCATGGCAATTACCCTGGCCCGATTAAGATTTCGCTGGCGCGTCTTCGCGCTTTTTCTTCCAGTCGCCGATCGCGGCTTTGATGGCGTCTTCCGCGAGCACGGAGCAATGGATCTTCACCGGCGGCAAGCTCAGCTCGCGAACGATGTCTGTGTTCTTGATCGCGAGCGCTTCCTCGACCGTCTTGCCCTTCACCCATTCGGTGGCGAGCGAAGAACTGGCAATCGCGGAGCCGCAGCCAAATGTTTTGAACTTGGCTTCCTCGATGATTTGCGTGTCGGGATTGATTTTCATTTGCAGCTTCATCACGTCGCCGCATTCCGGCGCGCCGACGAGGCCTGTGCCCACGTTCGGATCGTTCTTGGGCAGGCTGCCGACGTTGCGCGGATTGTTGTAGTGCTCGATTACTTTGTCCGAATAAGCCATAACTTCTTTCCCCCTCTTGATATTAGATGTCGCTCAAACTCGTCGTGATACGTTGCCGCAATTTTGGCCCACGTGCAATTTGCAATGCGAAATTCTAGTGTTCGGCGGTGGCAGCTTTCCAATTCAACTTGCTGAGGTCCACGCCTTCTTTCGCCATTTCGTAAAGCGGCGAAAGTTCGCGGAGCCGGCTGACGACTTCGACCATGCGATTCATCACGTAATCCACTTCTTCTTCGGTGTTGAAGCGCCCGATACCGAAGCGGATCGAGGTGTGGGCAAGATCTTCGCCGACGCCCAACGCTTTCAGAACGTAGCTCGGTTCGAGCGTCGCCGAAGTGCAGGCGGAGCCGCTGGAAACTGCGACGTCATTAATTCCCATCAGGAGCGATTCGCCTTCGACGAATGCGAAGCTCATGTTGAGGTTGTGCGGCAGGCGATGCACCATCGAACCATTGATATAAATTTCGTCGAGTTTCGCTTCGAGGCCCAGCCGCAGCCGTTCGCGCAATCCGAGCAAGCGCTTCGATTCCGCGGCCATATCCTGCTGGCAGATTTCGGCCGCCTTGCCCATGCCGATGATGCCGGTGACGTTCAGCGTGCCCGAGCGCATGCCGCGCTCGTGCCCGCCGCCATCGATCATTGCGGAAAGCTGCACGCGAGGATTGCGGCGGCGAACGTAGAGAGCGCCGACGCCCTTCGGTCCGTAAAATTTGTGCGCGCTGATGGAAAGCATGTCGAGATTATCGGCCTGCACATCCACCGGAATTTTCCCGGCGGCTTGCACGCCATCGGAATGGAAAAATACGCCCTTTTCCTTGGCAATTTTGCCGATTTCCGCGATCGGCTGAATCACGCCGATTTCGTTGTTTGCGTACATGATCGAAATCAAGATCGTTTTCGGGGTGATGGCGCGGCGCAGATCATCCAGATTGATGCGGCCATCTTTTTCCACCGGAAGATAGGTGACTTCGTAGCCGTATTTTTCCAAGCGCTTACAGGTATCGAGAATGGCTTTGTGCTCGGTGACCTGCGTGATGATGTGGTTGCCCTTCTCGCGATACATTTCGGCAACGCCCTTGATTGCGAGGTTGTCGGATTCCGTGGCGCCGCTGGTGAAAATGATTTCTTTGGGCGATGCGTTGACAAGCTTGGCGACTTGCGCGCGAGCATTTTCCACGGCTTCTTCGGCGGCCCAACCGAACGCATGGTTGCGGCTGGCGGCGTTGCCGAATTTCTCGGTGAAATATGGCAGCATCGCGTCAAGAACGCGTGGGTCAACCGGCGTGGTCGCGTGACTGTCCATGTAAATCGGAAGCTTGATAGCCATTGAAGCGTCTCCTGAGCTTAATTCCAAAAAATTCAAAACCTAAAAGCCGGGTAGGGCAAGCCCCACCCCTACGAAAAAATCTTAACTTTGCAGAGCGACTAACTGTTCGGGCTCTTCGCTCATCTGCGAAATCGTTACCGTGCTGAGCACCTGCAAAATGCTTTCGTTCACACGGCGCAGCGGCCCACGAATGGTGCAGGTGGGCGATTGATAGCATTCACCGCGCGACGTGGTACACGAAGTAATGAAAAGCGGGCCCTCGATCGCGCTGATTACGTCCAGCGCGCTTACATCTTTTGGATCGCGGGCAAGGCGGTATCCGCCCGCCGAACCGTGATGCGCCGTTACAAGACCGTTGCGCGCCAGCTTTTGAAGAACCTTTGCCATCAGCGGAGCAGAAATGCCATAGGCTTCGGCAATTTCCCCCGCGCTGTGTGATGCTTCAGCGCCGCGCGTGGCTAGATGCTTAACCGCAATCAAGCCGTAATCGGTTTTTTTGGAAAGCCGCATCATTGTAAGGGCCGGGTCATTTGATATACGACCGGACTGGTCGCATATGAATAATAGCCCTATCTGGAGTACGTGTCAAGCATCACCGTAGTGCGCTAAGTGCACGTTGGCTCAGCCAGTTACAGTAAGACCAAATTGGTCGTAGATGGCAATTGGGGAGCAGCGAATGGTTGGGAGCGGCGTTGAAACGTGAGAAACGGAGGTGGATCGGCACGGCGTTCTGGCGATTGCCCAAGGGTCGGCCAAACCGCTCCCTACTAAATGAGACGACGCGGGCATTACTTTCGAGCAGGAAGAAATGAGTTTCGCGCGGGAGGGAGTGGGATAGAATGGCCGAACTTTCGGCTTGGAGCGATCAGCCTGACAATGAAACCCATACTGGCGATTTATCCCGGCTCATTCGATCCGGTGACCAACGGACATCTGGACTTGATCGAGCGCGGCGCGAAAATTTTCGACCGGTTGATTGTGGCGGTGCTGCGCAATTTGGATAAGGAGCCGCTGTTTTCCACGCACGAGCGCGCGGAGATGCTGACGGAAGCGACGCGGAAATTTGAAAATGTGGAAATCGACCTCTTCGACGGATTGCTCGTGGATTACGTGCAGCAGCGCAAGGCTCAAGTAATTTTGCGCGGGATTCGCGCGATCAGCGATTACGAATATGAATTGCAAATGGCGCTGATGAATCGGAAACTTGCTCCGCACGTGGAAACAATTTTTATGATGCCGGCGGAATCGTACAGCTATCTGAGCGCGCGGCTGGTGCGCGAAATTGCGCGGCTGGGCGGCGACGTAAGCAGCCTGGTGCCTGCGGCGGTGTTGCAAAGATTGCGCGCCAAGGTAATCTAGATTCCGCGGAGCGCGGCGAAGCTGCGCTGTGGTTTTGAATTGCCGCCGCGATTTTAATTTCTACATAGAAAGCCAAATCGAAAATGACTGAATTCGCCGATCGCGTAAATCGAATTTCTTCTTCGCCAACACTTGCGGCGCTGATGGCCGCGCAGGAATATCGAGCGCGCGGAATTGATGTGGTGGATTTTGGTCCGGGCGAGCCGGATTTTCCGACGCCGGAGCACATCAAGCGCGCGGCGATTGATGCGCTGACTCAGAATTTTACGAAGTACACGGCCGCCGCGGGATATTTGCAACTGCGCGAATCGATTTGCCGATGGCACGGCGAACAATTTGGATCGAGCTATTCGGCACCTGAATGTATTTTTACTTCGGGCGGAAAGCACGCGCTATTTAATGCGATTAGCGCGCTGGTGCAGGCGGGCGACGAAGTGTTGATGCACGTTCCCTACTGGGTGAGTTTTCCGGATTTGATTACGTATGCGGGCGGAAAGCCGGTGCGCGTGGAAACGCGCGTGGAAGATGGATTTCAATTGCGCGCGGAAGAAGTGGAAAAAGCGATTACCGCGCGAACGAAAATGTTGATCGTCAATTCGCCGGGAAATCCTACCGGCGCGGTGATTCCTGCCGACGAGTACGTGAAAATCTTTGAGGTGTGCAAGCGGCGCAACATTTGGCTGGTTGCGGATGAATGCTATTCACATTTTGTGTATGGCGAAGCGAAGCCATTTTCGATCGCGAGCGTGGCTGGGTCGAAAGATCACGTCATCGTGGCGGGATCGCTTTCGAAAACTTTCGCGATGACGGGATGGCGCGCGGGATACGCACTCGCTCCAAAGCCGGTGATTGAGGCGATGGTGCGATTGCAGAGCCAGTCGACTTCGAATGCGTGTTCGATTACGCAAAAGGCCGCGCACGCCGCGATGACCGGACCGATGGATGAAGTGGCGGAAATGCTGGGCGAATATGCGCGGCGGCGAAAACATATTCTTGCGGGATTGCGCGCGATTCCTGGAATTACCTGCACGGCTCCGCAGGGCGCGTTTTATGTGTTTCCTGACGTTTCGCGATTTGTGGGCGCGCCGGGACATGCGAAAGATACGTCGACGATGGCGAAGGACATTATCGAGCGAGCACACGTGGCGCTGGTGGCGGGCGAAGGATTTGGCGCGCCGGGATATTTGCGGCTTTCGTATGCGACTTCGATGGAACGGATTGATGAAGGAATGCGGCGGCTGGAGAAATATTTTTCGGCGGCAGCGTCGGCGGCGTGAGCACGGATATTTCACCGGATGGCCTGCGGCCGCTGCGGATTGAGCCGCGGTTTGTGGAGCGAATTTGGGGGGCGCGCTCGCTTGCGCCGATTTATCCCGCGATTAACGTAAAAGAGACTTCGCCGATTGGCGAAGTTTGGCTCACCGGAAACGATTGCAAAATTATTGACGCGCCATTTGCGGGCGTGCGCACTTGCTGATGTTTGGCGCGAGATGCCGGCAGCATGGGCTGGGACGCGCGCGAATATGGCGGCGGCGTTCCCGCTGCTTGTGAAATTTTTATTTCCCGAGCAAAAACTTTCCGTACAAGTGCATCCCGACGATGATTACGCGCGGGCGCACGAAGCAGCGGCTGGCGGCACAGGCAAAACGGAAATGTGGTATGTGGTGAGCGCGCGGGCGGGCGCGGAAGTTTTTGTGGGGCTTCGCGATGGCGTGACGCCGGATTCATTTCGGCGCGCGATTGCCAATGGAGGTGTGGAGGATTGCCTGCGAAAGTTTTCGATTGCGGCGGGCGATGCGGTTTTTGTTCCTGCGGGGACCGCGCACACGATCGGGCCGGGATCGATACTCTGCGAAATTCAGGAAAATTCGGATCTTACTTATCGGGTGTTCGATTACAACCGGAAGAATCCGGATGGTAGCGCGCGCGAGCTGCACATTGAAAAAGCGATGGCGGTGACTGAATTTCGGAGCACAGCGCGGCGGGAAAGTGCGCGCGGCGATCGATCCTGCGAATACATCTGAAGTTGGTGGTGAAATCGCGCGGTTTGTTGCGTGTAAATATTTTGCGGTGGAGAGATGGAATTTCGCTGCGCCGATCACTCTTCGCACCGCGCCGGAACATTTTGAATTGTGGATTGTGATTTCTGGCAGCGGGAAAATTGGTTGGGGAGTGGATGGAGATTTCGCTGCGCGCGAGCGTGATTCGTTCGATTACGCAGCCGGTCAAGTTATTTTTATTCCGGCAGCGCAGGCGCAGTGGCGCATCGAACCTTCGGCACCGACTACGATGATCCGCACTTACGTGCCGGATCTCGGAATTTATGCAAAGCAACTTGCGGCAGCGGGCGTTTCAGTTGAAGATGCGGCGCGGGTGATTCACCGTTAAACCATGTCTTCAAAAAAGGAAAAACTTCGAGCGTATGCAGTGATTCTTGCAGGGGGGCGCGGCACGCGTTTCTGGCCGCGCAGCCGCACGCGCACTCCGAAGCAACTGCTAAATATTGTTGGCGAAACTACGATGCTGCAGCAAACGGCGGCGCGGCTCGCGCCGATGTTTAGCGATGCGGATTTGTGGGTGGTGACAAATCGCGAGCAAGCAGCCGCCGTTCGCAAACAGCTTCCAAAAATTCCTGGCGCGCAAATTTTGGCGGAGCCGCTGGGCCGAAATACTGCCGCTGCAATTGGGCTCGCGGCGATTCATCTCACAAAAAAATCAGGGGACGCGCTGATGGCTGTGCTGCCCGCGGATCATTACATCGAGCAGCCGCAGAAGTATCGCGCAGTGGTGCGCGAAGCGATGCGGATTGCGCGAGAGCAGGGCGATATGTGCGTGCTGGGAATTCCTCCCGCGCATCCGGAGACTGGATTCGGCTACATCGAGCGCGCCGGGGGCGCTGCGGCGCGAGGCGTGCACGTTTTTGATGTGCGCCGATTCACGGAAAAACCGCCGATCGCGCTGGCGCGAAAGTACGTGGCGAGTGGCCGATTTTATTGGAATGCTGGAATGTTTTTCTGGCGCGCGTCCACATTTCTGGACAACTTGCGAAAGTTTTTACCGCGGACGCATGAATTGCTGATGGAATTGCGCGCCGCGATTGGTACTTCGCGATATGCGCGCGCGCTCGCGGCGATTTATCCGCGACTCGAAAATATTTCTGTGGATTACGCGATCCTCGAACCGGCCACTCGCGAAAAAGGTAAGCCGGCGGTGCATGTTTTACCTGCCGAAATTGGGTGGAGCGATATCGGATCGTGGGCCGCGGTGTACGAATTGCTCGCTGCCCGCGACACGAAACAGAATCGCGCGAGGGGAGCGAGTATCAGCGCCGGTCCACATCTCGAAATCGATGCGCATGGAAATTTTCTGTGGAGTCCCACGAAATTTGTCGCGGCGATCGGCGTCAACGACTTAGTGGTCGTGGAAACGGCCGACGCGCTCTTAATCTGCCCTCGCGAACGCGCGCAAGACGTGGGGAAAATTGTGAAGTGGCTCGAAACGAGCAAGCGTAAGGATCTGCTTTAGGTTTGCGAGGCGAACCGCGCGGAAATTTCGCGCGCCGTGATTTCTAATTTTTCTTTCTCCCAAAATGAAAAACCATCGGCGTGTCTTTTCCGTTCTGCCTCCACGTCCAGTTTTCGGTGATATGGTCCGCGTCATCGAACGTCATCACCAGCCGGTGCTGATGGCCCGTTTCCGGCGTTTTCAAATTCGTCGCGCTCTTGAATTCAAAGACTAATTCCTTTGCGTCAGCGGACGCCGGATTCGCCTGCATGTGCGGCTGATTATTTGTGGGGCAATAATGAACCAGCGCGATGGAATTGCCATCGAGGCTATACAATGTGACCATTTCTTCCATGTGCATCGGTGAAATTGTTTCCATCACGGCCGTATTTGCGGCCACAACTTTGAAATTCGTTTTCGCGGCCATGCCGTCCGCATCTTTTCCCTCCCAATCGCCCGCAAGCGATTGCAATTTGTGGAAGGCACCTTCAGCAGGCGAAGGTGTCCGCGCGTGCGCGGAAATGATCAGGGCCGCAGCGACAATTCCGGTGACAGCAAGTTTTCTCCCGAGCATGAACGTGCCTCCGTGGATTCTTATGGACAAGTGGTTGCCCAAAATGCTGCGCCAATCTTGAAGCCAATTCTCGTAGACGCATAGCGCCAGAGCAAGCAAATCCGCCAAGTCCACTTGAGAAATTTGGAGATCTGGCCAGCCAAAGTGGACGGTCTATCTTTCGATTGCAATTACGGATTCCTGTCTCGTGTTTGATTTGTCTGCGAGCGCGGGGCGCAGCATCTTCTCGACGAAACACCTGCAATCGGGCATCATCTCTACGTCAGCGGCGCGCGATTCGCGCGCGTCTGCGGACAAATATTTAACGGAGACAAAGTGAAACGACGCCTGTACCAACTTGATGTTTTCACCAACACGCCTTTCGCGGGAAATCCGCTTGCAGTTGTCACGGATGGAGATGGTCTTAGTTCTCGGCGCATGCTCGATATCGCGCGCGAAATGAATCTTAGCGAGACGGTGTTTGTGCAGAAGCCCACGAACGCGCAAGCTCTCGCCCGGCTGCGCATTTTCACGACGCAGAGCGAGCTGCGGCTCGCGGGTCATCCGGTGATCGGAACGTGGTTTCTTCTGGCGCAACTCGGCGTAGTGCCCGCGCAGCGCGGCTCCGTCCACATTTGGCAACAGACCGGCGCAGGATTGCTTCCGGTGGAAATCGCTTTTCGCGATGGGCGGCCTGAGCGCGTGACCATGCAACAAAAGCCCGCCGAATTTCGAAGCGACAAAATCTCGCGCAAGGCTCTCGCGAAGGCTTTGGGCCTGAATGCCAACGACATTTCGCAGGTGATGCCGGTGACGAGCGTCTCCACCGGAATTTTCAATTTGATGGTGCCGATCGTGAAGCGTTCGACTTTGAGCCGCATTTCCGCGGATTCGCGCGCGCTGCGTGAAGCTCTGCACGGTGCGGACACCGTCGCCTACTGCTTCGCTCTTGAAGGCAAAGGCCAGGCGTATTCGCGCGGAATGTTGACGTGGGAACTCTACGAAGATCCAGCCACTGGTTCGGCAGCGGGTTCACTGGGCGCATATCTTGTACGCCACGGAAAATTGGCGGCTGGCGAACCTTTGTCTGTGACGCAGGGAGTGGAAATGGGGCGCACCAGCAAAATCGGCGTGATCGTGGACGAGCAGCGAAACAAACTCGTGCCGCGAGTGAGCGGCGAAGCTGTCCTAGTTTTCGAGGGATCGATCGAAGCGTAAGCTGCGGCGGAATTTCAGCCTGCGGCAGTAGTGGCGCCGCCCTTTGCTTTTTCTCGAACGATTGCGTTCAACACGCCGTTTATAAACACTGCTGATTCATCGCTCGAATAAGTCTTCGCGAGTTCGATTGCTTCGTTGATGATGATCGGCGGATCGAGCGCGCCTTCTTGGAGTTCGCAGATCGCAAGCCGAAGTATGGCGCGATCCACGGCCGGCAGACGCTCCACGGTCCAGCCTATCGCGTGGAGTTCGAGCAGTGCGTCGGTCTGCGCCGCGTGTTTTACCGCGGTACTCAGCAATTTATTTGCGAATTGACGCGTGAGCAGCACCGCGTCGACATTGCGCCAAAAACTTTTCTTGATCTGGGCGGTGGTTTCGTGACGCATCTCCCAGCGGAAGAGCATCTGCAGCGCCAATTCTCGTGATCGGCCGCGAGGAGGCATCAGCGAGTTCGCCTCTCGCGCCGGGGCGCGGTGCGCGCTTTTAATTCGCGATGTAATTTATTTTTTTTCGGCGCATCAAGTTCGCGCGAAAGATTTGCCATTTCCACAGCTGCAAGACCTCCATCGAATCCCTTGTTTCCTTGATTCCCGCCGTCTTTTCCACCGGAGCGAGTCGATGGCTTGCTCCTGCGTATCGCAGGTGAGCACGCAAAAAATCACGGGCACGCCGGTTTCCATTTGCGCGAGCAACACTCCACGCGCGACTTCGGAGCAAATGTAATCGTAGTGCGAAGTTTCGCCGCGAAGCACGCATCCGATCGCGACGATGGAGTTTACGCGTCCGGTCTTTGCAAGTTTTTTCGCAACGATCGGAATTTCAAATGCACCCGGCACGTGAATCACTTCAACATCATTGTCGCTCGCGCCCGCCGATTTCAAAGCATCGAGCGCGCCGCGTTAACAGACGATCCGTGATGGAATTGTTGAAGCGGCTCACCACAATTCCAAAACGCAGTCCTGCGGCGCTGAATTTGCCGGCGGCTGGCTGCGTTTCGAGGCGTGTCATCTGTGAAAGAACTCGTTTAAGAGATCGTCGCGAGAGCGCGCTTACTTACCCTTGAATTGCGCGGGCCGCTTCTCGAGAAATGCCTTGGTGCCCTCGCGCATGTCTTCGGTGGAGCAGCACACGCCGAACAGTGTCGCTTCGAGATACAAACCTTCTTCAAGCGTCATTTCCATTCCGTGCTCGATCGCTTCCATCGCATATTTCACTGCCAGCGGCGCGTTCGCAATTATTTTTTTCGCCAGCGCTTCGCACGCCAGAATCAATTCGGCCGGTTCTACCACGCGATTTACCAGACCGATGCGCTGCGCCTCTTCCGCGGAAATCATGTCGCCGCCAAGTACCAGTTCGTGCGCCACGCCTTTTCCGCACAACCGCGGCAATCGCTGCGAGCCGCCATATCCCGGCATAATTCCCAGTTTCACTTCGGGCTGGCCGAGTCTGCGCGCTCTTGCTAGCGATTCGGATTGAGCAAGCCATCGCCAGTTCGCATCCGCCGCCCAGCGCGAATCCATTGATCGCGGCGATCGAAGGCTTCCCAAGAGTCTCGAATTTGTGCAGAATCGCCTGGCCCCAACAGCGTATCTTCTTTTCCGGTGACCGGAGTGTGCCGCGAAAGTTCGCCGATATCCGCGCCGGCGATAAATGCTTTCTCGCCCGCGCCGGTCACGATCAGCACGCGAACCGAGGCATCTTCGCGCGCAGCATCAAGGATCTGGCCAAGCTCCGTCATCGGTGCGGCGGTCCAGCGCGTTCAACACTTTCGGCCGGTTGAACGTGACGTAGCCGATCGAGTCTTTCACTTCGTACATTAAATTCTCGTAAGCCATCGTCGCTCGCCTTTTCTCTTTTGCGATTTACAATTCCATCGGCACGGGTTTTTGGGGATCTTTGTAATCGTAGAATCCGCGGCCGGCTTTTCGGCCGTTCCATCCCGCCAGCACCATGCGCTTCAGCAACGGCGGCGGCGCGAAACGCTTCTCGCGATATTCATCGAACATGATTTGCGCGATGTAGTATGTCGTGTCGAGGCCCACGAAGTCGAGCAGCGTCAGCGGCCCCATCGGATGGCCGCATCCCAGCTTCATCGAATTATCGATGTCGACGATCGATCCGACGCCTTCTTCCAGAGCGCGAATCGAATCCAGCAAATACGGCACGAGCAAACGGTTGACGATGAATCCGGAATTATCGTTGGCGCGCACCGGAACTTTTCCGAGCTTCGCGCCGAACGCGACCATCTCTTCGAAAACTTTCGGATCGGTGGCGATCGTCCGCACCACTTCCACGAGTTTCATTACTGGCACGGGATTGAAAAAGTGCAGGCCCACGAATCTGTCAGCGCGCTTTGTAGCAGTCGCCATTTCGGTGACGGTGAGCGACGAAGTGTTGCTGGCGAAAATCGTCGCCGGCCCGCAGATTTTGTCGAGCGCGCCGTACAATTCTTTTTTCGCAGGCAGTTGCTCGATGATCGCTTCCACGACGAGATCGCGATCGGCGAAATCTTCGAACTTTGTAGTGCCGCGCAATCGTGCGCGCACCGCGTCGCGATCGGCAGGCGTCATCGTTCCCTTTTCCACCAGCCGCGCCAGATTTTTCTCGATGCTCTTCAGTCCCTTTTCAACTAATTCCTGGCGAAACCTCGCGCACGATCACGTCGCATCCGGCTTGCGCGCATACTTGCGCGATACCCGATCCCATCAGCCCGCAACCAACCACGCCGACTTTCTCAATCGCCATCTGGCTCTCTCCCTATTTTCGCGGCGCAACATTCTTCTATCGCGAGCGCTTCGCGTTTAGTTCATCGCTTCCACAATCATCGCAATACCCTGGCCGCCGCCGATGCATGCTGTCGCCAAGACCATAACGCAATCCGCGTCGCCGCAATTCCAGAAGCAACGTCAGCACTAGCCGCGTTCCTGTTGCGGCCAGCGGATGGCCGAACGCGATCGCGCCGCCATTCACGTTGGCCTTATCGCGATTGATTCCCAGTGCTTTTTCCACCGCGAGATATTGCGGCGCAAATGCTTCGTTCACTTCGATGCGATCGATTTGATCGAGCTTCAGTCCCGCAGCAGCGAGAGCTTTTTGCGATGCGGGCACGGGACCGATTCCCATGATGCGCGGATCGACTCCGACGGCCGCCCAGGAAATAATTCTGCCCAGCGGTTTCCAGCCGCGCTCTTTCGCTTTCTTCGCGCTGCGCCACCACTACCGCAGCCGCACCGTCCACAATTCCGCTGGCGTTTCCCGCGGTCACGATTCCATCTTTGCGAAATGCGGGCTGCAATTTTGCGAGCGCTTCGTACGTTGTTTCCGGACGGCGGTGATCGTCTGCGCTGAAAATTTCAGTTTGCCGGCCCTTCTTCACTTCCACCGGCACAATCTCTTCGTTGAAAATTCCTGCGACGTGCGCCGCTTCGGCGAGTTGCTGGCTGCGCAGCGCGTATTCGTCGCTCGCTTTCCGCGTGATGCCGCTTTCGATCGCCAGATTTTCCGCAGTGTCAGACATTGTGCAGCCGCTGTAGCTATCCAGCAGCCCCACCATCAGCGAATCTTCCAGCTTGCCTTCGCCCAGTCGAAATCCCGTGCGCGCGCCGCGAATCACGTGCGGCGCCTGCGTCATATTTTCCATTCCGCCAGCGAGGACAACCGACGCTTCACCCAGCATGATTCGCTGCGCTGCCTGGGCGATCGATTCAATTCCCGATCCGCACAGACGATTCACCGTCACCGCCGGCGTTTCAATTTTCAGGCCGGCTTTCAGCCCAACGTGGCGCGCGCCAAAAATCGCGTCCGCACTGGTCTGCATCACGTTGCCGAATACAACGTGATCGAATTCGCCCGGCTCTGCGCCCGAGCGGCGAATCGCTTCGCGCGAGGCAATCGCTCCCAGCTCGATCGCCGAAATATCTTTGAACGCGCCGGTATATCGCGCCATCGGCGTGCGCGCTCCCGACACAATCACCACATCTGTTGGAAACATTCAGCCTCTTATTCTGTGGATCCCGAAAACACGCCGCAGCGCGCCTTCGGGGAACCGAGTGAGACAGCCAGTCGAGGTATCTAGTATTGTTCAGGAAATGAAAATTGTCACCTCGACGACGATCTCTTTTCAGCGCTGCTTGACCTTTCGTGCCCCCATACATATATTCCGCTGCATAAATTGCCTTCCCGATTTTTTCCGGATGGAGTGATTTGTGCTTACCTGCGAAAGCTGCGGAAAGACTTTTGAACCGGTGTTCGGCGGCGGCACCTTGACCGAAGGGACCGCGGCCATCCGATGCCCCGAATGCGCGGCCAAGGATTTAGGGTTGACTAGCACCCCTGCTGCTCCAACTGCCCCTCAAAAGACTTCGCGGAGCCGAACCAATCACTTCGCAGTGGAGCTGAACCGGGTCGCGCCGGGTCGTCCGTTGGCGACGTATGTGCTGATCGCTATTTGTACTGCCGTGTTTGTGTTCGAACTCAAGAAGGGCGCGGGATTTGACACAATGTCCGCCGATCTCGCAAAACAACTCGGCGCGAATTACGGACCCCTCACACTCACGGGACAGTGGTGGCGGCTGCTGACCGCGATGTTTCTCCATTTCGGTTTCTTTCACATTCTGATGAATATGTTTTGTTTGTGGGCGCTGGGTTCCCTGGCGGAGCGGCTCATGGGACGCGCGGCATTTCTTCTACTCTATTTCACAACCGGAATTGCAGGAGGCCTGCTAAGCGTTGCAGTGCATCCGCAACTTGTATCGGCGGGAGCAAGCGGAGCTGTGTTTGGCCTTGCGGGCGGGCTCATCACTTATCTATGGATGAAAAAGGCGCCGATCGATTTTTCGATCGCCAAGAAGGAGCTCACCAGCCTCGGTATTTTTGTTGGCTACAATTTTATTTACAGTCTCAAACCGGGTATAGACATCATGGCGCATCTCGGCGGCTTGCTTTCGGGCCTCGCGCTAGCGGCACTGCTCCCGGTTTTCTTGCAGTCACCGGATGCCCAACTCACGCCGGGACCAATCCACGAAAAGTCACCGGCGAACGCAAAGATCGCGAAAATCGGCGCGATTTGCGCGTTCGCGGCGGTGATCGCGGCGGTTGGTATACGCCGTATGCACATCGATTCGATTCGCGATTTGAATTTTGTCATCAATTCTCTCGCTCAAATTGACGCGGGAAAATCCGCCGACGTGATTCCGCGGCTCGAACAGATCGTAAAGAAGCAGCCAGATTCTTACCTCGCGCATGTCGCGCTGGGGACCGCGTATTTTCACACCGATAAATCCGCGCAAGCGGTGACAGAATTATCACAGGCGGAAACTCTCAATCCAGACAACGATTTCACCAAACAGGAGTTGGGCGCTTCTTATCTCGAACAGGAAGACTATGCGGATGCGTTGCCCAGATTTCGGCAGGTCGTCAGCGACGATCCGAAAAATATTCAAGCACACCTCGGGCTGGCAGCCTCGCTCCTTGGAACGAATCAAGACCAGGAAGCCGCGACGGAAGCACGCACAGTGGTCGCGGCACTGCCGAACGAATCTGAAGGGCATGCCGTGTTGGGGCAAGCCGAGATTCGCCTGAATTTGGTGGATGACGGAATTCACGAGATGGAAACGGCGGTCCAACTCGAGCCCGATAATCAAGATCTGCGGACGCGTTTGTTGGCTGCGTACATGGCTACCGGACGATCGGCAAATTCGCCGAATTCAAGATTGCGATCCGGCGTTGCAGCAGCACCGACCTCACACTAATACACAGAATATTTTGTTTGAATTACGCAGAGAGAAGAACGTCTGCTAAAACTTTGGTTCTGTGAGTGAAACGATTGTGTCGCCACCGCGTTTGCGCGCTTCATCCAGACTGATTTCGGCGCGATTGATTAATTCTGTCACGATGTCTTCCGAATCGAAATCGGCGCGCGCGATGGCTTCGACGACCCCGGCGCTCAACGTCACGCGATCGTTTCCGTTGTTCCCTGCTCCGCCCGCTGCTTGGCGCATCTTGTCCGTAAGACCGAGTGCTGCAGCCAGAGTGGTGTCTGGCATGATCAGCGCGAGAGACCACGAAGTGTATTTCACCGCGAGATCGCCGGGGCGCGCGAGAGGCACGACCATGTGCGCCACGTGCTCGAAACATTTGTCGACGCGCGCTTCGCCTTGTTGCCGAACCATTTCCGGGCCGTGATCAATTTGCAGAATCGCGAGCGAGAGTGGAGTGCCCTGCGATTTCGCGCGCTGCATTTCCGTCATCAATCGATCGGAATAAGCGCTGCGCGCGAGCAAACCGGTTTTTGCATCAGCGACATTTAGTGTTTGCACGAGCGAACGAAGCCGCGTGTGGCTCACGCTGAGTAATACCTGATCTCCCACCGCGTGCAGAAAATATGTTTCGTCGGGCTTCCAACGGTGGCGGCCGCGATGGCCCACTAAGATCATTCCGGCTGGTGTTTGTGTTTCTTTGTCGAGCATCACGCCCCCGAGCGCGGTTTCCAATCCAATTTCTCGCAGCGCAGGAGCTGCGGCGGCTTGCATCGGCAATCCGCCGAGCGCATCGGGAACGGCGCGATCCATCTGAGCGACGACATTTGCGATTTGTGTGGAAGTGGCCGGCGCAATTCCGGGGGCGCAATATTCCGCCGCGATTTGGGGCGGCTGCCCGGGCGCACCAATCACTGCGATGCATCGAGTAGCGCGAAGATGCTTACCGATTTCCGTCGCGGCGAACGTGAGCATCTCTTTTGGATTCGCTTGTCTGTAAATGTTCTGCGCGATTTCAGAAATCTTGGTGAGATCGCGCAACGTCTCGGCGATGTAAACGCCGTTTTGCGCGGCGGTGGGTTCTGCGTGCGAATCGTTCTGGCGCTCTGAGGCCGACGCGGAGCCCTGCTCCCAATCGGAACCGGCGGGAAACCATTTCGCAGATTCGCACAAATTTCTGTAGCGCTCATTGCGCTGCTCTTCGCCGGGATAGAGTTGAGAAATTCGCTGCAATCTTTCGACGGCTTTCGGTTGCAGAGCGTACTGAAGAAAAATTTCGGCTTGCACGAGCAAGTCGTCCAGCCCGACGTCGGTCGGCGCATTCCCTCCACTGGCATCCGTTGCGCCTGCTCCGCCTTCGCCTCCTGCCAGAGTTACTCCCAGGCGCGAAGCGATTCGCGAAAGATATGTGTCGTCCGCGCGGCCGCGCAATTGTTCGAGGCGCTGCTGATTGCGGTAATCGTACGCGTCGATATCCACCATGCGATCGAGCACGTCGCAGGCATTTTTCGGATTGTCCGCGGCCATGTATGCGTCGAATAAATGCACCAGCACTTCAAAGTAGCGGGCTTCACGGTTTAATCCTGAATAAACTTTCGCCCAGAATTCAATCAGCGGCAAAGAATTCGGATGTTTTTCCGCGACGCGATCGAGGCGCGCTGCGAATTCTCCCTGCGCGGTTGAATCTTTTAGCTCGTCGCGCACCGCGCTGAGGATTTCCACTGATTTTTCGTCTTGCTTGTCCGTGGCGTATTTGTCCGCAAGAATGAAAAGCAACGCGTGATCGCCGCCAGTAAGTTTGTAGTAAATCGTTAGTTGGTCGCGCGCTTTGTCGAGTTCGCCGGTGCGCAGCAACGCTTCGCCAAACGTTTTCCGGAACGGCGCGGCCGCGTTTGCAGGCATCGCGGGTTCGAGCGCTGCGGCAGCCGCTTTGGGATCCCCGCCCATCAAGAGTCCCTGCGCGAAAAGAAGCGCGATGTCGGAATCTTTCGGCATCGAGCGATGCG
Organism: uncultured Acidobacteriota bacterium; assembly: GCA_963721845.1. Lineage (GTDB taxonomy): Bacteria > Acidobacteriota > Terriglobia > Acidiferrales > UBA7541 > DASTCZ01. The sequence goes on along the minus strand of CAVRKW010000004.1, from coordinate 212,086 downwards.
CTTTGCCCAGTAAATCGACGGCCTTGGGAGTTTGCCGCAAGCCGAGCGCGATTTGCCCTGCGCGGACGTACGCGCGCGCCGCTACATCCTTTTTGCCGCGGGCTTCCGCCAATTCGGCAACGACGATTTGCGGGTCCGCCTCTTCCGGATCGAGTTCCGCGACTTGTTCAAGACACTTCAGCGCTTCGTCATCTTTTCCGCGCACGCGGAATCGATCCGCGGCCGTGGAATAATTTTCGATGGCTTCGGGAATTCGTCCAGCTTTGTGAAGAAGAATCGCGAAACGCGCCTGGCGCTCGGGCGGTTGATCGAGCCCACGCAGAAACCGCGTGTAGAGCGCGATGGCACGAGGCTCTTCGTTCGGTTGCGTTAACCGGTCGAAGATTTGTCCGTAGTACGTGGCAGCGCGAACTGCATCGCCTTCATGCGTGAAAAGATCGCCCAGCGCTTGCGTCGCCTCCAGATTGCCAGGAGCTGCCGTCAGCGCGGACTGATACGCCTCGATGGCGTCCTGGGTTTTGTTTTTCTCCAGGTAACGCCTGCCGCGCTCGAGATATTTGTCGACGTCTTGGGCCATCAGAATTCCGGAAGCTCGCGCAGACACTTCGGCTGGCAGGCGACAGCGTACGCCGTGTTCGAGCGGACCTGCTCGTAACGGGAGCGGAGATGCACACTCCAAGCAGATCCCGCCTGCCGCAGGCAAGAGCGAGACTCTTACCAATATATACGCGGGGGAAGGGACAACCAACGCCAACGAAGATGTCGTGTGCCTAGAAATGTGTACCACCTGAGTTTGGCGCGTTTTCAAGTATTGCCATATCGCACGCTCCGTCACGCTGGTTTTGGTCACGCATTTTGGCGTCTGCTAAGATGTATGGCACGCTCAAAACTTATTCATGGACCCGCAATTCATACGGAATTTCTGCATCATCGCCCACATCGATCACGGCAAATCCACGCTGGCGGATCGATTGCTGGAGATTACCGGCGCGCTTTCTTCGCGTGAGATGTCCGAGCAGGTGCTTGACTCGATGGATCTGGAGCGCGAGCGCGGAATCACGATTAAGGCGAAGAGCATTCGGCTGCACTACAAAGCAAAAGACGGAAATCTGTACCGCGTAAACCTGATCGATACTCCCGGACACGTGGATTTTTCGTATGAAGTTTCGCGCGCGCTTTCCGCATGCGAAGGCGCGCTGTTGGTGGTGGATGCGAGCCAGGGAGTGGAAGCGCAGACCGTGGCGAACACCTTTTTGGCCGCGCAGCACAACCTGACGATTATTCCGGTGATCAACAAGATTGATTTGCCCGCCGCGCAACCGGATGTGGTGAAAGAACAAATTGAAACTGTGCTCGCGATTCCAGCAGCCGACGCGATCTTGATCAGCGCGAAAAGTGGAATCGGAGTGGAAGATGTGCTCGAAGCGATCGTTGCGCGCGTTCCTCCGCCGAAGGGTTCGGCGGATGCGCCGTTGCGCGCGCTGATCTTCGATTCGTGGTTCGATCCGTATCGCGGCGCGGTAGTTTTGGTGCGCGTGATGGAAGGCCGGATGACGACGAAGATGAAGATCCGGTTGTGTTTTAACGACCAAGTCTGCGAAGTGGAAAGTCTTGGCACGCTGACGCCGAAGCCTGTGGTGCTGGGCGAACTGGAAGCGGGAGATGTGGGATTCGTTGTCGCGGGAATCAAGCAAGTTGCGGACGCGCGAGTGGGCGATACGATTGTGGAAGCGAACCGTCCCGCGGAGCCGCTGCCTGGATTCGAAGCGATCAAGCCGATGGTGTTCGCGGGATTGTTTCCGGTGCAGGCGAATGATTACGAGACGTTGCGCGATGCTCTGGGCAAGTTGCAGCTGAACGATGCGGCGTTTTTTTACGAGCCGGAAAATTCGGTGGCGCTGGGATTTGGATTTCGCTGCGGATTTCTTGGGCTGCTGCACATGGAAATTGTGCAGGAGCGGCTTGAGCGCGAATTCGGAATCAACTTGATCACGACGGCGCCGAGCGTGCGTTATCGAATCACGACTACGGGCGCGGAACAGATCGAGGTGGATAATCCCACCAAATTTCCGCCGCCGAGCATGATTGCTGCGATTCATGAGCCGGTGATCCGCGCGATGATCATTACGTCTGAAGACTCCGTTGGGGGAATTTTGCAACTGTGCGAAGACAAGCGCGGAACGCAAAAGAATTTCGAGTATCTCTCGCCGACGCGCGTGATGCTGACGTACGACATGCCGCTGAATGAAATTGTTTTGGATTTTTACGACCGATTGAAGAGCGTGTCGCGCGGATATGCTTCGCTCGATTACCAGCTTTCTGGATATCAGGAAGCGGATTTAGTGAAGCTGGATGTGCTGGTGGGTGGAGAGCCGGTGGATGCGCTGTCGTTGGTGTGCCATCGCGATCAATCGTATGAACGCGGGCGAGAATTGGTGTCGCGATTGCGGAAACTGATTCCGCGGCAAATGTTTGAGGTGCCGATTCAAGCGGCGATTGGAAGCCGAGTGATTGCGCGCGAGACGGTTGCCGCGATGCGAAAAAACGTTTTGGCGAAATGCTACGGCGGAGATATTTCGCGCAAACGGAAACTTTTGGAGAAACAAAAAGAAGGCAAGCGGCGCATGAAGCGCGTGGGTCGCGTGGATATTCCTCAAGAAGCATTTCTGGCCGTCCTCAAAGTCAGCGGCGACATGGAAGAAGAATAGTTTTTATGTTTCACGGCGTTTAATTTCCGCCCAGAGACGGCCGCGAGCCAGGCGCATATTCACTTCATCGCCGACGGCGACATCGCTCGCAGCGCGCAATGGATTTCCCGCCGAGTCGTAAACAATCGCGTAGCCACGGTCCAAAACTTTTAGCGGGCTGCGCTCGTCGAGTTGCAGCATCAATCGCTCAAATTGTTTTCGTTTTGCGACGAGCATGCGCTCGATGCGGAGACGGAGTTCGCCCGCGCGATGCTCGGTGCGGAGACGCATCGTTTCGAGGCGCGCGCGCAAATCGAAGGAATCCATGCGAGCGCGGGCGTCGGTAAATCGGTCGCGGAGCAAATCGAGCCGGCCGCGCAAAGATTCGGCCATGCGCTGCGAAAGTTCGTCGGTGCGCTGCCGATATTCGCGCAACAAATCTTCGGGGCGGCGAAACGCGCGATCGGCGATCAGAGTTTGCAGGCGATGGCGCTGTTCGAGAATTAAATAATTGATGGCGTCAGAAAGTTTGCGCTGAATTTCGGCGATGTGTTTGTCGAACGATTCGCGCTCTTGGATTACGATTTCAGCGGCGGCGGAAGGAGTGGAGGCGCGAACATCAGCGACAAAATCGGCGATGGTGAAATCGGTTTCGTGGCCGATTGCGGAGACAACGGGAATGGTGCACGCGGCAATTGCCCGCGCGACTTTTTCTTCGTTGAATGGCCAGAGATCTTCGATCGAGCCTCCGCCGCGGGCGAGGATCAGTACGTCGGCTGCGTCGTGCTTGGTGAAAAATTGCAACGCCTTGGCGATTTCTTCGGCGGCGCCATCACCTTGCACTTTTACTGGATACAGAAGGACGCGGGCGTTTGGAAAACGGCGTTTCAGGATTCGCAAAATATCCCGCAGCGCAGCGGCAGCGGGAGAAGTGATTACGCCGATGCGGCGCGGCAGGATGGGCAGCGGTTTTTTTCGCGCGGGATCGAAGAGTCCTTCGGCTTCCAGTTTTTTCTTGAGCTGCTCGAATGCAAGTTGAAGAGCGCCGAGGCCGACGGGCTCGATGTGGTCAACGTAGATTTGATATTCACCGCGCAAATCGTAAACGCTGATGGAGCCTCGAATGCGCATGTGCAATCCGTCTTCGGGACGGAAGCGGAGGCGAATCGCATTTTGGCGAAAGCAAACGCAACGCACCTGCGCGGCTTGATCTTTCAGAGTGAAGTAGAGATGGCCGGATTGCGCTTCGCGGAAATTCGAAATTTCGCCTTCAATCCAGATATTGGTGAAGGCTGCAGACAGGAGTTCTCTTATGCGGGCGTTGAGCTCGCTGACGGTCCAGACTTTTTTCTCTGGAATCAGATTGAATTGAAGCTGCGACATTTTTTTTGCGCTCCAAAATCGCACAGCCTGGAGAGGCTGTGCCACTAAACCGATCAACGACGGAAATATGAGATCAGCCAAAACACGAATGTCAGCAAGACGCTTACGACTATGCACGTCACGATCGGAAAGTAGATCGTGGTGTGCTTGCCCTGCAACGAGACATCGCCGGGCAGGCGTCCCAAGCGAAATGGGAGTCTGCCGCTGAAATATAACAAGGCGCCGACGATAATAAATACGGCGCCGAGCACTAAAAGCGGGCGGCCGATTTCGCGGAGCGGATTCATGTTGCGAACATTACCTCGCGGCGATTGTATCGCGGGTGTGGCCGAGTACTGAATGTTGATGGGCGACTGTGACCTCCATTCACGGTTCGGGTGTTTTGTTCTGTAACTTGAATTCGATGCTAAAGCCATTTGAATCTGTTCGTTGTGCTTGATGTTGCTCGAAATTTCTCATGCGCGTTAGAACGCCATCTTATTGATTCTATTAGCCTTATGCGAAACTGCCATCGTGAAGAGTGCGTAATTGATTGAAATCAATATAGTTAGACATTTTGTGTCCTCTTTGTTGCTACTGTTTGCGATCCCAGTCGATCCTGCACGCCCGGCCGGCGATCTCGGTCGATTTAATATATCACATGAGTTAATACAATTTCAAGTTAAATCGATGGGATCGATGTGTCTAACCCACCGAGGCCAGGCATCGAAGGTTGGCGGAAGTCCCGAATATTTTGGCGGTGTTGATCTGTTCCGGACGACTGGGTTTAGTGCCGCGCTTCCAGCGCTCCTGAGGATTCTTAATTACGCAGGCTACCCAGCGCTGCCACGCTGGGCTGACGTCTAGTGCCGGCCCTCCGGGCCGCAGGACGGAAACGGCAGAAGCAACAGCGCCGGCGTCTACGGCAACGACAACAGGAACGGCAAGACCGATCTCGTTCGAAAGTCGCCGCGAAAGGCTTAGAGGGAGTGGTCTATATAATTCTCAAATCTACGGGTAAGCAGGCTAGGATCCAGGAACTAGCATGTGCGCAAAGCGGGCGTACGTTGATCAGGCGGCTCGGATGCTCGCGCGGCGCCCGAGGGCTTTCAGGAAAACTGAATCGCACAGGCTGGAGAGCCTGTGCCACTTAGAGCAGTTCGTAGCCGGCGAAGAAATAGCTGATTTCGAAGGCGGCGGTTTCGGCGGCGTCGGAGCCGTGGGTGCAATTTTCGCCGATGCTGGCGCCTAGCTCTTTGCGGATGGTCCCGGGGGCGGCTTTCGCTGGATCGGTGGCGCCCATGGTGTCGCGCCATTTTGCGATGGCGCCTTCGGCTTCGAGAACGATCGCTATTGCTTTGCCGGAGGACATGAAGGTGGTGAGTTCGCCGAAGAATGGGCGCGATTTGTGGACGGCGTAAAAGCCTTCAGCTTCGGATTTCGACATTGACAAGGATTTTATTGCAGCGATGCGGAATCCTGCCTTGTGAATTCGCGACAATATATCTGCTGCGAGGCCGCGCTTCACGGCGTCGGGTTTGATCATTGCAAAAGTTCGTTCGATGGCCACAATTTCCTCCGAGGATTAATTTTGTTTTCGTAACCATGGGCGACGGCACGCGGTAATTCTGCGCGCATCGCCCCTACGACTTCAGATCTTCGATCAGCACAATGCGCGGCGTCACTTCTTGATTGCGTCGGCCAGTGTTGCGCCGATGTCGGCTGGGCTTTGGACTGTGCGAATGCCAGCGGCTTGCATCGCGGCGTATTTATCTTTGGCGGTGCCCTGGCCTCCGCTGATGATTGCGCCGGCGTGGCCCATGCGGCGGCCGGGAGGCGCAGTTTGCCCGGCGATGAAACCGACGACGGGTTTCTTCACATTTTTGGCGATGAATTCGGCGGCGAGTTCTTCGGCGTTGCCGCCGATTTCGCCGATCATGACGATGGCGGTGGTTTCGGGATCGTCATTGAAAAAGCGAATTGAATCGAGAAAATTTGTGCCGATGATGGGATCGCCGCCGATTCCGATGCAGGTGGATTGGCCGATGCCGAGACTGCGTGAGCTGATCCACGGCTTCGTAAGTGAGAGTTCCGCTGCGGCTGACGAGACCCACGCTTCCCTGCTTGTGAATGCGGCCGGGCATGATTCCGATTTTGCATTTGCCCGGAGAAATGATGCCGGGACAGTTCGGACCGATGAGCCTGCGTTTTGCCGTCGCGCAAAACTGCGGCGACGCGAACCATATCGAGAACTGGAATTCCTTCGGTGATGCAGACGACGAGCGGAAGCTGGGAATCGGCGGCTTCCAAGATCGCGTCGGCCGCAAACGGCGGCGGAACGAAAATTACGGATGCGTTTGCGCCGGTGGCTTTCGCGGCTTCGGAAACGGTGTTGAAGATCGGCACGTCGAGATGAGTGGTGCCGCCTTTGTTCGGTGTGACTCCCGCGACGACTTTCGTGCCGTATTCGATCATCTGTTGCGCGTGGAAACTGCCTTCGCGTCCGGTGAGTCCCTGAACGATGAGGCGAGTGTTTTCGTTTACGAGGACGCTCATCGCGCACCTCCTGACGAAACGCCAGCAAGTTTGACAATTTTTTCCGCGCCATCTTTCATACCGCTGGCGATGGTGAGGCTAAGCCCCGATTCGCGCAGGATTTGCTGGCCTTTTTCCACGTTGGTGCCTTCCATGCGTATGACGACGGGAATTTTCATGTCGAGTTCGCGCGCGGCAGCGACGACACCGGCTGCGAGGACGTCACAGCGGAGAATTCCGCCGAAAATATTGATGAACACGCCCTTCACGTCGTTATCGCTGATCAAAATGCGGAAGGCGTTGCGGACTTGATCGGCGGAAGCGCCGCCGCCAACATCGAGAAAATTTGCAGGCGAGCCGCCGGAAAGTTTGATGATGTCCATGGTGGCCATGGCGAGGCCCGCGCCATTCACCATGCAGCCGATGTTGCCTTCGAGCTTGATGTAATTGAGGCCAAAAGTTGAGGCCTCTACTTCGAGAGGATCTTCCTCTTCGATGTCGCGCAACTCTTTGAGTTCCTTGTGACGATAGAGAGCGTTGTCGTCAAAATTAATTTTCGCGTCGAGCGCGACGAGCTTGCCTTCGCCGGTGAGGACGAGCGGATTAATTTCAGCGAGAGAGGCGTCAGTTTCGATTACGGCGCGATAGAGAGCTTGAAAAAATGGAGTGGCGTTGGTGATGGCATCGCCGCTCGAGTCCGAGAGCGAAGGCGAGTTTGCGCGCTTGATACGGCTGCAAACCTACGGTGGGATTGATGGTTTCCTTGATGATGGCGTCAGGATTGTCGTGCGCGACTTCTTCGATTTCCATTCCGCCGCTGCCGCTGACCATGAAAACCGCGGCGGCGGTGGCGCGATCGATTACGACGCCGAGATAAAGTTCGCGCTTGATGTCGAGCCCTTCTTCCACGAGGAGGCGTTTTACGATGCGGCCTGCGGGGCCGGTTTGGGGAGTGATCAGCGTCATGCCGATCATTTGCTTGGCAAGAGTGGATGCTTCTTCCGGCGATCTTGCCAGCTTCACGCCGCCGCCTTTGCCGCGGCCTCCGGCATGGATTTGCGCTTTCACGACGACTACTGGCGTGCCGAGTTTTTCGGCGATGGCGCGGGCTTCCGCGGCGGTGAAAGCGACTTCGCCGCGCGGAGTGGGAACTCCGTAGCGGGAGAGGATGGCTTTGGCCTGGTACTCGTGAATCTTCATGAGCGTCCTATTGGTGATAAGATTTTGTGATCGCGAAACTAGTGAGTTTAATGATTGCGGGGAAATGGGGCAAGGAGCGGGTGTCTGAGAGAAAGTAAAGATTCGGATTCACCACAGAGACGCAGAGAACGCATGCAAGGAGAACGAAGCGATTTGAACGTTCAGGAGCAATTTGAAAAGAGTGAGTGGGATCGCGCGATGTCTCGATTCCGCCACACCTCGATGACGCTTGTCGTCGGAATTCTTGCGGCGGCTCTTTGCCCTCTTGTCGCTAATGGATGCACTATCGTAATTAATCCAGAACAAGTTGGTTCTTCATTCCGCGTAAGAGTGTTGGACCGCGGCCATGCGGTCCCAGCTCTCGAATTGGAATTAAGACCCTTTAGCCTGAATCCAAATGTCGCCGATGTGACCGCGAACCGTGTCGAGGTCACTGATGCGCAGGGTTACGCAGAATTCTCCAACATTCCCGCCGGTTCGTATTACGTCAGAGCAAGTCATGACCCACCTGCAATCGATGACCTTAGTGTTGATGTGGCACCAACTTCGCCCGAGAATAAAACTTTGTCGCTCACTTGGCCAAGCTCTCTAGCGATTAGCGTGCAGTCTGCAGCTGGCACGCTGCGATCGACGAACTTTTATCCGCAGCAATTTCAAAATCAGCTTTCGCTGTCGCTGCTCGATGGGCGCACCGGACGCGTAATCGCGACGACGGTGACGGATAAGACCGGCCGGTTCGCTTTCGAGGATTCTGTTGGAGCTGGAATCTACTTCATTCAAATCGCCGAGCCACCTTACGTGGACGGAGCAATTGCCATCGAAGTCAGACGCCGTGCAAAATTTGAACGAATGGACCTTTACATAAGCAATTCGGGCTGTGGGCTAATGTGTTCGCGCCGACAGCCAACTCTCGACATCACCGCTCGTGAAATATGCGGCGACGTAACGGATACAAGTCGCGCCGCCGTTTCGCGTGCGGGCGTATGGCTGTTCTCGAATAATGGCGATCAGCGAGTGATTGAATCGACAAAGACGGACGCTTCAGGGCACTTCGCGCTGGCGGAACGCCAGGATGGTGTCTATCAACTCGCCATACAAACAGCTGGTTTTGTGCCTTATGTGGTGGTTGTCCACCTTCATTCGGCTGCGGCATCCGACGTCTGCGCCAAACCGTTTAAGATTAAACTAGGTCTAGATTAATCAATCTTGACTGGAAATCGCAGGGACAAAAACTGAGGCGGCAGGCCTGAGAAGCAATAAGAACTTTTACCACAGAGACACAGAGAACACGGAGAATTCCAGAGAGATGCGGGAGACGCTTTGAAGATTCAAGAACACATCGAAAAGATTGAGGCGGGCGGATCGCTTGGGCGAGCTGATGCCGAGGCGGTGATGCTTGAGTTGCTGGCCGGGGGCGTGGCCGAGGACGACATCGTGCGTCTGCTGGCGGCGTTGCGCGCGAAGGGCGAGACCGTTGAAGAATTGGTGGGATTCGCGACGGCGATGCGGCGGCGTGCGCGCGAAGACGCGAGCCTAGCGCAACTGGATGGCACGAGGTTGGTGGATACGTGCGGCACCGGAGGCGGCGCGCGCGGAACATTTAATATTTCCACGGCGGCGGCGTTTGTGGCGGCGGGCGCGGGAGCGCGCGTGGCAAAACATGGGAACCGGTCGTTTAGTTCGCAATCGGGCTCGGCGGATGTGCTGGAAGCGCTGGGGATTCGCGTGGATCGTTCAGTCGCGGATTCGGCTGCGGCAATTTCCGCGGTGGGCATTGGTTTTTTTTTCGCGCCCACGGCGCACAGCGCGGCGCGGCACGCAGTGCCTGCACGAAAAAAACTTGGCGGGCATACAGTGTTTAATTTGCTGGGGCCGCTGACAAATCCGGCGGGCGCGGCGGCGCAGGTGCTGGGAGTTTTCGACGAGCGCTGGGTGGAACCGATGGCGCACGCGCTGGCGGAGTTGGGAACGCGGCGCGCATTTGTGGTGCACGGAGCGGAAGGGCTCGACGAAATTTCGCTGAGCGGCGAAACGCACGTGGCCGAAGTGCGCGAAAAAATTGTGACGGTGCGGCGCGTCACTCCCGAGGAATTCGGCGTAACGCGCGCGCCGATTGAATCGCTTGCGGGCGGCGATGCGGCGGCGAACGCTGAGATTATCCAGTTCATCCTGGAAGGCGAACGGGGGCCGCGGCGAGATATTGTGCTGATGAACGCGTCAGCGGCGCTGGTAGCGGCAGGCCGCGCCGCGAATTTCCGCGAAGGCGCGTGGCTTGCGGCCACGTCAATCGATACGGGCGCTGCATTCGAGAAACTTGCGGCGCTGGCCGAATTCACGAATCGTTAGAATCTCAAGCTCCGCCAACCCACACCGTTTCCGATACGCCACATCAGACGTTCGTCCCATTCCTTTCCTGCAAAATCGCGGGCTATATTTTTTCAGGCATCACTGGGTCCCTGAAGATTTGGTTTCACGACGGTTTCTGTTTCTCTACTTGGCAATCGGCAAGTCTCTCTCGGAGGAAACGATGAACGTTCGTAGAATTGCTTTAGGCTCTGGCATTCGCAATGAGCGCCACGCTGCTGGTGGCCGCAGCGCCGGCGAGCGCCGCGATCAACGCGTATTTGAAAATCGAAGAAGTAAAAGGAGAACAAATCAAGGGCTCGGGACAGGGCAAGTGGGCGGGCTGGATTCCCGTGACGGACGCAACGTATTCAGATATTGCCGCTCCGCGCGACGCGCAAAGCGGAATGGCCAGCGGCAAGCGAATGCACAAGCCCTTTACGATAACGAAGGAAGTTGATTCTGCTTCGCCGCTTCTGATGAAAGCTGTGGCGAGCGGCGCAGCACTTCGCAACAATCGAAGTGGACTATGTGCGCGGAGATCAGGTGATCAAGAAAATGGTGCTCACCGACGTGATGGTGACTGCCGCGCACAACAGTGGCGCCGGCCAAAAGAGCATGGGCAGCGCGCACGCAACTGAGCAGATTGAATTCACGTTCCAGAAGATCGAGATGACAGCGGCGGATGGCAAAACAATGGCGGCCGACGACTGGGCGAAATCGAACTAGCGACATTCGCAAGTCTGGAAGAGCCCATCTGCTCGCGAAATTTTGCGGGCGGATGGGCTTTCTGTTTTATGGCCCGCCGTTCATTGCTCGCAGGCAAATCACTACTCCTGTTGCTGCAGCGCGCGCACGGCAAGTAAAAACGAAACCGCGGAAAATATTAGGAACGCGGCGGCTTCGATCCACACCGTGCGCGGATTGCCGATTCCCACCGACGTGTAGCGCAGAAAATCCACTTCCCAGGTAACCGGATTCGCGTAAGCGATCCAGCGAAACCATTGCGGCAGCGGAGCGAGCGGATAAAACATCGAGCTGGCAAATAGAAACACGAAATAAAAAACGGATGTGACGCTATTAAATACGTCGTTGCGGCGAATGCGCAGCGCGAAAATCGCGTAGAAGAAAAACCAGCCCGCAGCGCCGGTGACGACTCCGATGGCAAGCCACGGCAGCAAATCCGCGCGCAGCTTGATGTGCAGCAGCAGCGCGCCGAGGCCGACGGCGATCGCCGCCTGCAACGCAGAAACGATCAAATTGAATGTGACTTTGCCGAAAAGATATTCGGAGCGGCGCAGCGGATAGGTGAGCATCTCGTAGAAAATTCCGTTGTCGCGATCCATGAAAAACGACCACGAAGTATTCGACGCGATGCCGAAGCTGGCCATTCCGAGCGCGCCAGCGAGGAAAAACGAATTGTAATCCGCGGCGCCAAATGCGAGCGGCGCGGCCAATCCATTGTTGATGCCGACTCCGAAAACGAGCATGTAGAAAAGCGGATAGACCAGATCCCAAAAAAGAAATGTGACGTTGGTGGCGCGGATGCGCGCCTCGCGATAGAGGACTGCGGCGATTGCTTGCATGTCAGCTCCCTTTCTGCGTGAGCGCGATGAAAATATCTTCGAGGCTCGCGCCGGAAAGTTCCACGTGAAGAATTCGTTCGCGCCGCGCGAGACCGGCGAGCCATTCCAGCACATCGGCTTCGCTGGCTTTCACGGCGAGCTCGAGCGTGTTGTGATTGATGGCGCGGCGAATCGGGCGCAGCTTTTCGATTTCCGCCTCGATCGCGGGCGGCATTTTGTCGAACGTGAGCGCGACTTCGTACACGCCATCGGAAAGCAATTTCAACGCGTGAAGATCGCCGCGCGCCACCTGGCGTCCGCTCTGCATGATCAGAATGTCGTCGCAGAGTTCTTCGGCTTCGCTGAGAATTTGCGTGGTGAGCACGATGGTGCGGCCGCGATCTGGCTTCGGCGCGAAACGCGTCCATCACTTCGCGCTTGAGCAACGGATCCATTCCGGTGGAAAACTCGTCGAGAAAAAGCAGCGGCACATCCACCATGAAAACTTTCGCGACCTGCACGCGGCGGCGAAATCCGCCGCTTAAATCCTGCACTTTGCGCCCGGATTCGGCGGTGAGGCCGAATCGCTCCATGCCTTCTGCGGCGCGTTTGCGAGCGGTGACGGAATCGAGTCCGTGAAAGCGCGCGAACGTGAGCAGATTATCGCGGACGGACAAAAACAATTCGACCGCGGTTTCCTGCAGCACCACGCAGATGCGGCGGCGCACTTCGAGCGGCTGGTGCACAACGTCGAATCCGAAAATATTTGCGCGACCGCTGGTCGGGCGCACGAGCGTAGTGAGCATTTTGAGCGTGGTTGTTTTGCCCGCGCCGTTTGGGCCGAGCAATCCGAAAATTCCGCCGCGAGCAACTGTGAAACTCATTCCATCCACTGCGCGGACGGATTCGCGCGCGCCGCGAAAAAGCGGTTTGCGCTCGTACACTTTCACCAAATTTTCAACCTGCAACGCGAATTCAGACACGAGAAATTCCTCTGGCCTTGTGCGAGGCCGCAAAAATGCACCGAAAGTATGAGACGGCGTGAAAAAAGTGAGCGATTCGGCCGCGCGGCGGCGGAATCGAAAGACGCGGCGGAAGATTTCAGCGAATTAGCATGCTGCGATCCGCCAGCAACAAATCAAAGGAGGGTGATGACGACCCACATAGGCTACGACCTTCTTACATTCTTACGATTGAACTGACAGAAGAATATGCAATTCAAATTGCGATGTCAACGGGCAGAATAAAACGAAACCCCATCACGCTAGTTGTGCAGATACTGCGCGCGCAGATAAGAAATCGTCTGCTGCTGCAGCTCGGAATAATCCAAGTGAAACACGCTGCGCAGCGCAGCTTCAGGAGATGCCCTCGGTTGCCAGCGCATCGAGCATGCGATCCATATCGGTCATGCCGCGGCCTTCGATGATCGCTTCCACCACTGCCAGCGACCACGGATACGCCATCGTTGCATCATGCGTGGAAAGATTCATCCACGAACTTTCCAGGCCATGCATGTCCACGCCAGCGTTCGCTTCGAACGCCACCACCAGCGCGCGCGCGGTGCTGTCTGACCGGCGGCCTTCCATCCATTGCGCGATTCCCTCTTGCAGCCACACCGGGCAGCGCCCCGCGGTTTTCTGCTGCAGAAAACTGTGCGTCAATTCGTGTTTCAAGACGCGCGAAAGATCGTCGCTCACCGACGTGAGTCCCTGCACAGGAATGCGAATGCGCCCGTCGTTGAGCGCACCGACCCACGCGGGCGCGCGCGTGATGTCTGAAAATTGTTGATTCGTATAGAGAATTACACCGATCGGCTCGGGCGGCGTGTAATTCAAAGTGTCGCGCACGACATCGTAATGATCTTCCAGCGTGCCGAGCACTTCGCGCGCGAGCCCCGGCTCTTCGTCGCCGGAATATCGCACACGAAAATGATTTGTCTGGCCTTCGCGGAATTGGCTTTCGGTTTGCGCGTCGCGCTGCGCTTTTTCGAGCGCTTGACGCACATCGGGATCTTCGCGCAAAGCCAGCGAACGCTTCCACTCCGCCACCGCGTCTTGCGTGCGATTCAGACCGTAATCCGCCCAGCCGGAAAGTTTCGCGACGTCAGGCGAATCGGGCGCGATTTTTTTCGCGCGCTCCAGATATTGCAGCGCAGTGCTGAATTCGCTCTGCCGCAAGTACAGATACGCTGCGTTGAGCAGCACGATCACATTATTAGGAGCGAGGTGCAGCGCGCGATCAAGATCCACCGCCGCCGATTCCAAGTTTGCCTTGCGTGATTTCGAATTGCGCTGCGGCTGCGTGTGCGAGCGGCGGCGCTCTCCGTCGCGGCAGCGTCACCGCGGTCCGCAGAAATATCGAGCCGCGAAATGTATGCGCCATCAACCCGCCCATCGTGAACGGCGAGCGAAGCCTCCGTTGAATCCGCGGCGCCGACCTGCCCGGCGGCCGCAGGCGGCGCAATTTCCGGCGCGGCCACTGCCGATTTTCGCGCCGAAGAATCCGATGCCGCGTCGTCCGTATTCAATCCGCTCCACCGACGACTTCAGCAGCGAAATTTCTCCGACCGCCGTTTCGCCCGTGACGTGATCGCCCGACTCCACCGCTTTCAGCACCGTGATTTTCTGCCCGTTCTTCAAATAAATCGTGTCCGCCCGCGCGGCGACGCACAGCGCGGAGACAAACATCAGGGCGCAGAAAACCAATTTCGCCTTCATGCATCAATTCTAAGAGCGACACAGCCCAGCCGCAGACGCAACGCGGCAGAGCAACCCCTTTTAGTTAACTGTCCCGCGGAACATTCGGAGCGTTCGCGGTGTCTTACATCAATAGAAAGAAGCTTCTTCTTGAAACAAACTTATCTTTTCGCACTCCGCGCGGGGTTGCTACATTGATCCCAATGAAGGCAGGCCTGCGCCATTTCCTATTGATCGCGCTGGTTTTCTGCGCGCCATGTGTCAGCGCGCAATCAAGTGGCAGCGCAATCCGCTCCGTCGCAATCGAACGATACGCCGCCAGCACCCGCACAATCCGCAGCTCCCGTTCCCGCCGCAGGACCCGCCCACGCTCTCTACGATACGCTCAACGCGCTGCGCGTAAATTCGCACGAAGTTTATTCCATCAAAAATCTCGACCTGCGCCGCGACATCCTGCACATCACTTTTGCCGAAGGACGCCTCGCCTTCCTCGAAACATTTCAAGGAAAAATTACCGGCGCCGTCTTTTCCGGCCGCGGACACATCCTCGCCGTTCCCCGCGAGCCCTCTGAAAAAGAATCGCTCGCAAGATTCGTCGGCACTCCGCTGCTCGACGAAGATATTTCCAACACGTATCTGCGCTTTGACGACGACACCGCCGCCGAGTTGAAATCCAAGTTGCAGAAAGCAGGCGATGAGCCCGCCGACGACCCGTCCATCGCCACCGAATGGAATCCCGTCGTATCCGTTCTAAATCGCTGGCACTCGCTTCGCCTTCTCGACGACATTTACTCGGCTCGCACTCAGCCGTATTTTTACGCTGGCATGGAAGGCTCGATCTCGGGCCCGTTCGACGTGCTCGTCGACGATCGCCGTGTCGAGCAATTGATGATCGGCCAGCCAAAAATTTCCGGCGGCGAACCAGTATTCGATTCCTGGGTTTCCGCGCCTCGCGCAAATGCTCCCAAGCCGCTGCCAGCCGCGTTCGATCCCGTTTCTTATTCGCTCGATACGACAATCCTTCCCGATCTCGATCTCGAAGGCACCGCAAACCTCTCGCTGAAGTGCGGCCGCGACGGCGAACGCATCCTCTCGCTTCAACTTTCCAGCATGCTCCGCGTCGAATCCGTTGCAGACGCCAATGGCCACGCCCTCGAATTTTTCCAGAGCGATCCCGCGCGCCGCCAGGAAATCGCCGCGCTTGGAAACGACGCTCTATTTGTCATCCTCGGCGATTCGCCGCACGCGGGAGATTCCCTCCGCCTGCGCGTCACCTATCAGGGACGCGTAATCGCCGACGCGGGCAACGGAGTTTTCTTCGTCGGCGAACGCGGTAGTTGGTATCCGCACGGAGTGGAAGGTTCGCAGTTCTCTACCTTTGACATGCGCTTCCGCTGGCCGCATCAATGGCAGCTTGTCGCCACCGGAAATAAAATTTCGGAAACCGAAGCGGGCGAATGGCGCGAAGGCCAATGGCGCACCGAAATGCCCTACCGTTTCGTTGGCTTCAACCTCGGCACTTTTCACTCAGCTTCCGTGGATACCGCCGGGATTCGCGTCGATCTCTACGCGAATGCCCGGCTCGAGCAGGCTCTGCAGCAGCGTTTGCGCAGTTCCGATGCCGCGCCCCCGCCTGTTCCTTCTTCAGCCAGCGCGGGCGCTGTGCTCGCAATCGATCCCCTCCCGGTAATTCCGCCGAGCCCCACCGCGCAACTCACCAAGCTCGGCGAAGAAATCGCGCAAGCCGCGCAATTCTTTACTCAATTCGGCGGACCATTTCCTTTCAAGCGCCTCGCAGTTTCTCAAGCGCCTGGCGGTTCCGGCCAGGGTTGGCCGGGATTAATTTATTTGCCCACGCTTTCATTTTTATCGCGTGAGGCGCAAAGCAGTGTCGGCGTCACCGCCTCAGGCCAGCAGCACTTCAGCGATGTCGTCCCTTATCACGAAGTCGCCCATCAATGGTGGGGCAATCTTGTCAGTTGGGATAGTTACCGCGACCAGTGGATTTCCGAAGGCCTCGCGAATTACACCGCGCTCATGTTCGTCGAAAGCCGCAAATCAACGCAACACGAACTAATAAGTTGGATGGAACGCTACCGCGCCGAATTGCTCGTGCACGTTCCCGGTAAAGACACGCGCGTCGATGGAGTCGGTCCGCTTTCGCTCGGATTTCGTTTGAGTTCTTCGATAGATCCCAAGGGCTACGAAGAGGTCACCTATCCCAAAGCCACCTGGGTTTTTCACATGCTCCGCGAAATGCTGCGCGACCCGCACGCCCCGGAACCCGACGCCAAATTTGCCGGACTCCTTCGTTCACTCGCCGAAGCCTATCGCGAGGCGCCTCTCTCCACCGAAAATCTTCAACGCGCGGTCGAGCACTTGATGACTCCGGCGATGGACGTTCAGGGCGACCACTCCATGAGCTGGTTTTTCGATGAGTGGGTGCGCTCCACCGGAATTCCCCGCTACAAAGTGGATTTCAGCGTTGAGCCGCAAGGCGATCACTTCATTGTCAAAGGCACTCTGCACCAAACAGGAGTGCCTTCACGCTTCGTAGCTAACGTCCCGCTCTACGCCGCACGCGTGGGAGCGAAGCCCGCATATCTCGGCCATGTCGTGACCAACGGAGCCGAAACACATTTCCAATTCCGTTCAACCTTCTCACCCAAGCACATCGCCATCGATCCCGAACTCACTCTGCTATGCCAGCTTGACTAACGAATCCATTCACAATTTCACAGCGCGTTCTTACTAAAACTTGCTTCTGCTCAATGTCGACGCGGTCACCGCAAGTATCGTCAGCAACGCGACGATCGATATCGGTATCCATAGCGCCTTCTGCTTGATAACACGCTTGTCATTCGCGTGATCGGGATCCGGCACCAGCGTTACGTCGTACGCCGTCGATTCACTCACCGTTTTGATTACCCCGTCGATCTCCACATCTAGAGCGCCCTTTGTGCTGGCGATTTGAAATTCGCTCGGCCCCACAATAACTACTTCGCCCGCTGCTCCCTCTTGCGGACGAACAATCGCCGCCAGCACACGCAACTCAATCGGCGAGCCAGCTTGCGCGAATCGCACCAGACCATGCTGCAACACCGCCGTCACTCCGTGCATCGCGTCCACCAATTTCACCACCGTTCCCGGCCCCAGCATCAGTTGTGAAGCGCCAAATCGCACCCGCAGCGACCCATCTGGATCGGTCGCGAGCGTATCTCCCGCATAAAGCGTCGTTCCGTCACGCGCGGTGATCTGGCTCACCTGCGCGCCCTGCGCTGCTGTCACGACTCCGACCGGCGCGGCTATTTTCGGACCCGCGCCAGAAGGCAGCGTTGCAGCCGCTACAGGCATCGCGAAGAGCACGATGCAGATCAACGCCGCGATGTGCTTCGTCACCAACACAATTCTGGCCATTCACAACCTCCACGGCAGGTCCGGCATCCGAAAGGACCAGAAGTATACCACAAAATTAACTGGTCTTTCGGTTTTTATCGAACGCGACGAGCCTGATCCCCCTCCCAGCTTCTCCCATTGTTTGCGCCCATCGCTTTTGTTACGATTCGCCGCAGCCGTCACCGCTTTCCACCAGGAGAATCAAATGCGCAATCGAATCAGCCTCGCCGCAGGAACAATCGCTCTCGTTTGTTTTGCCAGTCTTGCTTTCGCACAGAATCCTCCCGCGGCGCCGAAGCCCGGTCCCGAAGTCAAAAAGCTCGGCGCCTTAATCGGAAGGTGGACGGAGACTGGCGACTTAAAAGCCAGCCCGATGGGTCCTGGCGGAAAATATTCTGGAACGAATGCCTGTGAATGGACCGCGGGCGGATTCGGCGTCCTCTGCCACGAAACCGGCGAAATCCCCGGCATGTTCAATTCCGTAACTACCGCACTGATCGCCTACGACGATGGCGCCAAAAAATATACGTACTCCGTCGTCGATAGCACCGGCATGTCCGCCGTCTCGCACGGCACGGTTGACGGCGATACATGGACATGGACGAGCGACTCGATGATGAACGGCCAAAACTTTCACCAGCGCTACACCATGAAGTTCACTTCGAAAGACGCCTACGACTTCGCATACGAAATGGGTGCCGATGAAAACTCCATGCAGCAAATCATGACCGGCACAGACAAACGCTCCACTCCCGCCGCCGCAAAGCCCGCGAAGAAGTAAAAAATTGGTTTCCCCGGGAGCGCCAATCTCCGCATTGGCGCTCTTGTTTCAGTCACTCGACTACGAATTCCGCCACGCGCGCTAGAATGTCCCCATGTTCACCAATGGCCAAATGGTCCGCGTGAATCTCGCCGGCCTCCAGGTAGGCTCCGTTCTGTTCCACGCCGCCGTCACGGACGCCGTAGGCCACGTCGTCCGCGAAACCACTCCGCAATCTGCAGACGCTCCCGCGAAATATCTCGTAAAGCTTATCTTCTCTTTCAAAGGCGTCAGCGAAGTCGAAGTCCCTGCCGACCGCATCCACGCAGCCTGATCGCAAATTCTGAATCCCGATCTGCTGAGGTACAATACGCGCCGCGAATAATTCCACGGAGAGTTTCGTGATCCATCGCTTCGTCTTCCATAACGACCGCCTCATGCCCGTCGACGAAGTGCGCTTGTCGCCCGGACAAGCTGGCCTCCTCCAGGGCTGGGGCCTCTTCACCACCGTGAGAATTCACGCGGGCGAAGCATTCGCGTTCGAACGCCACTGGCATCGCCTCGAAAAAGATTCCGCGCGCACCCGCGTCCCGCTTCCCTTCGAACCGGAAACCGTGCGCCGCCAACTCTACGAAGTGCTGCGCGCCAACAATGTGATCGAAGGCACCGCCCGCATCTACATCGTCTACAACAAGACAGGCTTCTGGCAGAGCGATGAACCGCGTTCCGCAAGTGGATCTGATTTTGTACTCCGCCGGTCTTCCCGCTTATCGCGAGCCCGTGAAACTAAATCTGCGCGAACACGGCCGCCACGCAGCCTCGCCGCTCGCCGGAGTGAAAGTAACTTCGTGGCTGAATAATGTCTGGAATCTCGCCGAAGCCCACGACGCCGGATTCGACGAAGTCGTTCTGCTCAACGAACGCGGCGAAGTCGCCGAATGCACCGCAGCAAATATTTTTTGCGTACGCGCCGGAAAAGTTCTCACGCCGCCGCTCGATTCCGGATGCCTAGAAGGAATCACCCGCGCCACGCTGATGGAAGTCGCTCCGCTCGCGGGCGTCCCCATCGCCGAACAAAAGTTAATGCCCAGCGATCTAATTTCCGCCGACGAAGTTTTTATTTCCTCCACCAATCGAAATCTTCTCGGCGTTTCCGAAATTGCCGGAGAAAAAATCGCCGCCGCTCCTGGACCCATCACTCTCAAACTCGAAATCGCCTTCGCCGAATTCGTCGCCAAATATGTCGCCGCACGCAAAGCCGCCGCGCAGTCCACGCCCGCCCGTCCATAAACATCTGCCACCGCAACCGAATCGCCCCCCGCCACGTCGTATATTCGGGGAACTCACCGTGACACCCTGCCCCTCGAACACGGTCGAGATAAAAGCCCGATGCAGAGCATTTCTTAAACTCTGAGGAGAACCTACATGAAGAAATCTGGACTGTGGCTCGCAGGACTGTGTGTCTTCGCGCTGCTGCTGTCGGTTGTTGCCGTGCACGCCGCGCCGCAGGCCAACGCGAACGTTGCCGGCACTTGGGAAATCACCATGGCGCCTCCGGCAAATGGTGGCGGCGGTGGTGGACAGGGCGGTGGCGGCGGTCAGGGTGGTGGCGGCGGAACTCCTCCGACACTCACGCTGAAGCAAGACGGGGCAAAGGTTACGGGCACAATGTCGGGACGCATGGGCGACACTCCGATTGACGGAAGCGTTTCCGGAAACACCCTCACCTTCACCATCACCCGTCAGGGACGCGACGGCAACGCCATGACCATCACTTACACCGCGACGGTTAACGGCGACACGATGTCCGGCAAAATGAGCGGCGGCCGCGGCGATCGCGAATTCACCGCGAAAAAGAAGTAATCGAAGCCCGCGGATATTTTCTCCGCAGCCTCGAGAAATAAAAAAGGGCGCGAACCGCAAAAAGGTTCCCGCCCTTTTTCTTTTCCCGGGAACGCCGATCTCCGCATCGGCGCCTTTGCCTTTGTGTTTGCTCGTGTAGCGCCGGGCTTTAGCTCGGCAGCCTTGCTGTGCCTTCCACGGGTGCCGCACCCTTTGAATTCCAAGGGTGCGTTCGTCGAGCTTCCACTCCTCACGCCATTTCGCTTCCACCTTCCCCGAAACCTCGTGGTAGTATTGGCGCCCAACGACCATGGCTGAAGCTGGAACAACTATCGTTCCGGGCGCGGATATTCCAGATGCCGCGCTCGAAGTTACTGGACCCGATGGCGGACGCAGCGTGATCCGCATCGACCGCACTCCATTTCTGATCGGCCGCGGCGCTGAAACCGGAAATCATCTCCAACTCGCCGATCGCCGAATTTCCCGCCAGTGCGTCGCTATTGTTTATGACGGCAAAGCATTTCGCCTGGAAGATCGCGGCCAAAAGCGCGGCACTTTCATCAACAATCAAAAATCCGAAAATGGCGCGGCACTTTCCGATGGCGACATCGTCAGCTTCGGCATGCCGGATTCGTACGAACTCGTTTTCAAATCGAGCGCCGCCGTGCTGCCCGAATTGCTCGATCGCTTGGAACACGTCACGTCTTCCGAAATGGCAGCCGGCGGATTGCGCAAGCTGAGCCTGCTGCTGGAAGCGACGCTGCAAATTCATTCGCACACGCCGCTCGAAACCATCTTGGGCAACATGGTGGACCAAACCATGATGCTGACCGATGCCGATCGCGGACTGCTGCTGGAGCCCGGCCCGGATGGAGCGCTGCGAATTCGAATTGCGCGGCAGCGCGGCGGGCACACGGTTTCCTCGGAGGAATCGAGCCGAGCCAGACCGCGATTCGCGCGTCTATCGAACAACGGCGCAGCATCGTGACCGAAGACATCGCGCTGGGCGACGAAAATCTTGCTGCGGCGCAAAGCATCATCGCGCAGCGATTGCGCGCGGTCGTCGCGATTCCTCTTTTCGCGATGTCGCAAGCGCGCGGCGGCCATCAACCCGCCGATGGCAGCGCGCCGCGCTCCACGCTGCTCGGCGTGATTTACATGGATAGCCGCGGCCGACTGCGTTCTGCAAACTTGAGCGGCAAATTCTGGATGCGCTCGCGCTCGAAGCAGGCGGCGTGCTCGAAAACGCGCGGCTCGTGGAAGTCGAACGCGAACGCGAACGGCTCGAGCGCGAAATCAATATCGCTCGAGATATTCAACGCGCGTTGCTTCCGCGCGAATTTCGTCCGGGAACTTTTTTCGATGTGATTGGCAGCAACCAATCCTGCCTCGAAGTCGGCGGCGATTATTTCGATCTCTTCGATCTCGGCGAAGATCGCACGGCATTTGTGCTCGCCGATGTTTCCGGCAAAGGACTTGGCGCCGCGTTGATGACCACCATGTTGCAGGGCGCGCTCTCCGCAACAATTTTCGGACAGAGTCCCGCCGAAACTTTCGCGCACATCAATCGCTTCCTTTGCGATCACGCGCAAGTGGAACGCTACGCGACAATGTTTTTTGGAATTCTCGATTCCAAGGGAAATCTCACCTACATCAATGCGGGCCATCCCTCGCCGGTTCTTCTTCGCAGAGGCGGCGTCACCACTCCATTTCCCGCGGAGTGTTGCCCCGTAGGTTTGATCGCCACGCAGGAATTCAGCAGCTCCACGACCAAACTTGAATCTGGCGACACGCTCGTAATTTTCAGTGATGGCGTCAGCGAGGCGATGGATCCCGATCAGAACGAATACGGCGTCGATCGCCTCAAAGACAGTGTCGAAAAAAATCAGAAAGCAACTCTCGGCGATCTCCAGGAAAATATTCTCGATTCAGTTCGCCAATTCGCCCGCGGCGCTCGCCAAGCCGACGATGTCACCGTCCTTCTCCTCCGCTTCACCGCCGGCATGTCCCTAAAATCCACCACCGACACCGCCTAACTCTCGGCTCGCGGTTGCCGTGAGTTTTGGTGTCATCCCGAATCCCGCTTCAGCGGGTGAGGGATCTGCTTTTGCCTTTGACTACCGCCGTTGCTGGTGCACCAAACCACACGATTCCACTCGCTTCAATATCCCCAGAACTATTTTCATTCTCCTCAATATTCTCCTTGACATAAAAATCCGAACATGAGACAATCCGTAGTGGAGAAGAACCGCATCCCGCGCCTAGCAGCGCGGGTTTTTTATTGCTGTCTGCACCCTCCATCGTTCTAAGGCCCGTTTTTGGCCCGTAGAACGATAAGAATGCGAAATCATGTCCTATAATATTTCGCATTGCAAACAAAGGACTTACGCCAACCCAAAAGTTCAAAAAAAGGCCTTACAAAAGTTAAGTGTTCATTCTAAAGCACTTAACTCAAAATCTAGCGTAAGTGTTCATTACAAAAGACTTACGAGCGCGGAAAACGCTCCAAAATCGCGAAAAATCGCAGTTCAAATTTCCGCCTCCCAGATTATGTTCGATTGTGCGAAGATGTTTCGGAGAAGGCTCTCGCAATCAGCCTTATTCGATAGTTTTCACGGCCCATATTGAATTTCGTTCCCGATAGGCGTATTGGTATAGCGCCCTTACGATCCAAACATTTGAAAATGGCAGCGGCCTTTGATTTTTAACGCGCAAACTGGAGACGACATGCGAATTCGTGCGCTCACGCTGATGACGTTCCTACTCGCGGTGATTCCCGCTTTCGCCCAGATGCAGCAGAGCGCCGCGCAATCGCCAAAGCCGCAAGTGATCGCGATTCGCGCAGGATCTCTGATCGATGGCACCAGCGACTCCCCGCGCGCGAATCAAGTGATCATCATCCGCGGCAACCGGATCGAATCCGTTGGCGATGCGGCCTCCGCAAAAATTCCCGCCGATGCGCGCGTGATCGATCTTTCTCACGCAACTGTTCTTCCCGGGCTTGATTGAATCGCACACGCATATTTTTCTGCAGGGTGAAGACCCCGATCTCGGCGGCTACGATATTCAAATCCTGAAATTTCCGGCGGCCTATCGCGCCGCTCGCGCAATCATCGCCGCGCGACGCGCTCTTGAGCAAGGCTTCACCACGATCCGCGATCTGGAAACTGAAGGCGCGGGTTACGGCGATGTCGGAATCAAGCAAGCCATCGACGAAGGATTGATTCCCGGCCCGCGCATGTTTGTAGTGACCCGCGCAATTTCCACTACAGGCGGTTACAACCCTGAAGGCTACGCGCCGGAAGTTACGCTCCCGAAGGGCGCGCAGATCGCCGACGGCCCGGTGGAATTTCGAAAGGCCACGCGCGAGCAACTCGATCACGGCGCGGACTGGATCAAAATTTATATGACGCACCGCTCGTGGGTGGGGCGCGACGGAAATCTGGTCTCGCAGCCAACGCTGACGGTGGAAGAATTGAAAGCGGTCGTCGACGAAGCGCACGGCTGGGGCAAAAAAGTTGCGTGCCACGCGTACAACGGAATCGGATTGCAGCGCGCGCTGGATGGCGGCTGCGATTCGATCGAGCACGGACTCGAACTCACCGACGCGAATATCGCGCAGATGGTGAAGCAAGGAACGTGGTATTGCCCGACGCTGACTCCCTATTACTACTATTGGGGAAAGCAGGGCACCGAGAAGGCAATCGCGATCGGAAACGCGCCGAAGTTCACGGCCCCTCGTTTCAAAAAGCGCTGAAAGCCGGAGTGAAAATAGTTTTCGGCACAGATGTTGGCGGATTTCCGTGGAGCGATTCCATCGCGCAGGAATTCGAGCCGCATGGTGGATTTCGGAATGGCTCCGATGGACGCGATCAAATCGGCGACTTCGCGGCCAGCGATCATGCTCGACCGACAAGGCGATCTGGGAGTGATCGCGGCCGGCGCGTATGCCGACGTGATCGCGCTAAGCGAGAATCCTCTGCAAAATATCAAGGCGATGGAAAAAGTCGAGTTTTGTGATGAAAGACGGAAAAGTTTTTAAAGACGAGATGGCGGCCACTAACGAGCGCGCGCAGACTCAGCGGCAAACTCGATTGTCGGAATCCTCGTGCGAGAGCGCGCGTCGTATCAGGGCACGAGTTCTACTCGTGCCGTATTCGCTCCTCTTTCCTTTTCTCTTCGGGGGTTTCAACCCCCGAAGCTTTGCTGTCGCATTTTTCGGACCCGTTAAGCACTCTGCCACAAGGAAAATTTATTTCAATGCTGCGCAATCGCTGGTTCCGCTGGATCGCATATATTTTGCGTTGGACGCTCGTCGCCCTGTTTTTCTCCAGCCAGACGTTCCTTACGTACAAATATTCGAACGGCACAGCTCACTGGGGCGCGATTCTAAAATTATCTTTCAGCGAGTGGTACATCTGGGCGCTGATCGCGCCCGAGTTTTTTGGCTTGCGCGAAAATTTCCGATTGAAAAGGAGAATCTTGCGCGCAATCTTGCGATCCACATGGGCGCAGCCGTAGCCGCGGCGTTGCTGCACTGGGAACTCAGCAATCTTTCGCGCCATTACGTGCTCGGGTTTCCCGGCTCCACGTCAATCGCATTTGTGTTTCACCAGAATTTCCTGATCTATTGGATTTTGGTCGGCGCGATTTCCGGCTACAACTTTTACGAACGCTATCGCGAAGGCGAATTGCGTTCGGCCCAACTTTCCGCGCAGCTCTCGCAAGCCCAGCTTCAATCCTTGCGCGCGCAACTGCATCCACATTTCTTATTCAACACTTTGAATTCTATCGCCGCGCTCGTCCATCGCAATCCGGACGAAGCCGATCGCATGATTGCGCGCTTCAGCGATTTGCTTCGCATCAGTCTCGGAGCAAGTGGGCGTGCAGGAAGTTCCGCTCGCTCAGGAAATCGAATTTCTAAAACGCTACGTGGAAATCGAGCAGGCTCGTTTTGCGGATCGCCTCCGCGTGGATTTGGAGATCGCTCCCGAAACGTTAGCCGCTCGAACGCCGTATCTCATATTGCAACCGCTAGTCGAGAACGCCATTCGTCACGGCATTGCTCCGCGCGCGCAACCCGGTCGAGTAGTTGTTAGCGCAGCGCGCGAAAATGGATTTCTGATTTTGCAAGTACGCGACGATGGCGCAGGCCTCGCTGCAGGATTGTCGGACTCCAGCGCGCGAAGGATTGGGATTATCCAGCACGCGCGAGCGCCTTAAGTAAATTGTACGGAGACCGTCAGCGGTTCGAAGCGAACAACGGCGCACAAGGCGGATTTGTAGTGACGATTGCGATTCCGTTCGACACGGACATCACAGGATCGGCGGGCGAATAATCAAATGGCTTCCACGTCAGCAATTCCAACTCGAACCGCGGCGCGCCCATCCGCTCCCGCGCGATCCGCACGATGATCGTCGAAGACGAGCCTCTGGGCCGCGAGCGGATTCGCACGCTGCTCAGCGCCGACCGCGAAATCGAAATTGTCCAGGAATGCGCCAACGGCCGCGAAGCGGTCGCCGCGATCGCGAAATTAGAACCGGATCTAATTTTTCTGGATGTGCAGATGCCAGAGATGAATGGATTTCGATGTTACTGGAATTAATTGCCGCCGAAAGAAATGCCGGCGGTGATTTTTGTCACCGCCTACGATCAGTACGCCGTAAAAGCCTTCGAATTCCACGCGCTGGATTATTTGCTGAAATCTTTTGATCCCGAGCGCTTCGCCGCCGCCGTCAAGCGCGCGAAACTGCAAATCGCCGGTGGCCGCGCGGAAAAACTCGACGCCGAATCGCCGCACTTGTTGAAGAACTGCAGGCGCGCAAGCCGCGCCCCGAAAGCCTGATCGTGCGCGCAGGCGGCCGCATCACTTTTCTGCGCGTAGACTGATATCGATTGGATTTCGGCTGCCGATAATTACGTCTGCTTGCACGCCGGCAACGAGAGCCATTTATTGCGCGAGACGATGGCCAGCATCGAAGTGCGTCTCGACCCAGACGAAATTTGTTCGACTGCATCGTTCCACGATCGTGAATCTGGATTGCGTCGCGCGGCTCGAACCACTTTTCCACGGAGATTATTCCGTGCTGCTCACCGACGGCACCGAACTCGTCATGAGCCGCACATATCGCGAAAAACTCGAGCGCCCTCTCGGAAAATTTCTTTGTATTGGCACACCATCGTGCCCGGCGCAGCGGCGGTTCGCTACCCCGCAGATTGACGGCTCGCCACCGCCGGTTGCGGCTAGCCACAATTGAATTCGTATTTACGCGTTAACGCGAAACAATCTTGCGATTCACACCGTAACTGGCGAGAGTAAGCCAGCGCATGCACAGTGGTATTCACTGCGAACTTGGAGGACGAGCAACCATGAATTCATATCCTGCGAAACGTTCGGTACACAAAATTCGCGCCATAATTTTCTGCGGCGCGGCGACCACGATCGCACTTTGGTTCGCGATTCAAGTGACAGCGCAATCGAACGCGCCGATCAACACTCAAATGAGCGCGCAATCCTCTCCCGAAAATCTTCCCGCCGAAAAAGTTTTCACGAATATTCAGGTGCTCAAGGGAATGCGTGCCGCGGAAATTCAGGGCGCGATGTCTTTCATCGCCAGCTCGCTCGGCGTCGATTGCGATTACTGCCATCGCCAGAATTTTGGCGGCGATACTGTCCCCGCAAAATTGCGCGCTCGCGAAATGATGCTCATGGTCCGCGGAATTAACGACGGAACCTTTCACGGCGCAAACGTCGTGAATTGTTTCACCTGCCACCAAGGCGGCGAGAAGCCCGTCTCGATCGCGCCGATTCCTGCAGCAACTGCGGTCGCTAAGACTCCGGCTACATCTGCGGATATCTCGCCAACCAACGCCGCAACAGAGAAGGCCGCTCTTCCCAGCGTCGATCAGGTTCTAGACCACTACGTCCAGGCGCTCGGCGGACAGGCCGCACTCTCAAATATTAAAACGCGACTAATCAAAACAAACGCTCTCTCAGGAAAAAATCCGCAGAATGTCACGGAGATATATCAAACGTCCTCCGGCAAAATCCTCCGCGTCCAAGCCTCGCCCGGCTACACCTCATGGGTCGGATTTGATGGCACCCGAGCGTGGGCTCAGGATTCACAGCAATCCTATTGGGGAATTCTCAGCAACTCGCAACGAAACGAAATTATGCGCGAATCCGAGATTTATCAGGGCAGCCGTCTGCGAACTTCCTACACCGAAGTGAAAGTGGCCGGCAAAGAAAAAGTCGGAGACAAAGATACTTATGTAATTTCTGGAATCTCTCCAGAGGGTGCGAAAGAGAAATTTTATTTCGACGCCGCCAGCGGCCTTCTCCTGCGCCGTCATGTCGATGAGCCGGATATTTTCGGAGTCCTGCAAGTGGAATCCGATCTCGACGATTATCGCGACGTCGACGGCGTCAAAATTCCTTACACCATCCGTTGGCAAAGCGCGGGACGCTCGTGGGGCATGCGTACCTCAAGCAAAATCATCGACATCCAAAATAATATTTTGATCGACGACGATAAATTCGCTCACCCGCCAGCCACGCCCGCTCAGGCGCCGCCAAAATAAAATCGTAAATATCGCGCCATCGTTGCGCCTGATTTTTGCGCCAACGAAACTTGCGGCGTTTCTCCGGGTTGTATTGTAAAGGCGCTGGTTGTATAGGTAGTGAGGCCAATTCCTCCCCGGCGAACCCGGCATGCGGATAATTTCACTTCGAAAACCGCGCAGCAAACAAACCGCGTTCATCGCACGAGCTTGTTGCGCCGCCGCACTATTGCTCGTTCCAATTGCTGCGCGCTCAGCTCGCGATAATTCGCCAAATTATTCTGCACTCGCCGCGCCGCCGGCAAACGCAGCGCAGAATAATTCCTGGGCCGGCCGCTTACCGATCACCGAGCTAAACGAAACCGAAGCCATCACGCACGCGCTCAACAGGCTAGGCTACGGCCCGCGTCCGGGAGACATCGAACGCATCAGCAAGATTGGACTCGAGACATGGATCAACGCGCAGCTTCATCCCGAATCGATTAACGATGACGCGTTGCATTCACGTCTCGCTGAATATCCGACGCTTTCGATGTCGCCCGCTTCTCTGATCGCCGAATATCCGCGGCCCGATGAAGCCGCGAACAAACTCGGAATCACCGTCGACGAGTACAACGACCGCATTAAAAAATCGTTGCACCCCGCGCAAGGAGAACGCGCAACTCCTGACCGCAGGCCCAACGTGATCGTAAACGAATTAATGGACGCAAAACTCTTGCGCGCGATTTACAGCGAACGCCAGTTGCAGGAACAGCTCACCGATTTTTGGTACAACCATTTCAATATTTTTATCTACAAAGATCAGGAGAATTATCTCGTCACAAGTTACGAGCGTGACGCAATCCGTCCAAATGTTCTGGGCAAATTTCGCACGCTCCTCGGCGCCACGGCTCACAGCGCCGCGATGATGCAGTATCTCGATAATTTTCTGAGTGCAGATCCCGATTCGTTCGACCGAATCAAACACTCCACGCCGCAACAAAAATCGGCGTGGAAAACTTTGCCGCCCATCGGCGGAAAGCGCGGTCTCAACGAGAATTATGGCCGCGAACTTTTGGAATTGCACACGTTGGGCGTCGATGGCGGCTACTCGCAGCAAGATGTAATCGAAGTAGCAAAATGTTTTACCGGATGGACCGTGAAGCAGCCGCAAGTTTCTGCGGAATTTTATTTCGATCCGCGCGTCCACTCTCTCGGCGATAAACACGTGCTCGGAAAAAAAATAAAAGCCAGAGGAGAAAAAGATGGCGAGCAAGTTCTCGATTTGCTTGTGACGCGGCCCGCAACAGCCCACCACATCGCGTACCAACTCGCCGAACATTTTATCTCCGATCAGCCGCCGGCAGCGCTCGTCGGCAAAATGGAAAAATCGTTTCAGAAATCAAAGGGAGATATCCGCGAAGTGATGCGCACCATGATCTACTCGCCGGAATTTTGGTCTCGCGCAGTCTACGCCGCGAAAATCAAAACGCCGTTTGAACTCGTCGCCTCCGCCGCCCGCGCTGTCGGCGCGGACGTCGAAGCTCCAACGCAGCTTGTAAATTGGGTTTCGCGAATCGGCGAGCCTTTGTACCAATGCCTGCCGCCCACGGGCTACAAAGACAACGCAGCTACGTGGGTAAATTCCGGCGCGCTCTTGAATCGCCTGAATTTCACTCTGCAGCTTGCGCGCAACAATCTTCGCGGCGCGCAAGTCGATTTGCCTTCACGAATAGGATCGGATTTCGGCGCCGATCCGAAAATGGCGCTCGATCGAGCCGCAGACATTTTTCTTGGCGGGCAACTCTCAGCCGCATCGCGCGCCACGCTCGAAAAAGAAGTCACCGATCCTCAGATCGTACGCGCAAAACTAGACGATCCAATTCAGAAAATTGACCTGGGAATGATCGCGGGACTTGTGCTCGGCACTCCAGAATTTCAGCGCCGATGATTGCACCTCGAAAACTTTGATTTCACTCGGCGCAGGCGTATAGTGCCGCCACCCGGACATCCAGGAGAAAACCATGAGCCAAAATTATTCGAACCATGCGAAGTTTGTTCCGCCGTTCCATTTCTTTGTTCTGCCCGTGCTGCTGGTGAATGTGGGCGTTTCGATTTCTCACGCCGTACCGCGTGCAGAGTTTCGACACCATTTTCGGAGTCTTGCTCGCTCTCGCTCTGCTCATGGGCGTCTTGTTTGGAAGAATTTTCGCGCTCAAAGTTCAAGATCGCGTGATTCATCTGGAAATGGTTCTGCGCATGAAGCAACTTTTGCCGGCCGATCTTCAGCCGCGAATCGATGAATTTACGCTGGAACAATTGATCGGTCTGCGTTTCGCGAGCGACGCCGAATTGCCTGCGTTGTCGCGCAGAGTTCTTCAGGAAAAAATCACGAATCGCAAACCGATCAAGCAGGCGATTCAAAATTGGAAAGCGGACGAACTGCGCGCCTAGCGCCGCGTTCACGCTACGCTACCAATTATTCGCGCGCGATTGCTCGCGATAGCTGCACCACACGCAACCCGGCGCGGGCGGCGGTATCGACGGAGAATCTAGCAGCGCCGAGACTTCGTCGAGAAATGCCAGAAAACTTCCGTCGTCGCGCGGAATTTCCTGCCACGCCAGCGATCCGGAAAACGCCGCGCCTTGCGTGGCGCAACTGAACGCGCGCGGCTCGAATACCAGCAGCCCCATGCGTGCAATCGGCTTGGCGGCGAATTCGCCGGGCGCGGCATTTTCGAGCGCATACGCGTATGCATGAAGTTGCCGCGAATATGTGGAGACGCTGTTCCCGGATTGCGATGTGGTTTTGAAATCCACGACCGCGAAAGATTTATCGTCGAATCGCACCAGCGCATCAATTTTTCCGTTCAAGTACGAAAGTGAATTCCGCCCGGGCCGCGAAATCGGACCGGAGCGCACTCGTTGATCCGTGCAATCAAAAGTTCCGGGAGCGAGCATCGGCGCAAGTTGCTCGGTGCGCTTGCCGTGAAAACAATCCCGCATCGCTGCGTCGATCGCAGAGAAAATTCGCGGCATCATTCCGGGTCGCGAATATTTCTGCGTCACCTTCAGATAAAAACATTTCGGACATTCGCCCCACAGAAATCCGAAATCGGATGGACTTAATTTCCAAAGCTTCTGCGCTGCAGGCATGGCGCTCCGTTAATTCAGATTGTTAGATTTGATTCAACACTAGCTGAGCCATGAGCGCTTCGCAAATGCGCGATGAGATGGCTTCGCTTTGTGATAGATTCCGCCTGCACGCTTGCCATGCTGGCGCGAGCGACATTGCTCGCAGAAATTTTCTGACCGCGAGGAGACCAGATGCAGAATGCCGTCCTGGGACTGATTCTGTTGATCATCGCCGGAGGAATGAACGGCAGCTTCACGCTGCCCATGAAATATACGAAGCGCTGGGCGTGGGAAAACACCTGGCTGGCGTGGACAATTTTCGCACTCTTTGTTTTGCCGCCCGCGGTCACCTACATCATGCTGCCGCAAGTGAGCCAGGTTTACGCGGCGTCGAGCTGGACGCCGATCCTTGTCGTCGCGGCATGCGGCGCTGGCTGGGGAATCTCTCAAGTTTTTTTTGGGCTCGCCGTTGAGGCGGTTGGAATCGCGCTTGCCTTCTCCGTGATTCTTGGAATCGCCGCTGCCGTTGGCAGCTTGCGCTCGCTGCTCGGCGATCATCCCGATAAAGTTTTTTCCACCGGCGGCCTTGGAATTATTGCCGGCGTCGCGCTCGTAATCGTTGGAGTGGGAATTTGCGCAGTCGCTGGAAGAAAACGCGAAGCCGCCCTCGGTCTCGGTCCGCAAGAGGGAAAAGCTTCCGATTGGCGTCGGACTTTTTTTCTGTTTGATCAGCGGACTCGGCTCCGCGCTCGTCGCAATCGGGTTGGATAAAGGTGATGGACTCAAATTCGCGGCGGTGAATACGTATCACGGCAATCCGATCTGGGCGCCGATGGCGGCGTTTCTTCCGTTAATGGTCGCGGGCGGAATTCCAAATTTAATTTATTGTTTGTACTTGCAGACGAAAAATAAAACTGCGCAAAAAGTTTTCTGAATCCGGCACCGCCGGCTACTGGTTTCTTGCATTCATGATGGCGATTTGCTGGTTTGGCAGCACGCTGATGTACGGCATTGCGAAAGATTATGTCGGCGCGTGGGGCACCAGCATCGCGTGGCCAATGTTCATGTCGCTGATCGTAATCACCGCGAGCATTCACGGAATTCGCACCGGAGAATGGAAAGGCACCGGCACCACTCCGCTGCGAATTCAGTTGAGCGGCGTCGCCGTGCTGATTCTCGCCGTGATTGTGCTGCAACTTTCTTCGCAATGGGTATAGCAACACTCGAAAATAATTTTCCGAAACGGTGATCGATCGCATGGCCAATGATTCTCTCTATCTCGGTGTGGATATCGGTGGCACAAAAGTTGCCGCCGGGCTTGTAAACAACGCGGGCGAAGTGATTTTCAAAACGCGCGCGCCGATGAATGCCCACGGCACCGCCGCCGAAGGTCTCGCATCGGTGAAGCAGGCGATGGATGCGGCGCTCGCATCACAGCCGGGCGCGAAATTATCGGGCGTGGGAATTTGTTCGCCCGGTCCGCTGGATCCGCACACGGGAGTTGTGATCAATCCGCCGAATCTTGCCCTGCTGGCGCGATTTTCCGCTTGGCCGATGAAGTGCGGAAAATTTATGGAGTCTCCGTAAAAGTTGAAAACGACGCGAATGCCGCGGGCCTCGCCGAATATATTTGGGGAGCGGCTCGCGGATATCGCTATGTTTTTTACGCCACGCTCGGAACCGGAATCGGCACTGGCATCGTCCTCGACGGGAAAATTTATTGGGGACGCACCGGCGCCGCCGCCGAAGGCGGCCACGTCACGATCGATTGGCACGGGCCGGTATGCAATTGCGGCAAGCGTGGCTGCATCGAAATTCTTGCGTCGGGACCGGCGATTGCCGTACGCGCGCAGGAAAAAGTTTTGGAGGAACCGCGGCGCGGCGCCGCGATTTTGCAATCCGCGCGCGGCGACATCGAACAAATTCATTCCGAAAATGTTGCGGACGCGTGGCGCGCGGGCGATCCGCTCGCAAAAGAAATTCTCGATGAGACGGCGGATTTATTAACGGTCTGGCTCGGAAATATTATCGATCTGCTCGAACCTGAAGTGATGGTGTTTGGCGGCGGCATCGGCGAACTCGCCGAGCCACTGGTTCGAGTACATTCGCGAGCGATTGCCGTCGTGGACCATCAATCGCCGCTCGCAGGAAATTCCGCTGGTTCTCGCGCGTTACATCGCGGATTCAGGAATCGCTGGAGCTGCAGCGCTTTGCTTGCCGCATGCGCCCGCAAAATAATTTCAGACTTTTCAAAATATTTAATTTCATATTCCGCATCCGTGGAGCCCGTGCTTTTCTGAGTAGCGCTGGTGATATTCTTCCGCGCGATAAAACGGGCCGGCTGCAGTGATTTCCGTAACAATCGGCCGCTTGAATCTCCCGGATTTTTCTGCGCGTTCTTTTGAAGCGCGTGCGGCGGCCTCTTGATCGGCATCGTGAAAGATATATCGCGGAACGATATTGTGAGCCGACGTCCGGTCCCTGACGATTTGGCGTGGTGGGATCATGAGTCGACCAGAAAACTTCCAGCAGATCTTCGTACCGAACTTTTTCCGGATCGAAATCGATTTCCACTGCTTCCGCGTGGCCCGTGCGGCTGCTGCAAACATCTTCATACGTGGGATTCGCGGTGTGGCCGCCCGTGTAGCCCACGGCGACATCCGTGACGCCGAGCACGCGGCGAAAATTCGCTTCCACTCCCCAGAAACATCCCTCTGCAAAAGTTGCTTTAGCCATATTGGTATTTTACACCGCTCGCGAACGAACAGGTAACGTCTAGCTGCTCGACAAAATATTGGAGGTGGTGCGTGGCAATCAGCGATCCGCTTTCGCGGGACGCAGTACTCGATGTTTTGCAGCAATTGGTGCGAACGCCGTCGGTCAATCCGTCGCTCGCGCCCGCGGAAGGAACCGGAGAAACCGCGATTGCAAATGTAGCGCGCGATTGGTTTGCGGCGCGCGGCATCGAAGCGTGGGTGGAAGAAGTTGCGCCGGGCCGCGCGAATTCTATTGCGCGAATTGGCAGCGGACCACGGACCAACTCTCGTTTTTTGCGCTCACATCGATACCGTAAGCACCGAAGGCATGACGATTCCGCCGTTCGAGCCGCGCGTCGAAGGCAATCGAGTTTACGGTCGCGGAAGTTACGACATGAAAGGCGGCGCCGCGTCGCTGATGTCCGCAGTCGCAAAACTCGCGCAAGAAAAACTCGCGGGTACGTCATGGTCGCGCTCGTAGCGGATGAAGAATACGCGAGCATCGGCGCGCAACATTTTGTCGCGCATCACAAAGCGGATGCATGCGTGGTTACGGAACCCAGCGAGGGCCGGCTGATTTTGGCGCACAAAGGATTTCGTGTGGATCGAAGTAAAAACCGAAGGGCGCGCTGCGCACGGCAGCCGCTGGGATTTAGGAGTGAGCGCGATCGCAAAAATGGGACGAATTATTTCGGCGATTGACGAATTCGATCGCAGTGAATTTGCGCGCACATAAACATCCTCTCGTTGGTCCCGCGTCGCAACACTGCGCCACGATTCACGGCGGCGCGGGACTCAGCACCTACGCGCCGAGTTGCACTCTCGAAATCGAACGCCGCACTTTGCCGGGCGAAACTCCCGAACAAGTGTTCGCGAAATTCGCGACGCGATCGCGAAAGCCGGCGAAGAAGCCGAAGTGCGAATCATGCTCGATCGCGCGCCGCTGGTTTGTTCGCGCGATTCGAAAATCGCGACGTGCGTCCGCGAATCCGCAAAACAAATTTGCGGCACACGAACCGATCGAAGCCGGCGTTGCCTACTGGATGGACGCGGCGATTTTCGCCGGCGCCGGAATGGAAACCGTGAATTACGGCGGCGATGGCGATGGCGCACATCAGGCCGTCGAATGGGCCGATCTCGATTCAGTTGTAAGTTGCGCGAAAGTTTTGGCCGAGACAGGACGAAGATTCTGCAAATAATTTGGAAATTGCTTTAACGCAGAAGGCACGCCGCACTGCAGAAAGAATTCACATTAGGTTCGACGCAAAAAATAACGAATCAGCGAAAATCCACCGGTAATCGGCAACAATAAAATCTGCTTCCACATTCCCGCGTGTTCGCGTTTGCGTTCGCGCGATTGAACAGCGCGAGTCTGCTCCTGCGAGGCAAGCGCCATCGCGTATTTTGCGAGATCCACGCCGCACTTGTCGCATTTTCCGCCGTGGCGCTGCGAAGATTTGCACGCTGGACAATTGAAAAGCAGAGTGAAATGGCAACGCTTGCAAAAGCGTTCCGTCTCGCTATTCGCGGTTTTGCACTTCGGGCACTCCATCATCTGATGGTAACGCGCGGTAACACAGAGCGTGCGCTGCACCAACTCCGCGTGTTGCGAGAGGCACCTGTACGAAAGGACGGTACAAATTCAGCGTGATCGAAAATGAAAACGCGTCGCGAAAGTAATTTGCGATTCGCGACGCGCAGTTTTCAAACGAAGTATTCGCAGCTACTTCACAGAAATCGCAGCGAGCCCCGCTTTTTGTAGTTGCTGATTTAACGAGGGAATCTCTTGCGATTTCATTCTGTTCCAATCAGCGGCAAGCTTCGCGAATTCCGCGTCGAGTTTTGCAAGCGCCGTCATCTGCGATGCAGTTGGTTTCACATCGGCGCTGTCAACCATGCCGTAGATAGAGGAATATTCTCCGTCGATCAGCGCAAAGGAAGGAGCAGCAGCGCCCGCGCCCCCGCGGCCGCCACCGAATCCGCCTTGCCCTCCCATCAGGGTTTGCGTTTTTTATCGAGCGCGGAAACTGCGTCGGCAACGCTGGAATTGCTGGCGAGCTTTGCGAGTTCTTCGTGCAGCGCGCGAATCGCGGCGACAGTTTCGGCTCCGCGATTGATCGATGCAGTGATGCGAAGTTCCACCGCGGCCTGCTGTGCGAGATCCGCTGCTGGAGTTTTCACTCGCGGATCAATTTTCACAACCAGCGGCTGCGATTCGCTGCGGCCATTCGCAGTAAGTTTCACCGTATAAGTTCCCGGCGCGGCGCGCGGACCTCCGGGTTCTGGCGGCGTGTCGTGCGGCACCGCGGAAATCGGATAATCGCGGCGGCCCGCTTCTGGCGGCGGATAATGCAAATCCCAAATCCAGCGATGCATTCCGGCTTCTGCGCTCAACACACGCGGCGGTCGCACCCAGTAAGTGGGAACGCCCAGCGTGCGTTCGAGCGCGTTGTAATCGAATTCAGGTTTGTCGTCGCTCGCATAACGGCGCACAAGTTTTCCGGCAGCATCGAAAATCTCGAGCGTCACCGGGCTGCTCGCGGTTTGCGACAACGAATAATTTATGATCGCGCCATCGGGAGGATTTTCTCCCGCGGGAGTTTCCGGCGGCATCGGCGTATCCGAGTTTGTGGAACGGCGATAGCGATACGCAAGTTCCGGCTTGAAAAGATGCGCATGCGACGTCGCCACTTCTGCGCTCAATTGTTCCAGCGGAGTGATGTCATCAAGAATCCAGAATCCGCGGCCGTGAGTGGCGACGATTAAATCTCGAGCGCACGCGCCACCATTCATTTTCGGAGCCGCAGATTTTGCAGCGGCGCCAGCTGATGATGCGGACGCACTCGGAGTCATCGATCCGCGTCGCAAGAATCGTGAATCCACAGATCGCGATTTGAAGTGTGCGGCAAATTCAGCTGCAGCGATTGCCAGTTGTCGCCATCGTTGAACGAAACCCACACCGCATTTTCGGTTCCGGCGAAAAGCAATCCTTTGCGAACAGGATCTTCGCGCACGGTATCGGCAGCGGCGCCATCGGCAATTCCGGTGACGATCAGCTTCCACTTTTTGCCGCCGTCGTGCGTGCGGTAAATCAGCGGATGCAAATCGTCAACGCGAAAACGGCTTACGCTCGCGTACGCGGTTTGTTCATCGAAGTGCGAGGCAACAAGTTGCGTAACTTTGCTCCACGGCTTCAAACCTTCAGGCGTGATGTTTTTCCAGGTCTTTCCGGCGTCGCGCGTAATTTGAATTTGTCCGTCATCGGTGCCCGCCCAGATTGTGTTTATGTCGTGGAACGAAGGAGCCACCGAATATATCGTTCCACGATGTTTATCTTTATTCGCATCGCTTTTGGCCATCTCGCCGACGCTTTCGGGCAGGCCCGGCTGTTCGCGCGTGAGATCGGGACTGATTTGCTGCCAACTGTATCCAGCATTTTCACTTTTGAACAAAACATTCGCCGCAAAATAAATTACGTCGGGCCGCACGGGAGAAAAAATCAGCGGCTGTGTGCGATCGGTTCGGAAATCGGAGCCGCCGAGAACCAGCGGAGTAATTCTTTCCACTTGTCCGGTGTCCCAATGATATTTCGTGACGTCGCTGCGCCCTGCGCCGTAAATCAGATTTGGATTTTTCGGATCGGGCACCGCATATCCGTATTCAATCACGCCGACGGGATGCCAATCGCGAAAAGTAATTTCGCCGTCGTTTCCGCGGCTGGAGATGCAAACCGAGCCGCTATCCTGCTGGCCCGCGCACACGCGATACGGAAATCCGTTGTCCGCAACAACGTGATACAGCTGCGCAGTGGGCTGGTTGTACCAGGTGGTCCAGGTGCGGCCGCTGTTTACGCTGATCGATCGCGCCCTGATCGCTGACGAGCAAAATAATGTCGGGATTATTCGGATTGATCCAAATATTTTGATAATCGTCGCCGCCCGGAGCGCCGCGAATTCCAGTCCATGTTTTTCCCGCGTCCATCGTGCGCCACGTCACCGTGCTGGTGGTGTAGAGAACGTCCGGATTTTTCGGATCCACTTTTGGCACCGGCAAATCGCCGCCGCCGATTCGAATCGCGGGGCGAGTATCCGTGGTCGCGCGCGTCCAGATTCTCGCCAGCATCATCAGAGCTGAAAATCTGCACGCCGCGCGGAAATGCGACGGTGGCGTAAACGCGATTCGAATTGCTGGGCGCGATCGCGATATCAACCTGGCTCACGCCTTCGGGCAAACCATTTGTCAGCGGCTTCCAGTTATCGCCGCCGTCGGTGGATTTAAAAAGTCCGCCAACGCCGTTGTAAGTATTTCCGTCTTCCCACGGTCCTTGACGTGTGCACCACAATGAGGCGTACAAGAACATTTGGATTTGATGGATCGATTTCCACGTCGTTGCCGCCGGTGTTGTCGTCGCGGCCAAGAATTTTTTGAAAATTCTGGCCGCCATCGGTGGAGCGATAAATTCCGCGCTCGGGATTCGGGCCGAACGGATGGCCAAGAACAGAGACAAACAATCGATTCGGATCGCGCGGATCGATCGCGATATTCGCGATTTGTTGTCGCGTCGCGCAGACCAAGATGCGTCCACGTTTTTCCGGCGTCGGTGGATTTGTAAATTCCATCGCCCACAGCGAGATCGGGCCGCGGCAATCCTTCGCCAGATCCGACGTAAATAATATTTGGATCAGACGGAGCAACCGCGATCGCGCCAATCGAGCCGGTGTCTTGATCGTCGAAAATCGGCGTCCAGGTATCGCCGTAATTGTCGGTTTCCAAACGCCGCTATCCACGCCGCCGATGTAAAAAACATTTGGCTGGCTGGCGACTCCAGAAAGCGCGCGCGTGCGGCCGCCGCGATAGGGACCGACATTTCGCCAGCGCATTTCCTGATATGCGGAAGCGGGAATTTGTTGCGCGCGCAAAGGCAACGCGCCAAATATAAAACACAATACCGCCGCGAAAAATAATTTCGTTCGCGCACAATCGCACCGCTCGGCCAACACCAATCATCTCTTCACCTCGTCGAGAGCGTTGAATATACTACCGCGCCTAGGATGTCGCAATCCGCGCGTGTGGGGAAATTGTAAATGCGGAGCTTTTTTATTCGTTTCGCAGCGCGATCACTGGATCAACTCTCATCGCGCGCCGCGCGGGAATGTACGTTGCGAGAAGCGCGACCGAAATCAGCAGGACTGCCGCGGCGGAAAGCACGCGCGGATCGGTGGGGCTGATGCTGTAAAGCAAAGTGGCGAGCAATCGAGTGCTCCGAATGACGCGCCGAGACCGACAACAATTCCGGCGAACACCCACTTCAAACTTTGCGCGAATACAATTCGCAACACATCGCCGCGACCCGCGCCGAGCGCCACCCGAATTCCGATTTCGTGGGTACGCTGCGTGACGGAATAGCCCACCACACCATAAATTCCAACGGCCGCCAGCATCAGCGAAAGCGCTCCAAATGCGGCGAGCAAAACCATCGGCAATCGGCGGGATCCTTCAGAATCGCTGACGACAGTTTCCATTGTTTCGATTTCAGAAACGGCCTGATCGGGCTCAATCGCAGAGACCGCACTCTTAATCGCGGCAACAAAATTGCTGGATCAGAAGCGGTGCGGGCCACAATCGTCATTCCCGGCCACACTCGCTGGTTGTAAGGCCGAAATATTTCAGGACGAATTTTCCCGTCGAGACCCCAGCGGCGCGTATCGCGAGAGACGCCGACGATCGTGATCCAAGGTCCGTGGATTGGTAATCGCCATTTTTAATGTGAGCGCCGACGGGCGATTCATTCGGCCAATAATCGATGGGCGGCGGTTTCATTGATGATCGCCACGAGCGGCGCGCGTGTAGAATCGCGCTCATCAAAATCCCGGCCGGCGATCGAGCGGAATTTGCATGGTGTGAAAATAATTCGGGCACGTGAGGCTGTAGAAGCCGTAGGGAAGATTTTCTGCCAGGATCGGGACGTCCTTCGATCACGTATCCGCGCGTGGCCAAACCTAACAGCGGAAGATGGCTATCCGCGGAAACCGAGAGAACTCCCGGAACCGCGCCAATACGCTGCTGCACATCCGCGCAGAATTGGGTGCGCACTGGAGGACCGTAGGTATCCGCTTGCGGCAATTCGAGGCGCATGGTGATTAACATTTTTGGCGTTGAATCCGGGATTGACGCTGAGCACTCGCGACATGCTCACCACCAGCAGCGCGGCGGATGCGAGAACCACCAGTGCGAGCGCAACTTCCACGGCGACCAAATCTTCGCGAATGCGTTTGCCGGCAGTGGAAGTGTTGGCACGGCCGCCAGATTCCTTGAGACTTTCGTTCAATCCGCGCGGCTTCACGCCGATTGCGGGCGCGAGTCCAAAGAGAATTCCTGTTACCAGCGAAGCCAGCAACGAAAATCCCAGGACTCGTAAATCGAGCGACGGCTCAATGCTCCCGCGAAATGGAAAGTTCGTCATCTGCGGCCACAGTTTTACGGGAACTTTTTCCGCCCAATAGGCGATGACGAGTCCGGCAGCGCCGCCAAGAAATGCGAGAAAAACACTTTCGGTGAGCAACTGGCGCGCGATGCGAAAACGGCTGCCGCCGAGCGCCTGACGGATGGCCATTTCGCGCTGACGGGAAGCGGCGCGCGCAAGCAAAAGATTTGCAACGTTGGCACAAGCGATCAGCAACACCAGACCGACTACGAGAAAACGATCATGATCGGCTCGCGAAATCGGCAACTTCGTAGCGATCCATCGCCATCGCGGTGGCGCTGACGCCGGCATTTTCGCGGGGATATTCCACCGCAAGACGCTCGCGCGATAGATTTCATTTCGGCGATCGCTCTTTCGCGAGTGACGCCGGGCTTCAAGCGCGCACAAGCCAGGAACGAACTTCAATCGCGGTGGACAGATCATCGGAAGTGAATCCGATGGGAACCCACAGTGCATCAATCTGGCGAGGGAAAACAAAATCGCGAGGCATCACGCCCACCACCGTGTATGCGGCGGAATTTATCTTTCACCGTTTCGCCGACGATCTCGGGATTGCCGGAGTAGCGATGCTGCCACAGCGATGTAGCTCAGAACAACTTCATGGTCGCTGTCCGCTGCGCATCTTCTTCGGGAAGAAAAGTGCGGCCCAGCATCGGCTGCACTCCCAGCACGGAAAACATGGTGGAGGAAACGCGCAGGCCATCCACCTGTTCGGGCTCGCTGCCGCCGGAAATATTGAAGGTCCGGATACTCGAATGCGCCCATGTCTGTGAAATGAAGTGGCCCGCTTCTGCCAATCCAGAAAATTTGGCGCCGAAATAATGTTGATGCTTCCTCGGATTCTTGCGTTTCCGTTTGCCACAACATGAACAGGCTATTTGGATCGGGATACTGAACCGGACGCAAAATCACTCCATTCATCAGCGAAAAAATTGCGGTGTTTGCGCCGATGCCGAGAGCGAGCGTGAGCACGGCGACGGCGGTGAAGCCGGGATTCTTGCGCATCATCGCGCGCGGCAAATCGCGATATCGGAAAACAAATCTTCGAGCCAGTTCCATCCCCACATTTTGCGGCTCTCCTCTTTGAGTAAAAGTGAATTTCCGAACGACGTTGCGCGGCGTCTGCGCGTCGCGAATTTCATGTCTGAATATTCGGCGGAACTTTCTGCGAGTAATTCTTTCGCGCGCAGTCCTTTGCGCGTAAATACGTGCAGGCGCATTTCTTCTTCGAGATCGCTATCGAAACGCTCGCGGCGAAGAAATCATTTTGATCGGCGCCCGAGTTCTCTTATTCGTACAAACATTGCGCGATATCTTCCTTCGCTCTTCAATCGGCGCGAAACACGCCATCGGATCTACCCGCGCAGCATTTCTCGCGGGCAAATAACACGCGAGCAACGACACAATTGTTAGCAACGCAGCGACCGCGGCGAATGTGATCGGATCGAATGGCGCAACGTGAAAAAGCAAAGTGGCCAGCAAACGCGTCAGCACGAGAGAGAGCAAAGTTCCGACGGCGATTCCCGCAGCGACAATTTTCAGTCCTGCGCGACCATAACTTGCATCACGATATTTCGCGGCGCCGCACCAAGCGCCATGCGAATTCCGATTTCGCGTGTGCGTTGCGCAACGAAATACGCGATCACGCCATAAATTCCGATCGTCAGCGAGCAATAATGCCAGCGCGGCGAAAGTGCCAATCAGCAACGCCGGAAAACGCCGCAAAAAAGTGGAAGGCGATGCGGTGATAATGTCGTCGATCGTGGCGAATCGCGTGACCACAATTTGCGGATTCATTTCGCCAATCGCCGAGCGTATCGGCGCGATTTCGGAATTTGGATCAGCGCCGGTGCGGACGACCATCGTCACTGTGCTATTCATGTCCTGCAAAAGTGCATCGTAGATAATCGGCGTGGTGGGCTGATCCAGCGGCCCAAGTTTCTCGTCGCCAACAACGCCAATAATTTCCATCGCGGTTTGATTCGTGCTTCCGTACAAATACCAGCCGGTGGCCAACGGGATTTTCCGTCTGGAATAAAATATTCGCGAGAGTCTGATTGATGATCACCGCTGGGCGGAGGATTCGTATCGTCGTGCGCCGAAAAAACATCGCCCGTGGATCAGCGGAATTTTCATGGCCGTGAAATAATCCGCGCTGACTTCACGCATATTTACTTCCTGCGCGTCTTCGAGGCGCGGTATGGGTCGTCCCTCCACAGAAACGGAAGTGGTTCCTCCTCCCATCATCGGCGGCGTATCAATAGCTCCGGCAGAGACGACTCCAGGAATTTGCAGCACGCGATCGAACAAGCGCTGCTGCATCGCGATGATTTCCGGTTCGCCAGGGTATTGCGCGCGAGGCAACGAAACTTGCAACGTCAGCAAATTATGCGGATTGAAGCCGGGATCAACATCAAGCAAGTCGCGTGAGGCTGTGCAGCAAAATTCCCGCGCCGACAAGCAACGTGAGCGAAAGCGCCACTTCACAAACCACCAGCGCATCTCGAGTGCGCTGGCGCACTCCGCCGTGCGAAGTTTTTCCACCTTCCTTGAGCACCTCGTGAACATCGGTGCCGGATGCTTTGAGCGCCGGAAGCAAGCCGAACGCGAGAGTGGTGAATACCGCGATGGACAATGCGAATGCAAAAACATTCCAATCCATGGTCACATTTTTCAAGTAAGGCAAGCCGCTGTGCAAGATGCCGTCGGGAATTGCGCGCAACGCGAGACGAACTCCCGGTTTCGCGGCGAACAATCCGAGAGCGCCGCCGATGAGAGACAAAAGTCCGCATTCGCAAAATATCTGCTGCAGAATTCTTCCACGCGCGCGCCGAGAGCGATGCGAAGAGCCAATTTCTTTTTGCCGCGATGCGGCGCGTGCGAGATAAAGATTCGCCAGATTCGCGCACGCGATGAGCAACACCAGGCCCGCGGTTCCAAACAGCGCGAAAAGCACCGGCTTGAACTTGCCCCGTGATCTGATCGCGCAAAGTAATTACGCGAATTCCCGTCCCCGTGTTTGTGTCTGGATATTGCGTGGCCAGCTGCGATGCGACTACAGCCATTTCCGCGCGGGATTGCTCAATCGTCACGCCATCTTTCAGGCGCGCGATTACATGCAGCCAGTGAAAATATCTTTTGGTCGCTTGATTGCCTCCGGGAATCAGCGGCGTCCAGATTTCTGAAAGTCCCAGCGGCGCAAATTGAAAATCTTTTGGAAGAACTCCGATGACTGTGAAATTTACGCCGCTCAAATCGATGGAGCGGCCGATCACTTCCGGATCGCCGCCGAATCTGCGCAGCCACAACCCGTTTGAAAGAATCGCGACGTGGCCGGCGCCCGGCTGCTCATCGCTTGCGGCAAATTGCGTCCAAGGGACGGATGAATTCCCAGCACCGTGAAAAAAGCTGACGTCACTCCGCCGCCCGGCAGCATCGCCGGCTGGCCGTTATCGGTGACGTTGTATGGAGTAAACCAATAGCCCGCCATGCCATCGAACGCGTGATAGCGCTGCAACCAATCCTGATAATTTGGCCACGACGCTTCGCGCTGCGATGCAATCGAGTGGCCCTGATAAGTTTCCCAGAGATGGACGAGACGATCGGCGTTTGGATATGGGAGAGATTTCACTAGCGCGGCATTCACAACAGAAAAAACGGCGGTGTTTACGCCGATGCCGAGAGCGATGGTGAGAATCGCGACGGCGGTGAATCCCGGATTTTTTCGCAGCATGCGCAATGCGTAGCGCAGATCGCGCAAAATATTTTCGAGCCAGCTCCATCCCCACATGTCGCGACTCTCCTCTCGCAATTGCAAAGCTGTTGCCGAAGCGGCTGCTGCGCGAA
Organism: uncultured Acidobacteriota bacterium; assembly: GCA_963721845.1. Lineage (GTDB taxonomy): Bacteria > Acidobacteriota > Terriglobia > Acidiferrales > UBA7541 > DASTCZ01. The sequence continues at coordinate 167,939 of CAVRKW010000004.1, read as the reverse complement.
TTCGCGCGCTTCATTTGCGCTGACTCCTTCGCCGTTAGTATTTCTCGCGCGCGAAGTTCGCGATGCAACTGCATTTCGTCTTCGAGTGCCGTGTCGAAATTCTCGCGCGCGAAAATTTGCGCGAGCGGCGTACGAATTCGCGGAAGCTTTGAAAACTTTGCGGCATCGCTGTCTCAGGCGGTTTGAATCACGCGCGAAATCGCGGCGATCACGCGATCGAATTGTGTGAGTTCCACTTCAAGTTGTTTGCGTCCAGCGGCGGTGAGCCGGTAATAACGCGCGCGGCGGTTTTCGCTGGTCGACGCCCCACTTTGCGACGACCCAGCCTTTGATGAGCATCCGCTGCAGCGCCGGATAGAGCGAACCTTCTTCCACTGCCAGCACGTCTTGCGAAAATTGCTCGATCGATTTCGCGATTTCGTACCCGTGCAGTTCTTTGTTTCGCGCGAGTGTTTTCAAAATCAGCATGTAGAGCGTGCCCGGCGGAATTTCGTTTTTGCGCATTTGGATGCTCCTGAGTCGCTCCTGGCATAGTTAGACTATGCCAGCGGCAAAAGGTTAGCACGCTTCGCAACGAATTTTATTTTGATGAATTGGGTAAAACTGCGCAGTGAAAACGGCCGGCGTACCGTGAATCGCTACAGAGTCGCCAGCAGCCCCGCGATCAGCGCGGCCCGCGGCGCCAATTCGCGAATCACAATATTCTCGTTGACGCTGTGCGCGCCGCTGCCCACGGCGCCGAGTCCGTCAAGAGTTGGCACGCCAATCGCCGCGGTGAGATTGCCATCCGAGCCGCCGCCCGCCGCCATTTCCGTGAGCTTACCACCCATCGCTTCGGCGAGTGTTTGCGCGTGCGCGTAAAGCGCGCCGGTCATCTTTCGTTCCAATGGCGACGCGTGAAAATCCGCCCCGAATTTCCAACCGCGCGCCGCGCAGAATTGGGCGCAGCGACCGAAAGCGTTTCTCCAGCTTGCGCATTTCGCTGATGCTCGATGCGCGGATATCGAAGAGCGCCCGCGCTTCAGCGGCAATTACATTGGTGCGCGTGCCGCCAGAAATCACGTTCGCATGGACGCGCGTGCCGCGACCCGGATCGTCCCAGTTCATCACGCGCGCGATTTGCATCGCGAGTTCCTGCACGGCGTTGATTCCCTGCTCCGGTTTCAAACCGGCGTGCGCGGCGCGGCCGTGAACTTTAATTTCGATTTCGCCCACGCCTTTGCGCGAAGTCTTCAGCGAACCAAGCGGCTCGCCGGAAGGCTCGAGGACCAGAACAACATCGCTACGCCGTGCTTCGCGTTCAATCAGCGCGCTCGAAGTGGGAGCGCCGACTTCTTCATCGGATGTCCACACGCACGCGATCTCGCTCGGAATTTCGATTCCGCAGCGCTTCAGCGAATCGATCGCCGCGAGCGCGAGAACGAGGCCGCCCTTCATATCAAAAGTAGCGGGCCCCCACGCGCGGCCGCGCGAAACGCGAAACGGCATTTTCGCAAGCGTCCCCATCTCGTAGACCGTGTCGAGATGGCCGAGCAGCATGATCCTGCGCGTTGCTACCGCGCGAGCGAACCGCGTGAAGCACCGCGCAAATTCACGACCAGCGAATCGCCGCGTTCCCGCGCCCGAACAAATGTGACCCTCGCGCCCCGCTTGCGCCATTCCGCAGCGACAATTTTGCCGAAGCGATCGACCGCCGCCTTATCGTCGCTGGGCGATTCGACGCGCACGAATTGCCCGAGCAAGCGCACCATTTCCGATTCGCGCTTGAGCAAATCGCGCAGCAGCGCAGTCATGATTTCTTTTTTCGAAGCAGCTTGCATGTGAAAATATGACTCCGTTGAATCGGCGGTCATCGTACCAAGCGCCCTACACTGGAGCAACCAAATCGCCCCACCACAGTGCCCGCGCCACGCGCTTCGCGTATAATCTTGCGATTACGCGAACAGCGCATTTTGCCCTGCGGGCGCGCGTTGCGCCGGAGAGATGGCATGATTATCGATAGCCACGGCATTCAGGAAATCTTGCCGCACCGGTATCCGTTTCTGATGGTGGATGCGGTGGTAGAAGTGGAGCGCCTGAAGCGCATCGTGGTGCTGAAAAACGTAAGCATCAACGAGCATTATTTTCAGGGCCATTTTCCCGGCAAGCCAGTGATGCCGGGAGTGCTGATGCTCGAGGCGATGGCGCAAGCGGGCGGGCTTTTGCTGCTGCCGGAAATTCCGAATCGCGACCAGAAATTGCTGTTTTTCGCGGCAGTGGACAACGCTCGATTCCGCCGGCCGGTATTTCCCGGCGATCAGCTGATGATCGAAGTAAAAGTTCTGGCGTGGAAAATGAATGTCGCGAAGCTGCAATGCGAGGCTCGCGTTCAGGGAAATGTGGCGTGCGAAGCTACGATTATTTGCAAAACGGTGGACCGCGAACCCTCAGCCGTCGCGGCTCCGCAGCAACCATAGCGCAAGCGGATTCAGAATGAACGAAACACCACGGTCGGATTCGGCCCCTCCGAAAACCACAATTGAGATTGACCCGTTTGCATCCGTATCGCCGCGCGCGAAACTTGCAGACGGAGTCAGCATCGGCGCATGGGCGATTGTTGGCGACGAAGTGGAGCTGGGCGAAGGCTGCAAAGTTTTGCCGCACGCGGTGGTGAAAGGTCCTTCGAAATTCGGGCGCGAAAATATTTTTCATTCCTTCTGCGCGGTGGGAGTGGATCCGCAGGATCTGAAATTTGCGGGCGAAAAAACTTCGCTGATCGTGGGCGATTCAAATGTGTTTCGAGAATATGTGACTGTGAGCCGCGGAACTGTGCACGGCGGTGGCGTTACGCAAATCGGCAGCCACAATCTTATTCATGGCATCCGCACATATCGGCCACGATTCCGTGGTGGGCGATCACTGTCTTTTTGTGAATGGCGGCACGATCGCCGGACATGTGATCGTGGAAGATCACGCCACGCTTGGTTGCTGGAGTCCGGTGCATCAATTTTGCCGTATCGGAAGGCACGCATATATCGGCGCGCTCACCATGATTTCGCAGGATGTGCCGCCGTTTGCTCTGGTCGTAACCGAACGCGAAACACGTTCGTTCGGCGCAAATAAAATTGGCCTCGAGCGCAAAGGATTTACGGCTGAACGTACGCGTGCGATCGAGCAGGCGTATCGCATTCTCACGCGCTCGAAATTGAATACTTCGCAAGCGGTGGCGCGGATGCGCGAAACGCTGGGCGACTCGGATGACGTCAAACAGTTGATTGCATTCATCGAAAATTCCAAGCGCGGGTTCATCAAGTAGCGCCACTATGGGTTCGCCAGAGCCATCTTCCGCGTCCAATCTGAATTCCGCAGGCGGCTGGGGCCTGATCGCCGGAAATGGGAGATTTCCGTTTCTAGTGCTTGAGGGCGCACGCAGTCAAGGCATTGAGATGGCAGTGATCGCGCTCAAGGAAGAAGCGTCGCCGGAACTCGAACGCGCGGCAAAACGAATTCATTGGGTCGGCCTGGGAGAATTGGGAAAGACGATCGATTTGCTGCATCAGGAAAATGTAAATCGCGCGGTGATGGCGGGTCAGGTAAAGCACAACAAAATTTTCAGCGATATCAAGCCTGACTGGCGCTTCACCAAATTATTGCTTTCGCTGGCCGTGAAAAATACGGATTCGCTGATTGGCGCGGTGGCAAAAGTTTTGGAATCGGAAGGAATTCAGCTCGTAGATTCCACGGCATTTTTGAAGCCGCTGATTCCCGCACCGGGATTGCTCACAACGCGCGCGCCAAATGAACGCGAAGTTGCTGACATGAAATATGGCCTGGAAGTCGCGCGGCACATCGCCGGAATGGATCTCGGCCAGACGGTCGTAGTGCGCGATCGCGCGTGTGTCGCCATGGAAGCGATGGAAGGCACCGACGAAACCATTGAACGTGCCGCGCGAATTGTGGGAGGACAGGAATTAACGGTAGCGAAAGTGAGCAAGCCAAAACAAGACATGCGTTTCGATGTGCCGGTAATCGGATTGCCGACAATCGAAGTGATGAAGCGCGCGCACGCGACAGCGCTCGCGATTGATGCTCACCGAACGCTCTTGTTTGATCGCGATCGATTGATCGAAGCCGCGAACGCTGCGGGGATTACTATTTCGGCGTTTGAACCGGTGGTGGCTCCGCCGTCGGCTGTGGAGCGTGAGCCGTGAGCCGACCCGCTTCATCAGCGAAAATTCGCGTGGCCGTGATCGGCGTTGGCGAATTTGGCCGCAATCACGCGCGTGTATATCGCGAGCTGCAGCAAGCGGAACTTGTTGGTGTCGTGGATGCAAATGCCGCGCGTGCCGCCGAAGTAGCATCGGAATATGGCGCAGAGGCGATTGCAAGCATCGAAGCACTGCGTGGCCGTGTGGATGCCGTCAGCCTTGCGATTCCCACGGCGCAGCACGCGATTGTTGGCTGCTCGCTGCTGAAAATGGGACTCGATGTACTCGTCGAAAAGCCGATGGCGGCGTCGCTGAAGCAAGCCGACGAATTGATTGCAGCAGCGAGTGCAAATTCTCGCGTGCTGCAGATCGGGCATCTCGAACGATTTAATCCCGCAGTGATGGCGGCGGAAAAAATTGTAAATAAGCCGCTATTTTTCGAAGTACACCGGCTGGGAATATTTACGCCGCGCAGCCTAGATGTGGACGTAATTTTCGACGTAATGATTCATGACCTCGACATTTTACTGGCGCTGGTCGGTGAGCAAGTGACCGACGTGAAAGCTGTGGGAATTCCTGTGGTCACAGACAAAGTAGACATCGCGCACGCGCGGCTCGAATTCGAATCGGGCGCGGTTGCCAACGTAACCGCTAGCCGCGTCTCCACTGAGCGCGTGCGCAAGATGCGTTTTTTCCAGAGCCACGAATATGTTTCGCTCGATTACGCTCGGCGTGATGTCTTGCGCGTTCGAGTGGGCAAACCGGGACCGCAGCCTGAATTCGTATTCGAAAAAGTGGAAGCGGAAACGCACGAACCGCTCGCAGCGGAGCTCGGAGCGTTCCTCGATTCAGTTCGCACGCGGCAAACTCCGCGCGTGGATGGGGTCGCAGGAAGGCGCGCGCTCGATTTGGCTACACGAGTCGCGCAAAGCATCCAAGAACACGCGCAGCGCGTCCAACTGGGTGCCTTCGCTTCCCCTCAAGGCGCAAAATTGTGATCGGCCGCACTCTAGTTCCGAGCGACGCTAAACCGCTGTCTGTCTCCAACGATGGAGCCGGAAGTTCGCGGACGACGGAGCTTGACGCACGCAAGCTGCTCGCTGCGGATCTGCCAGTTCACGCGCTCGAGACAGTTTCAAATATTCCAGCGTACATGCCGCTCGACGTGCTCGCCTCGCGCATGCTGATTCCGCGCGATTTGCCGATCAGCCCGCTCGATAAAGTACGGACGCTTTCGCCGTACACACCGTTGGATGTGGTTGCGCCCGCGCTCGCGGTGCCGCGCGATGCAAAGCCGCCGGTGGTTTCGGAAACGCGGCCGCGCTACAACATGGCTTACTCGGACGTCGTCGAGCCCGACGTCTTGAACACTGGCGAAGTAAACCTTCTGGCTCAGCCGGCGCCGGGCACGCGCGAAGAAAATAAATGGGTCCTGCGCGGAGCTTCTGCGGTTCTTCACGCTGCCGCGTTTCTGATGATCATTCTGATCTCGCGTATGCTTCCCGAACATCACGTAACAGACGCGGAAATCGATCAAGCCGCGCGCAGCCTCGGATATCTTTACATGCCGCCGGATCTGAAGACGGGTCCGCGGGGAATTCCCGGGCCGCCCCCGCCAAGCCCGAAGATGAAGATTGATCCGAAATTTTTGAAACAGATCGCGCCGCCGAAACAAGTGCAGCGGCCAAACGAAATCGCTCCGCCGCAAGCTCCTCGCGAAGTCACAAAGGAATCCGCGCCGGCGCAGACGCCACCGACAAGTTCGCGAGTTGAGCCACCGCCGACGCCCGAGCGCATCGAGCAGCCGAAACCGTTGATGTCCATTCCACCGGCCACAACCACGCCGCCGAAGTCCAGTTTGCAATTGCCTTCATACAGCACAGGAAATCCGTCCCGAAGCGATGACGATGGCTTGTCACATCCCCGCAGCGGAGGCGGCGGCAACGCGCGTGCATTCGGCGGCTCGCTGCCGGGCAGCGGACACGGTTTTGGCGGAGGTGGCGGCGGACAAGGCGGCCAAGGGAATGGCGCCGTTCAAATGCTCACGCCTGACGAAGGCGTGGATTTCACCAGCTATCTCGATCGCGTGGTGGCGAGCGTGAAACAAAATTGGTATGCGATTATGCCGACCTCGGCGCTGATGGGCGAAAAGGGGCGCGTGATTCTGCAATTCAAAATTTATCGCGACGGGTCGGTGCAAAGTCCCGAACCATTTATGATAGGAAGCTCAGGCAAAGTGCCGCTTGACCACGCTGCGGTTTCATCGATTCATGCTTCGTCGCCATTCGAGCCGCTGCCTCCTGCGTTCAAAGGGCCATATATCGAATTGCGATTCACGTATTTGTACAACTTGCCGTTGAGCGCAGCGCAGTAATTGCGCGCCGAAAAATGGACGCATCGCGGTGAAAACCACACGAAATCAAGTTCTGGGAATTATTTTGCTGGGATTTCTCGTGTTTTTTTTTTTGCTGCTGCGCTATTGGAAAAGATTTTGATGTCTGAAGCCACCACGCCTGCGCGCGGCGCTGAACTCGCGCCTCTGATCGTTATCTTGGGGCCAACCGCGTCGGGAAAATCCGCGCTGGGCGTTGCGCTCGCCGAAAAATTTGGCGGTGAAGTTTTAGCATGCGATTCCACGCAGGTGTATCGCGGATTTGATATTGGGACAGCGAAGCCCAGCGCAGCAGAACGCGATTGCGCCGTGCACCACCTGCTCGATCATGGTCGAGCCCGATGAATTATTCACGGCGGGTGAATATCGCAAACGTGCGATTGATGTTTTGGATGTGGTGCACAAACGCGGGCACGTGCCAATTTTGACGGCTGGAACGGGATTATATTTGCGCGCGCTGCTGGAAGGGCTTGCCGATACGCCGCTGCGCTCAGAGGAATTGCGCGCGCGATTGCTGCGCCGCGCGAGCCGTAACCGGCCGGGATATTTGCATCGCGTGCTCACGCGAATGGATCCCGAAGCGGCGGCGCGCATCGCTCCGCAAGATACGCCCAAGCTGGTGCGTGCAATTGAAATTTCGGTGCTTGCCGGTGAGCCGATTAGCGAAGTTCATCGGCGCGGGCGACAGCGCCTCGAAAATTTTCGCCCGATTAAAGTGGGATTGAATCCGCCGCGCACATCGCTCTACGAGCGAATCGATCGGCGCACGCTCGAAATGATCGATCGCGGATGGATCGATGAAGTTCGCGGATTGATGGCGCGCAGAATGCCTGCTGACGCAAAACCGTTTTCGTTTATTGGCTATGCGGAATTGCGCGAACATTTGGAAAACAAGCGGGAAATGCCGGATGCGATTGCAGCGATTCAGCAAGCCACTCGCCGCTACGCGAAACGCCAAGTCACCTGGTTTCGCAAAGAAACCGACGTGCGCTGGTTTGAAGGATTTGGCGACAACACCGGAATTGCCGAAGGAATCTTTGAACACGTGCGCGAACAGATGACGCAAACAGCCGCGTAGTATAATTCTGGGAGCGGCATAACTCTTGCTGCGTTTGCCCGTCCATCTAAATGAAAACACCGAGTTCCACGAATAATCCAGAGCGAGTTGTGCTCGTGGCCATCGCACGCAAGCGCGCGTCGCGCGTTCCGGGTGCAGAACCCGGAGCGGCCGAGCGCGAATCGCTCGCCGAACTTGCCGAGCTTGCCGAAAGCGCAGGCGCGCGCGTGATGGGTTCCATTCTGCAATTTCGCGATGCGCCGGACGCGGCCACGCTCGTAGGCAAGGGCAAACTCGACGAAATTGAAGCCGAAGCTCAGGCGCAAGATGCATCGGTGGTTATTTTCGATTGCAACTTGACGCCGACTCAGCAGCGCAACATCGAGCGCGTACTCGACCGGCGGGTGATCGATCGCACGCAACTGATTCTGGATATTTTTGCGCGGCACGCGCGGAGCCGCGAAGGCCAGCTCCAGGTGGAACTCGCGCAGCTGAATTACGCGCTTCCCCGGCTCACCGGAAAACGCAGTGAACTTTCGAGACTCGGCGGCGGTATCGGTACTCGCGGCCCTGGCGAGCAGAAACTCGAAACCGATCGACGCCGGGTGCGAGATCGCGCGAAGCGAATTCGCGAAGACATTGAAACGGTGCGCCGCCAGCGTTCACACCGCCGTGCGTCGCGACAAGCGATTCCGCTGGGCACGGTCGCTCTTGTCGGCTACACGAATGCCGGAAAATCCACGCTGTTCAATGGATTGACGAAGGCCGGCGTGCTGGTTTCTTCGCGCATGTTCGCGACGCTCGATCCCACAGCGCGCGCGGTGAAATTACCGTCCGGCAGGCGCGCGATGCTTTCAGACACGGTGGGATTTATTCGCGCGCTTCCGCCGGCGCTGCTGGTTGCGTTTCGCGCGACACTCGAAGAAGTGCAGGAGGCATCATTACTGCTCCACGTTACGGACATTACCGATCCGAAGCATTCCGAGCACGACGCGGAAGTGGTGAAAGTGCTCGAAGAGCTTGGCGTTTCCGAGACCGCGCGATTGCAGGTATACAATAAAATCGATCAGCTCTCGCCCGAGGAATTGAATGGCTTGCGCGCCGCGAATCGTGCGAAATGTTTTGTCTCCGCGAAAACGGGCGAAGGCTTCGACGAACTCTTGCGGCGCATCGACGCAGAAATGCCCGCCGATCCTGTGGTGCGCATGAATCTGCGGATTCCGCTTTCGGACGGAAAAACGCTGGCGCTGATTCACGCTCTCGGCCGCGTAGTGGAATCGGTAGTGGAAGAAACCAATATGCTTCTCGAAGCCGATATCCCTGACTCTCTCGCGCGCCAGCTGAAAAAATATTCCGCCGATCTGCTGCACGTTGCGGCGGATTCAGTAGTCAATTAATGGAACCAGACGCCGCACAGCAGCGTATCTATTAGTAGAAAAGGGCAAGGAGGTCTCATGCCTTCATTTTTGTTGTGGTGCATTCTTCTGGTGCTGTGCTGGCCGCTGGCGCTCGTTGCGCTGATTATTTACCCAATTGTGTGGTTACTATTATTGCCATTTCGCCTGATCGGAATCACCGTGCGCGGCGTTTTTGAATTGCTGCGCGCCATCATCATGCTGCCCGCAAGAGTGCTTCGCGGACCAGCGCGCGCATAGTAAAAAACGGGCGTTTTTGGCTCGTTTTCAAGTCATTTTCGATAAGCCCACTTGTGGAAATCTCTGTGGGAATTGGGTCTCACGATTATGACAAATGCGTGAACCTGAGCCAAGCCTGACCAGCCTGGCGACACGAATGCCGTGTAACGTATTGAAAATGCAGACGTTAAACCGTATCTCAATTATTGCGACGCGCATTCATGACTCGATGCCATCAAAAATCGACTTTCCCGATTTGCACAACTTTACAGCAATCGCTGTATGTGATGAGTAAACACCCTTTTGAGCTCGGATATCTTCGCGGGGCCGTATCTGCTTCGCCGTATTGCCCCGCGAGTAGCGTTGACTCGCACGAACCCCAGGTCTATAGTGGCTTTTCCAGCAGCGATCCCCGGCTGATGGAGAGCAACACGGTCGCCGGTGCGATATGAATCTCCCGAACGCGCTCACAATACTGCGAATCTTCTTCGTGCCTCTGCTTGTCGTGGTGTTGCTTACCCGTTCGCCGAATATTGTTCTGTGGGGTGTCGCGATTCCGTTTGTGATTTGGGGAGTGTTGATTCTTTTGGCTGCAGCTGCAACCGATTGGGCCGATGGATATTACGCCCGCCGGCGCGGCCAGGAAACCACGCTAGGAATTCTTCTCGATCCCATCGCTGACAAGCTTCTAATTTCTGCCGCATTCATTTCCCTGGTGCAGATGGGACTCGTGCCCGCGTGGGTGGTGGTCATCATCATCGGCCGCGAATTCACTGTGGTGGGCCTGCGCAGCATCGCATCCGCGGAAGGTTTTACCATCCGCGCGTCCGCAATCGGAAAAACGAAAATGGTTTTGCAGGTGCTTGCCGCGTGCACGATCATTCTCGCCGCGCGGAAAGCTTATCTGAAACCTCTCGGCAATTTATTTCTGGTACTTGTAGTCGCCAGCGCACTAATTTCCGCCGTGCAATATTTCCTGAAGTTTTGGAGCCAGGTAGACGGCAGCCTCAAGCAGCGCCGCCGCCTGCGAATTCTCGAAGCCGCGAAAAAGACGCAGGATGTCCCTACTGTCTAAAGAAGAGCGCCGCGAACTTCTCTCTATCGCGCGGCGCGCAATCACCGAAGCAATCGTAAATAAAATCGAATGGTTGCCGCTGCAAAGCGAAGGCGCGCTCGCAGATTTGCGGGGCGCATTTGTCACGCTCAAACGCCGCGGACGCTTGCGCGGATGCGTTGGACAGCCGGAACAAATTGATCCACTCTCACACACAGTGGCGCATTGCGCGGTTTCCGCTGCGACCGAGGATCCGCGATTTTCTCCAGTGAAAGCGCAGGAAATCTCAGAGTTGGAAATCGAAATTTCCGCGCTCACACCGCTAGTGCCCGTCACACTGGAAGAAATCGAAATTGGGCGCCACGGCTTGTTAGTTCAGCAAGGTCGCGCGCATGGTTTATTGCTCCCGCAAGTGCCCGTGGAGCGCAAGTGGGACGCGATGCGATTCCTCGAAGAAACGTGCGAGAAAGCCGGACTTCCCCGCAACGCGTGGGAATCTTCCTCCACAAAAATCTTCGCATTCTCGGCGGAAATTTTCTCGGAAGCGGATTCCGGGGATGCTTCGCGCTGATCCACTGAAACCGTAAAGCTTCGCCGCTGCGTCTGACTCTGTTAACGTACTGCGGCATTTCGCCACGGTCGCGGTTTCTGTGTTGAACTGATCGCAAACTGAAATGGATATCACCGTAAACGATATCTGCGCCTACGCTGGCCTCGTTGCCGTCGGCGCAGTCACGATTAATCTCCTGCTCGGAATGCTCATGGCGTTTCGCTACAGCCCTGTGCGTTTCTGGCCGCATCGCCACATAAATTACTTTCGGCTGCACAATTGGTCTGGATACATTGCGTTAAGTGTCGCCCTGCTTCACGTAATTATTTTATTTTTCATCAAAGAAGTGCGCTTCAAGATTATCGACGTCATTTATCCGGTCCACTCGCCCGTGCAGCCGCTGGAAAATACCATCGGCGCAATCGCGCTATATCTCACGGCGTTTGTGGTGATCACTTCTTATTTCCGAGTTCAACTTGGCCGCCGTCTCTGGAAAGCTTTTCACTTCGTCGTTTACGGCGCGGCCGCGGTGATGTTTTGGCACAGCCTCTTCACGAATCCCGATCTCAAAAAAACTCCGATCGATTGGTTCGATGGCGGAAAAGTTTTCGTCGAAATTTGCGCGCTCATCATCGTCGCGATAAGCCTGTGGCGCTGGCGTTACGGAGTCCGCAAATCACACCGCACATCGCACGCAGCGTAGCGGCGCGGCGACTCACATTCCAAGAGGACAGCAAACACAAACAAAAAAGGCCCTCGAACTCTCGTCCGAGGGCCTGCAAATTGTTTTGTCCGTGAAAAAATTCCGCAGCGAGCGCAGCCGCTTACTGCTCAACCTCCACGTAGTCTCCCACGTACATATCGTTTCGCATCGCGGTGATCAGCACCGTCGCCGTATGCGCGGTCGCGCGAATTACAATCGCCTCGCCCAGAATTTCGCGCGGCAATTGTTCCGGAGTGTATTTCACCGGAGCGCTTCCCCATCCGTACATCGCGTACGCGGCTTTCTGCTCCTGCGGCACCACTTCCTTCGTGGGCCCTGCGTAGCGGTACACACGCACATAGCTGCCAACCTTCAATCCTTCTGTCGAACCAAGATTGATGTATGCAACCGAACCCGAGCCCGCCGTCTGGCCAAAACTTCGCGTGCTCACCAGCATTCCTGCGGTCGCCTTCGCGCTGATCGGCGCGAAAATATCAATTGGTGCCGCTGACTTGTATTGCGGCGCAGGCCGCTCCACAAACGGCATCACCAGATCGCCGCGTTGCATCAAGTCGCACGCAAACTCCACCGTCGCAGTGGAGACTTTCGGCCCCACATGCACCACTCGCAGCCGGCCCATATCCGCATACTTCGTGCCCATCGCGCGCATGATCGCGAATTGCCCTTTGAACCATTCCTGGTCCAGCGGATCTTTCTTCTCGGCGCGTATCACGTCAAACTTGTCGCCTTCTTTCACGCCCTGATCCGCTCCGCGATTGATGTACACCAAATCGCGAGTAAAAAACGTCAGCTTGATCTGGCTTTCATCGCCAGAAATTATGTAGGAGTCCTGTGGCACACTTTCAGTTGTGATCATCCCCGAACAATACATCGCGCCATCGCCCGGCATCGTGGGCACTGTTTGCGCTGCGGCTGTAGCTGCCGCGAATCCTGCCAGGATCAGCCCTGACACCCATTTCGCTCGCATCTCATTCACTCCTTTGGACTTACAGCCCGCACACTGCGGGCGCTATCTCTCACCTTCAAACGCTAACAAGCGCCTCGAAAGCGCGTCAATAGAACCTAGTTGTCGCTCAGGACAATTCGTTACCTGTCCCTAAGGACGGTCCCTTCGCTCCCGTCTCGCCCCCACCCGCTACCGCGGCATGTCGCCCCGCGCTTTACACCCTGCAACCCGCCGTGTTACAAGCCAGCTTCCGCCCTGCGCGTGTTCCCCAGGGTTTACTCCAGTGCCCTTCGCATCCGATCCCATTTGCGCCGTAGTCGCCGCGCCATCTGCAGGCGCGATGCTCCGCGAACTCCGCGCCGCCGCGCGTCTCTCTTCCACATGCGAGCTGCGCCTCGATTGGCTTGTGAACGCGCGTGAAATCGAGCGAGTGCTCGATTCCCTTCCGACGGCCCTCGCGAAAATTCGGGCCGACTCTCATCGTGCTTCCGGAAAATTCTGCATCATCGCAACTCTGCGCCGCCGCGATGCTGGCGGCCGCTTCATCGGTTCGCGTTCATCACAATTGAAATTCCTTCTCGCCGCCGTAGCCGCAGGCTGCAACTGGTGCGACATCGAATTGCCTTCAGCTCAGCGACTATCTGCGGTACAACGCACCAAGCTTCGCCGCGCTGGCGCACGCATCTTGGTTTCGTTCCACGATTTTCGACGCACGCCTCGCGATCTTTCTGCCATCGTCGCGCGTCTCGATCGCTGCCGCGGCGACGCCATAAAAATCGCGGCCCAATGTAATTCACTCTCCGACGCAGCGCGCATCATCGCCACCGCGCGCGGACGCATCGACGTAATCGCGGTTCCCATGGGCGAAACAGGATTAACCGTCAGAATTCTCGCCATCCGCCTCGGCAGCGCGCTAGCCTACGCTTCGCTCAATCATTCCACCGCGCCGGGGCAGATCTCTGTCCGCGAAATGCGCGAGATTTGTCATGCGGACAAACTCACGCCGCGCACGCGCATCTTCGCCATCATCGGCGATCCCGTGTCGCATTCGCTCTCGCCAAAAATTCACAACGCAGCGTACCGCGCGTCAAAGAAAAACGCTTTCTTCCTCCCAATTCGCGTAACGAATCTTCGCGATTTCCTCCAAGCCGCGCCATCATTCGCGATTTCCGGATTCGCTGTCACCATTCCTCACAAAGAAACCATCCTGCGCCACCTCGCAAAATGCGACGCACTTTCCTCCCGCATCGGCGCGATAAACACGATCGCCATTCAAAAAGACGGCCGCCTCTACGGCTACAACACCGATTACATCGGAGTCCTTCGCGCAATCACGCCGCACCTTCGCCCACGCGGCAGCCGTATCCTCATCCTCGGAGCAGGAGGCGCCGCCCGCGCCGCCGCGTTTGCCCTCACCGATGCGGGAGCATCCGTCAGCATTTGCTCTCGCCGCCCGGATCGCGCCCGCGCTCTAGCGCGCGCTTCTGGCGCAAAATATATTCAACGCTCCGCTCTCAAACGCACCAACTTCGATCTCGTCATCAACGCCACCCCGATCGGCATGTCCGCTCACGATCATTCACCACTCAGCGCGTCCGAACTAAACTGCGAATTCGTGATGGACATGGTCTACAACCCAATCGACACTCCATTGCTAAAGCTAGCTCGCCGTCGCGGCATAAAAACAATTTCCGGCCTGGAAATGTTCATCGCCCAAGCCGCTGCGCAATGGAAGATTTGGTGGGGTTCCGACGCGCAAGTTAAAGTGATGCGGCGCGCAGCAGTAAAAGCTCTAAGCGAATCGCGGAAAAACTCACCGAGCAGTGCCGCCCGAAGGGATGCCGCGCCACGCCCAGCGCGTTCTCACTAGCAATGATTCAGCCCAGCTTCAAATCGTTTTGCAAACTCGCGCGCGAGGGCAACCTCGTCCCCGTCTACGAAACGATCCGCGCCGACCTGCTCACTCCGGTCTCCGCCTATTTGCGTCTCGCTCGCGACGCGCAATACGCCTGCCTTCTCGAAAGCGTGGAAGGCGGCGAAAAACTCGCGCGCTACACTTTCGTCGGCGCGAATCCCTCTGAAATTTTTCGATTTCGTGATGGCGCTTGCATCGTGGAATCCGCCACGCAGCGCCGCGTGGAAGACGCGCCGCCCATCGACTTCCTTCGCAAACTTGTCACTCGCTATCAAGCCGTCCGCGTTCCCGGACTTCCTCCGCTCGTTAGCGGAGCCATCGGCTATTTCGCTTACGACATGGTCCGCCAATTCGAAAAACTTCCCGACTCCGGCCGCGATGATCTGAAGCTCGACGACTCCATCATGATGTTTTTCCTCGGCCTGGTCGTCTTCGATCACGTCCAGCATCGCCTTTGGATCGTGCGCAATGTTTTCACCGGAAGCACCCGGCACGCTGCGCGCGAAATATAACGCCGCCATTCGCGAAATCGCCGCCACGCGAAAACTTCTCGAGCAGCCCGCTGCCGAAGAACAAGTCCGCGCGCCCGCTCGACGCAGCAAATCGAAATCTCCGCGCATCACTTCAAATTTTTCGAAGCCTGCATTTCTCGCCGCCGTTCGCAAATCCAAGGAATACATTCGCGCTGGAGATGCGTTTCAAGTCGTGATCAGTCAGCGCTTCTCCACAAAAATCGAAACTGATCCCTTCGAAATTTATCGCGCGCTGCGCGTGGTGAATCCTTCGCCCTACATGTATTTTTTGAAGCTCGGCGGCGTGAGCATCGCAGGCAGCTCGCCCGAAATGCTCGTGAAAGTTCAGGGACGCGACGCCTTCTACCATCCCATCGCAGGCACAGTTCCTCGTGGACGCACCGAGCAGGAGGATCAATCCCTCGAAGCGCGCCTCCTCGCCGATCCCAAAGAACGCGCTGAACACATCATGCTGGTCGATCTCGGCCGCAACGATCTAGGCCGCGTCTCCGAATACGGCTCCGTAAAAGTCGCAAAGCTGATGTACGTCGAACGCTACTCGCACGTAATGCATCTCGTTTCAAGTCTTCGCAGCACTCTGCGTCCCGATGTGGATTGCTTCGATGCGCTCGCTTCCTGCTTTCCCGGAGGCACTCTCAGCGGCGCTCCAAAAATTCGCGCCATGCAAATCATCGATGAACTCGAGCCCACTCGCCGCGGCGTTTACGGCGGCGCAATTCTCTATCTCGATTTCGCGGGCAATCTCGATTCCTGCATCGCTATTCGCACCCTCGTCGTAAAGGATGGCGTCGCGTACGTTCAAGCCGGAGCCGGCATCGTCGCCGACTCCGTCCCCGCCAGCGAATTCGAAGAAACCGTAAATAAAGCGAAGGCTGTGTTCCGCGCCATCTCCCTCGCCCGCCAGTAGAGATACTACCGCGCCCGTTTCACCCGCCGCTGTGTCTAATAAATGAGACCTACTAACATGGAGGGTCCGATGAATCTAAAAACAAATCTCAAAATCGCCGTCGCCGCGCTCGCGCTTTCCGCGACGCTACTAATCGCCCCCAAGCCCGCGCCCGCTCAAAGCAATCCCGATGACGCCATGCAAACGGTAACCGGTTGTCTTCAAGCCGGTCCCGCTGCCGACACTTATAGCCTCCTCGACGAAAACGGCAAGCTCTGGGACGTTCACAGCCCAACGATCCACTTCTCCGAACACGTCGGCCATAAAGTCACCCTAAGCGGCACAATCCCACAGAAACCCAAGACCAACGCCGCTCCGGCCGATTCGTCACCGCAAAATCACCTGAATGTGAGCAATCTGAAAATGGTAAGCGAAAGCTGCTCGGAATAAGAGCAAGCTCATCAGCATCAACGTTCTTTACCGAAACGCTGGGCTGCAGAAGGGCAGACACGACGCCCTTCTGTAGCCCAGCGTCGAATCCTCCAGCCGTTCTCTTCGTACTCCGCGTCTCTGCGGTGAGCCGTCGGCTCTTCGCGAACAATAGTCCCAGTCCCCTCAAATTCTCCGTGCCCTGAATCCGCCATAGCCTTCGCGAACGCGACGGCGGGCTGCGTCCCCGCGTTGATCTCCGTTGAATTTCGCCTTTGGGTTTCCTCACACCGACAAAATAATCCTTGACACAATACCAACCAGTCGGTATTTTATGTTCCGTACCGGATGGTGGGTACTAATATGGCCGCTGCTCCTAAAATCCACGAATCCAAATTCAAGCTCCTTGACTCCGCTCTCCTTGTCTTCCGCTCCAAAGGCTACTCCGCCACCCGCATCGAAGACATCTGCGAAGCCGCCGGCCTAACCAAAGGCAGCTTCTTCCATCACTTCACCACCAAAGAAGATCTAGCCCTAGCCGCAGCCGAGTATTGGGGCTTCATAACCGGTTCCGTTTTCGCCTCCGCTTCCTACCACTCCCTGCCAGACCCGCTGGATCGCCTGCTCGGCTATGTCGACTTCCGCAAAGCCCTCCTCCAAGGCGAGCTGCCCGAATTCACCTGCCTCGTTGGCACCATGGTCCAGGAGACCTACGACACCCACCCGCTAATCCGCGAAGCCTGCGACAAAAGTATCAGCGAACACGCCGCCACCCTCGAAGCCGATATCACCGAAGCGATCCGCAAATACCGCATCCATCCCCGCTGGACCGCAAAGAGCCTCGCCCTCTACACCCAAGCCGTAGTTCAAGGCGCATTCATCCTCGCCAAAGCGAAACACGGCCCCGAGATCGCCGCAGACACTCTCGATCATCTGCACCGCTATCTCGAGCTGCTGTTCGACAAAACCCCGGCTAGTCCGCACATAAAGAGTCCGTTATGCTGAAATCCGCCCCCATCCACGCTTATATCCCCGCATCAGACGTAGCCCGCGCGAGGAAGTTTTACGAAACCATAGTCGGCCTAGAACCCAGTCAGGAGTATGCAGGCGGCGTGTTTTACAAATGCGGCGGCACCGAAGTCTTCCTCTATCCCACACCCAACGCCGGCACTTCCAAAGCCAGCCAGGCATTTTGGAGCGTCGAAGACGTCGAAGCCGAAGTCGCCGATCTGAAATCGCGCGGAGTCGAATTCGAAATCCTACGATTTTCCCGGCTTCACGATGAAAGACAACATCCTCACCGCCGGCGGCGCAAAAACCGCCTGGTTCAAAGACACCGAAGGCAACATCCTCGCAATCAGCCAGCGCCTGTAAATGGAAATGCGCCGTGCGAAGGCTGCTTCTGTGCGCGACGGAGAGGCGCGGGAAAGGCTAAAATAGCTTCGTGATCCTGCTGCTCGACAACTACGACTCGTTTACCTACAACCTCGCCCAGTATCTCGGCGAAATGGGCAGCCAGCTCGAAGTCCGCCGCAACGATCAGATCACCCTCGACGAAATCGCCGCGCTCGAGCCCGAGCGCATCGTGATTTCTCCCGGCCCCTGCACTCCGCAGGAAGCTGGAATTTCAGTGGAGCTGATTCGTCGATTCGCTGGAGAAATTCCGATCCTGGGAGTCTGCCTGGGCCATCAAGCCATCGGCCACGCATTCGGAGGAAAAGTTGTTCGCGCCAAAAAATTGCTTCACGGAAAAACCAGCGAAGTGCGCCACGACGGCAA
This sequence comes from uncultured Acidobacteriota bacterium, assembly GCA_963721845.1. GTDB lineage: Bacteria > Acidobacteriota > Terriglobia > Acidiferrales > UBA7541 > DASTCZ01. Next base: position 149,853 of record CAVRKW010000004.1, on the reverse strand, counting down.
AACAATTTTTCGCGGCCTGCCAAATCCGGTTACAGCGACGCGATATCACTCGCTGATCGTCGATCGCAAATCGCTTCCGCGCGAACTGGAAATTTCCGCCGAAACCAGCGAAGGCGTGATCATGGCCCTCCGCCACCGCAAACTCCGCGTAGAAGGAGTCCAGTTCCATCCCGAATCCGTCTTAACCGATTCGGGCAAACAATTTTTACGCAATTTTTTAAGCCTGAACTGAGGATCGCCTGACGAAGAACTAATACGCGAAATGTATTGTGGAGTCTCACCACTTCATCTCCGCCAAAATTGCGCCATAAACTTCAATTCCCCGCCAGAAAAATCCGAGCTGCAAATTTTCATCCGGGACTGTGCTGATTATCGTCGTAATTTACGATCGGCACCGTAATCACCGGCAATCCCAAATTTTCGAAAATGTACATCGGCAAACTTCCGCCCAGAATCGGCGTCTTCACCAGATCTCCTCCGCTCGCGGCATTCACAACTTCCGTGAGCTTCAGCGAAATCGGCGAATCCATCGAGGTCATAGCCGCGGGATAACCGCCGCTCGACATCGTAACTCGCGCAACTTTTTCGTGCGTGCGCCGCTCTTCCATTGTCGGCTCATTTTCGGTGACGAAATATCCTTGCGCGCGAATGTGCGCGACCAATCGATCGAACTGCATCTTCGGCGTGATGTTTTTCACGAGGCGCATATCAATCGCGGCGATCGCTCGCTCCGGAATTACGGTGCGCGATTGCTCGCCCACATCTTCGCTTCGCAATCCATCCACATTCAGCGAAGGCTGCATAAGCAACTCCACCAGTTTTTTTCCGCCGCCTTCCGGCTTTTCTATCGCCAAGCGCTTTCTCGCAGCTCCGCATCATTATGCCGGCATTTCTTCCAGCGCCTTTTGCGCCGCGGGTCCAAGCGGTTCAACGCCATCGTAGAATCCTGCGATGCGCACACGCCCATCATCATCTTTCATCGTCGCCAGCAATTGCGCCAATCGCATCGCCGGATTCGGCGCCCAGTTTCCGTAGTGTCCGCTGTGCAGCGAATGCGATGGACCGTAAACGGTAATCTGCGCATCCACAATTCCGCGGATTCCAAACACCATCAAGTTGCCTGCCCGATTGATGCACCGGCCCATCGCCACTGATCACCAGATCCGCCGGCCAACAAATCGCGGTGCGCCATCAGGGTCTTCGCGAGATTCGGCGATCCCGCTTCTTCCTCGCCATCGAGCACCACCTTCACATTCATCGCGATGGGAATCTTGCTCGGCCCGCAACGCATCCATCGCCGCGAGCAGCGCCACGATCGGCGATTTGTCGTCGCCTGATGAGCGCGCATACAAACGCCACTCATCCTTATATTTACCGTCCGCAGGAACCGGAATGATCTTGCCGCCGGTCTCAAATGGCGCATCGCGCAGCGTTGGCACAAACGGTTTCGTTCCATGCCACGTCGATGCATCCACTGGCTGCCCGTCGTAGTGCATGTAGAAAATGATGGTGCGCTTCGCATTCGGCGTATCCAGTTTGCCGAACACAACTGGACCGCGCCCTTCGATTGTCGGCAGCAATTGCGTAGTGAATCCGCGCGCGTGCAGCATCTCCACCAGCTTTGCGGAGTTGCGCGGAATATTCGCGGTGTCCGTCGCCACGTTTGGAATCGCGAGCAAGCGCGATCAGCTCATTCATCACCGGCGCTTCGTGCGCCTCGCGCCACGCGCGCACTTGTTGCGCAACTTGCGCGCATTCGGGCGGCAGCCTTTTGCGGCGCAGCCGAAACGCAGAAGCAAATGCAGAATGCGGCAGAAACAATTCCAATGCGAAGTCTATTCACGATCATCTCCAATTACAGCGAGTACGCCAATCATAAGTATCACAACGCGTGTGCCGCGAACCTCATCTAACACTAACCCCAGCAGATCGATTATCGTAGTATGGATAAGACTTCATACGAGGAGTTCTTGCACGTAACGCATGACAAAACACATTCGAGATCAAGGAACCGGCTGCTCACTGCGGCGCTTATCGCGGCGACGCTGATTTCAGCCGCGGCGTTGCGGCGCATGTCGCCGAACCGGCGCAGATCATGAAGTTCCTGGGGCAACGATCGACTGGTATCGCCAAACGGATGTAGAGACGCACATCGCCGATCAACCGACAGATGTGCTGTTCGTGTATCAGGATCGGCAAGCTGCGAACCAGATTCTGGGTCTCGCATTTCAGTACGCGCTGGCGCAATCGCTATTGATCGCGGCGGAGAATCCAAATCCCGCGCCCGCCGACGACGGCACGGGATTAATCGCAGGTCCAGCGTCTTACGCGGCTGACAGCGCAAGCCGATGACACGGTGAAGCGCGAACAATCCGACATCGATGCGACTCGAGCGAAGTTGGCGAACGCAGGTGGTAGCAATCGCGTGGTGCTCCAATCGCAACTCGATGAAGATCAGAGCGAACTCTCGCTGGCGCAGACGCGCAGCGAACTCCTGAAGAATATTCTGCAATTCTCGTCGGGCACGAGTACCGGCAAGACCAAAACCAATGATCTGGCGTCGCAGATCGCGGAGTTGGAACAAACAGTTCCCGAAGCGCGAGCCGCCGTATCCACGATGATGTCCACGATGGCGATGAACACGCAGCGCGCACCCGCGGAGCAGGCGAAGCCGGAAAACAACATGCCATCTGTTGCGGTTCCCACATCCAAACAAGTTCCCACAGGAATTCTTGGGCTCTCCGAAAGTGTGTGGGATTTGCGCGATAAGAGTCACACGCTGGAAGTTACGATTCAATCGACGGCGGCGTTGATTCAATCGGCGCACGGATTGATGGCCCCGCTCACTTCGTCGCTGCAAGACGCCGCAAAACAGGGAGACGAACTCTCGAACCAACCTAACTCGAAAGACCCGAAAGCAACGGAGCAACGGAAGCAGCAAATAGACGCGCTCGAGATGGAGATCAAGAGGACATCGACCGCATTCTTGCCGCTGGCGAAGAGCAGGATATTGCTCGAGCGATATCAGGCCAACCTGATGAGCTGGCGCGGAGCAGTAACCAGCGAAGAGAGAAGCGAACTGAAGAGGTTGGCAGCTCGACTTATAACGCTGGGCATTGCGCTGTTTATCGCCACGATTATCTCGAGCTTGTGGAAGCGCGCGACGTATCACTACATTCCCGACGTGCGGCGGCGCCATCAGTTCATGCTGCTGCGGCGCATCGTGATGTTTTGTATATTCGCGATCATCATCGCACTTAGCTTTGCCACCGATCTCGGATCGCTCACCACTTTCGCTGGGCTGCTCGCTGCGGGAATTGCGGTGTGTTTGCAGAACGTGATTCTCTCGGCGGTGGGATATTTCGTGCTGCTTGGGAAATATCACGTACACGTCGGAGACCGCGTGGAAATCTCGGGTGTAGTGGGAAACGTAGTGGATATTGATCTCATGCGATTGTCGCTGATGGAAGTGGGCCAACCCGGCAGCGGCGCAGAAGGAATGCCCACGGGACGCACGGTGGAATTCTCCAACTCCACCGTGTTTCAACCCGCGGCGGGATTCTTCAAGCAGGTTCCGGGGATCAACTTTGTGTGGCATCAGGTGGTGATCACGCTGGAAGCGAAAAGCGATCATCACGCGGCTGAAGATCGCATCATGAAAGCTGTGAATGAAGTGTACGGCGCATACAGCGGAAAAGTGGAAGAGCAGCATGTGCAGATGGAAGAAGCGCTGAATCTGCCGGTGGCCGCGCCGAAGCCGCAGAGCCTGCTGCGATTCACTCCGAGCGGACTCGAAATTATCGTGCGATACCCGGTGACGCGCGAGAACGCATCGGAGATTGACGACAAGATCACGCGCGCGCTGCTGACCGTGATGGAGAATGAGCCGAATCTGAAATCAGTTGGCTCACCAGCGCCGGAAACTGCAGCGAAACCAAGCGCAACAACTCAGGGCGTGCAGGTGAAACCAATTCCTGAGCCAAATCCCGCGAAATAGAATCCCGGCCAGGAGTGCTACACTTTTGCCGGACGAATTCGAAATGTGTGGAGGCTCGGCATGATGACGCGCGCGATTCAGCAGAACGTGGAATTTGCCGCAGCGCCCGAGGCGCTGTTTGAGATGTATATGGATTCGAAGAAACATTCCGAATCCACCGGCGGCGTCGCAAAGATGAGCCGCAAGACCGGCGGAAAGTTTACCGCGTGGAACGGAATGCTCGCGGGCAAAAACTTGCTAATCGTGCCGAAGAGATTCATCGTGCAGAGCTGGCGCGGAACGCACTGGAAGAAATCCGATCCCGATTCGATTCTGATTTTGGAGTTCAGCAAGACGCCGCGTGGCGGCCGCGTGGATTTGGTTCACGTGAATGTTCCCGAGCACGATCACAAAGGCGTGACGGAAGGCTGGCACCAATATTACTGGCGCCCCTGGAAAGCGTATCTAGCGAGGAAACGCAAAGCGTAGGAGGATTACAGCGAGCTCACTCAACTTTCGCGAGCCTATTCGTCTCTGAGAGCGGTGATCGGATCAACGCGCATCGCGCGGCGGGCGGGCATGTAGAAGGCCGCAAGTGCGGACAACGCGAGTATCAACGCAACGCCCGCAAACGTGAGCGGATCCGTAGGGCGCACTCCATAGAGTAAGGAAGCCATCAATCGCGTCAATCCCGATGCGGCGGCGAGACCAATCGCAATTCCGACGAGGACGAGCTTCGATCCTTGGCCGACCACAAGCCGCATCACTTCAAACGATTGTGCCCCCATCGCCAGCCGAATTCCGATCTCACGCGTGCGTTGCGACACAGAATAGGAAAGCACGCCGTAGAGGCCCACAATGCCGAGCAACAGAGCGACGCCACCGGCGCAGGCGAGCATCACCAAGGTAAATGAAGTCCGAGTCATCGATTTCCTGTAGAAGTACCCGAGAGTGTGCATATCCGCGAGAGGAAGATTGGGATCCACCGACGAGACAGCTTTCCGAACCTCCTTCATGAAGTCTTCCGCGCCAGCACGACGAGTACTAACCTCAAACGTAACGTACCTTGCAAAATGGTCCCGCCCCGCGAAACCCCTCACGACGATTGGCCAATACACTGATTTGGGCGCGGGCTTGTTGATCCCGTCATAGTGGATGTCATTCACCACGCCTATGATTTCAGACCATTGGTCGTTCGACCCCGTCCGGATGCGCTTGCCGATCGCATTGACCGGGTCATTCCACAACTCCCGTGCCAGGTTTTCGGAAATGAGCGCTACCGGCATCTTGTCGTAGATATCCGTCCACGTGAGATCGCGACCCGCGAGCAGCGGCGCGCCCAAGGTCGTCAGGAAACCAGGGGACACGAAGTTGAACCAGCGGGCGGGGGGAACGCGCCCGGTTGCTGACGGTTGGTCCTGGACGAGCAATAGACCGAAAGCGAGACTACCGTTCATGGGAATGGAGGTAGATAGACCCGCCGACTGAACTCCTGGGATGTCCTGCAGATTGTGGAGGATGTCTTGCTGCATTTGGATCACTTGTTCGTCTTTGCTGATTTCCTCGGCAGGCATCGAAATCTGAAAGGTCTGGATTTCGTCCGGGGCAGCAAATCCGGCCTGCGCATGTATCAGCGCGCGAAAGGTGCGAATCATGAGTCCCGAACTAATCAGGAGGACCAGCGCAAGCGCGACTTGAACAATCACCAATGCGTTTCGCGCCCGATGCCGATCTCGGCCTGCGCTCTGGGAACGGCTCGCTTCCCGGAGTCTCGGCCCTAAACGCACGTATTCGTATTTTAGGACTGGTATTGAACCGAACAGGAGGCATGCCGCCAACGCAACCCCAAAACTGAACAGCAATACTGAACCGCCGATGCCGATTTCAGTCAGGCGTGGAAGACTGCTTGGTGCCATAGCAATTAGAATCCGCAAACTACCATAAGCAAACGCCAAACCTAGAGCGCTCCCGATCAGGGATAGAACGAAACTCTCGCACAACAATTGCGCTGCGATACGTCGCCTGCTCGCTCCCAGCGCAGCGCGGATGGCCAGCTCCTGCCGACGACCCTCAACTCTGACCACCAACAGGTTGGCCACATTGGCGCAGGCAATCAGCAGTACCAAGCCGATCCCGCCCATGAGTACCCAAAGAACCTCGCCGACGTCACCCACAACGGCTCCGCGTCAGCGGCCGCACATGTAGCGCAATATGCGCATCTTCATACGCTTTTAGGCTGTAGGGGCGGGGCCGGGAAGACTTCGAGCCACAATTGGAGAGCGTTTCGCGCAACGTCAACATTGGCCTGCCCGATGCTGGCCCCCGGCTTAAGCCGGGCGATGCCTTGAAGGCCGAAATCTCCCAGCAAAGTTGTGGCGCGATCCAGCTTTATCGGCAGGATTAAGGACGGATCGGGCTCGTCCAGAAATCGAAAGGTTTGCGGAAGCACTGCGATAATTTCCCGCGGCTTGCCATCGACGTCGATCATTCTCCCAATCACCGAGTGGGCACCTTGGAACTTCCGGCGCCAATATCCATAAGTCAGCATCACCGTGTCAGGGCTGCCAGGCATATATCCGCGGGAGTGAACCAGTGGCCAAGCATGGGCGGTATTCCCAAAATCGGGAGGACGCCATCGGTAACGTCTAGGGCGCGGAGGTGGTCCGGCGCTTCCAATCCGGTTACATTCACCGAGTCGTCCCCGTAAAGGCCGATGTCTTCGAAGGTGCGGCTCATTTCACGATAGATGAAGTACATGGAGGGCGACACGCCAAGGCTGGTCGAGTATTGATGCCAGGTGCTGTGTGTGAGACGGCTACCAGTTCCTCGGGATGCGGGTAAGGCAGAGGCTTCAGCAAAACCCCATCTACCACGCTAAAGATGGTGATATTTGAGCCGATCCCGAGAGCGAGTGTTAGCACGGCGACAGAGGCGAAGCCGGGGACTTACGCAGGCATGCGCAAGGCGAAGCGCAAATCACGAACGAAATCGCCGAGGTAAGTCTCCCAGCGAGTGTCGCGGATTTCTTCTTTTACGAGGTCGAGGGTGCCGAATTCTAGTTTGGCGCGACGGGCGGCTTCCTGGGGTGTGAGGCCTGCGGCGATGTTGTCTTTTATTTGCTGATCCAGATGGAAGCGGAGTTCTTTGTCGATTTGGTTTGGAGTGCGGCGGTTGTGGAATAAGCGACGGAGCCAGGTCATGTTTTCCTCCTGTTCTCTATTCCGCGGTGCGGAGGATTAGCGCGACCATTTCCGAGAGTTCGCTGCCAGTTGCGGGTTTCGGTTTCGAGATGACGGCGGCCCTTTTCGTGAGCGAGTAAATTTTGGCTTCGCGTCCGGTGTCGGTTTCTTCCCATTCGGCGGCGAGCAGGCCGCGATCTTCGAGACGATGGAGCGCGGGATAGAGCGATCCCTGATGGACCTGGAAGAAATCCTTGGAGATTTGCTTGAGGCGTTGGGCGATGGCATAGCCGTGGCTTGGGCCTAAGGCCACAACTTTCAAAACGAGCAGGTCGAGAGTGCCCTTAAGAAATTCTTTTTTGGATTCTGTCATTCGCCGTATACCTAGGAGTTCGACATATAGACCCAAATCGAACGGTTGTCAAGGAGAGAGCCGCGTAAATTTGAAAATGGTGGGGACGGCGGGAGTCCAACCCGCGACCTAGGCGTTAGGAGTGCCTCGCTCTATGCATCTGAGCTACGTCCCCGGAGTGCGGATAGTTTATCGCGAAACGGGGAGGAAAGTTGTGGGATGCGCTCACCGTGCGGTGGCCTGGAGCACGAAAGGCTAACTGCAGATTTCTCACTCGCCACTGCGGGCGGGCCGCTGAAGCGGATCGGGACGACGGGTAGATGCAGAGTCATAAAACCGCACCCTTGTAATTCAAAGGTGCGGCACCCCAGAACGAGTTTGGGGCAAGCCCGACGCCTACGGTCGCACGCGGGGAGACTTGAGGCCGGCGATTAGGAAATTGGCGAAGGTACGGGAAATTTCTTCGGAGTGGGCGGGGCCGGCGGGATTGAACCAGCGGGCGATCCAGTTTACGGCGCCGAGGATGGCGAAGCTGAGGAGTTTTGCGTCGCCGCGTTTGAATGTGCGGCGATTCATACCTTCGCGAAGAATGCGGCGGATGCCGCGATCGAAACGATCGCGCTTGGCGATGATTGTGCGAAGGCGCGCGGGAGAAAGTGGCTGAAGATCGAGAGTGAGAGCTACGCCGTGGAGCTCGTCAATAATCATGTGGACGAAAGCGATGATGAGTTCGCGCAACTTTTCTTCGGGAGATTTTTTCGCGGCTTCAATTTGATCGAGGAGATCGAGAATCAAGCCGAGGGAATAATCGTGGCAGAAGTAGAGAAAGTCTTCCTTGTTTTCGAAGTAGTAGTAGAGATTGCCCTTGGTCATGCGAAGTGAACGGGCGATGTCGTCCATGCTGGCGCCGTGATAGCCGCGGCGCCGAAACGCTCCTGCCGCGCTGCGAAGGATTTCGAGGCGTTTATTTTCGCGTTTGGTTTTAGCGGGCTTGGCGGAAGATTTCGGCATAACGCGAGAGCGAATCATAGCATGCCGCGATTTTGTGGATTGCGCGCGGCGAATGCGATTCACCGGGAAAGCACAGCGCGTGCGAACGCCGCTTTGCAATGCCGGGCGGCCATGCTGAAATTCGATTGCGATGGGATACACCGCATTCGATCGGTTTGTGGCGCGGCAACGATTTCGCGCGGCGATTCCTTATGTGAAGCCGGGTTCGCGAGTTTGCGATGTGGGGTGCGGGATCGCGGCTGTGTTTTTGGATTTCGCGGCGGAGCGAATCGCCTCGGGTACCGGGATCGACGATCAAGTAGCTGACGGATTGGGCGGGCGGTGGATTCGGATTCGTGCGGACATTACGCAGCGGCTGCCAGTTGAGGATGCGAGCTTCGATCATGTGGTGATGCTGGCGGTGCTGGAACATTTGCAGGAACCGGAACCGGTGCTGCGCGAAACTTTTCGGGTGCTGGCGCCAGGAGGGTCGCTGATTATGACTTGGCCGCAGAGTGTGGTGGATCCGATCCTGGGAGTGCTGCACAAAATCGGAATGGTTAGCGGAGAGATGGAGAGCGAGGAGCATCAGCGGCGAATTCCACTGGCTGAATTGATTTCGATGCTGAAGGGGATTGGGTATTTGGGAATTTTTGCATCGGAAATCTGAGTTTGGGTTGAATAATATTTTGGTGGCGACTAAGGCGGATGGCGGCCACCGCTAACAATGAATTCGGATTTGAAATAAAAACGAACTGCAAAGGCTTTCACCACAGAGACACAGAGGACACGGAGACATCGCGGTGACGCGCGATTTCTTGAGGTAGGAACGGCTGCAGAGCAATCCGCGCGGGCAGCGCGTTATCTACGATTTGGACACACACGTACTTGCTGACTATTCCCATCGACTCAAAAGAACTCTAGCGTCTCAGAGGTAAGCCACAGTTGGCACTTACCGGACGATTCTGCCCGAAATAGAGCGAGTTGATGCGACACGACGAAATGCTTGGGCTGTTGCCGCGCTTGAAGTATGGAATGGATAACAGTCCGGGACTGTGGCTTTTCCTATTCGAGCTGATTTTTTGGGCGATTGTAATCCTGCTGACGATTGCGCTCGTGCGTTACCGTCCGGCTCTGCTCGAACGGGTGGAAAACAAGATTCGTGCAATCAGCCAGCACACGCGGTTCTGGTTAGTTGCATTTCCCCTTGGCGTGATTGTGTTTCGGGCTGCCTTACTCCCCTGGATGCCCGTCCCTGTCCCGACGATACACGATGAATTCAGCTATCTGCTCGGCGCGGACACGTTTGCGCACGGGCGGCTGACGAATCCTCCAAGCCCGATGTGGGAGCATTTCGAGTCGTTTCATATTAACGTGCAGCCGACTTACCAATCGATGTATCCACCGGCACAAGGATTGGCGCTGGCGGTGGGACAGAAATTAACGACGGTCCCTTGGACCGGAGTGCTTGCTGACCACCGCACTGATGTGTGGCGCGATCTACTGGATGTTGTTGGGATGGCTGCCCCCTTCGTGGGCTTGGTTGGGCGGAGTGCTTGCGTGGGACGGTTTGGGATTTTTTCGTACTGGGTAAATTCATATTTGGGCGGTGCGGTAGCGGCGCTGGCGGAGCGCTGGTGCTCGGCGCGTTGCCGCGGTTCCGCGAGAATTTGAAAATGCAGACGGCGCTGATCTTCGCAGCGGGATTACTGATTCTTGCAAATAGCCGTCCGCTGGAAGGATTTTTATTTAGTTTGCCGCTTAATTGCTTTCGTCGTAATTGCGATAAAACATGTTCGCAATGGATCGATTTCATGGGGATCGCTGGCGAAGACTGTATTTGCCGGCGGTGGCACTGCTGGCTCTGGGTGCGGCAGGAATGCTCTATTACAACTGGCGCGGAACGGGTAACCCGCTGTTGATGCCGTACGAAGTGAATTTTCAGACCTACCACATCAGCAAGCCATTCCTATTTCAAAAACCGAACCCGATTCCCGAATATCGACATCCGTCGATGAGGGCGCTTTACGTATTTCACGAGCTTCCGGACTTGCTGCGAATTAAATATGCGTTGGGATATCTGATCCGGGTAAAGAGCGACGATTACTATGTTTTCTTTATTTGGCCATTCGCATTGCTAATTGCCCCCTGCGTTTACGCGATGTGGCGCAGCGAAATGAGGGTGGTGTTGTTTTCCGTGCTCTTGCTTGCGGCGGAATTATTCGCTCAAGTTTGGCCTTCGCAGCCTCAATATGCCGCGCCCGCGGCGGGTGCTCTGTTCCTGCTGATTATGTACAGCGTGCGCCACTTTAGAAGTTCACAACAGATATGCAATATGGGGAGCCAGAGCGCTCGCGATCGTATTTGCGGTGTGGATGATTAATCCGATCGCAGAGAAACTTCGTGATCCGTTTTTCATGAACCCGATCGGATTCGGTGACGACACCGTGAAATCCGAAAACTACCTAATGCCAACCCAGATCCGGCGCGAGCATATTGCCGCCGAACTGGAAGCGCGCGGCGGAAAGCACATCGTAATCGTTCACTATCCCACGTTTGATGTTCCCTGGCAGGAATGGGTCTACAACACGGCCGATATTGATCACCAGGACGTGATCTGGGCGCGCGATATGGGATATCTGAAAAACCAGGAACTGCTGGACTACTACCCCGACCGAAAAGTCTGGTACGTGGACCACGCATTCCGTTTGGGCTTCTTGATGCCATACGACGATCAGATGGCTCCATTCAAGCTGGCGTTTGATGGCGCGGCTGAGGATATGAATTCCGCGCAGGTTATAAATGCGAGCGCACAGGTTTCGTCCGCGAAGGCGAAAACCACCGCGGCGCATCGCACCGAAAATTTGACGCCCCATTCCTGGGGAAAGTGAAACCATGCCCCGACAGAAAACTGCAGTCATCATCGGCGCCGGGCCGGCCGGACTCACCGCCGCCTACGAACTGCTTACGCGCACCGATATTCGCCCCATCGTGATCGAAATGAGCGATCAGGTCGGCGGGATCTCCCGCACCGTGAACTATCGCGGCAACCGCATCGATATCGGCGGACACCGCTTTTTTTCGAAGAGCGACCGGGTCATGAACTGGTGGTTGCAAGCATTTGCCGCTGGAGAGATGGCGGCGGATTCGCGCACAGTACGTATAACTATCAGGGCAAATCGCGCGAAGTGGCCGCGGCCACGGCGGCAGCGGATCGGCCGAGCCGAACACCAGAACGCGTGATGCTGGTCCGCGAACCGCAAATCGCGCATCTATTTCCTGCGGAAATTCTTCGACTATCCCATCTCGCTGAGCGGCGGACACGATCGGAAGCTGGGCCTGGTTCGCACGCCGGGATCGGCGTCAGCTATATGCGGCGCGTGCTGTTTCCGCTTGAAGGAGCAGAAGAATCTCGAGCAGTTTTTCATCAATCGCTTCGGCGAGAACTTTACCTGACGTTTTTCAAGTCCTACACCGAAAAAGTCTGGGGCGTGCCCTGCACCGAGATCGAGCGCCGAATGGGGAGCGCAGCGCATCAAGGAGCTCTCCATCTGGAAGACGATGCAGCATTTCGTGAAAAGACTCCGAGCGAAAGCCCGCGGGAGTTGCGCAGAGGAAACGGAAACGTCGCTGATCGAACGATTCCTCTATCCCAAAGCTATGGCCCCGGGCAGATGTGGGAAGAGGTGGCGCGCAAAGTTCAGCGAGATGGGCGGCACAGATCGTCACGGAACAATGTTCAGCGCAGATCGCAGCGCGGCGAAAATCGACGTGACGTGGCCGTGGTGGAACCGACGCTCAGGGCAAATCACGCGTTACGAGGGCGATTATTTTTTCTCGACCATGCCGGTGCAGGATCTTGGTGCGCTCAATGGATGACGGCCGTGCCCGAGAACGTGCGCGAAGTCAGCGATGGCCTGATGTATCGCGATTTCATCACCGTGGGCCTGTTGCTCGATGAGCTTGAAAATCAACGACAGACCAGCAGGGCACGAAACTGATCGACGACAACTGGATTTACATTCAGGAGCCCGACGTTCTCGCCGGCCGCCTGCAGATCTTCAATAACTGGAGCCCCTAGATGGTCAGCGATCCGGAGCAAGGTCTGGGTCGGCGTGGAGTATTTCTGCAACGAAGGCGACGAGCTGTGGAACCGGAGCGACGAGGAGATGAGCGCACTCGGCGGTCGAAGAACTGGAGCGCATCGGGATCATCGACACGCGCGCGACGTGCTGGATTCCGTGGTGCTCCGCATGCCGAAGACTTATCCCGCTTATTTTGGCACTTATATCGCTTTCGATGAGATCCGCGAATATTCTCGGACTCGTTCGAGAATCTGTTTCTCGTCGGCCGCAATGGAATGCACAAGTACAACAATCAGGATCACTCCATGCTTACGGCGATGACGGCGGTGGACAATATTATTGCCGGACGAAAAGACAAATCGAATATCTGGGATGTGAATACGAGAACTGGAATATCACGAAGAGAAGGCTGTTCCGGAAAAGACAGAGACCGCCATCGATGAGACTGAGGAGTTGGTTGGAGCGGGAACACAGTCTTCCAGTTCGCGCGCGAGTTGAACGACGCAATTCGCATCGCCGTCACTTGGTTGGAACGCACGGTTATGCACGCGCCAGCGCCTTCAGGGGCTTGAGTACGCCTCTATCTGCTAGAATTGAATTGGCTGATTCTCCATTAAGCCAATGCCGAAAACTTCGCCAACAGCACCGAAGCACCTGAAACTGCGGCGCGGGATGCGGTTTTTGCGCACGCGAATGCGCGAGCTGCGCATGATCGCGTGGGGGCTGATGTCCACCAAGCACCCTCTGCTGGTGCACATTATTCCGGTGCGGCGATGCAATCTGGCGTGCACGTATTGCAACGAATTCGACGATTTCTCGAAGCCGGTGCCGATCGAGGAACTGAAGAAGCGTCTGGATCATCTGGCCGATCTGGGCACGGCTGTGGTCACGATCAGCGGCGGCGAACCGCTGCTGCATCCGGAGCTGGATGAATTTATCGCGCACATCCGGCGGCGCGGAATGATCGCGGGGCTCATTACGAACGGATACTTGCTCACCGCCGAGCGGATTCACGGCCTGAATCGCGCGGGGCTGGAACACCTGCAAATCAGCATTGATAACGTGAAGCCCGATGACGTGTCGAAAAAAAGTTTGAAGGTGCTGGATCAGAAATTGAAATTGCTGGCGGACCACGCGATTTTTCAGGTGAATATTAATTCGGTGCTAGGCAGCGGCGTGGCGGATTCCGAAGATGCTCTGGCGATCGCGCAACGCGCGCTGGGATCTGGGATTCACGAGCACGGTGGGAATTATTCACGATGGGCACGGACAATTGCGTCCGCTGGCGCCGCGCGATCACGAAATTTTCAAGAAAATTCTCGAGCTCGGGAAGCGTTCGTTTTCGCGATTCAACGGATTTCAAATGAATATCGCGGAAGGCAAGCCAAACGAATGGCGATGCCGCTCGGGCTCGCGATATTTGTACATTTGCGAGGATGGATTGGTGCACTGGTGCTCGCAGCAGCGCGGGCGTCCGGGAACGCCGCTCGCGGAATACACGCGCGAAGATGTGAAGCGCGAGTATTACACAAAGAAACCGTGCGCGCCGCGGTGCACCGTTTCGTGCGTGCAACAAATTTCGATCATTGATAACTGGCGCGGCGAGCAGAACTTGAAGCCCGCGCCTCCGCGGCGCCGCGACGTAGTGCAATTGACGTAGTTCCTCGCCATGCCGCGCTTCCCGCATTCCTTCACGCAAGTCTAGTTGCCTGTTACGAGCCTTCTACATCGTCCATTCGCTTGTAAACACAGCCGATTCACAGCACTCTGCATCGCAAGGCAAATTGCGAGATGGCACCAAATTATTCACCTACATGAGCGCGCGGCGCTGGAGTACGCTCCGCGCGAAACGCGGCGCGCGCAGCGTTCGCCGAGCGAACCACTCCCGCAAGACCTCTGCTATCTCCGACGACGCACGATGCCAGCGTGGCAACCCCGGCGCTGATGCCACAGCTGATCTTCCCGCAATCGAAGTTGTAGGAGCCGCGGTCTCAAAATTTCTGCGTTCATTTCAAGCTCTGATCTTATCCACGCGGCTTTACGACGAAGGCCATTCGCTCACGATTGCAGCGGCCGAATCCGCCGAACAACATCTGCACGAAGCGCTGATGCTCGTGGTTCCAGTCGCGATTCGCATTGACGAGAGCTTCTCTTTCGTTTCATCGCGGCCCGGGTAGCGCGCGCGCGAAGCTCGAAGGCAGCGACATGTGGCCCGCGATCGCGCAGAACTGGCGGAAGCTGGGGCTGCGATCAGTTGGTGTTTCTGCCGCAGACCACGCGCGCAGAATTGGAATCGCTGGCCCATGTGCTAAGCGCGCGAAGAATCCGCGTGGAAGACTGGCCCGCACTGCTTTCGGCGGAAGAAATTCGCGGGATCCGCGCGAACGTTCGAATTCAAGTGCAAGCAACAACTCCCGTGCTGGCTACGCTCGCCGCGGCTCTGGTGGCTCACGGAGCGGTGCCGGCGGACAGCCGCGCGCCGGGGTCTTCGCCAACGCTGGACGATCTTTCCGCCGCGCTGCGGGTGCTCTCGCGGCTTGAGCCTGCGGCCGGCTCGGATGCGCACGCAGAAAACCGCACAGGAACTTCACGCAGTGCTTGCGGACGCGGAGCGCCGCACGCTTTCGCAAATTCTGGGAATGATGGCGCGCACGGCGTCGCACGAAAACGAAGCGAACGAACAATACCTCGCGCGGCTCGCCGAAGGTCTGCTGCTCGATACACTTGCGGCGCAATTTGTGAACGGGCGCCTGCCGATTCACGATGTGCGAAATTTATTTTCGGCGCTTGGCGATGCGATCGCGCACGCGATTTCTCCTTCGTCAAGCGCGACGCGCGATGACTCTATTCACGAAGGCTCCTCAGGAAATGCAGCGTCTGCGCGACGCGATGCCGCTGCCCGCCGCGCTGACGCGCGCAGCAAAAGTGCTGGTCGCCGAATGTGGCGCGAGCAACGGCGACAGAAGGCGGAGGAAGCAACCCCGGAATCTTATGCGGAAATATTGCGCGAACGATTTTGGGATCAGCTTCCCGCGCGCGAAAAAGCCACCGTGCTTGCGCGGACCCGATGCTTGGTGCGTCCCAGGAAAATCTCTCGAGCGCTACATCTTGCAGTTTGTGGGTCTCGAGTCGCAGACCCGCGCGGTGACGCGTCCTCGCGCGAAGCACGGATCGTGCTGCTGAATTATTCGCGCGCGCTTGCGGCGGAAGAGCCGCGTCCCCGGCGCGTTGTAGCGAGCACTCTGCTCGAACTGATTCCGCTGATCGAACGTTTGTGGCCGGAAGAAAGCCCGGCGGAGATTGATCGTGCAGCGGCGCGCAGCCTAATCGCGCGAAACTTCGCCCGGCATCAGCGCGACGCTATTGCAACTGGTGGAAGCGCTGGCGCAAAGCGCCAAGCGCAGGCGCGAATTTTCGCGATTCGAGTGGATGCTTGACCAGGCTTCGCAACTGTTGCATTCGGAAGATCGCGAAACAGCGCGGACGTCGCAGCATTTGTCGCGCGAGAAACCACCGGCGACGCGTGGCGCGAATTGGTAGAAGCCGCACTCGCGGGAAGCGCGCTCGATCCTGCGCTGCCGCGCATTCTGCGGCGCGATCCAACGCGGCTGGTGGAATATCTCGGCAGCAGCACTCGCAGCGAGCGGGTGGATTCAACGGGCTCGCGCGAATGACGGAACTCGTTCGCGCGTGCGGCGAGCCGGTTTTCGGCGCGCTGGAATCGGGATTGTATGACGCGCGCAGCCAGCGAGCGGCAACTGCGGTAAAATTGCTCGCGGCCGCCGATCCGCAGCGTCTTGTGAAAGCATTGCCGCGCGCGATGCCCAGCTGGGAATGGAATTTGCAAGACATGGCCGTCAGCGAATTGAGCAGGCGCGAAGGCGTCGCCGCGGTTGCGGGAGTCGCGCGCGCGTTTGCGGCGATTCTGCCCGAGGCGCACGAAATGGTCGCGCCGATGATGATCGACGCGATCGGCATCGCCAACGAAACTTCCGCGATTCCTCTGCTGATGCAAATTGCCGCGGGCGAGCTCGAAACGCAGCGCGACATTTTCATTCGCATCAAAGCCGTGGAAGCGCTCGGACGGATGCGCGCTACGCAAGCCGCCGCGATGTTGCGCGTAATTGTCCGCGAGCATCAGGGACTCGCGCACGTTGAGCCCGCGGGGTTGCGCGCCGCTGCGGAAGAAGCGCTGGCTATGATGGAAAATCGCCCGTCATCTGCGCGAGTTCGAGCCGCGGATGAATCTCGCGTCAAAACAAATCAGGAGCACTCGCGGCCGCGAAGATACGTTCGCATTCCGCTCGAGCGTCCATTTGCCGCGCGCATCGAAGGCGCGATGGCGGCGAAAGCAGAAGTAAGCATCATCAGCCTGGGCGGCGCGTTTATCGAATCGGCCAGCCGCATGACTCCCGGCGAACAATTCAATTGGATATTCGCGCGGGCCTGCGGCACATCCGCTCCACCGCGATTGTGCGAAATGTTTCGCCAAGCGGCGGCGGAATAGAATTCCTTCACATGCCGCAGCGCGATCGCGAGCGACTGCGGAAATTGGTGCGGAAGCTGCAAGCGTAGACAGCACCGCGAAAATTCGCAGCGTAGTTCAAGCACCCAAACTGATCAGAATTTTGGATGTCGATTACGGCAACGTGGTGAGCTCTACTCGCGCGGTGGCTCCGAAGAACCCGTCGCGGTGATCGGTTCCGGCAAACTTTCCACGGGATCGAGCGCCTCAATGTCTTCGCGAACTCGCCACACCCAACTCGCGAAATCTTATTCGCGCCGGGAAATAATCGCGAATTAAACGACCGCACCGCCTTCGAGTAAGCGTCATTCGCTTTTTCGAGACCGCGGCCCGCATCGCGCAGATGATCGGAAAAAACCGCCAGCCGATCGTACAGATCGCGCCCAAGCTCGCTGATCTGCGCCGCATTTTCAGCGAGCGCTTCCTGCCGCCACCCGAACGAAACTGCTTTCAACAACGCAATCAGCGTGGTGGGGCTTGCGAGAATCACTTTCTTATTCATCGCTTCTTCAATCAGCGTGGGAGCGCGTTCGAGCGCCGCGCTGAAAAAAGATTCGCCCGGCACAAACAGAACCACAAATTCCGGAGACTTATCGAATTGTTTCCAATATTCGCGCGTCGAAAGATTTTGCACGTGGGTGCGAACGAGCCGCGCATGCTCATCCAGCAACCGCTCGCGCTCCTCTTCATTTTCCGCAGCTGACGCAGCGAGCAGCGCGTGTAGCGGCACTTTCGCATCCACGACGACGCTTTGTCCTCCGGGAAGATGGACGATCAGATCAGGGCGCTGGCGGCTGCCATCTTCCGTATCCATCGAAACTTGCTCGGCGAAATCGCAATGATTCACAAGCCCCGCAAGTTCCACCGCGCGGCGCAAAGTGAGTTCACCCCATCGCCCCTTCACCTGCGGCTGCCGCAGCGAATGAGAAAGCGTGCCGGTTTCTTCGCGCAATTCTTTGCTGGTCTCCGCGAGCATCTGCAACTGGCCGCGCAATTCGCCGTAAGCTTCCTGGCGCGAAGATTCCACTTGCGAGAGGCGCTCGTTCAATTGCGCGAGAGTTGATTCCAGCGGCGCGACAATTCCTTCGATCGCAACTTTTCGCAGTTCCAGATCGCCGAGCGTATCGCCGCGCAGTGATTCGAATTTCGAATTGGCGAGTTCCAGAAATTGCTGCGTGGTTTTGCCAAGCGCTTCGCTGGCCAATCCTTGAAACGCTTCGCTGAATTTCGAGCGCGCTTCGTCCAGCAACTTTCGCTGCTCGTCCAGATTTTCGCGGACTTTTGACGCGGTGGTTTCCGCCACGGTGCGGCGCTGCTGCTCTTCGTTGAGTTTTTCGCTGCAGCGCGTCGCGTTCCACGCGCAAATCGGCAGTTTGCCTGCGAAGTTCCGATTCCACCGACTGGTGCCCGCCCGCTCCTGCTTCCAATTCGCGAATTCGCGATGCGGATTGTTCCACCGCGCGGGCCCGCGACCAGAACCATGCCAGCACAAATCCCGCGGCAAATATCAGTGCCGCGACGCCAATTTCAATTGGACTCAGGGAAAAACTATTCATCGCTGCCTCGTGACGGGGACTCGCTGGAAATTCGATCCTAGCATACGCGCACGGAATGACTTCGGATCGCAAACGATGCGTATGTATGCGATGGCAGCGATTAACTGGCGAGCGCGATCCACACCGCTTCGAGATGGCGGCCCACGTTCGGTGGAGGACCTTCATCCAGCATGCGCTCCACATCCTGCAGCACATCTTCCGCGCGATTCGGATCACCGTTCAACTGCTCGAGCGCGCCATCCACGCGCGCCGCCCAATCCCCTTTCGCGGAATCGCGCGCGGCCTCGAGCGCGCGCCGCGCCGCGGCGAGATCGCGCGTCGCAGCTTCCCCGCACCGCCAGCCGCACGCTGATCGAAATTTCGCCATCGTGCATGCCGTGAATTTCCACTGCGGCTTCGTTATTCGCGCCGCCGCGCGAGACCATCCGTTGAAACGCGCCGCCAACCAATTCCACAACTCCGGGCGAAAGATTCAGCACCACGATCGGCGTCTGGTTCTGCGATCCATCCACGTGAACCACGAGTTGCTGCGATTTCCCCGGCCGCAGCGCGCCCGCATCGTGCCCGTGCTCGCGCCGTTCAATGCGCAGCGACACCACGTCCACCGAAGCCGCTACGCCGCCAGTCTTTGGAAATCTCGATTCGCAAGACTTCCGCTTCCGAGCGGTGTTTGCGGAGAAAGCCAGAGTTCAAGCGAAACGCGGCGACGAAGCGATCACCAATGCCGTGCGGCCGCCCAGCGTCACGTGATTGTCGTCCGCATCGCCGCGAAAATTCGATCCGCTCACTGTGAAATGATCAGAGCGCGTTACCGCGCGCGGGCAAGCGACGATACGAATTTCCGATGCGGGAATCTCTGCCGGCGCGACCACCACGGTCGAAGCGCGCACTTCCGTTCCTGCAATCGATGCGAGAAATGGCCCAGGATCTGACGTGACTACAAATCGCGCGCGGCCCGTTTCATCTGTTGTCACGCGCCTGCCCGTCGACAAATCAACGCTACACGCCGGAGAGAAGCTGACCCTGCGCATCGAGCACCGCCAGCGTGCCAGGCTTATCCACAGCGAGTTGCGCAGGAAGAATAATTTCAGCCGGGATGATAATGCCGAGCTTTCGCTGCGGCGGGTCTTGCTTGCGCGGATCGCCACGCGTCGCGCACGAGAAATAACGCAGACCCGCTAAAAATAAGCGCCACACTCGAAACGCGCGCGTGATGTCGCAAGCATTACGCGATTGTAACGCGCACCGCGGCGACATACAGCGAACGCGCCACTCGCGATTACAAAACCCAAGCGTTGCGTCGCCGAACTCTCCAGCTACTGATTCGCAGCGCCGGAACCTGTCGAAGTCGCAGCCGGTCCCGCGTTCTTCACATACTTATCGAACCAATTCAGCTTTTCCCACAGCACGTGCTCGATGGTTTCCTTTGCGGCGTAACCGTGCGCTTCAAGCGGCAGCGTCACGTATCTCACCGTGCCGCCATTTCCCTTGATCGCGCGGTACATCCGCTCGCTCTGAATCGGAAACGTTCCCGAATTGTTGTCCGCCTCGCCGTGAATCAGCAAAATCGGCGCCTTGATTTTGTCCGCGAAAAGAAATGGAGACATTCCGATGTAAGTATCCTGCGCTTGCCAGATTGTCCGCTCCTCATTCTGAAAACCAAATGGAGTCAGCGTGCGGTTGTACGCGCCGCTTTCCGCGATTCCCGCGCGGAAAACATCGGAGTGTGCCATCAAGTTCGCGGTCATGAACGCGCCGTAGCTGTGTCCGCCCACGCCAACGCGATTCGGATCCACCACTCCCATCTCCGCCACCTTATCGATGGCAGCTTTCGCGTCCGCGACGATCTGCTGCACGTAAGTGTTATTCACCGTTTCCGGATCGCCGATTACCGGCATCGCCGAAACGTCGTCCATCACCACAAACCCATCCAGCAGAAAGAAATAGTTCCGAGTATCCGCGAATCACCGTGAATCGATAAGGCGAGCCCGTAACTTCTCCGGCCGCCGCCGCATTCGCAACTTCGCGCGGATACGCCCAGAAAACCGCGGGATATCGCGTGCCCTGTTTGTAATCCGGGGGCAGATACACCTCCAACGAAAGATCCACACCGTCGGCGCCGCTTGTATTTCACAAGTTCTTTTTTGATTCCGCGAATCTGCGGCTGCGGGTCGGGAAAATCCGTAAATTTCTTCGAGTCGGTTGATCCCGCGATGTGAATGAAATAATTTGGCGGATCGTCGGGGGTCTCATGTCGCGTAAGTATTTCTGAACCGTCCGGCTTCAGAAATCCGGCGACGCTCTCATAAGTCTTTGCGCGGGCACTCGAAAATTCGTCGTCGATTCTCCGGTGCGGATATTGTAGCGATCCACAAACGGCCGATCTCCTTCCGGCGACGCACCAGGCCCGTCAAGAAAAATGAAATCGCCCTGTTGGCGAATCGCTTCGTGGCCGTTCGCGAGTTCCACGAGCGTCGGCGTGCCGGGGGCGTGATAGCGCTCATCCGCGTCGAGCGTCCAAATCAATTTTGGCTCTGAAGCGCGGATTTTTCAGATCGAGAAAAAACACGCGGCTGCGGTGCGCTGCGCGGCTCGAATCGCGAAGAATCGCAAAATCGCCTGCTTCGCTCCATTCAATTCCAGCAAAGCGATCCTCGGTGCGCGCGAATTCCGCAGGCTGTCCGGAAAACGGCGCGGAAATCCACATCAGCCGGTCGCGCGCTCCCGAAAATTTCTTGCGCGTGTTTCCGCCGTCGTTCGCTTGCACCCACATAAGCGTCGCAGGTGCCGTCGTACGCCACGTCACGTTGCGCTGAAAATTTTGGACGCCCCCCACAGGTACGTCATCCGCCAGCGGCACATCCGCCACGTTGTATACCACTTTTCCCGTGCGGTCCCACACTTCAATCGTGCGAGGAAAAGCGTTATCGGGCAGCAGGAACGAATACGGATGGTGAAGCTTCCCGACCAGAATGTGCTTCCCATCCGGCGCGGGACTCGCCGTAATAAAAATTGCCGGCTTGCCTACAGGAATAATTTTCTCCGATACAAAACGCGCCACCATTCCCGCGGGGAGATTCTTCGATCTGTCGTTGAGCTCAACGATCACAAGTTGCGACCGCGCGTAGTAATCGAATAGCTCTACGTCGTGATCGTTCTGCAGCAAGTCTTCAAATGTCGCTACCGCCGTCGCGTGTCCGCTGCTCTCCTCCACGTGCGGACCGGATGGAACTTTCGGCTCCGGCGGAACAGTCCCGCGCGCCGCGGCGAAAGCGCCGCGCGGCACAGCAGCGTGTAACTATCGCCCATCCATGCGCAAGCGCCGTTTCCGCCAGAATCCCCCGCTGAGAATTGAATTCAATTCAAGCCCTGCAACTTCGTGCGCTTTGCCGGTCGTGTCGCCAACCCACAGCCGCGTAGAATTCAGCGTCACCTGCGTGACGATAAAGTGCTTTCCGTCCGGCGCCCACATCGGCGCGCCCAAATTTCCAGTCGCGGGCAGCGCAACGCGCACTTCCGCTCCATCGGGAATATGTTTCAGCACGAAATCGGTGAAGTGCGCAGGATTATGCTGCCCGCTCGTCAGCGGATTGATTCGCAATCCCGCGAGCCGTAGCATCGGCTGCGACATATCCGCGATCGAAGGATATGGAATCGCGCGGAACATCAGCGCGTAATCCATCGCAGGGCTCACGCTCGCGTTCGGCGTTGTCGGCGCCTCCAGCACTTTCAAAATATTCTCTGGCGGCTTCTGATATTTCGTTTGCGCGGCAACTTGATTCGTAGCCGGCATCGCAATCGCGCACAGCGCGACAATCCAAACAATCGTTCGCAACAAACTCGCGCCATAATTCCGAATAACTCGCGCTCCAAAATTCATGATTCCCTCCGCACCACGCACACTCTAAGAATAGCTATCCGCCGCACCTGTCTAACTCAATGCAGGCGCATTGTGGCACAACACAATTCGCAAAAATACATTTCTGTGAGGAGAAAGGCGGCGGAAAAGGGACAAAGCAGCTTAGTGATTCTGCTGCATCAGTTCGTAAATCTTCGAATCCACAAACAACCGAAATAGCACCGGGTCGAGCTCGTTGTCGCGCACGCACATATCCAAAATATCCAGCGCGCGATCCGGCGATACCGCCTTCTTGTACGGACGATCTGCCGCCGACAGCGCGTCAAAAATATCGCAGATCGTCATGATCTTCGCCTGAATCGGAATCGCGTCACCCTTCAGACGATACGGATATCCAGTGCCATTAATTTTTTCGTGGTGAGCGCGCGCAATCTTCGGAATGTCGCGCATGTTTCGCGTCCACGGAATCTGCATCAGAAAATTAAAACTGTGCACTACGTGCGATTCAATTTCATCCCGCTCACCCGGATCGAGGCTCCCTTGCGGAATCGACAAGAAGCGAATTTCCTCCGGAGTCAGCAACCGCTGCTCTCGCCCGCGCGGATCGCGAAACGTATGCTGCGCAATGTTATAAAGCCGATCGAAATTTCCTTCCGGTAGCACCGTAGGTTCATTCGCGCGCAGCACAAAATCGAACGCGTCCTCTAATTCCGCTAGTTTCTCTTTCAGTTCGCGATCAATCCGCTCCAGCTCGCCATTCGCGCGATCCATTCCCAGCCGCAGCACGGCATCCAGTTTCGATTTTTGATATCGCGCTTCCAATTCTTTGCGTGCGTAATCGAATCGCGTCTCCACCATCGAAAGTTGCGACGGATAAAGTTTTTTCGCTTTCACCAGCACTTCTTCGCGCACCGCAACTTTTCCGAAGTCGTGCAGCAGCGCAGCGTAACGAATTTCTTTCATCTGCTCGGGAGTAAATCGCACTCCTGAATAAATTCCCGAATCCGCGCGGTCCACTACTTCCGCGAGGCCGCACGTCATGTTCGACACGCGATGCGAATGTCCAGACGTCGTCGGGTCGCGTTGTTCGATCGCCAGCACCGACGCTTTCACAAATCCTTCGAACAGCCGTTCGATATCCTGGTACAACTTCGCGTTTTCGTAACTCACCGCTGCTTGCGACGCCAGCGATAGCGTCATCTGCAGCATGCGCTCGGGAAATGCTTGAACCTGTTTCACAACCTTATCGGGAGTGGTTAGTCTCACCTCGGGATCGGGCTTGCAATTAATCAGCTGCAGTACACCAAGCACTTCCCCCTTGGCGTTTTTCATCGGAATTGTAAGGAGGGATTTTGTGCGGTAACCGTATTCACGGTCCACGCGATCGTTGAATTTGTAGGGCGCGGTCTCGGGTAAATCGTACGCGTCCGCAATGCTCAGCGGAGTCGCATGCAGCGCCACATATCCCGCGATCGAAGTCTCCGAAATCGGCAGCGTTATTTCGCGCATCGGAAACGGGATGCTTTCATTCTCAGAAAGCTGGAAGCGCAGCATGCGCTCGCCATCAATTTCTCCGTTGTCGTCGCCAATGTTTCGTTTTTCTTCCACTACATAAATCGAGCCCGCATCCGCGCCGGTCAATTCGCGCGCTTTGCGCAAAATCAATTCCAGAACTTCGCTCGACTCGTGCGCCGCCGAAAGCGACACGCCCACTTCGTGCAGCAGGCGAATTTCGCGCTCGGATTTCGCGAGTTGCACCCGCGCCGCGGCCTCGCGTTCCACCAGCCGCAAATTCTCAAACGCCATCGCCAATATCGTATCCAGCGCCTCGCGGGAGGCGTCTTTTGGCAGCCAGCCGGACCACGGCAGGCCACCCCCCTTGAGGGGCTTTCCGTTCTCCATCACGCCGATCAGCCGCGCGCCGGTCTCTTTCACCAGTTCGCGCAGATCATCGGCACTCTCGTGGGAAGGGTCAGCCAGGATCACCGAAAGCGGCGTTTCGTCATGGCCGTTGTGCCCGTTATGGCCATTTTGCTTGCCGGGGGAAGGCAGAGGGAGCACGGAATATTGGCTGCGAATCCACGAAACCCACTTCGTGGGCAGGCTTTTCTTAGACACCAATACTTGTTCGCGGGCCGACATGGCAGACGCTTTCCGATGAGCATATCGAGTATATCGAAACGCATGGTTTGGCCACTGGTACCCGTGAACGGTGTGTTCCAGAAACAAACAGGTGCGCCAGACCGGCACGTACCACATCGCGACGCTCGCAAATCCGCATCGATTTGCGTTATCTGTTGATTCATCGCCCGGTTCGCTTGCCTCTGCGCTTGCCTCTCTGCTAGCCTGCCACGCGCTGTCATTCCAATCTTCAGCGAAGCCAGAGGCAAACACTTGCGAATTGATGTGGGCGCGAGCACCAGTGTGGGGCGCGTCCGGGAAAATAACGAAGACGCTTACCTCGTCTCCGAGCCCGACGGACTGTTTGTGGTCTCCGACGGAATGGGCGGCGAAGCCCATGGCGAAGTCGCATCCGCTCTCACGGTGAAAGCGATCGCCGAGCATTGCAAAGCTTCTGTCGCCGATCCCACTTCGACTCTGGTGGGCACGGAAATTCCCGATGTTTCGCCGCAGGCGAATCGCCTTGCCAGCGCTGTGCGCGCGGCCAATCTCGCAATCTTCCAATCAGGAGTGGTAAATCCCGAGCAGCGAGGAATGGGCGCAACGGTCGTCGCTGCGTGGCTTAACGGTTCCGATCTCAGCGTCGCGCACGTTGGCGATAGCCGCATCTATTTGTTCCACGCGGGCGAACTGAAGCAGATCACCGCCGATCATTCGCTTGTTGCCGAGCAGGTTCGCCATGGATTGCTCACTCCCGCGCAAGCAGCTGTCAGCACATTTCAGAATGTGCTCACGCGAGCGCTGGGTCCGCGCGAAGAAGCCAAAGTCGATGCCGCCGATCACAAAGTCGTCTCTGGAGATATTCTGCTGCTCTGCACCGATGGCGTCACGCGTATGGTTTCCGATGCCGATCTCGCAGCGAAACTCTCCTCCGCAAAGACCGCGCAGCAAGCCGCCGATGAGCTGGTTGCGCTAGCCGATGAACGCGGCGGGACCGACAATTCCACCGTGGTAGTCGTCCGGATTCTGTAAATCTCATCTGCGCAAAACCGGGAACTTAGAGCTCTCTAGACGGGCTAATTTTCCGCTAACTCCTTTATTTTTAATGTGTTGACAGCAATTCAGCGCGTCCGGCACCCCCACCCATTGTTTTTGTAAAATGATGATTCTAATAGACTTATGTAGTACTATTACTAAAAAATTGTTCATTCTAAAGGAGTTAGGTCCGTTTTGGGGTATGTTTTTTGAGGTGTTTTGGGGGTAGTACCAAAACTAGGTCCTCACAGGGGAGGTGTGCTCGGGATTTCGCCGAAGCCATAGTCTGCCCCGAGCGGGGCGGTGATACCATGCTGGCAGGTCACCGGTCTCCAATGAGCGATCTCGCGCGTTTTGCAAAGTGGCTCTGGAGTGATTGGGGTAGGAACGACTTCCTTACAAAATTCGGAATTCCGCCGCTGTTAACAAACCTCTTTGGATACTTCGGAGGGGGCTATTTCTTCTACCTCATCGAAAGGACTTATTTCCTCCGCAAGAATCTCTCGGAAGCGAGTCGCCTATATCGCAGTCCATTTGTGTTAGCCGCCTTCGCAGTCTTCTACGTTACGGTGCTCAGTTACCGATTTCTTGAATCGCCAGCAAATATTCAGGAACCTAAAATGAAAGGCCCGGCATCAATCCCGCATAGCTGGAAAGGCAGCGTTTACAAGATTTATGTGTTGAGCTTCCTCTGCGCTGCTGGCCTGCTTTGCTGCGGGTGGTTTCTGGATCGCTGATTGGAATCGGCACTTTGCAAGTATTCGGAGGGATGCAAATGCTGTCAGTAATTATCGGCCGCTCTTCTAGAGTGATCATGCTTACATTGATCGCTTCCCTGCTCCTCATCGCACCATCCCACGCGCAAGTCACACCCGCCGAACCCGAAAAAATCACGCAACAAGAATTAGTCCGCCGCACGCAGGAACTTATGGACGGCTTCCCTTCCGGCAACAAAGCTCCGTGGAAAAAGTACCTCGCTGCTGACGTGATGTATTTCGACGAGAAGGGCCAGTTGAAGGATAAGACCGCGCAGGTCGCCGAAATCGCTCCGCTGCCAGCAGGATATTCCGGCACGATTAAAATTGTAAACCCGCAGAGCCGCATCATCGGCCACACCGCGATTCTGGCCTACGATATGGACGAGACCGAAATCGTCTACGGCCGCACGCTGCACGCCCGCTATCACGAAACCGATACGTGGATGTGGCGCGATGCGCGCTGGCAAATGATTGCCGGGCAGGTGCTTCGCTATTACGAAGATCCCGCGGTGGGAGAAGTGAATGCGTCTCGCTTCGCCGATTACGTTGGCACCTACGAACAAGCGCCCGGCGACACGCTAAAAATCACGTTGGATGGCAGCAAGCTCTACTCGCAAAAAGATAAGAGTCCGCGCCACGCGCTGCTGCCCGAGACCACCGATTTGTTTTTTCGGCCAGGGATGGAGGGCCGATTCTTGTTTCACCGGAACGCACAAGGGAAGGTCGACGAGATTATCGACCGCCGGAATAATGAGGATTTGATTTGGAAGAGGAAGTGAGGGTGTGGGGGAGTTGGCCGCTGATCAGGTCTGGAATCGGAGGGAGCTATGATGCAGCATTATTTTTACTTTTCATTGAAAGCAAACGCGGAGGCAGCCCAAACTAAGCTCTGCGAATTCGAGTTTTCCGTTGAAGTTCGAAAGAGCAATGCAGGCACAGACTGGCTGGTTTTGGCGACGGGGATTCCTCCCACTACAGGCGACGAAATGGAGACACTACGAAACAAGTTTGAGCATTTGGCACGGCAGTTTTCTGGAGAGTACGACGGCTGGGAAATGGCTGTGAAATCCACTGGTCCTGGCGACACAGACGAATCTTCAAAGTTCAATTAAAAGTTCGCTGGCCGTTGGTCCGGCCTTTTCCGGATTGCCGTCCACGTTCTCCGCATAAAATACTACCTATATTAGAATTCACTACAATGTTACAGTAAACAGGTTTGTGGGTCAAAGACGTTGCTTTGGGGGTGCCCCACACGCCGTACTTGCGTGTGGGATTTCTAAGTCCATCCGGTATGCCAACAAATCTCAAACGCTACTACGGGCACGGACATTTGCGTTTCATCACGTTCAGTTGCTACCGGCGCCTTTCGTTGCTCGGGAACGCGGCGGCGCGTGACGTCTTTGTTCATGCGCTCGGTGAGATTCGCGACCGATGCGGATTTCAGCTTGTGGGCTACGTGGTGATGCCGAATCACGTGCTTCTGCTGATCAGCGAACCGGCAACGGGAACGCCATCTACGGTACTAAAAGTCTTGAAGCAGCGTGTGTCGCGCGATCTGCGAAAGAAAGGCACGCGCGATCCGGATGACCAGCTCGCGTTGGCACTAGCGGAGAACGGGGATGAACTTCGTCATTTCTGGCAGCATCGGTTTTACGATTTCAATGTACACAGCGCGAAGAAACACGACGAAAAATTGGAATACATGCACATGAATCCGGTGAAACGTGCATTGGTGAAGAATCCGGAGGAGTGGATTTGGAGTAGCTACTCCTATTACGAAAAACTTGAGGCAGGGATAATTCGGATCGATCCGATCAAATAGCAAAGGACGCAAGAAGAAAAACCTTTGGGCAGACAGCCTGAGTTAAAGAACGAAAGTCAAAAAATCCCACACGCAACTACGGCGTGATGGGGCACCCCCAATCAACGGCACCCCCAAATCAACGGCTTTCAACTGCGGAGTGCCGGGGCCACCCGTCCGATTTAGTAGGGTATCATTACCAATCTGGGCAGTCGCAATTGAGGGAGCCAACAACGGGGGTTGCAACTTAACGTGAACCATCTTTTCCCAACCTTGTTCTCGAAGACATTCTTTATTGTTAGCGCCCAGCTTTTTATTACCTGGCTCACGACGCATTTTGCGTTTCAGTTTTTCAAACGCATCGATCCGAAACTTGAAACGGCAAATCCATATTCGGACCTGCCGGGCAACGGAAACATCCTGGCTCGCGTGGCTGAAGATACAGAACCAGATTATCGCTGGGTTTTTTCGAGCACATTATTCTTTGCAATTCTTATAGTTAGCTTCGGATTATTTCTACTGCTGCTATTTTGGGGAATTGCGCAGCCCTTAGGCATTTCGTTCTCGCTTTTTTCGGTTTGGTCAATCCTCACCGGCATACAACTGGAATACGTTCTGTTAAACGTTGAGGAAGGATTGGGCCGTAAAGTTCTGGCCCTGACCGCCGTCATAGTCCTGGCAACGGCTCTCATCGGAATATATTCCCATGTTGATTTTGGGTTCCTTCAGATTCCGCTCTTCATCGCATTGTGTATTCTGTTGCTTTTCACTCTCTTCAATCTATTCGCCTCGATGGATGGTGTGAAGCAGAGGATATTGTCTGGATTTGGCGTGGCGATTTTCACGCTCTATTTGCTTTTTGACTTTAATTCGCTACTGAAAAAAGAAAATGCAGGCGACAACACTTGGCCAGATGCAATGCATCTCGCCATCAAAATATATCTGGACATCATCAATTTGATTTTGCAACTCCTCAGACTCTTGGGCAGGCGCCACCACTAACTTCTTGAGGGCGGGTGGGTAAAGGATCGATTCGGACCAACGACGTTGATTATCTGTGTGTAAAGTTCGACGGCGCAACTTTTTCAAAACAAGGTAGCGGCGGCACCGGACCAGAGCACGACCGCACAGCCGAAGCCCGCTACGGCCTGCCTCGCACCAATACCAAAATCCTTTGCACCGGGCAGAAGCAGCGAAAACATGCACACCGCGCACATCGCCGCCGCTATCCAGAGAAATTTACGGAGGTCCGTTGCTTTCCACAAGCCGATGAAATGAAGTCCAACGATAATTCCGACGATGGGGACGATAAATTGGGGGAGTGCGAAACGCCGTAGCAGCGATACCGCGGCAAAAATCGCGATGGCCTCAAACGCTACGGACGCAGCATAGATTGAACCGCGAAATGTTTGGGATTTTTGCGCCACGCGAGATTTCACGAGCGCCACGATGAGCACAACTGAAATTCCCACGCTGAAACACCCAGTCCAAGTGCGCCAGGGATCTGGAAGACCCATTGCTCCAACGATTCCCCACGCGCTGCCAGCCGTGACGCCAATGATTCCGCCTCGGACTGCGGCTCTCATTTTCAAGCGGTCTCCAACACGGAAACAGATTTAATTTGCGGAAATACTCTACAACACACGCGTGTGCCGCGAAATCATCCAGCCACCTGACGAATCGCCTGCATCACCGGACGCCTACTCGAGTGGCGTGTCCGGTCGCGGAGCGGCCCGGGTTCAGGTGCCCTGCCTATTTGCCTTTTTCTTGTTCTTCAATTCGCTTTTTAAATTCGCCGATGTCTAGCCGCGTTTGACTATGAAACGGCTCGTTCTTAGATACAAACCAGAGCACGTTGTTGGCTTGATCGAGCACGGAGAAATGTACAGGAGTCGGCGATATGTCTATATCGTTGTGCGGCGGGGTGGGCCTGCCTTTGGTGTCTGCCGTGAATTGAAGGACCAGATCGGAATCCTTCGCGTTATCCATAATCTTGAATCGCCCCCACTTGCTTAATGCGTCGGTGGCCCGGTCTGTAATCTCCGAGTGGCCCGTTTGATTGTCAATGTACACCGTCTTTGCAGCCATCACGCTGGCGGCAAGTGGGGCGTGTTTGACGTTTGCATGAATCGGGGACACGACGAGCGCGAGAGCAATTGCTGCTGCGAATGCTATTTTCAGGGGATTATCCTCGGTTAAGTTATAGCACCCTTTCGTTCCTTGTGCTGTACTTTACTATAATGTACCTATATGACTGCTTGGCGACTGATAATAGAGCTGTGAGTAGCTTGGGGTGGGTTCACTCCGAGAAATCGCAAACGGTATTGCGGGCTATTTCGCGCCGCCGGCATTCCAAAGTGCGTGTTGGTGCGAATTATCCTAAATATTCTTCTTGACAACAGTTATCTTATGCGTTATAATCCGTTCCAGTTTTATCGCCATCCCCCGTTGCAACCCCAGTGCGCGAAGCCGAACGCCACGATTCCGTCCCGAATCGGGAATTTGACGGCATTGCGGCATGGCGGCGCGTGTTTTTGTTTTCGAAAACCTTTTGGAGGAGGGAGTCTGGTGAGGGCCAATGCGTGAAACTATGTCGCTGAAGGGGCACTTTCGATACCACAAATTTCGGCGTAAATTATTTGGAATCAGTTAGATACGCAAAAAGTGAGAGATTTCGCGGTAGGGTGGGGGTGGTAGGCAGTAAATTAAATTCTTTCGGGGAGATGCAGAGTGGGCGACAACGGGAACGTCAGAGCAAAGATCCCACGTTCGCCCATGTATCGTGGAGCGAACGTGGGGCAGCCGGCCTGGGCTCCCACACGGCGCACAGGCTTAGAGCCTGTGTCACTTTGCGATTAGCCGGGGGGCCAGGTCATTGGGCGGCCGGCCAAGACGTGGAGATGCAAGTGGAAAACGGATTGGCCGGCGGCGGCGCCGGTATTGAAGATGGTGCGATGGGCGGCTCCATGGCCGCGCTCGCTGGCTAATTTTTTGGCGACGAGGAGCATGCGGCCCAGCACGGCGGCGTCTGCTTCCTGTGCGTGTGCGAGCGATTCGATGTGTTTTCGCGGGCAGATCAGCAAATGCACCGGAGCCTGGGGATGAATATCCTCGAAGGCGAAAATTTCGGGATCTTCGTAGATGAGCTTCGCCGGAATTTCTTTTGCCGAGATTTTGCAGAAGATGCAGTCGCTCATTTATCGGTACCTCGTTTTTGTGCAGCTCGTCGCTCGTGATTTGTCGTTAGTTCTCACGGCACGTTGTTGATGTCGTTATCGAGACGGACTACGAATGTGCGGACTCCGTTTTCGTTTGCGAGCTTGGTGGCGAGCTGTTGCGCCGCATCAATACTTGGCATGCTGCCCACGCGGACGCGGAAAAGATGTCCCGAGGGCGCGCTGAATTCTTCCACTAGCACGGGAGAATATCGCGCGGCGAGCTGGTCTTTCAGGCGGTCGGCGTTGCCACGATCGGAAAATGCGCCGACCTGCACGGCAAAATTTCCCGCAGCGGCAGGAGCAGCCGAGCCGGAAATAATTTCGAGCTTCACCATCGCGGTGCCGGTGCCGATCATTTCA
This sequence comes from uncultured Acidobacteriota bacterium, assembly GCA_963721845.1. GTDB lineage: Bacteria > Acidobacteriota > Terriglobia > Acidiferrales > UBA7541 > DASTCZ01. The sequence continues at coordinate 118,038 of CAVRKW010000004.1, read as the reverse complement.
ATCGCGCGCGCCGCCGCGAGAGAAAGATCGATCACGCGATCTTCCACGAAGGGGCCGCGATCGGTGATGCGCACATCGGTGTGCAATCCGTTGGCGAGATTTGTGACGCGCACCACGGTATCAAACGGGAGCGTGCGATGAGCGGCCGTCATTTTGTACATGTCGTAGATTTCGCCGTTGGCGGCGCGGCGTCCGTGAAATGGCACGCCGTACCAGGAAGCGACTCCCTGCTCGGGAAAAGTTTCGAGGGGTGAGGATGTGGGCGGACCGATGCGCGGATTCACCGGCGATGGCGCGGGCGACATTGTTTCCGCGGAGGCCGTAGTGGAAGAGGTAGTGGAAGATGGCTTGCGCGAACTCGGCGCGGGCGAAGCAGTTCTCGTTGGAGAAGAAGATGCAGATGTAGTTGGCGCGGATTCGCGGCTATCGGGCGCGAATGACAGCCCGCGACAGCGAGCGAGAAAATTAGAAATGCCGCGGGAATTATGGAGCAAGTAAACGCGCGAAAGTTTTTCGAGTGGCGCGCACGCAACACTGGTTAGGCGGCCGGCCCGGGCTTCTTGCGCGATTCGATTTCTTTGGCGAATTCGCCGAGCTTTTCGGAGGCGGCTCGCAGCGCGGCCACAAGTTTTTTTTCGGCGGTGGGGCGAATTTCGGTTTCCACCACTTGCTTCACGTGCTCGATTTCTTTGTCGAGCCAGTGGCCGAAATCTTCGAAGTCTGTCATGCGCTCTCCGCAAATCGCGAACGCCGCGCGAGCGACGCGATTCGGCGCGCTGCGATTTCGGCTATTATAGGCACGCGAATTTTTGCTCGCAAGGAGACGCATTGCAGCTTCCACTCCGCTGGCGCTGGAAACTCGAGCGATGGGTCGAAGGAATCAAGCGTTCGCTCAGCGGCGGCAATTCCACGAAGCCATCGAATGTGCGGCCGAGATTGTGCCCCGCGTGCGGTTCGCTGGCCGGAACCACAGCGACGAAATGCTACCAGTGCGGAGCGAGCCTGCGATTTTCCGGCGCGGCAGTGACCCGCGGGCTGAGCCGCATGCTGCCGACGCAATCTCCCGTCACATATTTGGTGCTGAGTATTTGCTGCCTGTTTTACGGAATTAGTTTGCTGCTGACGGTGCGGATAGGCGGCAGCGGTGGCGGCGATCTTTCGATATGGGCGGGATCAACAGCAATATTTTGATTCGCATGGGCTCGTCGCTTCCCTTTCCGTATCTGTATGCATGGATGCAACCCTGGCGACTCGTAACGGCGTGTTTTCTGCATGCTAGCCTGATCCACATCCTCTTCAACATGTGGGTGCTGATGGATATCGGCCCCATGCTCGAAGAACTCTACGGCTCCGCGCGCTATCTGTTTTTCTACGTTGTCACCGGGATCTGCGGCTACATCGTTAGCTCGCTATGGATGTGGATTTATTATTCCAGAGGCGGGGTCCCACCCCTGATACCGAGCATCGGCGCTTCCGGCGCGCTGCTGGGGCTGATTGGGCTGATGCTTGCTGCGTCTATGCGGCGAAATAATTTTGCGGCGCAAATGATGCGGAACCAATTATTGAAATGGCTTGTGTATATTTTCGTGCTGGGATTTATTTTTACCGGCACGGATAACGCGGCGCACTTTGGCGGGCTGGCTTCCGGATTTTTGATCGGGCGGGTGGTGGCGGATCGCGCTCCAGTGGATTTGGGCGAGCAGCGGCGCGCGAGGGCGTTGGGCTGGCTGGCGGGATTGACGATTGTGGTTTGTTTTGGATTTATGTTTTTGTTTTTCTACCAATTGGAACACCGGCCGCCGGAAACGCTGCGGCAAATTCCGAGCGAGCACATCGCGATGGTTCACGAAGTGCGGCGAAGCTGAGGCTTACTCGCTTGCTGCGCTGCTTGAACTTCCGCTGAGGCGGCGCGCGACGCTGAAACTGTATTGCAATCCTGAAACTACGGTAAGCGTGGCAACGCAATACGTGAGCACGACGAGAATTTTTGCGAACGCAGGAATCGCAAAAACTTCCTGACCCACCACAACAAACACCAGCAGAATTTCCACGAATGTGGTTGCCTTACCGTAGATGCTTGGCGGAAATCGGCGATAACCCGAGACCAGAATAATTGCCGCCGCGATGGTGAGAATCATTACGTCGCGCGAAAGCACAAGCAGCGTCAGCCACCAGTGAATGCGTCCCTTTAATGCGAGGACGACGAACGCTGAGGACAACAACAATTTATCGGCGACGGGATCGAGATAGGCGCCAAGCGCGGTGCGCTGATTTAGTTTGCGCGCGAGAAGACCGTCGAGACCATCTGTGATTGCCGCGACAAACAAAACCGCGAGCGCGAGATCCCATCGATCGTAAATAATCAGGATCAGAATCAGCGGCAGAAACGCGAGCCGCAGAAACGTGAGCTGATTGGGAACTGTGAAAACGCGCTGAGCCATGTGCAAGAACTGTAAGCGAAATCAGGCAAACAGCGCCAGATATTCCCGCAGCGAGCGGCCGACCTTCTTGGTGAAGAGATGTTCGAGAGAAGGAATCGAGCCGGTGGGCTCGTCGAGCGAGATGCGCTCCACGCGCTGCATGGGAAGAAACATGGTGGGGAGGCCGACGCGCGCGCCATCTGGCTCGAGAACTTGGCGGATAAAATCGTCGAAGGAATTCAACTCGATGCCACGTATCGTAATTCCCGCGGCCTGCAATTGAATCAGCTCGCCCCAGATTTTTTCCTTGGGCGTGTGGAGGCTGACGATGACGATGGAGTTTGGTTCCAAAGCTTTCTCCGTCTGCGTTCAGTATGGCAGAAAAATGGACGCTGTGCGCGGCGCGCTTACTAAATCATTATCTCAGCTACAGTTGAATCGTTTTTAGGTTTGGCGCAATGCGCAGTTGGGGCTCGGTGGCGGCTTGAACTTGTTCGGGCGTGACGCCGGGAGCTACTTCGCGGAGGACTAGGCCTTCGTGGGTGATATCGATGACCGCTAAATCCGTGATGATGTGATTTACGACAGCCACTCCTGTGAGCGGCAGAGAACACTTGTGCAAGATTTTTGGTTTGCCGTCTTTTGTGGTGTGCTCCATGGCGATAATTACGCGGCGCGCGCCGGCGACTAGATCCATTGCGCCGCCCATACCCTTTAACATTTTGCCGGGGATGGCCCAGTTGGCGAGATTGCCGCGCTCATCGACTTGCAGCGCGCCGAGGACGGTGAGGTCAATGTGGCGACCGCGAATCATGGCGAAAGAATCGGCGCTGGAAAAATATGCGGTGCCGGGAATTTCGGTAACGGTTTCTTTTCCGGCGTTGATGAGGTCGGGATCTTCTTCGCCTTCGTAGGGAAATGCGCCGACGCCGAGCATTCCATTTTCAGATTGCAGAACTACTTCCATTTTATCGGGAATGTAATTCGCGACGAGAGTGGGCACGCCGATGCCGAGATTTACGTAGAAGCCGTCGCGTAGTTCTTGTGCGACACGGCGCGCGATGAATTCCTGTTTGCTGCCAGCCTCGGCAGCGATTGCGTTTGCGGGGGCGCGTTTTCGTGTGGTGCGTTTTTCGATTCGCTTTTCGTAGCCGGTGCCCTGAAAAATTGCGTTGACGTAAACGCCGGGCGTGTGAATTTCGTCGGGCTGGAGTTCGCCGACTTCGACCAGCTCTTCGACTTCGGCGATCACGTGATCGGCGGCGGTAACCATCACAGCGTTAAAATTGCGCGCGGTTTTTCTGTAAATGAGATTGCCCCAGCGATCGCCCTTCCAAGCTTTGACGAAAGCGAAATCGCCGCGGAGACCTTGTTCGAGAACGTGAGGGCGTCCGTGAAATTCGCGGACTTCTTTTCCTTCGGCGATCATCGTGCCGTAGCCTGTGGGAGTGAAGAACGCGGAAATTCCTGCGCCGCCTGCGCGAATGCGTTCGGCGAGTGTTCCTTGGGGATTCAGTTCGACTTCGAGTTCGCCCGCGAGAACTAATTGTTCGAAAAGTTTATTTTCGCCAACGTAGGTGGAAATCATTTTTTTTACCTGGCGAGTTTGCAGGAGAAGTCCGATACCAAAATTATCCACGCCCGCATTGTTGCTGGCGATAGTGAGATTGCGCGTGGCTTTGCGCTGGACGGCGGCGATTAAATTTTCGGGAATGCCGCAAAGGCCGAAGCCTCCCATCAAGATGGTGGCGCCATCGCGAAGTTTTTCGATGGCGACGTCTGCGTTGGAAACTCGTTTATCCATTCACGTCTCCGAGATAGTCCGACATATGCCGCAACTTGCCCACGTAGCCAGTGCTCATTTCTTTTTCAGTTCCGCGAGCCAGTTTGTTACCAGATACAACGGGGCTGCGCCTTCTTCTTCAGACGTGTTCAGAAGGAAGCGTTGACCATCTGGGGTGACATCATAGGGCGTGCCGACACCGGAGACATTCATTTTGAATAGCAGTTTCGGCGTGCCTATTTCGAGGTCGGTACCTTTTTCGGTGATCGAAGCCGCGAAGATTTCATCGTTGAGGCTGTGCATGAAAAGTTCTTTGCCGTCTGCGCGCCACGCCGCATACGCCGCGCCAAACGTAGACACTTGCCACTTCCCGTCACCCGAAGGAAATGGCGCAAGGTACATTTCGTTTCGGCCGCTTTCGTCTGAGACGTATGCAACCCAATGGCTATCGGGGGATATCCGGTACTGACCAATGCTGGATTGTGCCGAAGGAGGTTTTATAACCGCGAGTGGCGTCCGATCACCCGACAATGGTACCGCCCACAAAGTGGTAGTCTTCTGCCCGGAGCCCCAAGCGTAAGTGAGATATTTTCCGTCGGGAGATATTCCCGGAAACTGGTAGGCGTGCGGCACTTCGCTCAGAGTGGTCTCGGCTCCCGCGCCACTTGCCGCCTTGCTTTTTATGTCGAAATTTCCGCCGCCCTGCGGAGTTGTCATTGGATAGATCACGGATTTTCCGTCAGGAGTCCACGATGGTTCGCCAACAGTTCCTTCGTTGAATGTGAGACGCGTTCTGCTTCCGCGCTCGAGATCCAGAACCCAGAGTTCGAAGAGCGGTTCGCCAGCGACCAGGGCTACACGCTTTCCATTAGGTGAAAGGCGCAGCGAATTCTGCGCGGTTCGTTCACCAACTGTACCCAGCGGTTTTCCGGAGCGGTCGTACCACTCAAGCTGGCTACCTGCGGAGGTGGATGTGCCCGCCTGATAGCAGAGGACGCCATTTTGCGACGCGCTGGAGACGGTTCGCCAAACGCCCAAATCGTGCCGCACGTTGTTGATGATAGGAATCGCGGAACCCGAAAGTTTTCCGGAAGAAGGATCGAACGGCTGCGCAACCAATTCAGTCTGAGAATGATAGAGCAGATATCCGGACGCATATTCTCCAGCGGCATCGGTTGCAAGCACCAGGTGATTCTCTTTTCCATCTAGCGAAGCGAAATAAATTCCGTTTTGTTCTCGCTGGCCGCCGGAATGGTTCATCGCCAGATACAGAAAATGCTTTCCGTCAGGGAGAAAAGACGGCCAGCGATGTGTTGTGTGCTTCTGTAGATCGAGCACAGTTGCGGGCGAAGGTGCTCCGCCATTCGCGCTCACTTGCAGTAGCGCCGATCGAAAATTGGGGGTGTAGACGATCACATCGACCTTGCCCCAGGTGCCGCCGCGCGGATTGCTAACATCGGCGAGCGCGATGACAGAACCTCCGCTCGCCGCGATGCGATTGAGTTTTGTTGGTGTGAAGAAGCCAATTGATTTTCCGTCGGGAGACCAAAACGGGTGCGCCGCGCCTTCGGTGCCTTCGAGCCGATTCGCCGTCAAGCTGTCGAGGGACCGCACCCACAACGCCTTTGAACTGTTCGAGCTTCTCGCGACGAATGCGATCTTGTCGCCTTGCGGCGACATCGCGGGTGCGCCGGCCATATCGCCGATCGTGTCAAACATGAGATCGGGCGGCGGAGAGATTTCAGAACGCACAACTGGAATGTCGCTATTGGAGTTGGCGAACTTCAGCGCACCCCAAGCTGCAATGGCGAGCGCGGCGATTGCGATCGCGGCGATTAACGCCATTCGGGATTTACTGCGACTCGCTGCCGGAGCTTCCGCGGCTTTCTGCGCGCCGAAATCGCGCGCCCATTCGAGTTGGAGTTTCAAATCGTGGGCGGATTGGAAGCGCTCGTCCGGTTCCTTCGCGAGGCATGTGGCAACCAAGCGATCGAAGGATGCGGGAACTGTGGGCTGCAGCGAACTTACCGGCGCAGGATTATTCGCGAGGACTGCGCCGATGATCGCCGAGGAAGATTTCCCTTCGAAGGCGCGCTTGCCCGAAGCGGCTTCGTAGAGCACCGCGCCGAAACCGAAAATGTCTGAGCGTACGTCGGCTTCCTGGCCGCCGATTTGTTCCGGCGACATGTAGGGAACGGTGCCGAGCACAGCGCCGACTCCAGTGAGCGGAGATGCGGGACTTGAAATTGTCAGCGCGGCGGAAGCCAGCAGAGTTTCCGTGCTGGTGGCGGAAGGAACCGCGGGCGCAACGCGAGATTTCGCCAAACCGAAATCGAGGAGCTTCGCCCCCGATTTCGTGAGCATGATGTTTCCCGGTTTCAAATCGCGATGAATTAATCCGGCTTTGTGCGCTTTGTCGAGCGCCTCTGCAAGTTCTATCGCGACTTTCAAAAGCGAATCGAGAGGCAAAGGGCCGCGCTTCAGCCGCTCGGCGAGCGTTTCGCCCTCGAGATACTCCATGACCAGAAAATCAGTGCCGTTTTGCGAGCCGACGTCAAAGAGCGTGCAGATGTTGGGATGTTGCAAAGCGGAGACGGCGCGCGCCTCACGCTCAAAGCGCTGGCGAGCATCGGCCGTATCAGCCAGATGCGGCGGCAGAACTTTGATTGCGACGGTGCGATCGAGGCGGGTGTCGCGCGCGCGGTAGACTTCGCCCATGCCGCCTGCGCCGAGAGGCGAGACAATTTCGTAAGGGCCAAGTTTAGATCCTAGAGTAAGACTCATTCGCGCGGCGATTATATGGGATATGCGAGAGGGGAAACCAGAAGCGAATTGTGAAACCGGAGATCGAAATCGGATGACGACTTCAATGCCTTCCGGCGGAAACATTGCGACGCCGGACATAGGAAGAAGTATTTGAGAATCCGCTACTTCAGTTGGGCGGCCCAGTTCAGGATTACGTGAATTTGCGTTAATTCGGATTCCTTGCCGCTATCCATCATCAGGAATCTTTTGCCGTCGGGTGCGACATCGTAATTCGGGCCGGCGATGTTCGAGCGCCACAGTTGGCTCCGGAAGACAATTTCAGGCTTTCCGATGGCTAGCTTGGGAGCGGTGGCCACGCTGACGGAGTAGAGGGTATTTCCAGACGCGTAATACAACTCGCGACCGTCGCGCGACCAAACTGGCTCGTCGCCGTCCTCCGATGATACTTGGATCCTGTCACCGGGACCGGGGAACCGCTGGATGTAAACATTTTCCGCCGAGGAGCTGTTGGAGACATAGGCCAGCCAATGGCCGTCCGGAGAAAATGCCGGATATCCGGCATTGCTCAGGTACAAATATGGCGGATGATGGTCAGCGGTGGGAAGCATCCAGATATCGGTGACGCCGGGCTTTCCGTAATTTTCCAATGCGATCAGGCTTCCATCGGGTGACCACGACTGTAGATGGAAATGATTGGGAATATCTGCGATGGCCCGCTCGGGGCTATCTCCATCGACCGGAAAAACGTAGGCCTGCTTGCGTCCGTTACTAGCGTACGCGATTTGTTTGCCGTCGGGCGACCAGACCGGAATCTCATTCTCGCCGGGCGCCGAAGTCATCTGCTGAAACGCGCCGCGATCCAAATCGTAAATCCAAATCTCAGGGTTCGGCAGGCGGACGGTGATGGCGAGTTTGTGACCATCAGGGGAAAAGCGCGGCGACTGGTATAAGCCTGGCTTGAATCCGAAGGGCTGAGTTTTTCCGCTGCGGTCAATCCAATCGAGATTATTTTCGTAAATCTCAGCGGAGCCACTGAGGTAGATCAACGTGCCCGTTGATGAAATATCGAATTGCGGCGCCCCAGTTGAGGGGTTTGTCATCAGGTCACTGAGAATTTGAACCGGCGCGCCTTGTACTTCGAGCCGATCTGGATCGAAGTGCGCCATCATCAGGCTTCCGGTGCGCGCGTAGACGAGAAAATTAGGAGCGACGAAGCGTGCGGCTGAGCCTCCCTCAATCAGGACATGCCTTTTGCCGGTAGCTAACTCAACCACTTCGATATTCGCGGCATCGAAGCCTGATCCGTTCCAACTTGTGAGCAGCAGATTTTTTCCGCCCGGGAGCAGTTGCGGCCAGTTGTCGCCTTCGGTGGTTTCTGCGTGGGTAATGGCGACGGGTGTGCCACCAGTGGCAGGAACGCGAAAGACTCCGCTGATCACGTTGGGCGAGAGATAAATGTTGCCATCGGAATTCCAAGTGCCGCCGCTGTGGGCTCCGAATAAGTCGCAGATCACCTCCGCGGCACCGCCGGTGATCGCGACCTTCTTCAATTTGCCCTCACCAGTGAAGGCGATCCATTGTCCGTCCGGAGAAAAAAATGGGTCCACCGCGCCCTGCGTACCGGATATCGGCGTGATTTGAAAAGAGTCCAGCTGGCGCAGATAAAGTTGGAGTCCGTTTTTCCCTGTGCCGAGATAGACGATACGGTCGCCGTCCGCTGAGATTGCGAGAGGTGCAAATTCCAGCGCGCTAATGGATTGGGCCTGCGGCAACTCGATGTTGAGGCTTACGGGCGCGAGTGAAGTCGCCTTGCCATTTCGCAACGCCGAGATGGAGAATCCCAGCGCGGTTCCCAAAAGCAAAGTAATCGCTGCGATTGCAATGAATAATCCTGTACGCGGTGAGTGAGAGTTCACCGGAGATGGCGCGATCGGCCCGGAAGGCGCGTCCGTAGTTCCGGCTATCACGTCATCGATAGCGATACGCGCATCGCCGATGGATTGCAGTCGCTGCTTGGCGTCTTTTCTCATGCATCGCGCGACTAGATTGCGGATCGACGGCGGCGTGTTCGATGGAAGCAGAGTCCAATCGGGATCGTCACGAATGACCGCGGCAAGAGTGTCCGTAAGAGTCTCTTCGCAGAAGGCCATCTTCCCTGCGAGCATTTCGTAAAACAAACAACCGAAGGCCCAGATGTCTGCGCGACGATCTGCCGATTTCCCTTTCGCTTGCTCCGGCGACATGTAGGCGGCGGTGCCCATCACGATTCCGGCTTGCGTAGCCGCGGCGGTGAGCGTGGGAGAGTGCGAAATATCTGTCGGGGACGTCTCATCCGCGAGAGCTTTCGCGAGACCGAAATCTAGAATTTTTACATTGCCGTCGGCGGTGAGCTTTACGTTGGCTGGTTTCAAATCGCGATGGATGATGCCGCGGTCGTGGGCGTACTCGAGCGCTTCGGCAATCTGGCGCGCGATCTGCAAAGTTTCTTCGAGTGGCAGCGGACCGCCTTCAATTCGCTCGGCGAGCGTGGGACCTTCAACGAGTTCCATGACGAGAGCGTGCGCGCCGTCTGAATCCTCAAAGCCGTAGATGTGAGCGATGTGCGGATGATTGAGCGCGGCGAGGAGTTGCGCTTCGCGTTCGAAGCGCGACATGCGCTGATGATCCTGCGCGAACTGCTCAGGAAGAATCTTGATGGCGACTTCGCGGCCGAGTTTCTTATCGCGCGCGCGATAGACTTCGCCCATGCCGCCTGCGCCGAGAGGCGAGACAATTTCATACGGACCCAATTTGGTTCCGGGAGTAAGACTCATTCGCGCGGCGATTATATGGGATATACGAGAGAGGAAACCAGAAGCGAATTGTGAGACGTGAAATCGAAACTAGTTTGCAGATTTAGTGCTTGCACGCGGGGACTTTGCGGCGGACGGGTCAAATTGGAAAGCCGTTTTTATGGAGACGATTGGCGACGGCGAAAGCGCGTTCGAGTTCGCGCGAATTTAGATTGTTGCGGAGATGCTCGACGGTTTGCGCAAGACGATCGAGGGAGCGCGCGAGGTTATCGAGATTGGTGAGCGCGATGTCGCGCCAAATTCCGTAGGGACTTCCCGCGAGGCGGAGAGAATCGCGTGCGCCCGTTCCGGCGAGAGAGAGCGGGAGGCCGGCTTCGTCGTCTTCTTCGGCGGCGATTACGTTAGCGAGCGCGATGGCCGCGATTTGTGGAAGGTGAGAAACGATGGCGACGGCCCAGTCGTGCGTTTCGGCGTCCATCCACGTAGGTCGCGCGCCGATATTTTGGAGAACGGTCAGAAATTCCGCAACGCGCTTATCGCCCGCAAATTCTTCTGGCGTGTAATTTGCGTCACTGGCACCGGGAATTGAGGTATCGGAAACCAAAACGTATTTTGCGCCGCTGAATAAATTCGCGTCGGCGCTGGAGATGCCTTCTGTTTCTTTGCCCGCCATGGGATGGCCACCGAGAAATAGCGCGCCGGATTTGAAATTTTCGGCGGCTGCGCGGCAGATTTTGCGCTTAGTGCTGCACGCGTCTGTGATGAGCGCGCGCGCGGGAGCGAGCTGCGCAATTTCGGGGATCGATTCAAGCGTAATGGAAATTGGAAGCGCGATGTAAATCAGGTCGGCATCAACGATCGCGGCGGCGAGATCGGTAACGGCTTCGTGGATGGCGCCGCGCCGGAGCGCTTCGGCGAGAATTGGTGGGCGATCGTAGCCGACGATGTGCGCGGATGGAAGATGCATGCGAACTGCGAGAGCGAATGAACCGCCGATCAAGCCGGTGCCAAGAATTGCGATGCGCTGGAATGAATTTGCGGCGGAAGACATAGGGGAAAGATTCTACCGCAGGCTGAGAACAGAATGTCAACGAGGCGAAGGCTATAAATCGAGCGCGATGGATTTCTTGATCTTTTTGATTTGGCGTTCGTCGCGCTTGTAAAACGTCCAGCGTTTGATTCGTTTGGATTGCATGAGCTTTGCGTAGCACCAGGCGCGCATGTGTTCGCTGAGAGTGGGCAGAGAGACGCGAAGTCTTTCAGCGAGCAGGACAGCGCAGACTCCGTCTTTCACAAGATTTCCATCCACCTGCGGGCGGAAGTGGGCGGTGGGATTTTTGAGCCACTTGAGAATCTGAATTCGCTTCTCATTGGCGGGGGCTTGCGGCGCCATCAGGATTGACATACAGTTAGTTTGCTAAGCGACGATATATCGGTCGAGAGCTCGCGGCGCAATCGAGAGAAGAGGTCATGATTTCACCGGACCAGATTGAATCAGCGTACAGCATTATTGCGCGGCACATACGCAAGACACCCGTGATCGAGGTGGACCCAGCCGACTTCAAGCTCAGCGCGGGCGGCTTGAGCCTGAAGCTGGAATTGCTGCAACACGCAGGTTCCTTCAAGGTGCGGGGAGCATTCACGAATCTGCTTACCAGAAAAGTTCCGGCCGCTGGGGTTGCTGCAGCGTCGGGCGGAAATCATGGAGCTGCCGTGGCATTTGCGGCGATGAAACTTGGCGTGCCCGCGAAGATTTTTATTCCAAGCGTGGCATCGGCCGCGAAGATTCAGCAGATCGAGGAGTACGGTGCGGAACTCGAAATCGCTGGCGAGCGCTATGCAGATGCGCTGGCAGCGAGTGAATTGTGGGTGAAACAAACGGGCGCGATGCCGATTCACGCTTTCGATCAGGTGGAAACGATGTTCGGCCAAGGAACGGTGGGTCTGGAATTCGAACGACAAGCTCCTGCTCTAGATACGCTGCTCGTCTCGGTTGGCGGAGGCGGATTAATCGGCGGGATCGCTTCGTGGTATCAAGGGAAAATAAAAGTGATCGGCGTGGAACCTGAAGCTGCGCCGACGCTGACTCGCGCGCTGGAAGCAGGCCATCCTGTCGATGCGATCGCGGGCGGCATTGCCGCGGATTCGCTGGCACCAAAGCGGGTTGGCGAATTGATGTTTCCCATTGCGCAGAAGTACATCGCGCGAACCGGTGCTGGTGACCGACGATGCGATACAGGAAGCTCAGCGAATTCTGTGGAAAGTTTTGCGGCTGGTCCCGGAACCCGGAGGAGCAGCGGCATTTGCGGCGCTGACTTCGGCTCGGTATGTGCCTCGCACGGACGAAAGAGTTGGCGTGCTGATCTGTGGCGGAAATACAGTGGCAGTTGATTTCAACCGCTGAACTAATAATTGCATTGCCGCTTGCGCGAATTATTCGTAATGCAGCGCTACAAATTTTCAGGCGCCGATTCGGCGGCCCACCGCTGGCGCGATGATGCGAATCTCAGTCATGAGCTGCGCGAATTGATCCACGTACAGAGTTTGCGCGCCGTCGGAGAGAGCGGAATCGGGATCGTAGTGGACTTCGATGAGCAATCCGTCGGCTCCGGCCGCTACCGCGGCGCGGGCCATCGGAGCGACTTTGTCGCGGCGTCCTGTGCCGTGGGATGGATCGGCGACGATCGGCAAATGCGAAAGTTTTTTGATGATGGGAATTGCGGCGATGTCGAGCGTGTTGCGGGTATAGGTCTCGAAAGTGCGGATGCCGCGTTCGCAAAGGATTATGTTGTAGTTTCCGCCCGCCATGATGTATTCCGCGGAGAGTAAAAGTTCTTCGATTGTGGCGGACATGCCGCGCTTCAGTAATACGGGCTTCTCAACTTCGCCGAGAGCGCGCAGCAGGTGATAGTTCTGCATGTTGCGCGCACCGACTTGCAAAATATCCACCATCGGCAGCATCTGCTGAATCTGCGAGGGATCCATGACTTCGGTGCAGACAAGGAGATGGTGTTTGTCCGCGGCGTCGCGCAGAAATTTCAGGCCCGATTCGCCGAGTCCCTGAAAGCTGTAGGGAGATGAGCGCGGCTTGTACGCGCCACCACGTAGAATTTTGGCACCGTACTTCGAAACGCTTTCGGCGATGCGGTCAATCTGCTCTTTGGATTCCACCGCGCAGGGTCCCGCTGCGACGACAACTTCGGGGCCGCCGATTTTTACGCCGAGCGGCAATTCGACGATCGTTCCCGCGGGACGAAACGCGCGGCTCACAAGCTTGTATGGCTGAGTGATGCGAACGACTTCGCGAACACCGTCGATCAATTCAAGCGAGCGCGAATCGAAATCTGCTTTGACTCCCACCGCGCCCAATACTGTGTGCGATTCGCCGGTGGAGCGATGAACGTCGAAACCAAGCGCGGTGAGGCGGTCAATTACGTGCTGGATCTGTTCATCGCTCGAACCTTCTTGCATTACGACGACCATGGATCGGGTTCTCCGTACAGCTGAATTCAAATTTGGCGCGACTACTAGACGACCTTACTTTTGCTCGCCGGACTTGTTCTCACCGGACATTGCGTGACGCTCGACGGAGCGCGCTTCGTCGACGATGCGCTCGAAGAGGCGCCGAATGGCCGCGCCGGGCAAAGGGCCCCGATTGTGCTGCTCGGCGTTCGCCAAAACTTCTTTCTCGCGATCGGGCTGATAAATCGGCAAGCCCTCTTCGTGTTTTATGCGGCCGATTTCGAGAGCGCAGCGCGAGCGTTCGTTCAGCAATTCGACCAATTTGCGGTCGACTTCATCGATGCGGCGGCGCCAGTCGTCAATCGTCATTCTTCCATCGGAGACGCGAGAAATCGCCGCGTCAGACTTACATTTCCCACTAACACCATACCGTAAGAATGCGGAAATCTCAGATATTCATGCACGCCGCGAGAGTCCGCGCGTGCCGGCTTTTTTCAGAGAGCGAATTTTTTCGGCGACGGCGCTTGCGGCAGCGGCGGGAGTGCCGGCGCGTTCGATTTCCTGCATGAGCGCGGAGCCGACGACTGCGGCATCTGCGAGCCCACCGAGAACGGAGATGTGTCCCGGCAGCGAAATTCCGAAGCCGACCGCAAGCGGAAGTTTCGTCGCGTGTCGGGCGCGGCGAATCAGCGCGGGTAAATCTTCGGGAAGATTTTCCTGTGCGCCGGTGACTCCAGTGCGAGACACGAGATACAGAAATCCGCTGCTGGCTTCGGCGATCAGCGCAAAGCGCTCTTCAGTGGTTGTGGGTGCCGCGAGAAAGACCGTATCGAGATTATTTGCACGCATCGCTGCGCGATATTCCGTAGCTTCTTCGGGAGTGAGATCGGTAATGAGCGCGCCATCGGCTCCGGCAGCGGCGGCGCGTTGCGCGAATTGCGCGACGCCCATTTGCAAAATTGGATTGAAGTAGCCGAAGAGGAGCAGCGGGACTTGCGAATCTTTACGGATCGCGGCGACGAGATCGAGCACTCCTGAAAGTGTTGTTCCCGCGCGCAACGCGCGTTCGCTGGCTCGCTGAATCGTGGGGCCATCGGCTAGCGGATCGCTGAACGGAATTCCGAGTTCGATGATATCGGCGCCCGCGTCCGCCGCAGCCAAAACAATTTCGCGCGTCGCGGCCAGCGAAGGATCGCCCGAAGTGATGTAGGCGATGATTCCCATCTCTCCAGCCTGCGAAAGTTCGGCGAAGCGTCGCGCGATGCGGGTGGGAGGATTCATCGGATCATTGATGGTGCGCGGCCGCTACAAATGCTTCGCATACGTTTCCATGTCTTTATCGCCGCGACCGGAAATATTGACGATGGCCACAGAATCGCGCGGCATTTTAGGCGCGCGATCGATCAGCGTGGCGACAGCATGAGCGCTTTCAAGCGCCGGAATAATTCCCTCCATGCGTGAAAGCGTGCGCGCGGCATCGAGCGCGGCTTCATCGCTCACGGCTGTGTATTCCGCGCGGCCCTGCTCAGCGAGCCATGCGTGTTCGGGTCCGACGGCGGGATAATCGAGGCCCGCTGAGATCGAATGCGTGGTTGCGATTTGGCCGCCGCGTCTTGCAGAACCCACGTGTATGTACCGTGCAAGACTCCGGGCTTCGCTCCCGCAAATCCCGCAGCAACAGCGAGACGCGCGGCGTGTTCGCCAAGGCCGTGTCCGCGTCCGCCCGCTTCCACGCCAATCATTTTCACGGATGCGTCGCCAAGAAATGCGCTGAAAAGTCCAATCGAATTCGAACCGCCGCCGACGCACGCAAAAAGCGCATCCGGAACGCGGCCTTCAGCGAGAAGAATTTGTTCGCGCGCTTCGCGGCCAATCACCGAATGAAAATCGCGAACCATTTGCGGATATGGATGCGGGCCAAGCACCGATCCAAGTAGGTAGTGAGTGTTGCGAACATTGGTGACCCAATCGCGCATCGCTTCGTTGATCGCATCTTTCAACGTGCGGCTGCCGGAATCCACTCCGATCACTTCTGCGCCAAGGATGCGCATGCGTGAAACATTCAGGCGCTGCCGCTCCATATCTTCTGTGCCCATGTAAACGGTGCAGGCAAGGCCGAATTTCGCGGCGACAGTCGCAGTGGCCACTCCATGCTGTCCCGCGCCGGTTTCCGCGACGACGCGAGGCTTGCCCATCCGCAGCACGAGGAGTCCCTGGCCGATACAATTATTAATTTTGTGCGCCCCGGTGTGCAGCAAATCCTCGCGCTTCAAATAAATTCGCGCACCGCCGAGGTGGGTGGTGAGCCGCTCGGCAAATTGCAACGGGGTGGGCCGCCCCGCGAAATCGCGCAGAGTAGCGCCAAACGCGGTGGCAAATTTCGGATCTTTTTTCGCGGCTTCGTACGCGGCGGTGAGTTCCGCCACCGGAGCCATCAAAGTTTCGGGCACATAACAGCCGCCGTATGGGCCGTAGCGGCCGCGCTCGTCGGGCCAGGTGGGTGAAACTTGGGCGGATTGTGGTTCTGCCGTCATGGATATTTAGAACAAGTTTTCAGCGATTCGCCAATGTTGCAATCGTTCCCAATCCCAAAAGTCGATTGTCAGCTGTCACCAACGTCAAACCAACTATTTCCGCAGTAGCAGCAAGGAAGCGGTCCGCCGGATCAGCATTTTCAAGCGGAAGCTGATATGCGGCGAGAGCGATCTCCGTTGTCAGCGGCGCTTCCCGAAAGCGATATGTTGACTTCGCCACCCAATCGTTTGCGGTTCCCTCAAATTGTATCCGTCTCTTGCTATACAAGAGCAACGCTTCCCAAATGCTCACGGGAGAGAGCCATACTTCATTGCCCTGGTCCTCAATTTCCCGAGCAACTCGGCGAGAAAGTTTCCCAGGCTCGGATATGCTCCAAATCCAAATGTGAGTATCCAGGAGGAGCTTCAATCTCGCATCGCCTCAATCGTATCGAGATCAATCACGGGAGAAACTATGTCGCCGGTGATTTTAGTGCTACCCGCCATGAAGCCGAGCCAATGACGATCATGAACGTCTGGAGACGGCGGAATCACTTCAGCGATCGCTTTGCCCCGTTTTGTAATACGAATCCCGATCTTCGTTTTGTTAACCTCTTCGAGGATCGATAAACACCTGGCCTTGAAATCCGAGACTGCCACTTCCTGCAATGCTTTCTTCTGACGGGCTGCCATCTAAATCCTCCTGTTTACCACTACAGATTACCATAGTCATCTCAACTGGTCACTCCACTAATTGAAGATACCGCGCGCATAAACTCCCTCACCAGCTCGGGATCTTTCTTCCCCACAATTTTCTCGATGCGCGTAGCTACATCCACCGCGTACGGCTGCGCCACTCGAATTGCATGCGCGATGTTATCCGGCGCGAGCCCTCCAGCCAGCACAATCGGCGCATAGTTCCCCGCCTCACGGGCCAAGCTCCAATCCCACGGCTCGCCGGTACCGCCGTGCAATTGCGGATGAAATCGCTCCAGCAGAATCGCGCTTGCCTTGGAGTAGCGCTTGATGCTTTCTGGACGAAACCCCTCTTTCACCGGCAGCGCTTTCACTACAGAAAATCGCGTCGCCAGTTGCGCGACATCACCTGGCGATTCCTCGCCGTGAAGCTGCACGCCACTCAAATGCAGCGCCTCGGCAAGCGCAGCAACCGCCGCCGGCGCCCAGTCGACGAAAACTCCAATGCGCTCCACGTAAGGCGGCAAGCGGCGAATAATGTCCCACGCGGCAGCGGGAGAAACGCATCGCGGGCTCGGCGGAAAAAAGTTGAAGCCCAGCGCATGCGCGCCTTCGTCCACCGAAAGTTTCGCGTCGGCGTAGCTGGTGATTCCGCAGATTTTTACGCGCACCATTTATTGCGGCGCCTCCATCAGCGCAAGAAGAGCAGCAGCGGGTTCGGGCTGCGTCATCAGCGATTCGCCAATTAAAAACGCATCGAATCCTACCGCGCGAAGCCGCGCGATTTCTGCGGCGGTACGAATTCCAGATTCGCACACCGCGATGCACTCATCGGGAATCGCATCGATCAGATCGAACGAAGTTTCAAGACGCACATCCAGCGTTCGCAAATCGCGGTTATTCACTCCAACGATGCGCGCCCCCGCGGCAAGCGCGCGATCGAGTTCCGCGCGAGTGTGCACCTCAACCAACGGCTCCATCCCAAGCTCGCGCCCCAGCTCCAGCAATTCAGCAAAGAGTGCATCGCCCAGCGCCGCGACAATCAACAAAAAAGTGTCCGCATCACCCCCGCGCGCTTCCCACACCTGCCACGGATCGATAATGAAATCTTTCCGCAGCACCGGCAGCTCAACATTTTTTCGCGCGACGCGCATATCGCCCAACGAGCCCTGAAAAAATTCTTCTTCAGTAAGCACAGACACCGCAGCAGCTCCAGCTGCTTCCAACGATTTCGCCAAATCTGCGGGACGAAAATCTTCTCGCAGCAATCCTCGCGAAGGCGAAGCTTTTTTCAATTCCGCAATAATATTCACCCGCGGGCGCGAAAGCGCGCCCGCGAAATCGCGCGGAGGAGTCGCTTTTTTCGCCGCCATTCGCAACACAGTCTCGGGCAGCACGCGCTTGCGATGCGAAATCGCAGCGCGCCTCGCTTCGAGTATGCGGTCGAGAACCGTTCCGGATTTTGTCTCAGCAGACATTTCGCGAATCGCCGAAAAAACAACGCGCGGGCAGGTTTCGAGGTTAGAGGCGCTCCGCAACAAATGCAAGAGCGCGCCACTGCTGGACGCGACGCCCCTACAGGAGTATTCTGTAACTACGCGTGGTGAACCGAGTAATTCTGTCTTCGCGCGTGTACGCGTGCGTATCGCCCGAAGTTACTGGCCGGTACTTTGGCGCGTAACGTTGTTCGCTTTCGCAACGTATAATCCCGATAGCGGCCAAAATCAGGCCCGCGGGCGGCCCGCCAGGTAGCTTAAGGCTCGATAGCTCAAGCAGATAGCCAATGCTACAAGCGGCCCGATAATTGCAAATTTATACTGTGAAAGCCCCGAGAGGAAGGATTCTCCATGGATATTGCCAGGCCATCAATAGCGCGCCAGAAGCGCATTCGGCGCATTATTTACGGCGTCGTTGCGGTCATCGTGATCGCAGGCGTTACCGTCGGCCTTTCGAAACTCAAGCCCGCTCCGCCAAGCGTGGATGGTTCCGTGCTTTGGCCCGATACGGTAAAGCGCGGCGACATGGTCGTGCTCGTGCGCGGATTGGGCACGCTGGTGCCTGAAGATATTCGCTGGATCACCGCGCAATCCGCTGCTCGCGTCGACAAGATCGTTCTGCGTTCTGGCGCGACGGTAAAAGCGGACTCGGTAATTTTGGAACTGAGCGACCCTCAACTGCAGAACGACGCCGCCGCCGCCGACCTCGGTTATAAGCAAGCGCTAGCCGATTATCAGGCTCAAAAGGTTTCTCTGAACAATCAGTTGCTCGTTCTCAAGACCCAAGTTACCTCCACGACCGGTCTACTTGACGTAGCTACGCAGCAGCGCGACGTAGACGTCTTGAAGTACAAGGCCGACGTTGGCCCCAAGTTCAC
The DNA here is from genome assembly GCA_963721845.1 of uncultured Acidobacteriota bacterium. Classification (GTDB taxonomy): domain Bacteria; phylum Acidobacteriota; class Terriglobia; order Acidiferrales; family UBA7541; genus DASTCZ01. Next base: position 99,232 of record CAVRKW010000004.1, on the reverse strand, counting down.
CACGGAACTCGATGAGGCGATCGTGAAACAGGACACCGCGACCCTCGAGCTCCAAAAGGAGGAAGTTGCGGCGTTTTCGGATAACATCCAGGCAACGCTTGCCTCTCAACAAGCAAAGGTAGATACCGCAAGAACGCTCGATGGTTTGTTCAAAGGTCGGTTGGATGCCCTTCATGTACGCGCCGGAATTGATGGAGTGTTGCAGTGCGTCTGTACATCAACCGGGACCAATTATGTGGAACTCCAGGAAGGCCAACAGGTCACGCTGGGAACAAACCTCGCTCGCGTGGCGAACCCATCGAGACTGAAGGCCACAGTGCAAATTCCGGAAACACAGGCCAATACCGTCGCGCTCCTGCAGAAAGCCGAAGTGGACACACGCAACGGCGTCGTCCAGGGCCACGTTTCGCGAATCGACGCTTCGGTTGTCAACGGCACGCGCGGCGTCGACATTTCATTCGATCAACCGCTGCCCTCAAGCGCAGTACCGGATTTGAGCGTCGACGGCACGATCACTATCGAACATCTGACGAATGTCCTCTATGTCGGCCGCCCAGTACACGGCGAGCAGAACACAAAAGTTGGCCTCTTCAAATACACCGATGATGGAAAAGAAGCCGTCCGCGTGCAAGTCGATCTGGGCCGCGCTTCCGTCAACACCATGCAAATTCTCGGTGGCTTGAAAGAAGGCGACAAGGTCATCCTCTCTGACATGTCCACTTGGGATGGCGTAGATCGCATCTCGATCAAGTAAATTTTTCTGAATCGCGCGGCTGCCCTCACGCAGCCGTGCGTTTTTTTTCGTTCTCGATTCCTCTCGCGTAGAAATGAACCGTTTCCACTTCGGCGGAGTTAGTCAGTTCAGGGGCTGCCGATTTACAAAGTTTTATCAGTTCCCTTCCACCAGGCCGCAGATGCGCATGGATCCACTCGTCGCCCTCCGCCCCCTGAGAACGAAGTAGGTTACGGGAACAATATGATGTAAATTTGCGTTCTGCCGTCATCAGGGGTTCGGAAGCCGGTTTTTCAACAATTTGCTGGGTGACCATATTCATTTGGGAACGTCTGAGACATATAGTGCGTATTGGTAGTGGGCCGGGTTGCAGGGTCGTACCGATTAAAGGAGAGCTACGCTTATGGCTGCGAACGACGAAGCATTGATTAGTATGGAGAGCGTGAAAAAAGTGTTTCTTACCGACGAGGTGGAAACCCACGCACTCGACAACATCCATCTTCAAATCAAGCGCGGAGAATATGTCGCCATCAACGGCCCATCGGGCTGCGGCAAATCCACGCTGCTTTCGATTCTCGGGCTGCTCGATTCGCCGTCGGATGGCGTCTACATTCTGAATAACAAGCCCGTATCGAAGCTCACGCTTTCGGAACGCACTCGCATCCGTAACCGCGAGATTGGTTTTATCTTCCAGGCGTTCAACCTGATCGGCGACCTCAACGTTTACGAAAACGTCGAGCTGCCTTTGACCTATCGCGGCATGGGCGCTTCCGAGCGGAAGCAGCGCGTGCAGCAGGCGCTTGAAAAGGTTGGCATGGCGCACCGCATCAAGCACTATCCTTCGCAGCTTTCCGGCGGTCAGCAACAGCGCGTTGCCGTCGCTCGTGCGTTGGTAGGCGATCCATCCATCCTTCTCGCAGACGAACCGACTGGTAACTTGGATTCGAAAAACGGCGAAGCGGTGATGGAGCTGATGACGGAACTCCACCGCGGTGGCGCAACACTTTGCATGGTTACGCACGATCCGCGTTACGCCGCGTTCGCAGACCGCAGCATCCACTTGTTTGACGGCCGCATCGTCGAAGAAAACTTCGAAGAGAGCAGCGCCGCAGCGCACTAGTCCAGAAGATTAAATCGGAGACGGGAGCTCGCGAGAGTTCTCCGCTCTCCGGAAATTTTGGTCACTGGCCCTCGCGCCGCGCCAAGTTCGCCGGCCGCAGCCTCCGCAACTGAGGCGCGGCGAGGAGGCCAGTATGGGTACGCTTCGGCAAGACCTTCAGTACGCATTCCGCACTTTGCTTCGCGCTCCGGGATTCACCGCCATCGCCGTGCTTACGCTTGCATTGGGAATTGGCGCGACCACTACGATTTTCAGCTTCGTGAACGCCACGCTGCTCCGCCCGCTTCCCTACCGCGATGCCGAACAGCTGGTAATCCTCAATGAAACCGATTCGCGCGTTGGCAATGTTTCGGTGGCCTATCCCGATTTTCTCGATTGGCAAACTCAGAGTCACGCGTTTTCGGAAATGGCTGCTGCTCACAACGTCGGCGCAAATCTTTCCGGCATGCAGACGCCCGAACGTGTGGTTGGCTATGGAGTCTCGCCGAATTTTCTTTCCATGCTTGGAGTGCACCCGATCATGGGGCGCGATCTTCTTCCCGGTGAAGAAAAAACCGGAACCGCTCCGGTGCTGCTGTTGAGCTACGCGCTGTGGCAATCTCATCTCGGCGGAGACCCGAACGCGCTCGGTAAAGCTGTAACGATCAATGGCCAGAGTTTCGTCATCGCGGGAATTCTTCCTCCCGGTTTCACCTTCTTCGGCCAGACCGATTTCATTTCTCCGATCGGCGTGTACGCCACCGGTGAATTTATGGAGCGCGGAAATCACGGCGACCTCACCGTAATCGCGCGCCTAGCTCCTGGCATTGCGATCAACCGCGCACTCGCTGAATTGACCGGCGTGCAAACAACCATCGCCCGGCAAAACAGCGGCATCGACGACAACGATAAAAACCCCGTTGCCATCAGCACGCTGCGCGATGCGATTGTCTCCAGCTCGCGCCCTGAATTGCTGGTGCTGTTCGGCGCAGTCGCGTTCGTGCTGCTGATCGCGTGCGTCAATGTTGCGAATTTGTATCTCGTGCGGGCGGCCTCGCGCTCAAAGGAAATCGCCTTGCGCTTGGCGCTGGGCGCCAGCCGCGGCAGAATTCTTCGTCAGATTCTCACCGAGTGTTCCGTGATCGCTGTTCTTGGCGGAGGGCTCGGAATTGTTTCCGGATTCTGGGGAATCAAAGGGCTCGCGGGAATTATGCCCTCGGGAATGTTTCAAGACACCACCGCAGGGATGGATCGCGCGGTTTTGCTTTTTGCGGCAGGGATCATCGTGCTCGTTACATTCGCATTCGGACTTGCTCCCGCCCTCGCAGCTTCCAGACCGGACGTCCATGATTCGCTGAAAGAAGGCGGAAAAGGGTCCAGTTCCGGATCCGCTCACAATCGTTTGCGCGGCGCATTTGCGGTCGCGGAAATTGCGCTCGCGATGGTGCTGCTGATAGGCGCGGGGCTGATGGTGAAAAGTTTGTCGCGCTTACTTCGTGTTGATAGCGGTTTCCGCACCGAAAACGTTTTGACGATGGAATTTAATCTCAACTCATCGCGATATGCCAGTAATCCTCCAATTCTGAATTTCTGGCAACAGGCTCTCGAGAAGGTGCGCGCTCTCCCGGGAGTGCGCAGCGCGGGAGTCGCTACCGCTGTTCCGCTTACTTTTGATCACAGCCGCACTGATATTTCGTTTGCAGGAATGCCCGTGCCTGCGCGTGGACAGTATCCGCATCCCGACATTCACGTCGTAAGCTCGGGCTATGTCGAGTCTTTGGGAATTCCGTTGATCCGCGGGCGATCGGTGCAGGACACCGACACCGAAACAGCGCCGCAGGTCGGCTTGATCAATGACAAGCTAGCGGAACGTTATTTCAAGGACCAGGATCCGATCGGAAAGCAATTCATGTGGGGCCATCCGCGGCCCGACCGGCCGACGACTTGGATCACAATTGTTGGTGTGGTTGGCGATACCAAGTTGTATGGCCTTGCGAACCCGTCGCGCTACGAGGTGTATGTTCCTTACCGGCAGAATGTATCGAGCGATATGTATCTTGTGGTTCGCAGCGCGGTGGATCCAGCAAGTTTGATTGGCACGATTCGTGGAGCAGTGGCCACATTGGATAAAGACCTTCCCGCATTTAGCATCGCGACGATGCAAACGATGGAAACGAACGCTGTTTCGGACAGGCGTTCGACATTGTTGCTGCTGAGTGTGTTTAGCGGATTCGCGTTGCTGCTCGCGGGCATGGGCATATACGGAGTGATTGCATTCAGTACCGCTCGCCGCACTCATGAAATCGGAATTCGAGTGGCACTCGGAGCCCAACGGCGAGATGTGTTGCGACTGATCCTCGGTGAATGCGCGAGGCTGGCCTTCTTGGGAGTTGGTCTTGGAGTCATCGCGGCCCTCGCGCTGACGCGACTGATGTCCACGATGCTTTATGGAGTGAGCGCAAACGATCCGCTGACGTTCATTGGAGTCGCGGCGGTCCTCATGGCCGTGGCGCTGGCTGCGTGCTGGCTGCCGGCGCGGCGCGCGATGCGCGTGGACCCGATGATCGCGCTGCGCTACGAATAACTTCGTATTCCAGGGAACATCACCCGCCTCTCGCGCGTTGTATATGCAGGCGCAGCGCGCATGGGGTGTGGTGTCTCGCCCAATCGATTCCGCACGCTGTTGAATCTGGCACGCCGCGCTGTTTCAAAACCAGAAATCGGAGAGTGACAATGGACGCGATCTGGCAAGACATCGTGTACGGATTTCGATCGCTACTGCGCCGCCCGGGAATCACAGCGATCGCGCTGCTGACTCTGGCTCTCGGAGTTGGCGCGAACACCGCGATTTTCAGCGTGGTAGATACGGTGCTGCTGCAGCCTCTCGCGTACAAAGATCCAGGCCGAATTGTTTTCATTGCTGAGACCACTCAACAAGTTCCCGACATGAGTATTGCGATGGCCAATTTCGACGACTGGAAGTCTGCGAACCATGTCTTCGAAGCGATGGCGCCTTATCAATCCGCCAGCGTGATATTGACGGGGAATGGCGATCCTGAGCGGTTGCGGATGCGCCGGATCACCGCGGGATTTTTCCCAACGCTTGGCGTCCAGCCGATTCTGGGGCGCGCACTCACTCCAGAAGACGACAAAGTTGGCGCCGCGCCCGTGGTGCTGATCAGCGATGGATTGTGGTCGCGCAAATACGCGCGCAATCCAAATGTAATTGGGCAAAAAATTAATCTTGATAGCGAGCTTTATACAATTGTCGGCGTCATCGCAAACGCGCGCTTTCATGGCGGCTGGCGGAATCAATCGCTCTTCAGTTCGCTGTGGCGGCTCGAAGACAAAATGGGCGGCCCCGCAAACAGGGATAGCCACCCGGGTATCTATGCGCTGGCGCGATTGAAACCGGGTGTGACGATCGAGCAAGCAAAATCCGATCTGAATGGAATCGCGGCGCGGCTTGCGGAACAGTATCCCATCTCCAACACCGGGCACGGCGTGTCCGTCGACTCCGTCATGAATTCGTATGTGGGCAATCTGCGCCAGCCGCTGCTGATTCTGATGGCCGCGGTCGGTTTCGTTTTGCTGATCGCCTGCGCCAACGTGGCAAATTTGATGCTTGCGCGCGCCACCGAACGGCAAAAAGAAATGTCCATCCGCGTGGCGCTTGGCGCGAGCCGTTCGCGTCTGCTGCGGCAATTGCTGACGGAAAGTTTGTTGCTCGGCGTCACCGGTGGATTGCTGGGCCTCGCAATGGCATGGTCTTCGATCGGTCTTCTAACGCGCTTGGCGTCTCCGAGCGTGCCTCGAATGGACGATCTCACGATCAATGTAAGCGTGCTGTGCTTCGCGCTCGGAATTTCCGTGCTGACCGCATTCTTGTTCGGCGTGTTCCCCGCGTGGCAGGCGTCGCAATCCGATGTGCAAGACGCGCTGAAAGAAGGCACACGAGGCGCGAGCGCAAACAAGGGACGCAGAAAATTCCAGTCGGCGTTGATCATCGCTGAAGTCGCGGTCTCCATGGTGTTGCTCGTTGGCGCCGGGCTCGCGGTGAAAAGTTTGTTCCGCGCGCTTGGGGCCGATGCGGGATTTGACGATCGCGGAGTTCTGACCGGAACCTTTAACCTGCCGGATCGCGATTTCCAGGATCCCGCGAAACAGGTTCAGTTCGTAAACCAATTCGTCGCGAAAGTACAGGCGATTCCGGGAGTGGAATCCGCAGGATTTGAGTGGCCGTTGCTCGGCGGCGCGCAAGACGGATACATGATCGAGGGAAAGCCCGCACCGACGCCAGAAAACCCCACGTCTGTCGACAATACAGTAGCGACTCCAGATGCACTGAAGGCGATGGGAGTCCGACTGGAGCGAGGAAGATTCTTCAACGATTTTGACAGCGAAAAGGCGCAGCGCGTGTGCATTGTGGACACGATGTTCGCCACAAAAGAATGGCCGGGGCAGGATCCCGTCGGCAGGCGCGTCGCGACACGGGGCTTCCCTGAGAAACCGGAATGGATGACGGTGGTGGGCGTAGTTTCGCATGTAATGAATTACGGCGTGGATCAGCCATCGCGCATCGAAATCTACGAGCCGGACGCGCAGCAGCCGCGAAGCTTTGGCAGCATTATCGTGCGAACGAAAGCTGATCCCGCGAGCCTCGTAAGCGCCGTGAAGTCTGCGATCGTTGAAGTGAATCCCAACGTGCCGCTCTTTGACGTGCAGCCGCTGAGCGATGTGGTGGATGCGAATGTCGCGTCGCGCCGATTGTCTTCGGTATTGCTCGGAGTTTTTGCTGCGCTGGCACTGGTGCTTGCGGCGATCGGAATTTACGGCGTGATGTCTTACATGGTCACGCAGCGCTCGCACGAAATTGGAATTCGTATCGCGCTCGGTGCGCAGCGCAAAGATGTACTCGGAATCGTGCTCGGAAACGGAATGACGTTGCTGGCCGCTGGTCTCGCGATTGGTTTCGCCGGCGCGTTCTCGTTGAGCCGGTTTATGGAGGCGTTGCTGTTTCAAGTGAAAGCAACCGACGCGGCAACGTTTGCAACCATTCCCATAGTTTTGGCGATGGTAGCGCTCGCGGCTTGCTACATTCCCGCGCGACGGGCGATGCGCGTGGATCCAATCATCGCGTTGCGCGAAGAATAGTTTAGCAAGAGCAGTAATGTGGAGGCTGCGATGGAGACTTTGTGGAAAGACATTAAGTTCGGAGTTCGGACACTTCGCAAGTCTCCCGGGTTCACCGCGATCGCGGTATTGGCTCTTGCATTGGGAATTGGCGCGAACACGGCGATCTTCAGCGTGGCGGATGCATTTCTGCTGAAGCCTCTCAATCTTCCTGATCCCGATCATGTTGTCGCGGTGATGGAACTTCGGCCGTCGCAAACGCAAGGCACTTCTGGAATTGCGGCTGCGAATTTTGCGGATTGGAAACAGCAGGCGAAATCTTTTGATTCGCTTGCAGGTTACGAATTCGACGACGTGAATCTCACCGGCGAAGGCATGCCAGAAAAGGTGCAGGGGTTTCAGGTCAGCGCAAATTTCTTTTCGGTTTGCAATGTCTTCCCAAAATTCGGCCGCACATTTCTTCAGGGTGAAGACGCCCCCGGACACGACGGCGTCGTTCTGCTGAGCGAACGATTGTGGATTCGCAGATTCGGCTCGGATCCAAATTTGATTGGGCAATCAGTTCATATTGACGGGAGGCCGTACACCGTAGTGGGCGTAATGCCGAAAACTTTTGACTTTCCCATGGCTGCGGAACTTTGGCTGCCGCTCGCGTTGACTCCAGAGCAATGGCAATCGCGAAGCAGTCATGGACTTTTTGGAATCGCGCGATTGAAGGATGGCGCGACCGCGGCAAGCGCGACGGCCGAGATGAATACAATCGCGAACCGGCTGAGCACAGCATATCCGCTGACCAATCACGGATGGCGGGCGACGGTGATTCCGATCCGGATATTTGCGGTGGGCGACGACACAATTTCGTACACGTATTTGTTGCTGGGCGCAGTGGGCTTCGTGCTTCTCATCGTTTGCGCGAACGTGGCGAATTTGCAATTGGTGCGTGGATCGAGCCGGCTGAAAGAAATTGCGATTCGCGGCGCGCTGGGCGGAAGCCGATGGCGCGTGATGCGTCAGTTGCTTACGGAAAGTATTTTGGTTGCGTTCGGCGGCGCAGCGCTCGGTTTGGTTTTTGCGAAATGGTCGATCTCGTCGATTTTGGCGCACATGCCGGCGAGCGTGGCGAAAGAAATTCCCGGATGGGATCAGATTCATCTGGATGCGCGCGCGCTTTTGTTTACGATTTTCGCCGCCGTCGCAGCAGGTGTGATTGCGGGAGTTTTGCCTTCGCTGGAAACTTCGCGAGTGGATGTGAACGAAGTTTTGAAAGAGGGCGGTCGCAGCGGATCGAGCGGCCGCGGTCGACACCGTCTGCGCGATGCGCTGGTGGTGACGCAAGTAGCGCTGGCGGTGGTGCTGCTCGCAGGTTCTGCGTTGATCGTGCGCGGTTTTCAAAAATTGATTCAAGTAGGAACTGAGTGGCATCCGGAAACTGTTTTGACGATGCAACTCAGCTTGCCCGATGTGAAATACGCGGAGCCCGCAAAACGAATCGCATTTTACGATCAGCTTGTCGACAAACTTTCCGCGGTACCGGGCGCAAGCGGCGTCGCATCGGCTAGCGCGATTCCGATGGATGACAACACGGGATCCACTCAACAATTCAATATCGAAGGGCGGCCGTGGCGCGATGCGAGCGAAGCTGAGAACGCGAATTCGCAAGTTGTAAGCACAAATTTTTTCCAGCTGCTTCATATTCCCATCCTGCAAGGCCGTGAATTCACTGACGCCGATATCGGCAACACCACCGGCGTGACGCTGGTGAGCCGCAGCCTCGCCGAAAAATTTGGCCCGCGGGCGACGTCATCGGGCACCGCATCAAAGCCGGCGCAAGCGATTCGAAAAATCCGTGGATGACGATTGTCGGCGTAGTGGCCGATGTGAAAACTGGCTGGAGCCATATCAGGCGCCGACCTTGCTTTCTATCAGAACCTACAAACAAGCACCACGTGGATACACGTGCGCGTTTCTGCGAACGTCTGGCGATCCGATGTCTCTTTGGCATCGGCGGCGCGCGGCGGCATTGGTTGCTGTGGATTCCGAAGAGCCGGCATTCTCGGTGATGCCGATGTCGCAGGCGATGCAGGAAAATATGATTGGGCTGGCATATGTGCAGTGATGATGGGCGTGCTGGGAATTCTGGCGCTGGTGCTGGCCGCCGTGGGCGTGTATGGAGTGATGGCGTTCACGGTGGAGCAGCGGACATACGAGATTGGCATCCGGATGGCGCTGGGAGCGCAGAGGTTTGATGTGGTGCGGCTGGTGCTGCGTGGCGGGCTGCTCCTGACCGGAATTGGGCTGGTGATTGGGTTGCCGATGGCGCTGGGGACCTCCCATTTGATTGGGAGTTTGATCTTTGGAATTGGGACCGCGGACCCGATAACCTTCGTCGAAGTAGGGCTGATTTTGGCGGCGGTGGCGGCCGCGGCGTGTTGGATACCGGCGCAGCGGGCGATGCGGACGGATCCGATTGTGGCGTTGCGGTACGAGTGAGGTTGGGCAGGATTCGCTGCAATCAAATTCTCGTAAAGTATTCATATAAAAATGAGTTATAGCCGATAGAATGGCTAATTTGCGGCCTACTCCCCCTCTACCATTGTTTTTGTATAGTGATGAAACTACAGGGGTTACCTAGTACTATTACTAAAAAGTTGTTCATTCTAAAGGGGTTAGGGTCGTTTTTGGGTGTATTTTTCGTGTTTTTGTCCGTTTGACCACATCACGTCTTTGAAGTGATGGGCGGGGCCTGCCCGCTTCGCGGTCGAGCCCGCCGCCCCTACGGTTTGATTTTGATTTCGCCCCTGGATTCGAGTTTGGGGATGCGGGGGCTTGGTTAAGAAACTGGGCAGGGCAAGCCCTGCCCCTACGAATGCTGAACCTCTTGGAATGCTGGGATTGGGGTGGAGAAGTGACACTTCTTCTCCATGGATAGGATAGCAGATTCGATTAAAATTGCAAGATTAAGACGTCTCTGAATTCGGATACCCGCGGGCGGGGGTTCAGAGTATTATTCCTTTGCCGATGGAAATCTGGCTTCAAGATATTCGATATGGATTGAGGACGCTGCGGAAGTCGCCGGGATTTACGGTGATCGCGGTGGCGGTATTGGCGTTGGGGATTGGGGCGAACACCGGCGATCTTCAGTATTGCGGATGCGTTGCTGCTGAAGCCGGGAATCTGCCCGATACTGAACATTTGGTGGTGATGCTGGAAAAGGCGCCGACGGAGACGATTGCGGGCGCGGGGTTTCTCCGGCAAATTTACAGGACTGGCGAGAACAGGCGAAATCGTTTCAGGGCTTGGCGGCGTGGATGTGGAAGTCTATGAGCTTGACCGGGAACGGACTGCCGGAACAAATTCAGGGTTTTATGTTTCCACGAATTTTTTTGAAGTGTGCGGACGGAACCGTTCTCGGCCGGACGTTTACGGCCAGCGAAGATCAGCCGGGGCAAGACGGCGAAGTAGTGCTCAGCTATAGATTGTGGCAGCGGAGATTCGGGGCGATCGCTCGGTGATCGGGAGACGTGTGCATCTGAACCAGCGGCTTACACGATCATTGGCGTGATGCCGCAGGGTTTTCTTATCCGATTGATACGGAGTTATGGACCCCGTTGGCGCTGCAACCGAGCGAGCGAGTGCTGCGAACATGGCATCCGCTGTATGTGCTGGGAAAACTGAATCCGGGAACGACGGCCGCGAAAGCGAACGCGGAGATGGATACGATTGCGCGGAGGACTGGGAGAAGCATATCCGAGACAAATCGCGGATGGGGAGTTCAGGTAATTCCGATTCGCAGATATTCGGTCGGAGAAAACGCGTACGAATATACGTATCTATTATTGGGAGCGGTGGGTTTGTGCTGCTGATCGTTTGCGCGAATGTGGGGAACCTGCAATTTGTGCGCGGAGCAAAACGTGTAAAAGAAATTGCGATACGCACGGCGATGGGCGGAAGCCGCTGGCGAATCGTGAGGCAATTGCTGACGGAGAGCATGATGCTGGCGGTGGTGGGCGCGGCGCTGGGAGTTTGCTGGCGGAGTGGACAGTCCACCTGATGATTGTGGGGATGCCGCAAGATGTGGCACGAACGATTGCGGGATTTGACGCGATTCGGATTGATGCGCGAGCGCTGGGATTCACGATCGTGGTGGCGGTGGTGGCCGGAATGCTGGCGGGACTTTTTCCCGCACTGGAAAGCACGCGAGTAAAAATGAGCGAGACGCTGAAAGAGGGCGGCCGCGGCGGAACAAGCGGCAAAGTGCGGCAGAGATTGCGCGGCGTGCTGGTGATGATTCAGGTGGCGCTGGCGGTGGTGCTGCTGGCCGGAGCCGGGCTGATCGTGCGGGGGTTCCGCGCGATACAGAATTCCGACTCGCGATACAAGCCCGATTCGCTGCTGACGATGGTGCTGACTTTGCCGGATCGTGCGTACCCGGAGCACGCCCAGAAGGTTGAATTCATTAATCAGTCGCTTGCCAAACTTTCCGCGCTCCCGGGCGCAATGGAGGCAGCGGAAACGACGATTGTGCCGCACACGATCGGGAATGCGAATACGGACTTTGTGATTCAGGGGCGGCCGTGGCAAAACGCCGGCGAGGCGCGAACAGCCGATTTAGAGATTATTAGTCCGAATTATTTTCATGTTATGGGCGTACCTATAGTAGAGGGACGCGAGTTTACGGACGGAGATGCCGCCGGGAACGCGGAAGTGGCGATTGTCAGCCAAAGCCTAGCGCGGGCGTACTGGCCGAAAGAAAGTCCGATCGGGCATGGAATCAAGTTCGGGCATTTAGAGTCTAAGCTTCCATGGGCCACGATTGTGGGAGTGGTGGCGGATGTGAAGCAGGACTGGTCTGATGTGAGCCCGTCGCTGGCGGTTTACAGGCCGTACCGGCAGATTTCGAGAGTGTACATGTCGTTTGTAGTGAGGAGCGGAGGGTCGCCAGAGGGACTGATGGGCGAGGCGCGAATGGCGATGGCGTCGGTCGATCCTGATGTTTCCTTAATGAAGTTGAGGCCGATGGGAGAGGTGATCAAAGATTCGCTCTTCAGTATCACGTATGTCGCGGCAATGATGGAGGCGCTGGGGGTTCTGGCGCTGGTATTGGCGGCGCTGGGAGTGTACGGCGTGTTAGCCTATTCAGTGGCGGAGTCGACAAACGAGATTGGGATTCGAATGGCGATGGGCGCGCTGCCGAAAGATGTGCTGAGACTTGTGCTGCGAAGAGGGATGACGCTGGCAGCGGCTGGGCTCGCGATGGGGATTCCGATCGCGTATTCGCTGGCGCGAGTGATGGCGGGATTTGTTCCCGGGATTGGCAAGCCTGATCCGATGACGCTGGTGGAGATTGCGGCGGTGCTCTCGATGGCGGCGCTGCTGGCGTGCTGGTTGCCAGCGCGGCGTGCGACGCGGACTGATCCGATTACTGCGCTGAGATATGAATAAGTTCTGACGCTGCTGCGGCAGCGAAAAGTTTGAATGGGAAAATTTGAAAAGGATTTGCCAAGGAGAAAAAACACATGGCGGGCGCAGAACCACTGATCCAGCTGAGAAGCATGGAGAAATCGTACGACATTGCCGCGGGAAAATTCTTTGTGCTGCGACGGATTAATTTGGATATCGCGCAGGGCGAGTTCGTGACAATCATGGGTCCTTCGGGAGCGGGGAAATCGACGCTGCTTTCGATTATCGGAATGCTCGATGGCTCATGGACCGGCGAATATTATTTCCTGGACCAGCCGGTACACAAGATGAGCGTGAAGCAGCGCAACGAGCTGCACAAGCGCTACATCGGGTTCGTGTTTCAGAGCTACCACCTGATCGATAATCTCACCGTGTTTGAAAATCTGGAAATTCCGCTTTCGTATAAAAATGTGCCGCGCGGCGAACGGCAGAGCCTGGTGTGCGACATCCTCGACAGGTTTTACATCGTGGGGAAAAAAGATTTGTATCCGAGCCAGCTCTCCGGCGGACAGCAGCAACTTGTTGCAGTGGCGCGCGCGGTGGTGATGGCTCCGAAACTGATTCTGGCGGACGAGCCGACGGGAAATTTGCACTCAGGCCAGGGTGAAGAAATTATGCAGCTCTTCAAGCGGCTGAATGATGCGGGGACGACGATTATTCAGGTGACACACTCGGAAAGAAATGCGGCATATGGAAACCGGATTGTGAATTTGAAGGACGGCTGGATTGTGGATGAGACGAAGCCTGCGCCGATGAGTTCGGAGCCGACGATCGCGGGATAGAGATTGATTGCATGGAAGGCGGGTGGGGACACGCCCCACCCGGATGAAGCCCGCGCGGAATTGGCGCGTGTTTTGCGGGCGTTGGCGGCTGCTGCGTGACGGAACGAATACCCACCTCTGAACGTATAAAACCTCAGATGAAGTCTTAATTTCGCGGCGACTTCTGTTCATTGCCGACGTCTACTGGTAACAACGATGATCACAGCACTCAGCGGAACGGCGCAGGATGTGAAATATGGACTGCGGCTGCTTCGGCGAAATATCGGATTCACAATTATCGCGGCATTGACGCTGGCGCTGGGCATTGGCGCGAACACCGCGATATTCAGTGTGGCTCATGCATTTCTAACGCAGCCACTTCCATTTCCCGAACTGGATCGAATTTCAGCGGTGGTGATCGGACAAAAGGCGCCGGTTACGCCGGCGGATTATTTCGATTGGAAAACGCAGAGCCATTCGTTTGAAGAGCTGGCGGCGTACCGGCAGCGAAACGTGAATCTTACGGGAGGCGGCGCGCCGGAGCGGGAATTTGCGGCACAGGTGACGGCGGATTTTTTTGCGGCGTTGCGCGCGACTCCTGCGATGGGGAGAACGTTTAGCACGGGAGAAGACCAGACAGGCCGCGGCGATGTGGTGATCCTGGGATACGGATTGTGGCAACGGCGATTCGGAAGCGATGCGAATATTGTTGGCCGCGCGATCGATCTCGACGGGAAACCATTTACGGTTGCGGGAGTGATGCCGCGCGAATTTGATTTTCCGGCGCCGACGGATTTGTGGGTGCCGCTGGCGCTGACGCCGCAGGAAAAAGCGGAGCGAAGTTCGCGGTCGCTGCACGTGATTGGGCGACTGAGTGCGGGCGTTTCGCAAACTCAAGCACAAGCGGAGATGACGACAATTTCGCGGCAGCTTGAGGTGGCGTACCCGGCAACGAACAAGAGCCGCGTGGCGCACGTGATGCCACTGGCGGAATTTGTGGAAGGAACGATTGTTCGCGCGGCGATTTTCATGCTGTTGTGCGCGGTGGGAGTGGTGCTGCTGATTGCGTGCGCGAACATTGCCAATTTGCAACTCGCACGGGCGACTGGACGCGAACGAGAAATTGCGGTGCGGACGGCGCTGGGAGCTTCGCGGCTGCGGATTCTGCGGCTACTGCTTTGGGAAAATTTATTGCTAGGAGCGATTGGCGGAGCGGCCAGTCTGCTTTTTTCGGGATGGTGCTTGACTGCGCTGCTGCAATCGATGCCAGCGGATGTGGCGCGGCTGATGCCGGGATTTCAGACGATTCGTCTGGATGGGCGCGCGATGACCTTCACGATGGCTATCGCGTTTGGCGCGGGAATTCTTTTCGGGATGGCGCCGGCGCTTGGAAATTCGCGCGCGGATTTGAATGATGGATTGAAGGAAGGCAGCAGAGGCGCAACCGCGAGCCGCGCGAAGCAACGGCTGCGCAGCGTTTTTGTAGTCGCTCAAGTTTCGGTGGCGTTGGTGTTGCTGGTGATGGCCGGGATTTATGTGCGGACGTTTCGCGCGATGCTTCACACCGGCGATGTGTACGCGCCGCAGCAAGTGTTGGTGATGGGAGTGAATCTGCCTGAGACGAGATACGCGGATGCTGCGGCGCGTGCGAGATTTTATCGCGCGGCGATTGAGCGATTGAGTGCGATGCCGGGAACGCAAGCGAGCGCGGCGTTTACTTCGATCCCGATGAGCAACAACGGAGTGACGTGGAGCGCGTTTCAGATCGAAGGACGGCCGGAGCCCGATGAGGCGCACGTTGCAGGCAGCGTGCTGCAGGATATTTCGCCGGAGTTTTTGAAATTCATGCGGATCTCGCTGGTGGCGGGACGCGAATTCAATGCGGCGGACACAGAAAGCACGGTACCTGTGGCGCTAGTGAGCCAGAAACTTGCGGAGCGGTATTTTCCGCGTGAGAGTGCGCTGGGAAAAAGGATCAGCGTTGGATCGGCGAAGAGTCCGGGGCCGCAACTTACGATCGTGGGGATTGTGGGCAATGCCCTTTACGATTGGACGGACCGATTGCCGGAGGCTGTGATTTACCGGCCGGTGTCGCAATCGGCTCCGGCGGAAACGCAACTTGGGATTCGAGTGAATGGCGATCCGTCTGGATTTGTGGGCGCGGTGAGGACGCAGCTTGCGGCGCTCGATCCGCTGCTGCCTGCGTATGATGTGATGCCGTTGATTGAAGCGATTGACGAGTCGCTGTCTGGGAATCCGCAACTGGCGGGAATGATGACGATTCTGGGCGGGCTGGCGCTGCTGATCGCGATCGTCGGCGTGTATGGAATTGTTGCGTATGCGGTGGCGCAGCGAATGCATGAGTTTGGCGTGCGGATGGCGTTGGGCGCCGAGAAGCGGGATATTTTTTTGCTGGTGATGAAAAACGGAGCGTTACTTACGGTGGCGGGGCTGGCGATCGGGATTCCTTCGGCGCTTTACCTGACGCGCAGCGGCGGCGAATTGCTTGGTGGGACGCAATTTGATTTTGTGACATTTTTCACCGTGCCTGTGTTGTTGATGGCGGTGACACTGCTCGCGTGTTACGTGCCGGCGGCTCGCGCGACGAGAGTGGATCCGATTCAGGCGCTGCGGTACGAATAAAGTATTGAGTGGTGGCAGACGTCTTCGAAATTTTGAAGCGAGGTGAGTATGGGCGGCTTCTTTCAGGATTTTAAGTATGCTGCGCGCGTGTTGAGCAAGAACCCCGGCGTCACAGCGATCATGATTTTTACGCTGGCGCTGGCGATCGGCGCGACGACCGCGATCTTCAGCGTGGTGTATGGCGTGCTGCTGCAGCCGCTGCCTTATCCGCAGCCGGACAAGATTATGGCGGTGTGGGAAATCAACACGAAGAACCACAACATGCGTCTGGCCGATCCAAATTTCGATGATTTCCGCAATCAGAGCCACAGCTTTAAGGCAATGGCGAAATATACCGCGTACGAAGTACCGATCTCGGGCGGTTCGCAGCCAACGCGAACGACGTTCGCACAGGTGTCGCCCGATTTTTTCAAAGTTTTTGGCGTTGAACCAATGACGGGACGAGATTTCGCGGAGAGCGACAACCAAAAAGGCGCGGCGCCGACGGCAATCGTGAGTTATGGATTCTGGAGAGAATTTCTGGGATCGGCGGCGGACCTCACGCATTCCACTTTGAAGGTGAGCAACACGCTGTACTCGGTGATCGGAGTGATGCCGCGCGGTTTCCAATTTCCAGCGGACGTGTCAGTGTGGGCGGCGGCTGATACCGATGGCGAGAATCTATCAAGAACTTCGCACAATTATTGGGCAGTGGGAAGATTGCGAGATGGGGTAAGCGCAAAGCAAGCGGATCAAGATATCAGCGTGCTAGCGCGGCGAATTCATGATGGCTCGAACGAACAAGGCGATTATCTGCTGATCGACGGAAAGGTGATGCCGCTGCAGGATTCGATGACGGGCAAGGCGCGGTCGCCGCTGATGATTTTGCTGGGCGCGGTGGGATTCCTGCTGCTGGTGGCGTGCGCAAACGTGGCGAACCTGTTGTTGGCGCAGGCATCCGTGCGCGAGCGCGAGCTTTCGATTCGCAGCGCACTGGGAGCGGCACGCGGAAGATTGGTGCGGCAATTTCTTACGGAAGCGTTTTTGCTTTCGCTGGTGGGCGGAGTGCTGGGGGTGTTGGCGGCATTGTGGGGAGTGGCGGGACTGGTGTCGCTGGCTCCCGCAAATCTGCCGCGATTGGATAGTGTATCAATCAGTATTCCAGTGCTTCTATTCGCATTCTTGCTGTCTACAGCCGTAGCGGCTGGGCTGGGCGCGTTTACTGCCGTGCGCGCGACGTCCGGAGACTTGCGCAAAGGGCTGGTGGAAGGCGGGCGCGGAAATGCCGGCTCGCATGGCGGGCAAAGAGTGGGACGCATTCTTGTGGCGGCGCAAATTGCGATCACACTGGTGCTGGTGATCGGAGCAGGGTTGCTGGGACGCAGTCTGATGAAAGTGATGGAAGTCGATCCCGGTTTCCGTGTGGACAAAATCGTATCGATGGAAGTGTCACTACCGTTCGTGGAAGATCCAAAAGAGAAAGCGGCCCAGGCGGGATTTTATTCCGAGTTGATTGCGCGGTTATCGCAAATTCCGGGAGTACGCAAAGCAGGCGCGGCGAGCACGCTGCCGATGGTTGATGGTGGGCTGCCGGATGGAATGTTTCTGCTGCTGTCGCCCAACGAAGTTCCGAATACCGCTGACGGCCCCAGCGCCTACGCCAAGCTTGGAGCGTACTTCAAGCAAAAGGAGAGAATTGGCGACGCGGATTTTTGCGTGGCGTCCGACGGCTATTTCCAAGTGATGGGGATTCCACTGATTCGCGGACGAATTTTTGACGAGCGCGACGGGATGAACGCTCCACACGTTGCGGTGATCAGCCAATCGCTGGCAAAAGATAGGTGGCCGGGGCAAGATCCGATCGGACACACGATTGAATTTGGAAATATGGATAACGATCTGCGATTGCTGACGATTGTGGGAATCGTGGGAGATACGCACGAGAACGGGCTGGATGCGCCGCCGCGGCCGACGGTGTATGTGGATATATTTCAGCGTCCGCGAAATTCGGTGACGATGGCGATGCTGAGCGACGCGGATACGCGATCAGTGTCTGCCGCCGCGCGAGGAATCATGACGGAGCTCAATCCAGAAATTCCCGTAAGTTTCAAAACTTTTTCACAGATTTATTCGGCGTCGCTGGGCTCGCGGCGATTCAATGTGATTCTGATTGGATTCTTTGGAATCACGGCGCTGCTGCTGGCGACGGCTGGAGTGTTCGGCGTGATGGCATATTCGGTGAGCCGGCGTACACGTGAATTTGGAGTGCGAATGGCGCTGGGTGCGGCGACTGGAGACGTGCTGCGAATGGTTCTGGGGCAGGGGCTGCGCACGATACTTGTGGGCGTGGTGATCGGAATTGCGGGATCGCTGGCGCTGACGCGGACAGTTGCGTCAATGTTATTCGGCGTGACTGCTACTGATCCGGTGACATTCGGCGCGGTGACTTTGTTGCTGGTGGCAGCGGCGTTGCTGGCTTGCTACATTCCAGCGCGGCGAGCGACGAAAGTGGATCCTATGGTTGCGCTGCGGTACGAGTAAAACCGAGTACAACTTGCGGCAGAACTTTTTGTAGAGTAGCGGGAGAGCTTGTGGACACACTCTGGCAAGACATTCGGTACGCGATACGCACGCTTGCGAAGAATCCTGGATTTACGGCGGTGGCGGTGCTTACGCTGGCGCTGGGGATTGGCGCGAACACTGCAATCTTCAGCGTGGTGAATGCTGTGTTGCTGCGGCCGCTCCCGTTTCGCGATCCGGATCGGCTGGTGCTGATTTACGAGACGCTGCCGTCGGCGCCACAGATTGGGCCGTCGTATCAAAATTATCAGGATTTTCACGACCAGACGCGTTCAATTGAAAATGTGTCGGCAGCGCACAATGCGACACTGACGCTCACTGGCGCGGGCGAGCCCGAGCGATTGGCCGGACAGATGACATCGGCAAGTATGTTTTCGTTGCTTGGCGTGAATGCAATCGAGGGCCACACGTTTTTGCCGGAAGAGGATCGCGCAGGTGGGCCGAACGTCGCGCTGATTAGCTACGGATTCTGGCAGAGGAAATATGCGGGTGCGCGCGATGCGGTTGGAAAATCGCTTGTGCTCGACAATCACAACTACACAATTGTGGGAATTCTGCCGGCGGGCTATCAGCTGATGGTACCTGTGGATGTGGTGCTTCCATTCGATCCGTGGGCGAAGACGCTGCCGGACGATCGCAATTGGCACGCGGGAATTACTGCGGTGGGGCGTTTGAAGGATGGAATGACGATCGAGCAGGCTCGCGCGGAGATGACAACGATCGCAAAGCGGCTCGAGCAACAATATCCAATCTACGATACCGGCATGGGATCGCAAGTCGTCGCGATGCGCGACAAGCTTGTGGACAACGTGCGGCCGGCGCTGCTGGTGCTTCTTGGCGCAGTGGGACTCGTACTGCTGATCGCGTGCGGAAATATTGCGAGCTTGCTGCTTGCGCGGGCGAGCGGACGCCAGCGCGAAGTGGCGATCCGCACCGCGATCGGCGCGACGCGTTCGCGCATCGTGCGGCAATTGCTTACCGAAAGTATTCTGCTCGCGATCACCGGAGCAGGTATTGGATTGCTTTTCGCATGGGCGAGCATGGCTTCGTTGCTGCGGCTTGCGGCAACGAGCGTGCCGAATATTTCTCCAGTTACGCTCGATAGCCACGTGCTGGAATTTGCCGCGTGTCTCGCGATTTTTTCTGGAATTGTTTTTGGCCTGGCGCCTGCGATACAAACCGCGAAGATCGATCTTCGCAGCGTGCTGAATGAATCCACGCGCGGCTCAACTGGCGGCGGGGCGCAGCAGCACATGCGCAGCGGGTTGGTCGTCGTGCAAGTCGCGCTTGCTCTCGTTTTGTTGATCGGAGCGGGGCTGCTTCTTCGCAGCTTCCAGCGCTTGCAGGATGTTTCGCCGGGATTCCGTCCAGACAATTTGCTCGTCGCGGATATTCCACTTTCGCCGAATGCGTATCCGCAATCTCCCGAACGAATGGAATTCTTCGATCGCCTGCTCGATCGAGTTCGCACGCTTCCTGGTGTACGCTCGGCGGGCACAGCAGTAATTCTTCCAGTGAGCGGTAGCGGCAGTGCAATCCATTTCAACATTCAGGGCCGCGCGCCGAAAACGCCGCACGATTACATCATCATGGGATATCGCCCAGTGAGCGCGGGCTATTTGGAAACACTGGGCGTGCCACTTCTTCGCGGCAGGCTTCCAAAAGAATCCGACACCGACAAAAGTCCATACGTGGTAGTGATCAATCAAGCCGCTGCCAACCAATACTTTCCGGGCGATTCCGCACTTGGCAAGCGCATGCAACTCGGCGCGATACCAGATGACGGCACGCCGTGGATGGAAGTGATCGGCGTCGTAGGAGATTTGAAGCAGGATCTTTCCGGCGATCCGAAATCGGAGATGTACGTACCGGTGCGGCAGGCCGATTCGATGCTGCCGATATTCACTCTCTCCTACGTTTTGCGAACGACCACCGATCCAAATACGGAAATTTCCGCGCTGCGCAGCGTAGTGCGGGATATCAGTCCGAATCAGCCCGTAGTGAAAGTTCGCACGATGGAAGAAAATATTTCCGGATCGATCAGCGCTCCTCGTTTTCGTTCCGTTCTCCTCGGAATTTTCGCGGCGACAGCATTGCTTCTTTCGGTGATCGGCTTGTACGGATTGATTTCCTACTCGGTGAGCCAGCGCGTTCACGAAATCGGAATCCGCATGACGCTCGGCGCGGAGCCCGGCGACGTGCTCCGCATGATCATCGGCCACGGACTCAAGCTGGCAATCATCGGAGTAGTGGTCGGCCTCGCCGGAGCCTTCGCACTAAGCCGCATACTTTCGCAATTTCTTTTCGGAATCAGCGCAACAGACCCCGCCACCTTCGCGGGCGTTGCGCTATTGCTGACATTCGTAGCTGCTCTGGCGTCTTACCTTCCAGCGAGGCGCGCTACACGTGTAGATCCAATGATCGCGCTTCGCTACGAGTAGCCCGACCGGCCGCAACACACCACACCGGCGGATCGAGAGGAGAATGAATATGGGATTGGCAAATTGGCACAGGAGCGCGTTGATCGCCGCAGCGCTTGCGACCGTCGCGATCGCTCCAGCATTGGCGCGCGATACGGTCGCTGAAGGATCGTTTGATCGCACGCTGAAAGTTTCTGGCGCGGTGGACCTCACCGTGGAAACCGGCTCGGGCGGGATCACCGTTCGCACCGGAGACGGCTCCACGATTCACGTGATCGGCAAAATTCGCGTGAATAGCGACTGGCACATCGACGATAAAAACGCGCAGGATAAAGTTCATCGTCTCGAATCCAATCCGCCGATCGAGCAAAACGGCAACACAATCACCATCGGCGAAATTCACGATGAAGATCTGAAGCGCAATGTAAGCATCAGCTACGAACTCGTTGTTCCCGCGGATACGCGTCTGCGCTCCTCCACAGGTTCCGGCAGCCAGGAACTCGATGGCGTAAAGGGTCCCGTGGAAGCCACCACCGGCTCCGGCTCGCTTCGCATCAGCCACATCGGCGCGGAGCTTCGAGCCAGCACGGGTTCGGGCACAATCACGCTCGACACGATTCAAGGCGGCGTGCGCGCGAATACCGGCAGCGGCTCGATTCGCGCCGATAACGTGGGCGGCGGAATCACCGCGCAAACCGGCAGCGGCAACATCGAATACTCGACAAACAGCAGCGGGCGATGTGGATGTGCAAACCGGCTCAGGCCGAATCGAATTGCGCGGAGTACACGGCAAGCTCAGCGCGCGCGCCGCAAGCGGCTCAATCGACGCGGAAGGCTCGCCTACCGGCGAGTGGCGGCTGCACTCAGGCTCAGGCGGCGTCACTTTGCACTTGCCAGCCGATGCGGGATTCGAACTCGACGCCAGCACGGGTTCCGGCGGCTTGACCACTTCGCATGAGCTGACCATCAGCGGCACCATGAGCCGTCGCGAACTTCGCGGCAAAGCTCACGGCGGCGGACCGCTCATCAGCGTGAGCACAGGTTCGGGCAGCGTTCGCGTCGAGTAGAATAGAGTGTCGGCAGGGCGAGGTACGCGCCGGCGTCTTCCGCAGCAGGTGTGGTCTGCGGAAGGCACCGGCACGCCGCGTCACGCCTGCGAATGCGAGTCTAATCCCTGCCTGCGCAGCTCAGGCCAGAAAGCGTCAACCCAGCGAACGCATGAGACCTCCAACCCCGGCGCCGCACGCGTCCTCGTGGCTGATGATCAGCCCGATGTTCGCGAAGCGCTGCGGCTTCTCCTGAAAAACGAAGGCTACGAAATCCAGACGGCCTCTTCGCCCGCGGACATCATGTCTGCGCTCGAAGCGCGCGAATTCGATATCGTCCTCATGGATTTGAACTACGCGCGCGACACCACGTCCGGCGAGGAAGGTCTCGACCTCCTCACTCGCATCCAAACCATCGATAGCGCTCTGCCCGTCGTCGTGATGACGGCCTGGGGCAGCGTGCAGCTCGCCGTGGAAGCCATGCGCCGCGGCGCGCGCGATTTCATCCAGAAGCCCTGGGAAAACGCGCGGCTCATCGCGATTTTGCGCACGCAAGTTGAGCTTGCGCAAATCCCTGCGCCGCCAGATTCGCCTGGAAGCCGAAAATCGCCTCCTTCGCGCCGATTCCCTTCCCAATTCTCATTGCCGAATCCGCGGCGATGCGTCCCGTGCTTGATCTGATCGCGCGAGTGGGCCCTTCAGACGCAAACGTGCTGATCACCGGCGAGCACGGCACCGGCAAAGAAGTGATCGCAAAAACTCTCTACGCGCTTTCGCCGCGCGCCTCGAAGCCGCTTGTCACCGTAAACGCCGGCGGCCTCTCCGAAGGAATTTTCGAAAGCGAATTATTCGGCCATGTAAAAGGCGCGTTCACCGATGCGAAGGTTGATCGCGTAGGCCGCTTCGAGCTCGCCGATGGCGGCACTCTTTTCCTCGACGAAATCGCCAACGTGCCCGCTGAATCTGCAGGCGAAGCTTTTGCGCGTCCTCGAAACCGGCGAAATGGAGCGCGTTGGCTCATCCAAAACGCGCAAGGTAGACGTCCGCATCCTCGCCGCCACCAATGCCGATGTGAACGCGGAAGTTGCATCCGGCCGCTTCCGTCAGGACCTCCTCTTCCGTCTAAATACCATTGAGATCGCCTTGCCGCCGCTGCGCGAACGCCGCGAAGATATTCCGCTGCTCGCGAATCATTTTTTGCGGATGTATGCTCAGCGGTATCGCAAGACGCTCTCCGGATTTGAATCGGCAGCCATGCAGGCAATGATGGAACATCCCTGGCCCGGCAACGTGCGCGAATTGGATCACAGCGTGGAGCGCGCAGTTTTGCTCGCGCAAGGCAAATCAAGTGCGCGCCTCCGATCTCGGGTTGCGCACAGCTTCTTCCGGCGCGCAGCAGCGTCTCGAAGAAATGAGCCTCGAAGATGTGGAGCGTTATCTCGTGCAGCGCACGCTCGCGCGTTTCGATGGCAACGTAAGCCAGGCCGCAGTCGCGCTGGGCCTGAGCCGCAGCGGGCTATATCGCCGCATGCAGAAATACGGACTATGAGCGAGCTGCATCTCGAGCGGCGAATTGTAATGCTCACCGTGGTCGCCGGATTGCCCGGCTCGGTGGCCGCGCTGCTCCTGCTCTGGTATGGGCCCTACTCCGCAAAAGTTTGTTGGACGCTTACCGTCTTGATCGTCGGCGTGTGGGTCGGATTCACAACTGCGGTGCGAAATAACGTCGCGTTCCCTTTGCAAACACTTTCGAATTTGTTGGCCGCGATTCGTGAAGGCGATTATTCCATTCGCGGCCGCGGCGCCACCGCGCGCGATTCGCTGGGCGATGTGATGCGTGAAGTCAACGCGCTCGGCGAAACTCTGCGCGAACAGCGCCTCGGCGCCGTGGAAGCCACCGCGCTGATGCGCAAAGTGGCGGAAGAAATTGACGTGGCTGTTTTCACTTTTGATGGCGATCATCGCTTGCGTCTTGGCAACCGCGCCGCAGAACGCCTTCTCGCAATGTCCAACGAGAAAATGACGGGCAAAACCGCGGAAGAACTCAACCTGGGCGAATGCATTACCGGCGAGCCCGAGCGCACCATCGAAATCGATTTCCCCGGCGGCAAAGGCCGTTGGGACATGCGCCGCACAACTTTTCGCGAGGGCGGCTTGCAGCACCAGTTGCTCGTGCTCACCGATCTGAGCCGCGCGCTGCGCGAAGAAGAGCGGCAAGCGTGGCAGCGCCTGATTCGCGTAATCGGCCACGAGCTGAATAATTCCCTCGCGCCGATTCAAAGCGTGGCCGAAAGTATTGAGAGCATGTTGCTGCGCCTGCCGACGCCAACGGAATGGCCCGACGATGCTTCGGCAGACATGTGCAGCGGCCTCAGCGTGATTCGCGCTCGCGCCGAAGCGCTTGGCCGCTTCATGAACGCGTACGCGCGTCTCGCGCGATTGCCCGCGCCTGTTGCGGGTCCTGTCGATGTCGCGCGTTGGATCGCCCGCACCGTCAGCCTCGAGCAGCGCGTGAATGTTCAAGTGGTTCCCGGTCCGCGCATGGAAATTTCCGCCGATGGCGACCAGCTCGATCAGTTGCTGATCAATCTCGTGCGCAACGCAACCGATGCTGCGCTTGAAACTCACGGCGGTGTCCGCGTGAGCTGGGCGAACGACGGCGGCTACATCGATGTATTTGTGGACGACGACGGCCCCGGTCTTTCGAACACGAATAACCTGTTCGTACCGTTTTTCACCACCAAGCCCGGTGGCTCTGGTATCGGCCTTGTGCTGAGCCGGCAAATCGCCGAAGGCCACGGCGGCAGCTTGTCGCTTGAAAATCGCACCGACTCTCGCGGCTGCCGCGCGCGCCTGCGCCTGCCCATCCAAATGCAGTAAAATTTGGGGGCGCTTATGCTCACTCTCAAACGCGTTTACGAACCAGCGGCGAAATCGGATGGCTTTCGCGTGCTCGTCGATCGCTTGTGGCCGCGCGGCCTTACTAAAGCAAAGGCAAAAGTAGATCTCTGGCTGAAAGAGATCGCGCCTTCCAATGAATTGCGAAAATGGTTTATGCATGAGGAGCCGAAATGGGTGGAATTCGAGCGGCGCTACAAAGCGGAACTCCGCACTGGTGCAAATAAGGATGCGGTCGCTCAACTCCTGAAAGTTGAGAAAGAGCACAAGCACGTAACCCTGGTCTTCGGCGCGCGCGATGCCGAGCACAATCAGGCCGTCGTCCTGCTGAAATTCCTCAAGCGATGAAATCTTCCGCCGCGCGTGAACAAAAAAACCCTGAGCGATCGCTGCAAATCATCGAGCAAGAAATTGTCGAATGCCGCGCCTGCCCGCGCCTCGTCGAATATCGCGAACAAGTTGCCGTAACGAAGCGCCGCGCCTACCGCGATCACACCTATTGGGGACGCCCGGTTCCTGGCTTCGGCGATCCGCGCGCCGAATTGGTCTTGATCGGCCTCGCTCCCGGTGCTCACGGCTCAAATCGTACGGGACGCATGTTCACCGGCGATCGCAGCGGAGATTTTTTGTACCCGGCGCTGTTTCGCGCGGGCTTCGCGAATCAACCCAATGCAGTTTCCATCGGCGATGGAATGCAACTCAAAAACGCATTCATCGCCGCTGTCGCGCGCTGCGCTCCTCCTGACAACAAACCGCTGCCCGAAGAAATCGCGAATTGCCTTCCGTTTCTTGCGCGCGAACTTGCCATTCTGAAACCGCGCGCGGTTCTCGCGCTCGGCCAAATCGGCTGGACATATTATCTGCGATTATTGGCAGGCGAAAAAAAGATCGAGCGTGCCAGCGCCTATCAATTCGCGCATGGAGCCTCTTACAAACTGCCCGGCGATCTTCCGCAGCTTTTCGGCTCCTACCATCCCAGCCAGCAAAATACCCAGACGGGATTGCTCACGCCGAAAATGTTTCAGGATGTTTTGAAATTGATTAGCCGCTTCTTGGCGAAAAAATAAAAAGCTCGGCCGTTAGTGCTTACTCGTATCGCAGCGCGACGATCGGATCCACTTTCGTCGCGCGCCGCGCCGGAATCCACGAAGCCAGCAGCGTAATAAACGCCAGCAGCGCGGCCACGCCTGCGATCGTCGTAGGATCGTGTGCGCTCACTCCGAAGAGTAATCCTTGAATCAGACGCGTTAGCGCAAGCGTTCCAGCGACTCCGAGCAAAACTCCCATCGCCGCCAATACCGCGCCGTGGCGAAACACCAGCCACAAAACATCGCTGCGCTCCGCACCCAGCGCCATGCGAATCCCAAACTCACGCGTCCGCAAACCCACCGCATACGCAACCACGCCATAAATACCTATCGCGGCAAGCAGCACAGCAATTGCCGCGAACACTCCCACCAGCAGCGCGCTGAATCGCTGCCGCGCCACTGCGTCGCCAATCCATTTCTCCATCGTTCCCACGTCTTCGAGCGGAAGTTCCGGATCCATTCTGTGAACGATCTGCTGCACCGCCGAAAGTTTCGCGAGGGGATCGGAATCGGTGCGAACCGCAAGCACCATACTCGAAAAGGCAAGCTCTCCGTGCGGCCAGTAGCTCATCGCGATCGAACTTTTATCAAGGGTGTCGCGCTTCACATCGGCGGCGATTCCGATAATTTCCGATGGCTTATCCTCCTTCTTCATGTGAATGATGATTTTCTGCCCGATCGGATCTTCGCCGTGGAAAAACTGCTGCGCCAAAGTTTGGCTGATGATCACCACGTTCGATGGAACCGTCTCCTCACGATCTGTAAACACGCGCCCCCGCAGCAACGGAACTCCCATCGTGCGGAAGTAGTCCGACCCTACGAGTTGCACGTCTGTCACGTAGCCTTCACCCGCAGGCGCCGGCGGCTTTCCCACGATGTCGAAATCTGTGCCGGGCGTCATGCCAGTCAGCGGAAACGCATTGCTGATCGTCGCGGCGCGCACGCCAGGCAGCGCGCGCACTTGTTCCAAAAGTTTCTGAAAGAAGCCGACCCACTGCGGATCGCCCGCATACTTCGCGGAAGGAAGCGTGATCCGCGTCGTCAGAATATTTGCCGCATTGAACCCGGCATCCACAGACGACAATCGCACAAAACTTCGGATCAGCAGCCCCGCTCCCGCGAGCAACACAAGCGAAAGCGCGATTTCCGCAACCGCAAACGCGTCGCGCAATCTACGGCCGCGCGTGCCCGTTTCGCTGCGGCCCCCTTCGCGCAACACGTCGCTCAGATTTGTTCGCCGCGCGTCGAGCGCTGGCGCGATGCCAAACAAAATTCCAGTCATCACGGAAATTCCGGCTGTGAAGAGCACGATTCGCCAGTCGAGCGAAACCGATTGCACGTGAAATTCTTTTGGGATCAGTAGCACCAGCGCCGATACCACCCAACGCGCGGCGAGAATCCCGAGCAAGCCGCCGAATACTGCCAGCAGAATGCTCTCGGTAAACGATTGCCGCGTGATACGCCACCTGCTCGCGCCAAGAGCGCTCCGCAGCGCGAGTTCGCGTTCGCGGCTTGCCGCGCGGGAAAGCAAAAGATTCGCGACATTCGCGCAAGTAATCAGCAGCACAAATCCCACCGCGCCCAGCAAAACCAACAACGTGGGCCGCATGCCGCTCACCATATCTTGATGCACCGGGACGAGATTCACTCCCCAGCCCGTTTCGAATTCCGGATACGCTTTTGTAACCTCCGCGGCAAACTCGTCCATTTGCGCCTGCGCTTGCGCGACGCTCACTCCCGGCTTCAGCCGCGCTACCGCGCTCATCCACCGCCCGCCAAAATGCCGGTCCCGATCGCCCCACCCGTAGGGCCACCAGAGTTGTGCAACTTTTCCGGTGAGCGATCCCTTCGGCGCAAAGAGCGTCACGTTCGGCGGCATCACGCCGACGACCAGGTAATTCACTCCATCCAGCTTGATCGATTTGCCGACGATCGATGTATCGCCGCCGAATCGCCGCTTCCATAATCCGTAGCCCAAAAGAACAACATGGTTCTGGCCGTGTGCGCCCTCATCGCTCGCGAAATCGCGCCCGAGAATCGGCGATATTCCCAGCACTGAAAATAAATTCGTCGAAATTCCCTGCGACGGAATTTGTTCCGGTTCGCCTTCGCCCGTCAGCGTGGACGTGTCATCAAAAAACGCGGCCATCTGATCGAATACGTTGTTGTGTTCCTTCCAATACAGGAAGTTCGCGGGACCCACGACATTGTGATCCGTCCCGCGGCGGAAATTATGCTCCCACACCATCACCAATCGGTTTTCGGCGCGGTACGGCAGCGACTCCAGCAGCACTGAATTCACCACGCTGAAGACCGCACTGTTCGCGCCAATCCCGATCGCCAGCGTAAGTACCGCGATCGCGGTGAAACCCGGATTCTTCGCCAGCGTCCGTACTGCGAATCGCACATCCGCCCAGGTGGTCTCCACGAAAAATTCCCAGCCCGCGCTGCGCACGCTTTCCTTCACGCCTTCCACGCTTCCCATCTCAAGCCGCGCTGCGCGCATCGCCTCCGCGCGCCCCATGCCGGATTTCATCTTCGCCTCGGCGGAAGCCTCGAGATACCCGCGCACTTCGTCGTCAATTTCGCTCTCGTTCCTGCTTTTGCGAAATATTCCACGAACGCCACGCGCGAAGTTGTGAAGAAAAGACATACCGACCTCCTACGATGCTTCCAGAATTCGCGTGATCGCGGCAATTTGCCGGTCCCACTGCTGCGTTTCGGATTTCAATTTGCGCCGGCCCCGTTCGGTGAGGCTGTAATATTTCGCGCGCCGGTTATTTTCCGTGGCTCGCCATTCCTCATTCACAAGTCCCGCGCGTTCCAATTTGCGCAGCGCCGGGAGAAGCGATCCCGGGTTCACGCGGAACACACTTTTGCTGATTTGCTCGATTCGCACCGTGATTCCGTATCCGTGCATCGGCTCTAGCGAGAGCGTTTTCAGAATCAGCATGTCGAGCGTGCCGGGAACGAGGTCGCGATCGTAATCCACCATCGACTCCTCCTCTTGATTGCCAAGAGGAGATTACGCCCGCTTATCTCGATTGTCAAGAGGAAGAGACTGAAAATCGTCTATACGCCCCAAGCACCGGCACGTCGCACGATTCCCAAAATGGGAATATTGGAAATAAAGGGGTTAGCGCAAAAATTGTTTCACGTGAAACATCTTGCACAATCTTCAGACACAAATTGTTTCACGTGGAACACTTCGCGCACTCGTTGGCGCACATTTTGTTTCACGTGAAACAATTTCCCGCCAAATCGCGCGCGCCGCCTATTCGTATCGCAGCGCAATAATCGGATCAACACGCGAGGCCCGTCGCGCCGGAACATATCCCGCAAACACGCTCACCGCGCCAAGAATCACGATTCCCAGCAACAAAGAAAACGGATCGCGCGCATTCAGCGAGAAAAGCTGGCTCGCAACAAATTTCCCCGCTCCTAGTGAAGCCGGAACGCCGATCGCTACTCCAACCGCGAGCAAAATCAGCGTTTCGCGCAACACCATACTCAAAATATCGCCGCGTTGCGCGCCCAGCGCGATGCGCACTCCAATTTCATTCGTACGCCTCGCCACTCCCTGAGCGACCACTCCATAAAGACCGACGCACGCAAGCAGCAGCGCCAATCCGCCAAAGAAACTCACCAGCCGCGCCGCCAGCCGCTGCTGATCGAAATTTCCGCTGATTTGATCGCGCAATGTCTGCGCATCTGAAATCGGCACGCTCGCATCGGATTGCCCGACCGCTTGCCTCACGACTGATGTCGCCGCGCCAGGATCGCCCGAGGTCTGCACTTCCACTTCTGCAGATAACGCAAATTGGCTGGTGTCTTGCATCAGCGCGAAAAACGCCATCGGAATTATTTTGTCTTTGGGATCGTGAAACCGCGGATCCTTCAACACTCCCACAATTTCGTAGTCGGCAGCCGTCTTTGACCCACCAACTCCAAATCTGTGGCCAATCGCGCTTTCATTTCCGAAAAACTTTCGCGCAAAAGTTTCGTTCACCATCGCGACCAGCGGCGCTCCGCCTGCATCCTGAAGCCCGATCGGCCTGCCCTGCAGCAGCGAAATCCCAAATGTTTCTGGATATTTCGGCGCCACGTAAACTGTCTCCACGTCCATGTCTTCGTCTTGCTTCGGCGTATATCCTTGGACATCCGCATCGTTGATACTCGTGCTTCCGCCGAATGGACTGTAGGAAGCCAGCGTCGCGCTGCGAACTCCGGGAACCGCATTCAATTGGTCGAAAAGTTTTCGGTAATAGCCGCCGACATTCGTCGTCTTGTAACCTGCGAGCCGCGGATTGATCCGCGCCAGCAGCACATGACTCGGATCGAATCCCAGCGACACGTGTTCCAGATTCAACAAACTTCGCGCCAGCAAATTCGCGCCGACGATCAACACCAATGACAACGCGATCTGTGCGATCACCAGCGCTTGCGAAGTTCCAAATTTCCTCTGTTGTCCTGCAACGCTTCGTCCGCCGGCCTTCAGCGCGGTAACTAGATCCGTCTTGCCCGCGTATAGCGCCGGTGCTAGTCCGAAAAGTAATCCGGCGATCAGCGTGACGCCCACCGTAAATGCCAGCACCGGCAAATTCAGATGCGGCTTCATCGGCGAATTCTTCGCCACCAGTACAACCAATCCATTCACCGCCCATTGCGCCAGCAAAATTCCGCACACCGCGCCGATCGATGCAAGCATCACACTTTCCGTAAGCAATTGCCGGATCAATCTTCCGCGCGTCGCGCCCAGCGCCAATCGCACAGATATTTCGGTGCGCCGCGCCGCCGCGCGCGACAGCAGCAAATTCCCAACGTTCGCGCACGCAATCAACAAAACCATTACCACCACGTAAAGCAAAATGTGCAGCGGCTGCGAATACGCGTATCGAAGCCCGGAAACTCCCGCAGCTCCATCCTCCAATTGAATAAAAGAAGTTCCGATGTCGCGCTTGCGATCGTCCGTCAGCTTCGACCCTCCCTTGTTTGTGAGGAATTGCTGCAGCGCCACCGTGCATGCGGCTTGCGCTTGCGCGCGCGTAGATCCATGGTGCAACCGTCCAATTAAATTCAACCAGTAATAGTTTGACTGTGTGATGAACGAAGGCCGCAATTCGATTTGCGGCTGGAACGTAAGCGGAACCCAGAAATCCACGGGACGCCGTACGCGCTCGCCAAAAAATTCCGGCGGCGTAACTCCAACAATCGTGAACGAAGTTCCATTCAGAATCGCGACTTTTCCAATCGCCGCCGGATCGCTCGCTAGATGCTGCTTCCAATACGCATCGCTGATCACCGCAACAGGCTGCGCGTTTGGAAGATCATCGCTCTGCGTGAGCGTGCGCCCAATCGCCGCACCCACGCCCATCGTTTCAAAATAATTTCCCGACACTAGATGCGCTCTCGCTCGCTCCACTTGCGCATCGTTTCCGCCCGCGCCCGCATATCGCAGCGAAACTGGATCTTCTCCGCTTCGAATCGCCGCGAGCGATTCAAACGGAAGTGATTGCGCGCGCAAAAAATCGTACGACTCCGAAGAAAAATATCGCCAGTGTCCCGTCGGCGGCGGGTCGCTCGTCTGCGTGCCCTCGCCAGAGTTGTCGCTAAAGAGCACCAGCTGCGCCGGCTCATGGACTGGCAGCGATTCCAGCAGCACCGCATCGAACAGCGTGAAGATCGCGGTGTTCGCGCCGATTCCCAGCGCCAGCGTGAGCACCGCAACCGCGGTGAATCCAGGCTTCTGCAGCAGCACTCGCAACCCAAAGCGGATATCCATCAACAGATTATTCACACCGCCCCCATTTTATTCGGCACACACAACGACCACGGCCACATAGATAGACGCCGCAAACACCCCAAGCGTTCGCATTCAACTATGTCTTTAGTTTTGACGTTCAGCCGCGGCAAAGGTAAGGTTACCACCGCAAAAAAGTGCGCGTTACGAATTCCAGGAAATCGCGGCGACCGCAGGCCGGCGCAACTTCCACTGCTCTTCCGCGAAAATTCTGGGAGTCACTTCGATCAGCCGCGGAAATAATTGGTAAATCATCAGCGCGGTCCACTTTGTTCCATTGCGCGTGGGAAATCCGCGGCGATTCAATTCATCCGCCATGCGCGTTAACGTCGCGTCTTGCACGATCAGTTCCGTCAGCGTGTGGATCGCGTGCATCTCCGCGGGATCTTCTTCCAAGTGATGGCAATCCTGCGCGACGCGAAGTCCATACGGCAATTCTTCGTAGTGAGGAGTCGCCTCAGCGGCGGCGTTCGCATCGCCCGGAGCTTCCACTTCGCGCTCCCATTCCACCGCCACGGGACGCCAGCCCGCCTGCGCCATCTGCGATGTCTGCGCCGGATCGAAATCACCTTTCAGGGTATGCCGGACACGCTCGAGCTTTTTCATAGAGCCTCCAGATTGGCGCAACGCAGCGCGCAAAGTTAATCAGTAAATCAGCGCACGTTTTGTGCCGTTATTCTCGCGCCGTAATCTATTCGAATACAAGCACTTATTCGCGCCTCGCTTGTGCGCAGCCCCGAATTCTGGCCGCTTGTGGGACGAATTCGTTGCGTAAGCGGACAGGTCCACTTGTTCCATTTGTCGCCGCGTCGCTACCCGATGCCTCAGCCCATCCACCCGTTCCCCGCCACCCAACCCTTGCTATAATCCGCGCCATCGCTTCGGCAGGTCGCGGCACCCACACGCCCGCGTCCTGAATGGCGCCCGATGGAACCCCTCAATCCAAAATGGCGGCGCGGTTTCTGGAGCCTGATCGCCACCCAATTTCAGGGCGCGCTAAACGAAAACGGACTAAAAAATCTAGTCATTTATTTAATCCTTTCGCTCGACATCAACGAGGCTCGCCGGCAAGGACTGGTTCTAGTTGTCGGCGCGCTTTTCGTCGTACCGTTTTTTCTTTTCTCGATGCTCGGCGGATATTTCGCCGATCGATTTAGCAAGCGCCTCGTCACGATCGGGACAAAATATTTCGAACTCGCGGTGATGCTCTTCGCAGCTGCGGCGCTCGCATGGTCAAACATGAATCTCGCGATGGCTGCGGTTTTTCTAGCGAGCACGCAGGCCGCGATTTTTGGTCCGTCGAAATATGGATTGCTACCGGAACTTTCCCCCAGCGATCGCCTCTCGTGGGCGAATGGAGTTCTTGAACTTGGCACGTTCGTCGCGATCATCGCGGGCACCGTGACCGGCGCAACCATGGCGGATGTTTTTCACGGCCGCCAGGGAATTTCTGGACTGATCTTTGCCGCGTTCTCTTTAATTGGACTTGCCTGTAGTTACGCGATCACACGCGTCCCGCCTGCAAATCCGTCAAAACAATTCCGCGCGAATTTCTTTGGCGAGCTGTGGCGCGAGACGGTCGCGATCCGCAAAGACCGCATTCTCTCGCTCGCTGTCATCGGCAACACTTACTTCTGGCTTCTCGCTGCGCTGCTTCAGCAAACCATTATTTTTTACGGGCACGACATCCTTCACGTCAGCGACACTCGCGGTGGAATCCTCCAAGCAGCTGTTGCGATTGGCATCGGCGTTGGGAGTATGGCCGCTGGAATTCTTTCTCACGGGACGATTGAAGTTGGCCTCATTCCTCTCGGCTCGCTCGGAATGACGGTGTTCGGCATCGCGCTCTCGCTTCCCAATCTTTCGTTCGACACGGTGCTCGGATTACTCGTCGCGCTTGGATTCGCAGCCGGATTTTTCGCGGTTCCAGTCAACGCGCTGATCCAGCGACGTCCGGACGAAGATAAAAAAGGAAGTGTGATTGCCGCAGCGAACTTGTGGTCGTTCGTAGGAGTAGGTGGCGCATTCGGCGTCTACTACGTGCTGTCACGTTTTCTGCATGCAACTCCCGCCGCAGTTTTTCTGTGGGCGTCGCTCGCTACGCTCGTCGGTACCATCTACGTTTTGTATCTACTGCCGGAAGCGCTGCTGCGGCTCGTACTTTTTCTTGCCACGCACACGATTTACAAAATTGATGTGGCGGGGCTGGAAAATATTCCTGAAAAAGGCGGAGCGCTGCTGGTTGCGAATCACACCACGCTTGTTGACGCGATGTTTTTCTATGCCACCACCGGACGTCCTGTTCGATTTCTGATGTTCAAAGATTTTTACGAGCATCCGCTGCTGAAACCCTTCGTAAAAATTCTGGGCATCATTCCGATTTCTTCGGATCAACGTCCGCGCGAAATGATTCATTCGCTTCGCGCCGCCACCGAAGCGATTCGCAATGGCGATTTGCTGTGCATTTTTCCTGAAGGCCAGATGACGCGCATCGGGCAGATGCTTCCCTTCCGCCGCGGCATGGAACGAATCATGAAAGGTGTGGACGCGCCGATCATCCCGGTGCATCTCGATGGCGTATGGGGATCGATGTTCAGTTTTTCGGGAGGCCGGTTTCTGTGGAAATTTCCGCGCAGATTTCGCTATCCGATTCGCGTCACGTTTGGCCCCGCGCTTCCCGGGGATGCCACTTCGCAGCAGGCGCGCGAAGCTGTGCAGGCTCTGGCGGCCGATGCGTTCGCGCGGCGCAAGCGCCACATGAGCACCGTTCCGCGTTCGCTGATTCGCACCGCGCACCGGCATCCATTTCAATTTGCAATGTCAGACACGCGCACGCAGCGCTTGAATTACGGCGCCGCGCTGGCGAAAACTCTTTTTCTCGCGCGACGCCTGCGAAAACCGTGGGGCGATCAAAAGATGGTCGGTATTTTGCTGCCGCCATCCATTCCCGGCGCGCTTGTAAATTTTGCGGCGATGCTCGCCGGAAAAATTCCGGTGAATCTGAATTACACCGCATCCAGCGAAGTTCTAAAAAAGTGCGCGGAACAGTGCGATTTGCAAACCGTCGTGACGTCGCGCACATTCTTGGAAAAAGTTCATCTCGAGGTTCCGGCACAGTCGATCATTCTGGAGGATCTCGCCAAAGATCCCGGATTCTTCGAACGCCTCGCAGCATTTTTTGTTTCCCTGCTGCCCTCGCGCATGATTTTTAGGTTTGCGGGCTGCGAGAAAATTCCGCAGCTTGATGATGTGGCCACGATTATTTTTTCCAGCGGCTCAACTGGCGAACCTAAGGGCGTGGTCCTTACTCACTACAACCTCGCGGCAAACGTCGAGCAGATGCGCCAGGTATTTCATCTCAATTTGCGCGACAGAATTCTTGGCATTCTTCCGTTTTTCCATTCGTTTGGATTCTCGGCGACTCTTTGCCTCCCCGCGGTTTCCGGAATCGGCGCGGTGTTTCATCCGAATCCTCTGGAAGCGCGCGTGATTGGCGAAACAATTCGCAAGCAGCGCGTAACGATGCTCGTTGCCACGCCAACTTTTTTGGGCGCTTACGCTCGGCGTTGCGTGCCAGAGGATTTCGGCAGCCTCCGTTACGTGATCGCGGGCGCGGAAAAATTGCCCGAGCGAATATCGCGAGCATTCGAAGATCACTTTGGAATTCGTCCGCTGGAAGGTTATGGCTGCACGGAGTGTTCTCCAGTGGTTGCTGTGAACACTCCGGATTTTCGAGCGCCATTATTTTTTCAAGTAGGCGCAAAGCGCGGCACCATCGGCCACCCGCTTCCTGGAGTGACGGTAAAAATTCTCGATCCCGACACGCTGGAATCGCTGCCGAGCGGCCAGGCCGGCTTGATGTTTGTGCGCGGACCGAATGTGATGGCGGGTTATTGGAAGCAGCCGGAAAAAACTGCCGCAGTTTTGCAGGACGGCTGGTATTGCACCGGCGACATTGCGACTGTGGATGAAGATGGATTCATCCGCATCACCGATCGCTTGAGCCGATTCAGCAAAATCGGCGGCGAAATGGTTCCGCATCTGCGAGTGGAAGAAATTTTGCAGGAATTGAGCGGCGTCACCGAACAAGTTGTCGCCGTCACGGCGATTCCCGATGAGAAAAAAGGCGAGCGCCTGATCGTGTTGCACACTCTTTCGAACGATCAGTTGGAAACTTGCGTCGATGGTCTCGCGAAAAGCGATTTGCCCTCGCTCTGGAAACCTCATCGTGATCAATTCGTGAAGATCGAAACGCTGCCATACCTCGGCAGCGGCAAACTCGATCTAAAGCGCCTGCGAGACCTTGCCCAGCAATCGGCGGAAGCGCCTACGAAATAATCGAACGTGTACGACCAGCAGATTGAGGTTCTACACGCGTTGCAGGTGCGTATCGTTGAATCGCGTGGGATATTTCAGTCCGAAACCGCACACGCGATCCATGCCGATGTGCGCCGTCCAAATTAATCCGTAGAGAAGCAGCGAAAGGTGCGCGGATAAAATCGAATAACCGATGAGGATCAGCGGACCTGTCAACGTATGGACTACATTGTAGACTGCTGCGCCGATCTTCACTCCCGCCAGATAGCCCGCCATCGAAAGATCGGGCACGAGCAGAAGTACTGCAAACAAGAGCCAGCTGAAATGCATTTCGCGATAGCACAAAACGCTGATGGAGAGTATGAACACGCCTTCCGTTCGAAGGAGCAGCACTGGTTTTGTGAGCATCCGGCATCGTACCACGCGGCGAATTTCGTGCGATCGTGCGCGGCGGGTTGAACCTTCAGGCTTACGACGTTATAGTTATGAATTCACGCACGATTCGCTGCCCAATATTTTGCGTTGCTTATTAGCGAATCGCATTCCGCGCGACGGCGGTATCGTCTAGGGGTTAGGACGCCAGATTCTCAATCTGGAAACCCGGGTTCGATTCCCGGTACCGCTACCAGATTCTTACAACGCAGCCATTCCTGGCCGCGGCCTTGCGTCAATCTCTGAACTGGGAAGAAACTCGACTCATGTTCTTCGTCTCAAAACCTTCTCGAGACACGATCGCAGCCTTCCTTTCCGAGCAACATGATCAAACACTTTCATACCCGGGTGTTGGCGCATCGCGGGAACAAAAATGCCCGCCGGGATTCACGGTTGACCACAATCGGATTCAACTCGGCGGAGGGGCGGTTGCGTATGAGCGAGCGAAGCGCGCGATCCGCGACTGGAAAATGTTTGACATGCCGTGGGTTCAACTGTGCTGGCCCGACACTCCTATTGAGCCCGGTGCCACGGTCGCAATTCTTGTGTCGCATCTGGGATTCTGGTCGCTGAATTTTTGCCGAATTATTTATGTGATCGAGGAAAGCGCGCCGATCGAAAAATACGGATTCGCGTATGGCACTCTGCCGGACCACGCTGAGCGCGGCGAAGAAAGATTCACCGTTGAATTCGATCCGCGGGATCAATCTGTGTGGTACGACCTCTATGCGTTTTCGCGGCCGTCGGCGCTCGCGCGGCTCGCTTATCCTTTCACGCGACACCTGCAAAAGCGCTTCGCGCGCGATTCGAAAGCGGCGATGATGAAATCGGTACAGTCTTCTTAATTAGAGAGATGTAGTGGGACATTCAGCCATTCACCGAAACTCTCCAGCACCGCGCATCGTCTTACCGGCAGGAGTCCTATACTCGACTGGTACGATTCGAATGAAGATTCCACGTTTTATGAAAATGTTTGTAAGTATTTGCTTACTAACGGCGTGCGCTCTCAACGTCCGCGCCGATTCTGTGAGCCGACAGCAGGCTAAAGCTTCCGCGCCCACCGCGGTTTCATCTCAAGACCCTCGCTTCGACCTAAAAACCGAAAGCTCGCCCGATGGCATCCTGCAACTAACGCTTACCGATCGCTCCGAGCAGCCGATCACGGCTGCCGTAGTGCTTTTCGAGCAAACGGCCGCGTCGGGTCCGGCTCTCCGACCATCAGACAGCAGCTTCGACAGTGTTTTGCAGGGAGGAGATTCGGCAATTCAACCCGGCGACGCGCGAATTTTTCGCGTTCATATTCCGGCTACTTCTCGGGCGGCGATCAGTCGCACACTTTCGGTGAAAGCAATTCTCTTCGCTGATGGATCCTCTTATGGCGATGGCAGTTGGGTTGGCCGCATGGTGCAAAATCGAAAAATCGCGTGGGCTCAGGTAAACGATGCGCTGGAGATGATCAATTCCGCGAAAAGCGCCGGCGCTTCTGTAGAAAAACTCGCCGCCGCGCTGGACGAAAAGGATGTTGCGTTTCTGAGGACCTCGGGCGGAACACAATTACCGCGGCTGTTGTTTCTCGCTTACGGCAGCGCAAGCGCAGCGTTGAAGCCGCGAGCGCCGAATGCCGGAGATTCCACTTCTCCCGATGCGCGCTGGCAAATGGCTACTCGAATTCTTGCGGATACGCGAGAGCGGTTGATCAATTCCAAACCAGCGGTCGCTGCTCCCGATGAAATTCCGAAGTAAATAGATTCCGAGTTCCGACGGTCCAGTTAGGTTCGAAACTTAGTCGGCGCGTCGCGCCTGAGTGGTGGATTCCGCTACCGCGTCGCGAGTGAGGTTGCCATCGATCAAGCGCCAAACGCCGAGCGGATTTGCATTTTGTAATTCGGCGGGAAGCGCGGCATCAGGAAATGCCTGGTAGCAGACCAGCCGCGCAAAACGATAAATGGATTGCGTGCCGACCGAAGTGGAGCGCCCGTCGGACGTCGCGGGATACGGACCGCCATGCACCATCGCGTGGCACACTTCCACTCCTGTAGGAAAACCGTTGAAAATAATCCGGCCGGCGCGCGTGGAGAGAATATCCACGAGCTCGCGATATTCTTGCAAATCTTCTTCGGTGCCGTGTACGGTTGCGGTCAGGTGGCCGTGGAGTTCGTTTGCGGCGCGAATTAATTGTTCGCGCGTGCCCCAATGGATCAGCAAAGTGTCGGGGCCGAAAACTTCTTCGGAAAGTTGAGGACGCTGGCTGAACTCGGCCGCGCCAACTTCGAAAACTGCGGCGCGGACATGAGTGCCGCCATTGACTTCAGGAATTTCGCCCTCGGCGAGAAGCACGGCATCGTTGTGCGCCGCGCGAAGCGAAAGTTGCTTTTCGTAAGACGAGCGAATTTGCGCGGTAAGCAGCGGCGCGGCTTTTGTCGCAGCAACACGCGCTCCCAAATTTTCGGCGAGCGCGGTGCCCTCCACGCCCTTTGGCAGAAAAATTAATCCGGGCTTGGTGCAAAATTGTCCGCCGCCGAGCGTCACCGAGGTGTGAAGCCCCGCGGCGATTTCCGCGCCGCGCGATTTCAACGCGCCCGGCAAAACAAAAATCGGATTCGTGCTGCCCATTTCCGCGTAGACCGGAATCGGTTCGGGACGGGCTGAGGCAAGATCCATCAGCGCGCGACCGCCGCGCAGCGAGCCAGTGAAACCGACGGCTTTTATTTTTGGATGCTTCACAAGCGCGGCGCCAATTTCGATTCCTGAATCAAAGAGCAGCGAGAAAACTCCCTCAGGCATTCCGAGTTCGCGCGCGACTCGCTGAATCACGAGGCCGACAAGTTCAGCGGTGCCGGGATGCGCGGGATGAGCTTTCACGATCACCGGATTTCCCGCGGCGAGCGCGGAAGCGGTATCGCCGCCGGCGACGGAAAATGCGAGCGGAAAATTGCTGGCGCCAAAAACCGCGACGGGACCGAGCGAGCGCCACATCGAGCGAATATCGGGTTTCGGCTGCGGCTTGCGATTGGGATCGGCGCGATCGATACGCGGCGCGCTCCACGAGCCTTCTTCGATCACGCTCGCGAAAAGGCGGAGCTGGCCGGTGGTGCGGCCCGCTTCGTTGCGCACGCGCGGTTCGGGCAACGCGGTTTCGAGCGGCATACGCGCGATGATTTGATCGAGGATGGCATCGATGCCGTCGGCGATTGCGCGCAGAAATTCGGCGCGCTTTTTCGCGCTCATCGCGCTGTAAATTGGAAATGCTTTCGATGCGAGTTCAGCGGCGCGATTTAATTCATCGAGCGATGCTGAGAGAAATTCTGGTTCGATCGCGCCGCCGGTTGCGGGATTTGCGGCTTTGAATTTCGCGCCGCCGCCGGCGCCGCTGTTCCAGCCGATCAGCGATTTGCCGCGCAACTCAATTTTGCTTGGATCAGATTGCGTCACGAACTGCTCCTTTATTCGAATGCAGGCGCGAAATTTATTATTTGCGCGCGGCGTTTACCGCGTCCACTTCTGGACGAGTTGCCTGCGCGTGCCTGAGCGTGGCTAGCGCCTCTTCGCGCTCCGCACCGGCGATTTCAAGTTTTGGCGGACGGACACGTTCACTGCCCATGCCGACTTCTTGTTGCACCAATTTGATGAGCTGCACGAATTTCGGGACTGTATCCATGCGAAGCAGCGGCAGAAACCAGCGGTACAAGTTCGAACGCCTTTTTCGATTCGCCGCGCATGCCATGATTCAAATAGCTGCACGGATTCCAGCGGCATGGCATTTACAAGCCCCGCCACCCAACCCACTGCGCCAGCGGAAATTCCTTCGAGAATTAAATCGTCGACGCCGACGGAAATTTTCAGACGATCACCGATCAGCGCGCGAATCGCCGTAACTCGGCGCACGTCGGCGCTCGATTCTTTTACTGCGTGCAAATTCGAATGCTCGTGCGCGAGTTCGGCGATTTGCTCTGGAATAAAATCCGTGCCGTACGAAATCGGATTGTTGTAGAGCATGCACGAAAGCGGAGTCGCCTTGATCACCGCGCTGACGTGCGCCTTCATTTCGCGCCAGTCGCCGCAATAAACGTAAGGCGGCAGCACCATTAATCCCTGGCAACCGCGATCGGCGGCGGCCTTCGCAAATTTCACCGCGTCGGCTGTGCTCAGCGCGGATACAGACGCTGCCACTGGAAATTTTCCGCGCGCGCCTTTCATGCACGCGTCAATCACTTGCAGCTTCTCGTCGAAGCTGAGCGTGGCGCCTTCGCCGAGCGAGCCCAGCGCGATGATCGCGGTACAACCGCTATCGAGCATCCACGCGCTGTGCTCGGCGACGAACGCGGAATCCACTTTGAGCTTCGCGTCGAAGCACGTGGTGATTGCGGGCATTACGCCTGTCCAGTTCATGCTCGCTCCTGTGTTCCTTTCAAATCTTCTGCGGGAAGCATTTGTTCCGGCAATATCATAAGCGACGAAACGCGCGCAGGAAAGATTGGCGGGCGCACGGATTCGGCTTTCCAGCCGAAGATAAATTCTACCGCCGGGCCGCAAACGCGTCCCTGGCACGGGCCCATGCCGCATCGCGTTTGAAGTTTGGCGCTGCGCCAGTCGTGATGTTGTGCGAGGCGGGCGCGGGTGACATCTTCGCAGCGGCAGATGATGCGTATCGGGAGTTGCGAGGTCTGCGGAGTTCGTCGCGCAGAGCAAACGTTTTCTCGAGTAGCTGCCGCGAAATCTGCGCGCGGCGTCGCGTTTTGCGAAAAACGATCTCGCGCGCGGGAAATTTTCCTGCGCGGAGTGTAACCGGCGATTTCGCCCTCGATCAGTGCGGTTTCCAGGCCGCCGATTCCGATTGGCTCGCCTGCGCAGAAAATATTTGGCGACCGATGTTTGTTGCGACTCGTCGACAGAGACAAAACCATCGCTCAATTTGCAACCGACAAGCGCTGCGAGTTCGGTGTTTGGAACTAGATGAAATCCGCAGGCCAGGAAATCGCAGATGATGCGCTGCGTTTTCGTCCGTTGGTAAGCTCAACCCATTCGAGTTTTTCTGCGCCGCCCGCGCGCACGGGCCAGGTTCCGTATTGATATGGAATGCCCAGGAGTTCGGCGCGGAGCATCGTCGCTTGCCAAAGCTTCTGCGGATGCGAAATTAATTTGGCAGCGAAAGTGCGCACGCGCGATGCGGGCGCTTGCTCCGCGATTGTCAAAACTTTCGCGCCGGATTTTTTCAGATATGCGGCTACGGCTAGGAGAAGCGGTCCGCTGCCGGCGATTACTACGCGCGCGTTGCGAACTGACAAGCCGGAT
Organism: uncultured Acidobacteriota bacterium; assembly: GCA_963721845.1. Lineage (GTDB taxonomy): Bacteria > Acidobacteriota > Terriglobia > Acidiferrales > UBA7541 > DASTCZ01. The sequence goes on along the minus strand of CAVRKW010000004.1, from coordinate 57,551 downwards.
TTCACAAGCGCTTGCAGGCCGCCCGCGCCCATCACACCAGGCAATGTCCATCCGGGGAATGGAAGAAATCTTTCGCGCGCGCCAGTTGCGAGAATTAGTTTCTTGAAATGTAGCGCGAATGTTTCTGTTTGCGATTCTGCGATCAGCGTTCCAGATTGCGGATGCGAGATTACCGTTGCGCCGAAAATTTTAGCTAGTTTCCCGGCTGCGCTCGCGCGCTGAAGGCGTGCGTGCCATTTTGCCGCCGAGCCGGGAGGAGCGGGATGTGACGAAAGCTCGCTCGCGCTCGCGAGCCCGCGCCAAATTTGTCCGCCGGGCGCGGGATTGTCGTCGACGATTCCAACATGGGCGCCGGATTCCGCCGCAGCGCACGAGGCCGCAATTCCAGCTGGGCCCGCGCCGATCACCAGCACATCGAAGTCGCGCGGATCCGCGTCACGTGCGGCGGCTTCATTCATCGGTGCGGACATCCATGCCGTCTGCGCAAAGAATCTGGCAGCTTTTTTCGTGGTCGCGTCCATTTATTCTCACGCGGCATTCAAAGCAGATGCCCATTCCGCAGAGTGGGGCGCGCGGTTCTCCGTTCACAGAGCGGCGAAATCGCGTGAGGCCCGCTGACAACGCGGCAGCAGCGACGCTCGTCCCACGCGGGACTGAAATCGCCGTGCCATTTACGCGAATCGAGATGGAATCGCTATCCGGCATCGTGAGTTTGCAACGCGGAGTGTAATTCAGTTGTGAGAAACATTGTGAAAGCTGCGGCTGGGCAGATAGGGAGCTTGTGGAATTTTGGATTCGCGTCCGAGCAGCTGATCCACCAGCAATTCGGCGGTTGCGAGCGAAGTAGTAATGCCGAGCCCCTCGTGACCCGCTGCTAGAAAAACTCCGTCGGTCGGGAGCCACGGTCCGATGAGCGGTAATTTGTCGGGAGTCGCGGCGCGAAAACCCGTCCATGAGCGAATTGCGCTCAGTTGGCTAGCTTCCGGCATGTAGTCATTCGTGCGTTGCAGCATGCGCGCAAGAATTGCGGGATCGATCGCGCCATCTTCCGTGTCGAATTGGCGCGAAGAACCGATGAGCATTTGTCCCGTGGGGCGAGGCTGAATATTGAACGCGACGGAATCGGTGGAGACGGAGTGCGCGCTTTTCAGATAGCCGAGCTCGACAAGTTGGTGTCGCGCGAATCCGGCGTAACGATCCGTGATTACCAGATGGCCTTTGCGCGGACGAATTTGCGCATCAGGAGTGAGCTTGCGCGCCCAGTTTCCTGCGGCGTTTACAATTGCAGCAGCAAATAATTTCTCGCCGCCTTCGAAAGTCAGAGAACCGCCCGCAATTTCAGAGACACGCTTGCCGAGAATTATTTCCGCGCCATTTTCTTGCGCGCGAGCAAGCAGATATCGAGCGGCGCATGGCGGATATACAACCGCATCATCCGGAACAAGTAATCCTCCTGCGAGGCCGCGACGCAAATGGGGTTCGGCGTCCGCAAGAGCCGCGGTATCGAGAATTTCCGCGCGCACTCCACGCGAATTGTAAAATTCGCGTTTTGCCGCGACGTGCGAAAATTCTTCGTCATCCGCTGCAACCCACACTGTGCCGGATTTCACGTATTCGCAATCAGCGGGAAGTTCCTTCGCGATTTCGTGCCAAAGATCTACGGAATATTTTGTAAGGGCAAATTGCGCTTCGCTATCGTCCATCACAACAAGATGACCCATGCCTGCTGCCGTCGCTCCGCCGCCAATCGGGCCCGCTTCAATCACGCGGACGCGCAATTTTTCGCGCGAGCACGCCAGCGCGCACGCCGCGCCAACAATTCCAGCGCCAACAATCGCAACGTCTGGAGCGGGCACGCGCTACCCGCCAATTCCCCAGCAAAATGGATCGTTGGGATCGAGAATCAAATCCGCCTCGCCGGTAACAAACGCGGTACCTCGAACGCTCGGAATAATTATCGGATTCGCGGCATCGCCTTCTACTTCGACGCTTCCTTCGAAAACACTGCCAACGATGCTTTCCTGCCGATACGTTTCGCCGAGCTTCAGTTTTCCGTCCTCATACAGACATGCGAGCTTCGCACATGTGCCGGTGCCACATGGCGAGCGATCGTAAATTTTGCCCGGACACAAAACGAAATTTTTGCTATCTGCGCCGGGAGCCTGTGGCGGACCAAATAATTCGATGTGATCGATTTCCCCGCCGCCGGTACCGGTGATTCCTTCGGCGTGCAGAGCCTGCCTCACCGCCCAAGTGAAATCGGTGAGCTTTTCCACGTTGCCGAAAGAAATATCAAAACTGTTTTCGTAAATTAGGTAAAACCAATTCCCGCCCCACGCGATGTCTCCAGAAAATTTCCCGTATGGCGGCACGTTCACGGCAACATTTTTCTTTAGGCGATACGACGGAACATTGCGGACCGTAACTTCGCCGGATTCCGCGAGCTTGGCATCCACTATCCCAACGGGCGTTTCGATCCGGTGCGAACCGGGACCAATTTTTCCAAGGTGTGCGAGCGTGACCAGCAATCCAATCGTGCCGTGGCCGCACATTCCAAGATATCCCACGTTGTTGAAAAAAATTACGCCAGCGGCGCACGATTTATCATGCGGCTCGCAAAGCAGCGCGCCAATCATCACATCCGAGCCGCGAGGCTCGTTGACCACCGCGGCACGAAACGCATCGTGCGCTTTGCGAAACTGATGTACGCGCGCGTCAAGCGGCCCGGCGCCAAGATCGGGGCCTCCGCTAACAACTACGCGCGTGGGCTCGCCGCCTGTGTGTGAATCGACGACATGAACCCGCGGAATATTTTCGCTCATAAGAAGTGTGCGAGGAGCGGCGCGCAAGCCGCTCCTCGAGGCAGAATCATTTTACTAATTCCACGGGTCGTCGTCTGGAGAATCATCCATATTCCACGCCGGAGCCGGCGCAGGAACAGCCGCCACAAGCGGCGTAACGCCCTTCTCGGAAAGCGCGCGGTTAAACGCCGGCAAATCCGTCTTCAGCAATGTTTGATATTCCGCCGAAGCCGACGCCAAATCTTTCTCGATCATCGGAAGCAGCACATCTTTCGCCGTGTCGGTTGGGCCGTAATCCGCGCCACCGGCAACGTCGCCCGCGCCAGGCCCCACTTCGCCATTTAGCCAGAGCAGATTGAAGTAGACTTTGTAAGCGGCGATGAAATATTTATCGTCGCTAGTCGCCAATTCCTTGTTCAGAATTTTGTACTCTACCGATTGCATTTTCTGATCCATGTCCGTCACGGTCTTCAGCAAATCAGCTTTGCCCTGTTCGGAACGCAGCATGCGCTCGACATCATCCAGTTGCTTCCGCATCCATTCAATTTGATTCACGATGTCGGAAGATTTGTCGATGTCGTCCATGATGCGCAGCTGAAACTTCACGCCCGCATCAATATCAGCATCCGACGCCGTTTGATTTGGATCCTTCACCAGTTCAAGCGGCTGCGAATACGTTTGGCCGTTCACCGTAATCTTCGCCGTATATTTTCCGGCGGCTGCTAGCGGCCCCTCGAGGAACGGAGACATTCCCCAGTGCGTGATCGGCCTCGATTCGGCTCCTTTGAAACGTGGCTCTTCCCAGATGTGCGGATTTTCCGGCGGAGTTGTGCGCAGCGCAATCAGCCGCGGGCCATCGTAGTGAAGATCCCACACGATGCGATTCATACCGGGATGCCCGCCAGTGTAACGCAGCTCCCGCACTTGTTTTCCGGCCGAGTCCAAAATTTGCAGCGTGACGATTCCCTGCGGCGCTTCCTTCAACGAAAAATTGACAAACGCGCGGCCATTGTTGACGAACCGATACGTCTGCCGCGGCGCGTACATTTTCACCGCGTCAGCCTGCGCCCCTCCAGCCATCTGCTCGAGCGGAGTAATGTCGTCAAGAATGTAGAATCCGCGCCCATACGTCGAGACAACAAGATCGTGGAAATTTTTCTGCACCACAACCCACGACGCCATCGCGTGCGGCATTCCATTTTGCAGCGGCAGCCAGTGCCCGCCCTCGTCCTGCGAGTAATACACTCCGTTCCCCGTCCCCGCAAAAAGCAGGCCCTTCTTGTTCGGGTCTTCAGCTATGCAGCGGACGTACGCGAGCGTGTGCTTCGGCAAGTCGCTGCTGATCGAATGCCACGTCTGGCCGAAATCGTTCGTCTCGTAAATAAACGGATCGCGGTTATCCATTAAATGAAGATCGACTGAAACATAAGCGGTAGCCGCATCGAAAAACGAAGGCTGAATGCTGGTGATGGTGCCAAGCGGCGGAAGGCCCGTCATGTTCTTCGAAGTATTCGTCCAATGTCCGCCGCCATCTTTCGTGTACCACACCTGCCCGTCATTTGTTCCCGCCCAGATCAAACCCTTCTGAAATTGCGAAGGTGCGATCGCGAAAACCACTTCGCCGTAAAACTGGCCGAGGTTGTCGCCCACGATCCCGCCCGACGGAATAATGTATTTCGGATCGTTGGTAGAAAGGTCCGGGCTGATCACGCTCCAGCTCTGCCCGCCATTCGAAGTTTTGAAAATTACCTGGCAGCCGTAATACACAGTGTTGTGATCAAAAGGATCCACGGCCATCGGCGGCGTCCAATGGCAGCGATACTTCGTGTCAGTAGGAGGCGAATCTAGAGTGTGCAGCCAGGGACTCACAGAACGCGCAAGGTGAGTCTTAGCATCCCACCGCGTAACTTCGTCTCCGTAGCAAGTGGCCCAAACAATATTCGGATCCACCACATCCGGCAGCGTAAAACCGGATTCGCAGCCGCCCATCGTGCGATCCCATCCGGGTTCCGCGGAGCCGCCATAACCTCCAGAGCGAATATTTATTTCCGGCCCGCGCATATTTCCATCGTCCTGCATGTTTCCATAAAAATAGTACGGAACCTGATTGTCGACGGCGACGTGGTAAATCTGCGCCACCGGCAATTGCACCCGATGAAATCCGCGGCCGTGAACCGTGGTGATATTGATGCCGCCATCGTCTGTGACCACGATGCGATCGGCGTTGAGCGGATCGAACCAGATGTCGTGGTTGTCGCCGCCCCAGTTCACAGTCTTGAAAGTTTCGCCGCCATCCAGGGATTGCAGGAACGCGCTATCGGAAACCACCACTTCATTTTCATTCGCGGGTGAAACTGCCAGCCGAATGTAATATCCGGCGCGGCCGATCAGCGCTCGGTCCCAGCTCACCACGCGCCAGTTTGCGCCGCCATCATCCGAACGCCACAGCGATCCTTGATCCGGAGTCTGAATCAGCGCGTAAACGCGATTCGAATCGGAAGGTGCGATCGCAACATCAATCTTCCCCACTGGCGAATGCGGCATTCCGTGGCCTTCAATGTGCGACCACGTTGATCCATTGTCGTGCGAAACGTAAACGCCGCTGCCTGGTCCGCCGCTCAGTTCGGCGTAAGTGTGCATCTCCACTTGCCACATCCCGGCGAAAAGCGTGTGAGTGTTTTCGGGATCGAGCGAAAGTCCGGAACATCCGGTTTTTTCGTCGACGAATAAAACGCGCTCCCAATTCTTCCCGCCATCCATCGTGCGATACACGCCGCGTTCCTGTTGCGGGCCGGTAAGCCGCCCCAGCGCGCACACAAAAACTTCATCGCCATTTTTCGGATTGACGATGATGCGGCCGATCCGCCCCGTTTCCTTCAGCCCCATGTTCGTCCAGGTCTTGCCGGCATCAATCGTCTTGTAAACGCCGTCGCCCATCACATCAATGTCGCGAATCGCCCAAGCTTCGCCGGTTCCCGCCCACACGGTGTCGTGAGAATTGGGATCGAGAGCCAGCGCACCAATGGCCTGCACAGGTTCCGAGTCAAACACAGGATTCCAATCGTTGCCGCCGTCGGTGGTTTTCCAAACGCCGCCCGCTGCGCCGCCCGCATAGTAAGTGCTCGGATCGCCGGGTATACCCGTAATGGCCGACACGCGATTGCCCACCGCCGGGCCCACCCAGCGATAGCTAAACGCGTCCCCTCCGCCTCCTCGGCCTCCGCGGCGCTGCGCGAAAGATGTGGAAGCGCACAGCAGCATCGCTACTACCGCCAGTAGAAGATTGCGGCGCCATCCCGTAAACGTTTGCATGAATCGCTCCTCGATTAAAAAGATTGCAGGTTGATTCCGATCAATAAGAGTGCCGGTAATTTGCGGCTGCCGCGTTTTGTATATTGCATGCGGCGAGCGGTGTCAAGACTGCGCCAGACAAGCGCGAGGGTCACGTAAAGAAAAGTAAAATCCTGCACGTCAGATTAGACCAAAATGAGAACTCAGGCTGGCGAGGAATGTTGAGGAATGGGTTGAATCCGCTTGCGGCGCATCGTCGAAAAAAAATGGTGCCTGCAGCGCGGACAGCGGAAACAAGGAATCCGCAAGGTGCGCCACAAAAACGCGAACTCGCCCTCACCGTATTTGGCGGCAATGCGCTGCACCTCAAAATTGCCACAGTTGCCGCAGTGTGCCGTAAACACAAATCGAATCGGCACCATCCATCCGTAGAAGCGCCTATCGCAGGCCGTACAACGCCACGGGCGCAATCCAGTCAGCCCAATACTGTAGTCAAGCGCGCCTTGGCGGCGTGAGCGACGGCAGCCATCAATGTGGCAGGCAGCACAAATCACGGCGAGAGCCTTCCAAGAGGGATTACGGCGCGAAGCATAGACCGACTGACGCCGTGCAGCAAGAGAAAACTAGGCACCGTCCTGCGGTTCCGGCGAGTTTGCATCCTCGGGCCCCATCGCGTAATCTAAGTATTCTCAGCGGACCTAGCGACGCGGATTGAGTGTGCCCAGCTTCACCGGGCAGCCTGCTTAACGCAACAAAACACTCACCGTGCAGACCGGCCCGCGAAAGGAACCCAATGAAGGAAGGCATTCATCCCGACTACCACGAAGTAAACGTCCATTGCGCCTGCGGTAACGAATTCAAAACCCGTTCGACACTGAAGGGCGCGATGCTGCGAGTGGAAATCTGCTCGAACTGCCACCCGTTTTATACGGGCAAGCAGAAACTGCTCGATACAGCGGGCCGTGTGGAACGCTTCACGCGCAAGTATGCTCAGGCGGCCGAAAAGACCAAGGCCGCGGCAGACGCGAAAGCCGCGCTCAAGAAATAATCGCGCGTCCCGGCGATTGCTTTCCCAATTTCTGGCGTAAATCCGATACGGCAGCGATGCCGCATGCGGTGTAGAATGCCCGAAAAGCGGAGACTGCCGAACACCGATGGCGACCCGACCCGTGCCGCAATTTGATCCGCGTGAATCAGTGAAAGTGGAAGCAGCAGAGCCGCGCGTGACGCTGCGCAACTGGTTCGCGCACCCCTACGATTCGGCGATCGCGGCGGCACGCACCTGCTACGCAACGCGCATCATTGGTCCCGAAGAAATCACAGACAAGCAGCGCGTGAATATCGGCGCCGCCACTTTTTTTGGCGGGCACCATACCGTATGGCAGCACGCGCATTTTGAATTCGGTTTGGAAAACGTAAGCCGGCAATTCACCTGGTCATTTCTGCACGCGCATCCTTTTTACAATTCCGAGCAGCAGAGCCAGAGATATGTTCGGCTGGATCATGCCGTGGCTTACGTTCCTGCCATCCGGACCGGGATTCGGCGAAGAGGAGCGCGCGATTTATGAAGGCGCGATCGCTCGCGCATGGCAGCACTATCGCGAGTTAAGCAATGTGCTGGAGCCGAACGCGCGCGAAATTCTTGGGCGATATCTGGCACGTCGGAACACTTTCGCATCCGCGGCGCGTCCAAAAAGTAGAGAGGGCAGCAGAGAAACGCGCAATCGAAGTTGCGCGCTATGTTCTGCCAGTCGCGGCCGCAACCACCATGGTGCATACGGTGAGCGGAATCGTGCTGCACCGTTTATGGAAGATGCAGGATGCGTGCGACACGCCCACAGAATCGCGCGCGGTGATCGGCGCAATGGTTGAGAAAGTGCGGGAAATGGACCCGCAATTCTTCGACCGTTTCGAAAATGCTCCAATGCACGATTTGCCGGAGTGGGTGCCTGAAGTTGCGGCGGCTGCGGATGGTGAAGCGTTCGCGCGCGAGTTTGATGCGAAGCTCGAAGGCAGAATTTCGAAGCTGGTGGATTATTCACCGAACTGCGCGCGAGTGATGGCCGAATCGTATCGAGCGGTGGTTGGTTTGACAGAATCAGCGTGTTCCGATGCCGAAGCAATCGATCGGCTGCTGAATCCCGCGCGGAATCCGTACCGCTTGCAGACATTGAATATTGGCGTGCACGCTCCGCAGATGCGGGCGCTGCAACATGCGAATTTTACTTTTGCGAAAAAAATCAGCCACACCGCCGATAGTCAGGATCAGCGGCATCGCATGGTGCCGGGGTCGCGTCCTTTGCTGACGCTGGCGGATACACGCGCGCCGGATTTTCTGACGCCGATGCTGATCGCTGAAAATGCGCATGCCCGCGAAATTTATGCGCAGGCAATGGCGGAGGCTTGGTCGGCGAAAAATGAACTGCTGGATCGCGGGACGCCTCGGGAGATTGCCATGAATTTGCTGCCGAATGCGAAAGCGATTCGCGTGATTGAGACGGGCTCGCTGCTGCACCTGCTGCACAAATGGACGATGCGCACGTGCTTCAACGCGCAGGAAGAAATTTATCAGGCTTCGATGGATGAAGTGGACCAGCTTCGCGCGGCCGTGCCGGAAATTTCGCGGCACATCGGGCCGCCTTGCTATTTGCGCGCGGGAATCGCCACTCCGATCTGCACGGAAGGCTCGCATTTCTGCGGCGTGAAAGTCTGGAACGACTTCCCGAATATTCAACGGCGGATATGACGCGCTCCGGCAGTCTTGCCTATTACATGGCTGGCGTGGTTTGCGGCAGCTTCTTCTACACCCTCGTCCATTTTGTCGCGGATTTCGGAAATCGCGCCTCAAACGGAGTGTGGGGCCGCGATATTCTGCTGGCATTTTTTCTGGGCACCATCTTCGGATGGTTTCCGCAAATCGTCGCCGCGTTTGTGTTGCGAAAACTTTCGGGGCCGCTGAAGTGGTCCGCAGCGTGGCACTGGGTCGTTGGCGGGGCTGGAATTTTTCTGGTGGTGTTCCTGTTGATTGGTATTGCGGGTGCGCAACTTGAACCGCTCACGGCGGGCACTCGTTACGACTGGCTGGAAAAAATTCTGTTTGGCCAAGCGACGCTTTCGGCTCGGGCAAGCGTGTGGCAGGGATTGCTCGCCGGTGCGGCCACGAGTTTCGTGCTGTATCGCGTGCATCGAGCGTTTGCGCTGCCCGTTGGAACTTATGCCGCGCGCGCCGATTGACTCGAACATGTTCAGAGGCTATTTTTAATGTGTAAGGCAATGTTTAACCCCTTTTATTAGCGCTCCTCTTTCGAGCGGCCACGCGACGGCCGCTCCTGCATTGAGTTTCTGTTTTCTTCAACCCTCAACACGTAGTTTTCTGAATGCGGAGCCGCTCATGCCTGCTCAATCGCTTTATCAAAAACTGGATTCTATCGAAGCGCGCTACAACGAACTGACGGCGGAGATTTCATCGCCCGAAATCCTCGGCGATTCAGCGCGTTTTCAGAAGCTCGCCAAGACGCACGCTGATCTCGCGGAAGTGGTGAACAAATACCGCGAAGCGAAACAGATCGAACAAGGTCTGCGCGAAGCAAAGCAAATGGCCACGGAATCCGACGACGCAGAAATTCGCCAGATGGCGCACGACGAAGAGAAAGAACTCGCGACGAAACAAGCGCGGATTGAAAGCGAGTTAAAACTTCTGCTGCTTCCCAAAGATCCTAACGACGAGAAGAGCGTGATCCTCGAAATTCGCGCCGGAACCGGCGGCGATGAAGCCGGACTCTTCGCCGGAGAATTATTTCGCATGTATTCGCGATTCGCCGAGGGACAGAAATGGCGCGTGGAAGTCCTTGAAAGTTCGCCGACCTCGCTCGGCGGCCTGAAAGATATCGTCGCCGCGATTCAAGGAAAAAGTGTTTATTCGAAATTGAAATACGAAAGCGGAGTCCATCGCGTGCAGCGCGTGCCCGCCACAGAGCAACAGGGACGCATCCACACTTCAGCCGCAACTGTGGCTGTGCTTCCTGAAGCCGACGAAATTGATATCAAAATCGAAGCGAAAGATCTTCGCATCGATACATTCTGCTCTTCCGGTCCGGGCGGGCAATCGGTGAACACCACTTACTCCGCCGTGCGCATCACGCACTTACCAAGCGGGCTCGGTGGTTTCACAGCAGGACGAAAAATCGCAAATTAAAAATCGCGCGAAAGCGATGCGCGTGTTGCGCGCTCGGCTTTACGAGATGGAACAAAATAAACAGCACGAGCAAATCGCCGCCGAGCGGCGCGGACAAATCGGATCGGGCGATCGCTCAGAAAAAATTCGCACCTATAATTTTCCTCAGAACCGCGTCACCGATCACCGCATCGGATTCACGTCCCACCAGCTTGAAGAAGTGATGGATGGAAAAGTAAGCCCGCTGATTGATGCCTTGGTGGAGCACTACGAGGCAGAGCGGCTGAAACAGGAACTGGACGCGGCATAAGGCACGTTTTGGGTGGGCTTTGAACGCGATTCCCGAAATGGAACTGCTAAGTGATTGAAAACTCGTAGTGCGGCGAGAAATTGTTTCACGTGAAACATTTTGGGGTATGTCTCGCGCGAATTGAGCTACGCAATGTTCCACGTGAAACATTTTGGGAAAAGCCCCACTCGAATTGGCCGCAAATTGTTCCACGTGGAACAATTGGTGGGATGTCGCGCGCATAACGGCGGCGAGAATGTTTCACGTGAAACATTTTGGTTCACGCGAAGCTGCTGACAATCTATCCATGCAGATTTCGCGCGATTTCATCCAATGACATCCGATATATCCAATCCGAATCCGGGCGATCCAGTAAATGCTGGGACATCTGTGCGCGAAGCTCTGCGCGATGGCATTCGCGCGCTTGAGGCTGCGGAAACTCCGTCAGCGCCTCTAGCTGCAGAGCTATTGCTGATGCATGTGCTCGGCAACGATCGAGCGTGGCTATATGCGCATCCCGAGGAAGTTTTGTCGCGCGCGCAACTTGAGAAATACTTGGAGCTGATTTCTATGCGCGCGTCGGGAACTCCAACGCAATATCTAACAGGGAAGCAAGAATTCTGGGGACTTGATTTTGAGGTGACGCGCGACGTATTGATTCCCCGCCCCGAAACTGAGCATGTGATTGAAGTAGCGCTCGCGCGCATCGGCGAAGCGCGGCGGACATCCGAATTGAACATCGCCGATATTGGCACGGGCTCGGGATGCATCGCTGTCGCGCTCGCTCACGAACTTCCGCGTGCGCAGATTTTTGCCACGGATATTTCGCGCGCAGCGCTTGCAGTTGCACAGCGCAATGCTGCGCGGCACGGAGTCGCGGATCGGATCCATTTCTTCGAATCGAATCTGCTCGCAGGCGTTACTGAACCTGTCGCAATTCGATGTGATCGTCAGCAATCCGCCGTATGTCGCTGAGCGCGATGCGGCAAGTCTTGCCGCGCGATGTTCACGAACACGAGCCGCATGTTGCGCTCTTTGCTGGCGAGACCGGGACTCGACGTTTATGTGCCGCTGATCGTGCAAGCTGAATCGCGATTGGCAAATGGCGGCATCCTCGTGCTCGAATTGGGATTTGGAATGTTTGAGGCTGTGAGCGATTTGCTCGAACCCGCGCGGGATGGACCCGCGTGAGCGCGACGCATGGACCTTGCCGAAATTCCGCGCGTGCTTTCCGCCACGAAGTTTTGAAGGATCCATCGAATTCCCCTACAAATCTGCATTTCGTATTTCATTCGCCTGCGATATATTTGATTGCGCAGGACTTCCCGAATGCCAAAGCTCGCACATTTCCGAGCGAAGCACGATGATGGCACCGTTCCTGACGCCGCGACCACTTCCGCAAGATTCTGCATCTCGACATGGACGCATTTTTCGTGTCGGTGGAATTGCTCGACCGGCCGGATCTTCGCGGAAAACCAGTGATTGTTGGTGGGGCGCGCGATGTGCGCGGCGTGGTCACGTCGGCGAGTTACGAAGCGCGCAAGTTTGGCGTGCATTCGGCGATGGCGTTGCGCACGGCCGCGAAGTTGTGCCCCCAAGCTGTGTTCCTGGAAAATCGGCACGCGCTGTACACGCAGTGGAGCGATCGCGTTGCGGAAATTCTGGCGCGATATTCGCCGATCGTCGAGATGGCTTCGATTGATGAGGCCTACTTAAATCTTGCGGGCACCGAAAAACTGCTGGGCCAACCATTCGCGGCAGCGCATTCTCTGCTTACGGAAATCACGCGGACGACAGGACTTCCCTGCTCCGCGGGACTTGCTGCGACGCGACTTGTTGCGAAAGTTGCGAGCGACCAAGCCAAGCCGCGCGGATTGCTGTGGGTTCCTGCCGGCGCCGAGGAAATTTTTCTCGCGCCGCTTGGCGTGCGAAAAATTCCCGGCATCGGAAAAGTTACCGAAGCAGTGCTGCACTCGCTCGGAATCAAAACGGTTGGCCAGCTTGCGACAATGCCGCGCGAAAAACTGGACGAACATTTTGGCGAGTGGGGCGCGCGCTTTATCGCAAGGCGCGCGGCGCGGATGCGTTTGAATTTTTTGTGGATGCAGAAGCGAAATCCATTTCGCACAATCACACTTTTGGATTCGACACTGGAGATGGCGTGCAAATCCGCTCGATGCTGAGCCATCTCGGAGAAAAAGCAGCCAAACGATTGCGCGATTCAGGACTTTCCGCGCGGTGCATCACGCTGACAATCCGCTACGCGAATTTTCGCACCACATCGCACGCGCGCACGCTCACTGACCCAACCGATCTAGACGCGGTAATTCTCGCAACGTTGCGTGAACTATTCGATGCGCGATGGGATCGCTCGCAACAAATACGATTGGTGGGCGCGGAGCTTTCTTCGTTTTCACATGGCGCGCAACAGTTGGACTTGCTCGATCCGGAGCGCCGCGAAAAAATGGAACGCTTGGCGAAAGCAGCGGACCAGCTTCGCGATCGCTTCGGATTTTCGAAACTTCAGTATGGCGGCTCGATGGGCCATGACGAGGATCATGGGCAATCGCCGCGGCAAGCGCTGATCTGCGCTCCCAGAATTTTTCGCGCGCCACTGTATAATCCAGAAATGCCCGATCCAAACGCAAAGCCGGATCCAAATGCGCCGCGCCAGGGATTTTTTCGGCGTACTGGATCGGGTGTGAGTGGATTCTGGGAGCGCGTCACTTCCGGGCTCGAGATGGAAGCGCTTTGGCGGCAATTCGTAAACGAAGCGCGCGAAGGTTACGGCCTCTATTCGCAAGAAGTGGATTGGGACGCGGCGAACGATAAGAAAAGTAAATTCAAGTGGGCCGTACACGTTTTTAAAGCTTTCTTCTGGTCGCTGATTCTCAAACTCTCTCCGCCACGGCGGATACTTTTGCTGATCGGCCTGATCCTTCTATCTAGGAATTCTGAGTCCGAATCCAGTTTATGCGCAGCTCGGCGGCGTTGTTTTTTTTATTCTGCTGGCGCTGGAATTAGCGGATCGCGTTGTGATGAAACGCGATTTGCAAATCGCGCGCGAAATTCAAGGGTGGCTGGTTCCGTCGCAGCCGCCAATCGTTACAGGAGCGGAGCTCGCGTTCGCGAGCCGTCCCGCGAATACGGTTTCTGGAGATTATTACGATGCGTTCTGGCGCGGCGAGCCGCCGCCGGAAACGGCGTCGCCTGATGCGACAATTCTTTCGACGGATTCGAGCGCGGCAAACGCAGACTCGAAACTGATGATCGTCGTAGCGGACGTGGCGGGAAAAAGCGTGCCCGCAGCGTTACTGATGGCGACGTTGCAAGCGAGCTTGCATGCGTTGTCGGATGTGCCGAGCACGCTCGACGAACTTGCGATGCGATTGAATACGTACGCGTGCGCGCACAGCGCGCTGGGGCGGCGATTCACCACAGCATTTCTCGCTGAACTCGATCCAGTAAATCGAGTGATTCGCTACGTGAATGCCGGACACAACGCTCCGATTTTGCGGCGCGCTTCCGGAGCGATCGAGCGGCTCGATCAAGGTGGCGTGCCGCTTGGCGTGGTTCCCGCGACTGTGTATGAAGCTGTGAGCGTGCAACTGGCACCGGGCGATACGATGCTGATTTTTACGGACGGTTTGATCGAAGCACTCAATGAAAAGGGCGAGGAATTTACGGAGCCGCGCTTGTTGAATATTGTTCGCAGCTTTCAGCCTGCGTCGGCTGCGCAATTGCGAGATCGAGCGCTCGCCGAAGTTCTAAATTATATTGGTGTGGCGCGGCAACACGATGACATCACCTGCTTAATCCTCTACATCCCTAGCGGCAAAGTAACATCGTATTTGTGAATGCTTGGCGCGGCAGTTCGAGTGCCGCATAATTCGCCCATGACGCCGGAGTCCAATTCGTCTGCAGCAGCACGCGCTCGCGCGGCGGAAATTTGCCGCGCGCTCGCGGAGCGCGGATTCGCGGCCTATTTTGTGGGCGGATGTGTGCGCGATTTGCTGCTGGGCCGCGAGCCCGCGGATTACGACGTCGCTACCGAACGCAACGCCGAACAAGTGGAAGAAATTTTTCCGGGAAGTCTGACGGTGGGCGCGCAGTTTGGCGTGGTGATCGTTCCCAGCGAACAGGCGCAGATTGAAGTCGCGACTTTTCGTTCTGATATCGGATACTCCGATGGACGCCATCCTGACAATGTTGTGTTTACTTCAACGCCCGAGCAGGATGCGCGCGCGCCGCGACTTCACGATCAACGGAATGTTCATGGACCCAGCGAACAATCGAAGTGCTTGATTTCGTTGGCGGCCAAAGGGATCTGCACGCAGGAATCATTCGCGCGATCGGCGATCCGAAGCAGCGGTTCACGGAAGACAAATTTCGGCTGGCGCGCGCGGTGCGATTTGCCGCGCGATTCGGATACGAAATCGAGCGGGAAACTTTCAAAGCGATTCGAAACTACGCTCGCGAAATCATCAAGTTTCCGCGGAGCGGCTGCGCGATGAACTGACGAAGATGCTCACGGAAGGAAACGCTCGCCGAGGCTTTTGAGTTGCTGGACGAAACGTGGCTGCTTTCGACGTGGTCCTTCCGGAAATCACGCGAATGCAAGGCGTGGAACAACCGCCGCAATATCATCCCGAAGGCGACGTGTGGATTCACACGATGCTGATGATCGAGCAGCTTCCCGGCGGGCATGCCGCCGACGCTGGCGTGGGGAGTGCTGCTGCACGATGTTGGCAAGCCCGCGACGTTTCGCTCCGCCGCCGAGACGGGAGACCGCATTCGGTTTCGATAATCACGTAGATGTGGGCGTGAAATGGCGGAAGCCATTTGCAAGCGGCTGCGATTTTCCAATGAGGATACCGAGCAGATCGCGGCGCTGGTTGCGAACCACATGAAGTTCAAAGATGTGTCGCAGGATGCGGACCTCCACGCTGAAGCGATTCGTGCGGCAGCCGCATTTTGACGAGCATCTGGAATTGCACCGGCTGGATTGCCTGTCGAGCCATCGACAGCTCGACAATCTAGAGCTGGTAGCAGAAATTTATTCCGGAAACTCCGCCGGAACAGATTCGTCCGCCGCGTCTGATTAACGGGTAACGATCTGCAGGCTATGGGTTTCCGGCCGGGTCCCCAATTTAAGGAGATCCTGGAGGCGGTGGAGGATGCTCAGCTGGAGGGTAGCTCTGAGAGCCGGGATGACGGCCCTTAGCATTTGTTGCAGCAGCAATTATAAGGCGCCAAAGAGGCAGTTCGAGGTGAATCTCCGGACTGGGTCAATCGGCAGCAGCCATCCTAAACATGCTGATTATAATGTAGATACATAGATTTGGCCAAAGTGGACTAGATGACTGCCAGCGTGTAGTAATATCCTTAGTCGAGCGCACTCAATGTTCTTTAGTGTTTGGCTTGTAGCAAAACGAAACCTATTTGTGCATCATCGGCATCTAACTGTGTTAGTCGAGGCATAACCCGTTTCTTGGCGTGCCTTGCGAGGGAACCCTGATATGGCAGATAAGCCTGCTGTAATACCACACGAACTTGCCGATTCTTCCAGTTCGTGACATTGTCCTTTTTCCGGGAGCGGTGCTGCCGCTTCCGATTGGCCGCGAAACTTCGCTGGCGCTGGTGAATTCGCTGACCAGCGACGACAAGATCCTGGGCGTGGTTGCGCAGCTTGATCCGCGCGTGGACGATCCGAGCCCCGCTGATCTTGCACTCCGTGGGCACCGCTGGCGAAAATTCACAAGACCGTGAAAATGCCCAACGGCAACATGGTGATTTTTCTCGAGGGTTTGCAGCGCATCAAGGTGCTGGAAGTTGATTTCGATTCGTCCGTTTATGAATGCGCGCATCGAACCGCAGCCGGATATTTCCGGACTGGCGGACGCGGAACTTTCCGCGCTGCATCGCAACGCTCAAACTTTGTTCAAGGATGTGGTGGCGCGATCGCCGCAACTTTCTGACGATCTGCAGACCGTGGTGATGAATATTGATGATGCGGGGCGCCTCGCGGACTTCATCGCGGGGAATGCTGCCATCGCTGAACACGCTGATCCGCCAGGAACTTCTGGAAACCGCGTCAGTGCGCAAGCGGCTGGAAACTCTGATCCGCGAATTGAGCAAAGAACTCGAAGTGCTCGAGCTGCAAAAACAAAATTCAGGAGCAGGTGCAGGAACAGGTCAGCCAGAGCCAGCGCGAATATCTGTTGCGCGAGCAGATGAAGGCGATTCAGAAGGAACTTGGCGAATCCGACGACTCACAAGCGGAAGTGGACGAGCTTCGCAAGAAAGTGGAAGAGTCCGGCATGCCCGCGGAAGCCAAGAAAGAATGCGAGCGCGAACTCAAGCGCTTGCAGCGAATGACTCCGGCATCGGCCGAGTACATGGTGGCGCGAACATATCTCGAGTGGATGACCTCGCTGCCGTGGTCGAAATCTTCCGGCACGCAACCGAAGAAATCAACATCGCGAAGGCGCAGGAGATTTTGGACGAGGATCACTACGATCTCGTAAAGATCAAGCAGCGCATGCTGGATTATCTCGCGGTGAAAAAGCTGCAGCCCAATATGAAGGGACCGATCTTTGCTTCGTGGGGCCTCCGGGAGTGGGCAAAACTTCGCTCGGGAAATCCATCGCGCGAGCGCTGGGACGCAAATTCGTGCGCATCTCTCTGGGCGGCATGCACGACGAAGCAGAAATCCGCGGACACCGCCGCACGTACATCGGCGCTCTGCCCGGACAGATTCTGCAAGGTCTGCGCCGCGCGGAAGTGAACGATCCGGTGTTCATGCTCGACGAAGTGGATAAGCTCGGCCGCGATTTCCGCGGCGATCCGTCTTCGGCGCTGATGGAAGTGCTGGACCCGGAACAGAACGGAACTTTCCGCGATCACTATCTCGACGTGCCGTTTGATCTTTCGAAGATCACTTTCGTCTGCACGGCGAACTGGCTCGATCCAATTCCGGAGCCGCTGCGCGACCGCATGGAAATCCTCGAGCTCGCGGGCTATACGGAAGAAGAAAAAATGCACATCGCTCGCCAATACCTGATCCCCAAACAGGCCACCGAACACGGCTTGAAAGTTGGCGAGCAGATCGAATTCACCGAAGAAGGACTGCGCGAAGTGATCCACAGCTACACGCGAGAAGCCGGCGTGCGCAACCTCGAGCGCGAAATCGCGACACTGGTGCGCAAGCAGGCCCGGCGCCTGGCGGAAGGCACAACGGAGAAACTTGTGGTCACTCCGGAAGTTGTCCGCGAAGTGCTGGGCATTCCGAAATACCGCTCGGAAAAAGAAGTCGAAGAGCGCGTCAAGCAACCGGGCGTGGCCGATCGGACTGGTGTGGACGCCGGTCGGCGGCGACATCGTCTTCATCGAAGCGACCCGCATGCGCGGCGGAAAGCAATTCACGATGACCGGCCACCTGGGCGAAGTGATGCAGGAGTCCATGACCGCGGCGCTTTCGTGGGTGCGCGCCAACGCCGACCGCTACGACATCGATCCGGATTTCTTCCGCAAGCAGGACATCCACATCCACGTGCCTTCGGGCGCGGTGCCAAAGGATGGTCCTTCGGCGGGAGTCGCGATGGTCACCGCCCTGGTCAGCTTGCTGACCAGACAGGCCTCTGCGCGCGCGGCTGGCGATGACCGGCGAAATTTCGCTCACCGGAGTGGTGCTGCCAATCGGCGGCGTGAAGGAAAAGGTTCTCGGCGCGAAGCGAGCAGGAATCACGGAAGTGATTCTGCCCGCGGATAACGAAGCGAACGTGAAGGAAGATCTTGGGCCGGAAGTTCTGGAAGGCGTGAAGATCCACTACGTGCGCACGCTCGATGAGGTGCTCAACATCGCTCTCGAAAAAGAGCCGGTGATGCCGCGCAAACTTATCGAGCCGATGCGGCCGAACGCAGTGCAACCTGTGCCGCCTTCAACGCCGCTGCACTAAGAAGCTACGTCGTCTCCGCAACGCAACGAATTTGGGCGGCTCCGATTATCAAACTCGAAGCTCCGCCCTTTTTATTTTTACACCGCGGCTATCTGTTGCGACTTGCCATCAGGCTCCGCATCCTGTAACCCTTTGCTGTTCGCGATGCCGAGCCGATCCACTCTAAAAGGCAGCCACGAAGTCGCGACCACGCTCCGGCGGCTGATCTTGCGCGCGCGAATTATCGCGCGCAATTTCCGAAAAACGCCTGGCGGCAAGATTTATCGAAGGCTACGCAGCGCAATTCGACCGCGCCGAACTGATCATTCACAAGGAACGAAACCGCGAACTGGAATTCGATTCTGGAAAAAGAAATTCTACTGGCGATGCTTGCGCGAATGGCGCACACGCTGGAAGAAATTGCAAAATCGAGCGGCCGCGGCGGCGCAACGAAAAAAATTCCGACCCGGACGCGAATCGAATAATCCGCGGATTTGCTTGCGTGCGATTGGGCCGCGACGCAACTGGACCGCGGGCGACTCGATGGAAATACTGGGCGAGCTAAATCTTTACCGCGCGATCATGGCGAAGAACTCTGCGCCGATCTGCGGGCACGCGCGAGCAGCGGCGAGCTTTGGCTCAAGATTTCGCCGCAGGGCAAACGCAGGACCTTTTGTGGATCGTTGCGCGTTCGTGCTGGATCCCTCGATGATGGAAAACGCGCGGGTAAGTTCAGCGAAAGTTGCTTCGCGAAATTGAATCGCTGGCAGATCAGCTTCTTGAGGAGATGGCTCCGCGCGTCGCGAAGCCAGAAATAACGCAGGCCTCAATCCTCGGCGAAAGCACGCTCTACCAAATAAACCGATTCCCGCGAGCGCATTTTTCGCCGCGAAATATATCGAGCCCGCACTGCGACAGCAACCGCGAGCCATCCCATCCACGCGTACCATGCAGATCCTTGCAACGTATATGGCGCAAATTGCATGCGATTCAAAAAACACTTCCGCGATCATGGCCAGAATGCCGAATCGCATCAGCAAGCACAACCAACAGACCAGGCTCAAGAGACTCGCCGAAAAATGCGGGCGATGTAAGGCCTCCTGCGAGGACACCACGCGCCACCCAAAACGCGATGAACACCACGGCCGCTGCCCACTTGTTTCTGAATGACTGCGCTGAAATAATAACGAATACAAACAGCAACGCCAGTCCGTTGAAAATAGCGTTGCTCACCAAAGAGAGAATCTGGGCGAAGGCGACGGGCGCCGACGTGACAAGAATTGGCGTGGGAGCAGAGGGCGCAGGCGGCGGCAAGTGGCGCAGCAGAGCGTAAGGGATATCGAGGCGGCTGAGCATGCGAATGAGCAACGCGACGGCGGCTCCGGCTAGCAAGTCTCTGCCAACCATCGGGTCTCGAAATTTTCCGGCGAGCACGCGGCTCCAAGAGATGAGGAGCTCCGGCATACGCCGGCGGACAAAGGGTTCGAGGGCAACGTACATCATCCACAAGAAGAGTGCGGAGAGAGAGGCCCAGGCGAGCACCAGCGTGAGGTTGTACGCTTCCCACTGCTGTGCAATGTGAGTCGCACCCAACACCCAAGTGGCCATCACCATTGCGAAAACAAAACCCGCCAGCCGCCAGGCACCCTGCATATCCGCGCGACGATTTTTCAAATTGCGCCAAGCCAGCGCGGAGCCGAATACCAGCAACGATCCCACGATGACGAGCGCGAATGTGATGGTGACGCGGTCTGACCCAGAGACCCCCGATTCACCCGGCGCGGGCGACCACGGCCCGTCTTTGTTGAAGTAGATCGGGCGCCCCGCATATGCCGCGGCATCGATTCGGAGAGTTATGTCCGGGCGGCCGGGCATCGGTGCTGTCCATGCGGCGACGGCGTCCGCATAAGTTGGTGGAGTGCGATGAGATTGCGCTGGAGTGCATTTTGCGGGATCAAACCCCGCAGCCAGCAGAAGTTGATTCCAGTTGACCTCGTGCTGAGCGCCCGGCGCGGCAGGCTTGCGCTGTGTAACGACTCGGAAATGCTGCAACCTGCCGTAAGGGCTCAACAAGACGAGAATCATTCCAGGATCTTCCATCGGAGGGTCGGTGGAACTTACGCGGCCCTGCGTCTGGCTGCCCAGGATTTGCCGTTGATCAAATTCGCGCGGAGTTTGCCGGTACCAAAACTCGATTTGATCGGGGGCTTTCCAACGCGAGGCGGAGGTATCGTTTTTGTCGATCCAATTGATGTAATCCGCATCGAGATCGAAACCGTTTGCGGTTGCGGCGGGCGGGTCGGTGTATCCGAGCTGGTGAACCAAATCTTGAGCGCGAGCCGTTAATATTTCAGGAGAACTCGGCACGCCAACTGTTTCAGAAAGCCGCGCTCTGGGGGAAAGTGCGAACTCGACAAAAATTCCGATTACGACGATCGCGATGCACGCCCAGACATAGACACGCGAGGAAGCCTCGGTGGATCCTGCGGCGGCGACCATCTGCGGCGATGGCGTTTCGCCGGCGGCTAGTGCGGCTGCGAGTGGATCGCCTCCGGGCAATGCAGCGGCGACTTGCAGCGCAGAACTTGGGCGGCGAGCCGGATCTTTTTTGAGGCAGCGCAGAATTACGCGCTCGACGAGCGGGTCTAATTCCTTGACGATCGCGGTGGGACTTTGCGGGACGGTTGTGTCGCGGAGGCGCTGCAATTCTGCGATCGTTGCAGCTTCGTAGGCGCGCTTGCCCGTGAAAACTTCGTAGAGCACGAGGCCGAGCGCGTAGATGTCGGTCTTGATGGTGGGCTCACCACCAGCGAGTTGCTCTGGCGCCATGTATGCGGGCGTGCCTGAGCGGGAATCTACGCCGCGGGTGTCTCCGGCGACGCTTGCGAGGCCGAAGTCTGCGATGCGAATGCGTCCGCGGCCATCCAGCAAAATGTTCGCGGGCTTGAGGTCGCGATGGAGGAGACCTTGTTCGTGAGCGGCGGCCAAGCCCGCGCAAATCTGACGCGCGATTTCGACACCTTTGTCTTGAGGGAACCTGCCAACGCGGCGGATGAGGGAAGCGAGATCTTCGCCGTCAACATATTCCATCGTGATGAAGGGCGCGCCATCGGCAGTGCCTATGTCGAACACGCGGCAAACGTTTGGATGGGAGACTTGCCGAGCCAAGCGAACTTCTGCGTGGAATCGCTCGAGGGCCGAGGGATCGGTGGCCAACTCTTGAGGAAGAAACTTCAGGGCGACTTCCTGATCGAGCGTGAGATCTTCCGCGCGGAAAACTTCGCCCATACCACCGCGACCCAGCTTCGCGACGATGCGGTACCTGCCCGCGAGCATAGTGCCGGGAGCGAAGCGGCTCGATTTTGACCAAGTGGAGCTGGAGATCGTGGGCGAGCGCGAGCTTGAACTATCGGAGCGTCGTGCGGAATCGCTGGAGCGTGGGCCGGAGGGCGTGTTGGGCGACGGAGTGCGAGGCTGCGCGGGGCCGGGCGTGACGTCGAGGACCGTCTCGCCGGTGTCGAGCACCGTTTCCGCTAAGGCTAGATCGAGCGGGGTTCCGCAGCCGAGGCAGAATTTGCTGCCGTCAGGAACTTCGCGCCCGCACTTTGAGCAACGCAACGACATGAGATCGGGTTCCTTGAATCCGCGCCATTATGCGGTCTTCGCGGGAATGGGTTCGACGATTACGGCGGTGCCGTATGCGAGCACTTCGGTGACTCCGTTCATGATTTCCGTGGCGTCATAACGCATGCCGATGATCGCGTTTCCGCCGCGCTCGACGGCGTGGTCTACCATCAACTCGAAAGCGTCTTCGCGCGTTTTCTCGCAAAGTTCTGTGAAAATTGTGATGTTGCCGCCGACGATCGTTTGCAAGGAGGCCCCGAGATTTCCCAGAAGGCTCCGCGAACGTACGATGATGCCGCGGACGATTCCTACTGTCCGCACAACCCTGAATCCATCCAGTTCGAAAGCGGTGGTTACGCGTGCTGGATCCATTCGTAGTGGCATGTTGGCTCTCCTCTAGTTGCGTCAAGCAATCCTGTTAACTGGGAACGAAACGCCGAGGGATTCTACCCGCAATCCGGACGGAGTGCATGCGACAATCGGTTGAACTGTTGCGGTCGCTTTTGCTCATATTTCGTTGGACCCTACAGTTGCGCACCGAGCGGATATCCTTCCGCAAGACTAAGATGCGCGATCGCAGTCCGTTCATCCGTATGCTCTCAATTCTCTTCTACACTATCGCCGCGCTCGCACTTTTTAGCGGATTCTGGTCGGTCATCCAGGGGTATCAGTGGATGAAGATGGTGCGACGGCATTCGGTGAGGCATCCAGGATTTTATGCGCCGCGCGTGGCGCTGATTTGCCCGTGCAAGGGGATGGAGCCTGGGCTCGAATCGAATTTGCGGGCGCTTGTTTCGCAGGATTACGGATCGTATGAAGTGTTTTTCGTGCTGGCGCGAAGTGAAGACTCGGCGAGCAGCCTCGTACGCAAGATTGCTCAATCGAGCGCGGTCCCGGCACACGTTGTAATCGCCGGAGCTGCGCACAACTGCGGGGAAAAGGTAAACAACCTCCGGGTTGCCGTTGAGCAAGTTCCCGCGGATTTTGAAATTTTTGCTTTCGCCGATTCTGACGGGCGCCCCGGGCGGCAGTGGTTGGCGCGGCTGGTGGCGCCGCTTTCTGACGCGCGACTCGGCGCAGCTACAACTTATCGGTGGACGCTTCCTGACCGCGGCGGTTTCTGGAGCGCGCTCGGTGCTGCGTGGGATGCAAGTATCGTGACCATGCTCGGCGAGCACGCTCATAATTTTTGCTGGGGTGGCGGCACAGCGATTCGCCGGTCTGTATTTGAGACGACGAACATCAGCGAATATTGGAAGGGCGCGCTGAGTGACGACTGGGCGATTACGCGCGCGCTGCAATCTGCGGGGCGCCAAATTGTTTTTGTGCCCGAGAGTCTAACTCCGACACCACGCGACATGTCTTTGCGTACGCTGATCGAATTCACGAACCGGCAAATTACAATCACGCGCGTCTACTCGCCGAGCACTTGGACGGTGGGCGCGATTTCGCACGTCGTTTATTGCGCGGCGCTGATTTTGGGCGCTCTTTCGATTGCCGATGCGATCGTGGGTGGCGAGCAGTGGCTTCAGGTGAGCTTGTTGATGTGCGTGTTGATGTTGTTGGCCGCGGCGAAGGGCGTGTTGCGCTGGCTAGCCGTGAACGAGCTACTACCGGCGTGGAAGCCTCAACTCGTTAAGTATGCGTGGGCTTGGACGCTGCTGGCGCCGGTGGCGCCGTTCGTTTACGCGATCAACTTTTGCGGTGTCCGCGTTTCGACGGCGGATCACGTGGCGCGGAGTTTCCTACGAACTGATTTCGCCGGTACAGACGCGAATCGTCTGATAGGGCTGCGAATCGTGCGTAGTTTAATTGAAGGCGCGGGCGATTCTGGCGCTGGCGCGTTTCATGTAGCCCGTCACTTCGTGAATCCCCATCAATCGTGCGAGCGCCAACATGATTAGTAAGCCGACTGATGTTGCGGCACACAAATCAACGAATGCGCCAAGCGTTGTGTGCCACGACAGATGTTGCCCGAGCCAGTTTACGAACCAACGGCTCGCGAAGCCCGCGACTACGGAGGCCAGCGTCACCTTCGCGAAAAATATTAGCAGAGGCACAGTGCCGCGATCTTTTGTTCGCCGCACAAGCAGCGCGAAAAAAACCAACATCAATACTGTGATTCCAATCGAACTGGCCATTGCCAGCCCGACATGCTGCAACCTTTGCACGAGCAACCAGTACACCGGAATCGTGGCGACGGTGAGAACCGTGCCGACGACTGCGGGTGTAATCGTGTCGTGCGTCGCGTAAAATCCACGCGCCACGATGTTCTGTGCGCCCCAGGCAAACATTCCCGCGGAGAACCACACCAGAGCCGCTGCAGTCGCGAGTAAATCCACCTCGTGCATTTTGCTGTGAGAATAGAGCAGATGCACCAGCGGTACGCTCTGCGCCATGGTGAGCGCGGCGACTGGGATGAGGAAGATGATCAGCCCCTTCATGGTGGTATTCAGGATTTCGTTGAGGTCGTCGAAACGTTTTTCAGAATAGAGCTGCGCTAGAACTGGAAACGAGGCCACTCCGATCGCCTGTCCCACAACACCTAACGGCACGCGCATCAAATTTTTTGCGTAGGTGAGCCAAGTAATCGAACCGTCTCGCAAGTGCGATCCGAACCAACGGATTATCCAATCGTCTGTAATTGAAAGCGAAAGCGCCAGCATGATGGGAATGGCCAGCTTCACGAATAAGATAAAACCTGGATGCCTGAAATTGAACGATGGAAAAAATCGCGCGCCGGCACGCTTCGCTCCATACACTTGCAACAGAAAATTGCCGACGATCGCTCCGGCGAGCACACCAACCGAAAAACCTGTGATTCCCATCCGGCTGAACAGCAACAACCGCCCGCGATGATTCCCGCGTTGTAGACCAGCGGCGCGAGCGACGGCACTACGAATTGGCCCTTCGCATATTGGACTGCGCTCAAGTATTCCGCCCATGTAAAAACAAAATTGCGCCGGCAGCATCAGCCTCGTCAGATAGATCAGTTGCGCGCGTTCCGCTGGATGGAAACCCGGAGCGATCGCTGTGGCGAGTTGCGGCGCAAAAACTTCGCCGAGCAAGACCAGCGCCGCCACCACGACTCCCATTACCGCAACGACGATTGAAAAAACGCGCCAGCCTTCCTCTTCATTTTCTTCGGCGAGGTATTTTGAAAAAACGGGAATGAACGTCACGCTGAGCGAGCCGGCCGCCACCAGATAATTCAGGAAATCGGGCAGCGTGAATGCGGCGTTGAAGGCGTCTGTTGCACCGTTTGAACCTACCTGGTGAGCCACAGTCCAATCGCGCGCAAACCCCAGCACCCGGCTGAGCAAAACGCTGGCCATCACAATCCCGGTGGATTGTGCGATTTTGCGGCCGTGAGCCGCGACAGATGTACTGGCCATTTCGATAAATTGTCGCGGATTACGCGAGTCGCGCCAAGCGTTCTCTTATTTTCGCGTGCTTAACCCAGCCGCGCGCGTCAACACTCAACTTCATTTCACGGCATCTCTTCGGATTGTCAAATCCCCGACAGAAATGGAAAATGTGACGATGCCGCCATGAAAAAGATCATCGGAAATGAAATCCAGAGTCCAGTGCGCGCCGCAACGAATGTCCCTCTCATCAACTTTTGTATTTCGGGAGGCATCTCGGTGTCTCCGCTGCGGTGCGCCTGCGCCCAACCAATTACCTTTTTCTGGAAGCGCCACACGAGTCCCCAGACCAGGAACATCATGATTGTCCCCAGCCCACCGCCCAGGCTTATGGATAGTGTGCGGTTCCCCGCTCCGGGCGTAGCCAGTATAGAGAAATCCACCCAACCGGCAGCGACAATTATCAAAATGACGATTGCCGCGACGAGCCAACCATTCTTCAGCGGACCCGTGCTCATCTGCATCACTCCCACAATCAGCACAGACGCGACGACCCAGCACGCAAACCACTCCACAAGCCATCGCGCAGCCGCTGAAGGCGTACCAATCGCCGCCGCATCCGTCTGCGCAAGAATCATGAAATAACGGAACCCCACGATCCACACGACCAATGCCGACCATCGGAACCACCACATCGCGCGCGGCATGAACGTCGCAATTACCTTCGCGCGAGTGCCAGAATCCAGTTCCTTCATCGAAGAAAAACTCACTAAATTGAAGTAGTAAAGCAGCCCAATCCAAATAATCGCCGCGACTATATGCAACCAGCGCAGGACAATTTGCTCGAGCTGCCCGCCGCCCATCGGAAACTCCACGTCAAGCTTCAGAAATAGAATCAGTCCAGCGATCAATGGATTCATTCGCTCCGCTCCTGTATCTACCCGGTACGCAGCTTGTATACCACTCGCGTGCGCACATCGCGTGTCTATGCGAATCGATTAACATTGCCTGTAAAATGTCCCGGTACTACGAAAACTCTACGCAAACTACCCCCTTAAGGTATTTACCCTACGGCCTCTAAGTAGTTGATTGTACTCGATGAATTCTTTTTCCTGTGTGGCAAACGGGTTGCTCCTAGTACTTGCCCAGGATCGAGAAAGCAGCAGGAGGCGCCTGAGCATGACGTGATAGCACGACCGTAACACCCCAGTTGTCCTTCTACGACGCGGTATCGCTTCAGGGTGCCCTAGCCCGCGCGACGTCCTTCACGCCGTCAGTCGTAACGCAGCATCGGCAGTTTGCAGCACGGATTCCAATCTACGGCGTGCTCGGTTTCTCCAAAACACGAGGGCGCAATCGCGTGACCCCATGCAGTGGGATGCGCGAGAGGAGAGCCAGTGTGAAAAGTATCCGCAACCTGCTCGCTCCAGCCACGGGCCATAAAGATCCCGCCAAACGAGCGCAGTTCAAACCAGCCTTTTTCATGTTTTGCGATCGCAAGACCGGCGCGTCACGCTTCCGCGTCGAAGCCGAACCCGATGGACAGCTCCCTCTGGAACATGCCGCAAGCGTGCTTGCCATCTACTGTCTCGCGCACCACCGCACCCCTCAGGATTTCACGCTGGTGTTCGGCGCGCAGGATGAAATGTTTGTCGACGTGACTGCCCGTGCCGCCACGCTTCTCGATGCGGCGGGAGTCTACGCCAATCCCGTCGGCATCAGCCGGCGCGAACAAGAAGTGCTCCGCTTCGTCGCCGAGAGCCTTTGCAACAAGGAGATTGCCGCGCGCTTGTGCGTCAGCGAGCGTACCGTGAAATTTCACGTCTCCTCGCTGCTCGCAAAGCTTGGCGCGCGCGATCGTGTGGAACTCGCGCGATTCTGCTCGGAAAATTCAGTGCCGCCGGCGTGGATCCGTTCGCAAAGCGCCGCCGGCAATAATGACGCGCGCAATACTCCGCGTGAACTGCCCGAAACTCAACTTTCGGAACCTGTTCGCGTGGCAACAAATTGCTCGCGCCGATCGCCCGGAAAAAAATCGCAGGATGCTGCGTATGCCACAGCGGCTTGCGCTCGCGGTGAATTAATAGTGTTACGTTGATTTGGAGTAGGGGGGAAAGCAAGGGCGAGGCTGTCCGACACCAGCCTCGCCCTTTTTCTTATTCGTGTAGTGTTTAGGTCAATGCGATTACGCGCTACTTCTTCGCAGCCGAGTATTGCTCCGCGATCGCGTCCCAATTCACGGTGTTCCACCACGCTTCCATGTAATCAGGCCGGCGGTTCTGATACTTCAAGTAGTACGCGTGTTCCCACACGTCGAGACCCATCACCGGTTTGCCACCAGTCATGAGCGGATTGTCTTGATTCGGCAGCGACTCAATCGTCAGGTTGCCACCCTTGACGAGCAGCCACGCCCAGCCCGATCCGAATCTTGTCGCTCCGGCGGCGTTGAATTTCGTTTTGAAATCAGCGAATGTTCCGAAGGCTTTCGTGATCGCGGCCGCCAAATCGCCCTTCGGCTCTCCGCCACCTCCCTTTTTCATGATCTTCCAGAACATGGAATGGTTCGCGTGCCCGCCGCCATTGTTGCGGACCGCGGTGCGAATGTTCTCGGGGACCGAATCGATTTTCGCGATGAGATCTTCCACCGATAGAGCCTGAAGATCCGCATGCCCTTCGAGAGCTTTGTTCAGATTGGTCACATATGCTGCGTGATGCTTGTCGTGGTGAATCTCCATCGTTTTCGCGTCAATGTATGGTTCCAGTGCGTCAAATGCGTAAGGAAGTGCCGGAAGAACATGCGTCACGTTTGATGTCTCCTTCTTTTGAGTCGCTTGAGTTTCAGCCATGCCACTGCTCCAATCTGCTCCATCTTAAAAAGGTTGCGCGCCAATTTTATCCATGCGTGTGTCGATTGTCATCCAGCACGGAGCTACGCGTGAGTAGAGCATCTGTTTGATGCTCCATGGTACTTGACGGATATGGCGGCACATTGATTTCAACCGCTAGCGAGCTTCCGCTCGGAGTCACTAAATTTGCAGAAGATATTAGCCGGCTCGTTGGCCGTTCTCTATCTCAACTACTTCGCAGATTTCGCGTTCGCCGGAGCCGCCATTCTTGCAAACGGAATTGTCGACACGAGCGCGCTCACTCCCGCCCACAGAGTTAGCTCAAATGTGATTCGATAGCTGAATCCGCCATCACTGACAGTTTCCGGATACGCGAAGCCCAGATGGAAAAAATTGTCAGTCTCGCTGAATATTGGATCAGCGTTCGGCAGATGATTCATCGCCTTCGTCAAATTTGTCAGATAGTTGAAAAAAGTTAGCGCGACTCGATGTTCTCCGTTCGGTCCGACCCTCACCAAACACGTAGGTACGAAATCTGTGTGCACCCCCGGCGCCAAAATGCTCAGAGTACCCTGCAGCGAGCCGTTGCCCTCAGGGCTGCCAGTAAGCGCTCCCACATAGTTGTAGGTTGTCGCAAGGAATTCGGTGTTGGTGGGAGTCAACGTCACACCTAGCAGAGCATCTACTACGGGTGCTGAATGCTTCTGCACCGTAGTCTGTGGCTTGGTGACCCAATCCAACAGACTTTGTAATGGAGCTGGCATTGCGCACCTCCGGGGTGCGAATCTTCTGTCGGGGACACGATCTGCGACGGATTATTCTGCCTACCGGAGTTGCAAGTCAATTGATTACTTCACGCCAATCGGTCAGTTTTTAGCTGAGCTCGCAGCCGCCATTCGCTCCTGCATTTGTCGCGTCAGATGCGGCACGATTCCGATCATGCGCTGAATCATCATCAGCTGCCCGCGGTGATGCATTTCGTGTTCTTTCACGCCGAGAATCATTTCCAGCCGGCTCTTCGACGCCGGTACTGCTCCCTCGGGCATCTCGACTCGCTCGGCAAGGAATTCATCGCTCAGTCCATCCAGCCAGGTCGCAAATTTCTCACCGTTCGTCTCGAGCAACTCGATTGTCTGCGCCTTCGTTCGCGGCGTCTTTTCCTCCGCGATCAATCCCGCAAGCATCGCTGGGAAATTGAATCCGCGGATCGTTGAAAGCTTATCTTTGCCATGAATCGTGTATTGAAACGTGTAGGAAAATGCGATGTGCACGAGCAAGTTCCCCACCGTCCGCGTATCAGGTGTAGCGCGAAAACTATATTTGTCTTCGGGGATATCCTTCGCTATCGCGAGTGTATTGCCGCGTACCGTACGAAAACTTGCCGCTAGTTCTTTAGCTCCGTATGAACTCAAGCTGTTCTCCTTTAGGCGATTGGATGTTCGCGGGCCAAACTTGGGACTCAATTCTAACACGCATTCAAATGCCCCGCGGGAGGGCGGACTGAACGTGTTAGAAGTAATGTAAATATAGAGAACGCGAGAGACAAAACTAGTTGTGCTACATTAACCGGCTGATTCATTGCGATGGATTTTAAACCTGCAACCGCGGCCGTTGAACTTCCGCCCGAGAAACTTCGCTGGCGCTGCGATCCTGCGCGCGTGCCATTTCGCACGACCGCCGAAGCTGAACCGCTTGAAGGGGTGATCGGGCAGGACCGCGCGATGCGCGCGCTGAAAATGGGAGTGGAGCTGCAGGCCCCCGGTTACAACGTATTCGTCTGCGGACTCGCGGGTACGAGCCGCGGAAGCACGATCACAAGTATCTTAAAAGAACTGCGCCCCGACACTTCGGATTCACCCGATCGCTGCTACGTAAACAATTTCAAAAATCCTGACAGACCGCGGCTGTTGATCTTGACGCGCGGGCGCGCGAATTCGTTCAAGAAAGAAATGCAAAGCGGTATTGAGTTCTTGCGCCGGAGAATTCCGCAGGTGTTCGAAGGTGAACCGTTTCAACGGCAGAAAGCGCGCATCGTAGATCGTTACACCGCGCGCGAAAAAGAATTGATGGACGATTTCACGCGAAAAATTGCGCGAGACCAATTCGCGCTGGGGCACATGCAAGTGGGCGCGGTAGCTCTGCCGGAGATTTTTCCTTTGATCGAAGGGCAGATGGTGCCAATCGAAGATGTGCCGAAGCTGGTGCACGAAGGAAAAATCGAATCGCCCACTGCGGAGGAATTGGAAAGGAAGTACGAACAATTTCGACAGGAATTTACGGTGGTATACCGTAAGACTCTCACTCTTTCACGCGAATTGGCGAGCGAATTGAGTTATCTGGAACAGGAAGCCGCGTCGGTGCTCGTGGATGGAGTGATAGAAGAATTGAAGGACAAATATCCCAGCGCGAGGGCTGCGGAATATTTGGAAGAAGTTCGAGCACATATCCTGGATAATCTCGAACCGTTTCGCGAGCGCGAAGGAGACGACGAACCGCCGCCAGGGCCTCCTGAATTGCCGATGCGGGGCGCACCTCCGTTCATGGAACGCGATCCGTTCCGCGTGTATGGCGTGAATGTGATTTTGGCGCACAACGAGGACGAGAGTTCTCCGGTAATTTTCGAGACCACTCCGACCTATGCAAATCTATTCGGCACCGTGCAGCGCGCTTACGACTGGCGCGGTTCTTCGCCATCGGATTTTATGGATTTGCGCGGCGGATCGATTCTGCGTGCGGATGGCGGATTCCTGATCCTGTACGCGGCAGATGCGCTAACCGAGCCAGCGGTGTGGAAAACCTTGAAGCGGACGATGAATCACGGAAGGCTGGAAATTCAGCCGCCGGAAATGATGTTCCCAATGGGACTTTCCGCACTGAAGCCCGAGCCGATTAATTTAAAAGTGAAAATTATTTTGATTGGCGATGGAGAGATTTACGAACTCTTGTACTCGTTTGAGGATGATTTCCGGAAGATCTTTAAGGTCCGCGTGGAATTCGACGATGAGATGGAGATGGCGGATGAAGTCATCGTGGAATTCGCAGGCCGGCTGCGAAAGTTATCCGATGACGAAGGCCTGTGCCCGTTCGATCGCGAGGCGGTATCGGCGCTGATGGAGTATGGAGTGCGCAAGGCGGGCCGCCGAAGCAAAGTAACTTCTCGATTCGTAGACCTAGCGGATCTGGCAAGAGAAGCGTGTTACCTCGCACGCGAGAGTGGCGAAACTCCCGTTACGGCGGCGCATGTACGAAAAGCGCTTGAATCGAAAGTGGAGCGGCACAATCTGGTCGAGACGAAATTTCGCGAAATGATCGAGCAAGGCGTGCTGCTCGTGGATACGACCGGAAGTAAGGTCGGACAAATTAATGGCCTGACGGTTCTGGAAATCGGGGGATATGCGTTCGGCAGACCGATCCGAATCACTTCCTCGGTGGGACTGGGCCGCGCAGGAATAATCAACGTAGAGCGCGAAGCGAACCTGAGCGGGCGCCTGCACGACAAAGGCATTCACATAATCGAAGGATATTTAAGGCGAATGTTCGGGCGGGACAAGCCGATGTCGCTCGCGGCGAGCATTTGTTTTGAGCAATCGTATTCGGGCGTGGACGGAGATAGCGCGAGCGCGACGGAGATTTTTGCACTCCTTTCTGCTCTGTGCGATTTGCCGCTGCGTCAAGATATTGCGGTGACAGGTTCGGTGAGCCAGCAAGGCGAGATTCAGCCGATCGGCGGAGTGAACCAAAAAATCGAGGGGTTCTACGATATCTGCCGACTGACAGGCTTGACTGGACGGCAGGGAGTGATCGTACCGCGGCGTAATGTGGAAGACCTGATGCTGCGCGAAGATGTGGTGGAAGCGGTGGCCGCAGGAAAATTCAGGATATTCCTGATGGAAAATATTGAACAAGGAATCGAAATTCTTACCGGAGTCCGCGCGGGAAATCGCGAGCCTGGGGGGAAATTTGAAGAAGGTACGGTATTTGCAGCGGCGGATTCACGATTACGAGAGATGGCCAATGCTCTAAGAGATTTTGAATCGCCTACCTGGAGAAAAGATCCGTAATCGGTTCCACTGGCGATCGTCGCCGCTACTTCCAGAAGAAAATCGTAATTGTTCCCGGCTGATTTTTCGGATCGTTATCCATCGCGCCATTCGAAACGATGATCTCGCTTTTGCCATCGCCCAGGAGATCTGCGACGGCAAGTCCCGACCATCCGGTTTGCACATCGAGAGTGGAAACTCTAAACGTCCCATCCCTTGTTCCCAGGAATAACTTCACCCGATGGTTTTGCGCGCAAGAAACAACCAGATCGTTCAAACCGTCTCCATTCACATCGCCGATCGCGACGCGGTCTGGGCCGCTGCATCCCGCGAGCGAAAACGGTGAGCCAGGCATTTTCGAAAAGGCTCCATTCCCCTTTCCGAGCAGCACCGTTACGCCGAACTGATTCGACTCTCGTACATCAGGCTCGTAAGGAATAACCGCAAGGTCGAGTTTGCCATCACGATTGACATCGCCGATTGTGACCGACCACGGGGCTGC
Source organism: uncultured Acidobacteriota bacterium (assembly GCA_963721845.1). Lineage (GTDB taxonomy): Bacteria > Acidobacteriota > Terriglobia > Acidiferrales > UBA7541 > DASTCZ01. Next base: position 24,682 of record CAVRKW010000004.1, on the reverse strand, counting down.
ACCCGCTGCGAACGGCGAACCGGGCGCGGGCACCAAACCGCCGTGGCCATCCCCAAGCAGAATCGTCACCGTGTTCGCGCCAAGATCCGTCGTAACAACATCGGGCTTTCCGTCGCCATTGAAATCAGCTGAACGTAAACGTTCGTAAGGCCGCTTGCCGGTATTAAACATTTGACCGGGCAAAATCAGGTTTCCTTTGCCATCGCCGGGGATCAGCAGAATCTGGTCGTGCCCCCAGCTATCTGTGATTACTGCCAGGGGGCCATTTCCCATGAAGTCGGCCGCGACTACTCCGTGAACGTGCGGGTACGATTGTGTGGCGAAAGGTGAGTGTGGTGAGGGAGAAAATCCACCCTTGCCGTCGCCAAGCAAAATCGTTATGTACGGAGTTCCCGTGTTCGCGATGATGAGATCGGGGTTTCCGTCACCATTCATGTCCGCGACAGCAATATCATTCGGAGCTTTGCCGCACGCGAAAGGAGATCCGGGCGCGTTTGAAAAATGCCCTTTGCCGTCTCCAAGAAGCACGCTGACAGTCTCATCTTCTGTGTTCGCAACGATGATGTCGGGTTTGCCGTCGTGATTTACATCGGCCACTGCGATAGAACCGGGACGATGGCCGGTGGGGACGATGATTCGACTGAAGTTATTTGATTCTTGGGCTTGAACCATCCCCGTAAGTGAATATGCGGCGAAAAACAAAACCGCGAACGTAATCGACAACCCGAAACGCACTCTCTTCACTCCAGTTTCCATCTCAATTGTGAATTGCAGAATTGCTCAATCGCTCCTGCTCCTGTGCCGACCAATCGCAGATCTGTTTGGTTTCTTCCGCAGAAAGTTTCGCCTTCCAATGGATAAGCTCATACGACGTTAGAGGCATTTCTCCGTTCTGCACTTCTCGACACATCGCTTTTAGCCGATCTATGGAATCAACTGGTTCTTTCCCGGGGCGGACCCAAGTAGAAAAATTGATATGCCTCCGGCCATCATTCACGTGCCCTACGACGAACCAAGAGACGGGCGCGACATGCGAATACCAAGGCCAATTTGTTTGATTCGAGTGGCAATCGGAGCATGCGCGCGTGAGAATCGCGTGAATATCAGGCGGGACGTGAACGATTGTTTCAATTGACTGCGCCGGCTCGAATGAAGGATTTGTAGTCGCGGATCGTTTGAATTGTGCAGCGACAAGACAGATCAGCAACGCTATCGCGAACCTACGAAAACTCTTTCGCATGGGATTATCAAGCCTCTTTCAAGGGTCAATCCAAACCACGACGTTGCGCAATATCTAGCTTCGTAGCGTACCCGCGCATGCGCGGCCTCCCGAATGACGCACCGTAACGGCTAATCAAAGCGCCCGCGAGCGACGCAATCTGCTTCGTTGAGATGACGAATGGGGAGGGCGAAGCGTTAACACGCTTGCGAGGAAATCGCGGACCCGTCCCGAACAACCGTTCGAGACGGGATCCGCAGACGAAAGGGAGCTTATTCTTCAGATTTTGGAGCTGCTGCAGGCGCTGCGGCCACTGAATCTTTCGGTGTTGAAAGGTAGCCCGCCACCTTGTCTTTGCTGACTTCGAAAACGACGATTTCGTACGGAACGCGCGAACGAGCCACGTAGAATTGAACTGGCTCGTCGGCGGTCTTATCTTTTTTCAAGAGAGTCTTGTCGTCTGCATAAACCGTCATCGTGTAGGTGTAGTGCTTGGTGTCCACCTTTTCGAGCTTCAACTGGATGGGGCCAACGCGCTGGGGATTCTTTGATTTCTGTACCGTGAAATCGAAAATGTTGCGATCACCGAGGCGCTTGAGCTGATCCACCTCTTCCGAATTCTTGGCGATAAGACCGCTCTGCACGCCAAGATCCCCAACGGTGGTGGTGAGTTTTGCCTGAGTGTCGGCGATATCTTTCTTCGCACCCGCAAGATCGCCTTTGGTGGCATGAGATCGCTCGAAACCGCGCCAATCTTGGTGTCGCTCTCTGTCTTGACCTGACCAATTTGATTGGTGAGCTCCGAATCTTGCTTTGCTCTGATCCTGCTGAAGCTGAGTCGCAAGGCTGTGTGCGCGGGCAGTTTCGGCCTGCGTCAAACCAAGTTTGTTGGATGTGACCTCAAGCTGGCCGCGAAGTTCCGCGATGCGCGAGTTGGCTTGGTCGAGTCGCGCAGACATCTGTTCAGCGCGATCCGTAGACTTAGCAAGATCGGCGTCAAACTTTTGCGCGTGCCGTGTAACCGGCGTAACCGAGATAACCGCAAGCGAGCAGCAAAATCACAAAAGCGATGTAAATCCACGGCGGAGTGGAAGCCACTTCAATATATTGTGGCGAATTTGAAGAAGGCCCGGAAGGTGGCGCATTAGGCGCTGGTGTAATGCTCATTTTCTCTCCTCACGCTTGCAGCCTGTTACGGAGCTGGGGGGACCGCCAGGCACTTAGCGATTATGCAAAGCTAGTCGACAAACGTCTATGGACGAACATTGGATCGTTTCCGAGATGTAACACGCGGCCAACGGGCTTCGACCGTCGTTGTAAGACCACCCCGAGGGGTAAACTCACCCCGCACCGTGCACCAGACTGGATGCGCGGCGGCAACAATGTCCTTGAGTATTCGATTCACTGCGTTCTCATAAAAGATGCCCAGATTTCTGTAAGAAGCAGATAAAGTTTGAGGGACTTGAGTTCCAGACATGATTTTCGAGGCTCGTACTCGATGATAATTGTACCGTAATCGGGCATGCCGGTTTTGGGGCACACGGAACTATATTCGGGGAAAGTTGTGGAGATCGTGTAGCCGGGAAATTGATTGGGCCAGACTTCGATTTTGGGAAGTTTGGCGGCAATTCCGGCGACGAGCGTGATCTTTTGTGTAGGAAGCCATGGAGTGCGATTTCAGTGATATTTTACACAAGGCGCGAAGAGAATGCTTGGATGCCGAAGCGCGAAACAGTCATGGGCGTTCGCTGAATGCAAGCGGATCGCTGGCTTGAGTAGTGAGACCAGACTTTGCAGATACGCGTGGGAGGATTGAAGGCTTGATTCCTTTACTTGATTTGAAGGCGCAATACCGCACCATTCAGTCGGAGATGCGCGAAGCGATCGATCGCGTGCTGGAGAGTTCGCAGTTTGTGCTGGGGAGCGAAGTCGCCGCATTTGAAGAAGAGTTTGCAGCGTACTGCGGCGCGAAACACGGGATCGCGTGAATTCGGGAACGAGCGCGCTGCATCTGGCGATGCTGGCGGCGGGCGTGGGGCCGGGCGATGAAGTGATTACGGTGCCGTTCACGTTTGTGGCGTCTGTGGCGGCGATCACTTACACGGGCGCGCAACCGGTGTTCGTGGACATTGACCCGAAGTCTTACACGATGAACGCGAGCGCAGATCGAACGCGCAATTACCAAAAATACGAAGGCAATTTTGCCGGTTCATCTATACGGGCAGCCCGCGGACATGGATCCGATAATGGAAATTGCGAAACGGCACAAAATGGCAGTGATTGAAGATGCAGCGCAAGCGCATGGCGCGAAATATAAAGGAAAGCGTGTGGGCGTGATTGGCGAACTTGGGCTGCTTCAGTTTTTATCCGAGCAAGAATCTTGGAGCGTATGGTGAAGGCGGCATGGTGGTGACGAATAATCCCGAACATGCGAGACGATTCGCGGATGTTGCGAAGCTGGGGTGAGGAGAAAACGGTATTACCACGAGATTCGCGGATTCAACGCGCGGATGGAGGGTTTTCAGGGAGCGATTTTGCGGGTGAAGCTGCGTCATCTGGAAAAATGGAATGTGCCGAGGCGCGCATCACGCGGCGCGATATAACGAATTGTTGCGAGGAAGCGCGTGTGCAAACTCCCGCGGAAATGACATATGCAGAGCACGTTTATCACGTCTATGCGATACGTGACGCGCCAGCGCGAGACGTAGTGCAGAAATCGTTGGCGGACGCAGGATTCAAAGCGCGACACATTATCCGGAGCCGGTGCACTTGATGAAACCCTACGCAGATTTGGGATATCACGCAGGTGCAGTTTCCCGAATCGGAGCAAATGGCGAAGGAAGAGCTTTCGATTACCGATGTATCCGGAACTGCGTGAGGAAGATATGGCGAAGATTTCTTCTGTGATCGCGGGCTGCAGGTAGCTTCGATGCGGGTCGAGGCAGCAAACCTATTAGCTCAGCGCGAGGATCGAAGTCCCGTGGAAAAATTCGCGGGCGATGTCGATGAATATCTTGATTTGAGAAATGATGCGTCGCTGCTGGTGCAGATCGCCGCGGCGAAAGAATATTTGCCTCTGGGAACATTTCTTACGGAGATTCATGGCGAGCAATCTATTTTTTCCAGCGTACGGGCGAAGACGTGGGTTGATCAGTCCTGGTCGAAATGAAAATGGCGGGACGTTGGGAATTTCATTCGCGATGCGATTTGATTTTGCATTACGAACAACTGCGTTACGCGACGGCGCACGCGGAAGATGCTATGAGACGGCTTGTGGATCTGTGGATGCGAGAGCCTTCGGCTGAATCGTTGCGGGTGCGGATTGAATTGCTGCCATGCAAATTTGTTGCGGAAGGGTCGCGAAGGTGGAGCATTGCGGATCGAAATGGCAGCGCGCGGGGAAAATGCGGAACAAGCGCGGATGCGATGGGGATTAGGATTAGCGCGGGTGCAACAGGCGTTGCTGTTTGTGTCGAGAGCGGTGAGGCAGAAGGCCGGAATCGAAATTGAGTAGTGGGATGAAGTGAGAATTTTCGGGATACCGCTGAGTTCCGCAAGTTCGCAAAAATATTATTTAAGCGACGAAGGAACAGCCTATCCGCGGAAAGCCCCGCTGGAGTCGGGATTGCGTGTAAATGCGGCGGAGATTTACGCGGACGGCGGGAAGTATGGGACGTGGAGATGGCCTGGAAATCTTCGCGGAGATCAGAGCCAGTCCTCAGTTTCGAGTGCGACGCCGCCATTGCTGATATCGAGTATCCGGATCTTGGTTTCGGTACCGATCAGTTGGGCGTGAGCGTGGGTACGTGTGAGCGGCACACGTTCGGTCTTGCGGCGCTCCGGTGCATTGACTGGGCGAACAGGTTCGGCGGGTGGAACAGTTGCACGGATGGCTCTGACACCAGGAGTGGGCGCTGTTGAGGGACGTCGGCTGTGGATGATCCTTAGGCGGTGTGAGTCTCGGTGCAGCCGAGTTGTGATGACTACCGTGGACGAACTGGTTTCGATTGAGGAGCGGCGTTAGCCGAAGTTCGGAAGACTCTGGCGGCACCCGAGCTTCTACTGGAGCGCTTGGTTCTGGCGCCACAGGAGGCGCAACGAGCGGCGGCGCGTGAACGATCTCTGCGCGAAGTGCCTTTCATTTGATACAGGCGCTGGTCGGCGGCGCGGAGCAAATCGGACATGCGATCACCATCTTGCGGATAAATCGCGAGACCGAAATCGATCGCGAGCGGCAGATTGAAATTGAATCCAGCGACGGCGGCATTGAAATTTGTTTGAAGGCGCCGGCCGAGAATGGTGGCTTGTTCGGCGTCGGATTGCGGAAGGAGAAGCGCGAATTCATCTCCGCCGATGCGGAACGCGTAGTCGGAAGTTCGCATTGAGTCGCGAAGCGTAGAGGCCGCGAGCTGCAAAACTTGATCGCCGAGTTGATGGCCAAATCGATCGTTCACCTGCTTAAACACGTGCAGGTCGACGATCATGAGAGAAAGAGTGTGCTCGTATCGCTGGGCGCGATTCAGTTCCTTGTCGAAATATTCTTCGAACAGGCGGCGATTGTAGAGTCCCGTGAGTGCATCAGTGGCCGCATTGATCTGAAGTTTTTTAAGTTCTTCGTACTCCATGAAAATCGGCACGCGAAGAATATTTTCCGAAGCGAAAACATCTACGAGCGCTGTCTTGATCGAGACCACTCTGCCTAGAACGGTGGTCAGTTCCTTGCGCCGCTCGACTACGCGCTCCCAGTATTCAAGGCTCTGATCTTCGGTGAGTTCAAGCTGAGTAAGCGAATGAAACAATCGCTGAAGGAACAGTCCTCGAGCGGGCCGATCCAACCCCTCGAGGGTATCGATCAGCAGCTCAAAGAAACCTTCTTCGGCGGGCAAGTGCACACCCGTACGGCGCAGAGGGCCAGGCATGGCCGCTTTTAGTGGCTCCGATCGTCGTAGCCCCAGCGGGGAGTTGGGGATGTATCCGGAATACGAACAAGACGGAGCAAGCAGGGTGCCATCGTTCCGTTGTCGGGCGCAAGCGCGAAATGTAGGTCAAAACAAGTTGGGACAAAACTGCAAAGATTTACTCAATTATATAAATGTCACGAGACAAAAATTGCCGCGCAGACAGTGCGACTCGAAAGCGGCTTCACAAACTCTACCGCGATCACGTGGAGATCTCCGCTTGCAGAATGTCTCCGAACGCGCGCCTGGATCGGAGGAGTTTCAGGCGGAAGATTTGTGTATGTCGAAGACGTAAACGACGGTACGGGTATTGTTATCTGCAAAGGTGAGTCGGGACTTAGCTGACGATCAGCAGCCAATAACGCGCCATTTGCGCTGATATCCAGCGACTTGGCGAGATCGAGAAACACGGATCCCGAAATATCAACGCCTCGGATGAACAAAGGAATTTGCAGTCTCATCCTGGGCGAACGGCGGCGCTCGGCGGGGCTCAAGCGTTAGCCATCCTCTCAGAGGAAAATTATTTCCTTAGGTGTCTAGTACTAAAGTTCCAGTACTATCAGGAGCAGATTTCCTGCCAAAAAACGCATGAGTCAGCTATACACGCAACTCCTTAATTTTATTAGGTTTAGAGTACTAAAAGTGACAGAGGAAAAAGAGTTCCCATCTAGCACAGGGCTGATGTGAGACAATTGTTTTCTCGAAGTGTGCAAAGGGACTCCTTTACCATTGACACCCGTGGGGCCCTTTGCCAGTATTTGCGCGGGAAGTCCCCTTCCACGGGTGATCAAGCAAGTGAAATCTAGGACGGGCCCCGATTCAGCATGATGGCCTGACCCTCGGAGTGTAACGGAATTTCAGTCGGAGGAAATTTGTCGGAGACGGCTCTGACTGAACCGCGCAGTGGCTTGGCGATCCCCGGGATGGTCGCTCAGGCGCTGTTCGATACGCTCGACCGCGGAGTACTCATTGCGGAGAGATCCGGCGGCATCGTGATGGCAAATTTGCGCGCGCGGCAGATTCTGGGAGTGGATGATTTCAGAAAGAGCGGGCGCAACCAATTCGAGGTGTTTTTGCATATTGACCCAAAAGTAATCTTCGATCAGATCGAGAACGGCGAACACGAAGTGGATTTGCGGATCGATACGAAGGAAGGCCCAGCGCGAGCGCGGATTCAGTGGCTACCTGAACCAGATTGGTTGGTAGTGCAGTTCGACGATTCGCAAGCGGATAGCAGCGAACAGCCCGGAGCAGCACACGGTGCAAGGTCTGCTGCAGGAACGCGAAATCACCTACCGGAATCTGCTCGCAGCATATCTGAGATTGCAAGAAGTGAATCGTCAGAAAACTGTTTTCTTGGCGTCCGCTGCGCACGAGCTGAAGACGCCGCTGGCGGTAATCAAGGGATACTACGACTTGTTGCTATCGGGCTCTTTGGGCAAACTAAGCGAGAAGCAACGGGACATTCTGCAGGAATCGAAGGAGAGCTGCGATCGGCTGGTGCGGCTGATTTCGATGTTCCTCAATTATTCGGCTCTGGAGAGCGGAAAACTCGTTCTGCTGCTGCACGACAACGACTGCGCGACTGTTTGAACGAAGTGGCGCATCGATGGCACGACTCGTTTGCGCATAAGAATGTGCGGATGGATCTGAGGATAGACCCTTCGCTTTCCACTTTCCGCTTCGATTACCAAAAAGTGCAACAGGCAGTGGGAAATCTGCTGGACAACGCGCTGAAGCATACGCCAGCAGAGGGTTGCGTAACTCTGAATGCGGAATCGCATTTTTGGGAACGGCGCAGCGACGGGAGAACCGGCACCGCAGGACAGGCGCCGATTTGAAGTGCACACGCCGAACGCTGTGATAATCCGCGTCACTGATACCGGACGCGGGATCGCGCCCGAACATCATCAGGAAATATTCGAAGATTTCGTGCGGGTGGACCGAACTTCATCGGGAATGGGTTTGGGCCTGGCCATCGCGAAGCGGCTGGTGCACGCGCACCGCGGAAAAATCTGGGTGGATAGCGAACCGGGCCGTGGCGCGACGTTTACGATCTTGCTCCCGGCAGAACGAGTTTAGGCGGAGTTTCGAAAAGAGGGCTGAAGTCATGGCGGAGAAAGAACGAATACTGGTAGTGGACGACGAACCGAGCATACGGAAGTATTTGCAGACGCTTGCTTGAAGTCGACGGGTACAACGTGGAGATCGCGTCGTCTGGCGTGGAAGCGCTTGAGAAGGTAGGCAATGGCGACAAGCCGGATTTCATCATCCTCGACGTGCTGATGCCGGAATTAAATGGCCTGGAAACACTGAAAAAACTGATGCAAATCGACCGAGGTCTGAACGTAATCATGCTTTCGTGTTCAAACGAAATCGGCACGGTGGTCGAAGCAATTCGGCTTGGCGCGCACGATTACCTGACAAAACCTTTTGAGAAAGCCGAACTTGAAGCGGCGATCTTGAAGTGCCAGCAGAAGCGGAAACTTAAAAGACGAAAACCAGTCAATGAAGGAGTACTGCGACCAGATTACCGAGGATTTGTGTTTCCTGACGGCGAGCCCGCAGATGGTTCGGATTCGGCAGCAGATTCTGCAGATCGCGCCGGTGGATGTCCCTGTGTTCATCTGCGGAGAAAGCGGCGTGGGAAAAGAAGTAGTCGCGAGGATGATTCACTTGCGATCGAACCGGCGCAGCTCAGCCATTTATCAAAGTGAATTGCGCGGCTCTGCCAGGCGAACTTGTTGGAATCGGAATTATTTGGTTTCGAGCAAGGAGCCTTCACTGGAGCAGTGCGATCGAAACCCGGAAAATTCGAATTAGCAAATAAGGGCACGATATTTCTCGACGAACTCGCGGAAATGAGCCCGCACTTGCAGGCAAAGCTGCTACACGTTTTGCAGGATCACCAGTATTCGCGGCTAGGCGGGCGACACTTAATCGACGTGGACGTGCGAGTGCTTGCGGCGACAAACGTGGAAGTGCAGGAAGCAATGAAAACGGGCAGCTTAAGAGAAGATCTTTATTACAGATTGAACGTCCTTTCGATTCAGGTGCCACCGCTTCGCGAACGGACGCAGGAAATCCCGATGCTGTTCAGGCATTTCTTGAAGCAATACAGCGAGAAATTCAACAAGCAAGAACCGATTCCTTCTGTCCATCTGATCGAGGCGGCGCGGCGATATGACTGGCCAGGGAATTTGCGTGAACTCGAAAACTTCGTCAAGCGATATGTAATTCTCGAAGATGACGAAGGAAGTTTGCGCGAATTGGTGGAAATGTCAGCCGCGCGCAAGCAACGAGCAACACCGCGCGAAGCAGCGCCAGTAATGAAAGAGCAAGGTTTGAAGGCTCTCGTCCGAGGCTTGAAAGACGAAGCCGAAATGGAAGCCATCGCAGCGGCGCTCGAAAAAACACGCTGGTGCCGTAAGGATGCAGCCAAAATGTTAGGAATTAGTTATAAGGCATTGCTGTATAAAATGCGCCAGTTTAATCTTGATGGGGGACGTGGATCCAGGTCGGCGCAAGCGACTCCGGTGGTTCCTACGCCCGATCCGGTGACCCAGGACGCCTAAAGCCGGGTGGAAATCGTTGCATATACACGATACAAGCTGGGATAAACGGTTCTGGAGCGGGGAGACCGAATAGGCGCGACTTGAGCCTCGGGGACGGCCCCGGACTGGGGAGTTTAACTGGCGAGTAATACGTATCGAGTCCGGCAAGGCGCATGTCATTGTGTCATAAGCGGTTAAGAGGGCAGTCCTAGAGTAATCGGAGTACTAGTAGCCGTCGTAGCTGGAAATTATAGAATCGCTTGGAGATACGCCTATTTTGGAACAGTGATTGCAAGGTTTTACTGGACGACTACTGAGCAGCGATAGTGTGTTTTGAGCCGGGGGGCGCATGACCGAGAGGCGAGCAGCACGCCGATATGACCTGTCTTTACCAATCCTGATCCGGGTTCCGGTAGAGAATGAATCTTCCACGAGAAACGGCCGCACTCGAGATATCTCGACGCGTGGCGTATATTTCACACTCGATAAAGATGTGGAAGCTGGAGCGGAACTCGATATCACGCTCACTCTTCCTGCAGAGATTACTCGAGGAACGGAAGTGCTGGTGCGAGCGCAAGGCCGAGTAATTCGAGTTGATCCCCAACACGATGCCGCGAATCAGCGTGTCGGAGTTGCAGCGGTGATCGAGCGATACGATATTATTCGCGGCGAGCACTCTGGCAGTTAAGCTCGGAATTTGTTTCCCAACTTGTTCTTAGTCCCTCAACAACCTACGCAATAGGTGGGATAAGCGCGCCCGCGCGTCCGCATTCATTGATGTGAATTCAACACCCATGCCGCGGCCGTCCTCGGAATCTCTCACAATGCAGGCCGCACGAACAACTCCACCCGGAACCTCAAAAACAAGTTGCAGTCTTTCACCAATCGGCTGCGGCTCGCCCGTGCGAATGAAGAGTCCGCCCAGGCCTAGCGTTCCTACGCGAGAGACCTTTCGTTCACCGTGAGCATTCCAAGCGACGAATAATCCGCGCGGTATGCCGATACGCGAGTACCGCCGATCTTTCGCACTGGGCTGCTTGGCCATGCTCAAGATCATTTTAAGCGAGGCAGTGGGTTCGATGGGGCCGAGTCTCGGATGATGTTTCGAATCGAAGACTCCCTGGATTCTTGCCAAATCCGTAAATTCCACGTGCCCGGTTTATTTGATTGAATCGGGATTGATTTTCGGGAAGTGGCGAAACTAGGGAAAATTATTTCCAAGAATGAGAAGCGAGTTTTCGTATCGTCAGCAGGCTCAAGCTCAGTTTTCCAACGTGAAGGGCAGTAAGACGCAGTGCTTCCGTCCTCAATCGGTTCCACTGGACATATGGAAATGATTGTCCACAAAGGACTTATTGTGGCGGAGACAGTGTCTTCAATTTGAGGCAGGGCTTTGGAAGCGATTGTGCGACCTCATACCCGAGGTGAACTCAAAGATTTGATATGGCTTCGCCATCCATGACCGCTGCACGTCTCGGGGCTCCGCTCCAAGACTTCTCCCGTCCGACGATGTCATTTTCGGAACCTCGGAAGTAATGACTGCGGTTCGTAGGCGAGTTGAAAAAGTCGCGGGAACAAACGTCTCGGTATTGATTCAAGGACCCACAGGCACCGGAAAGGAATTGATCGCTCGCGCGCTACACCACAAGTCACCGTGGGCGAGCGGTCCGTTTGTGAAAGTCAGCTGCGCTGCGATCCCTGGTGCGTTACTTGAATCTGAATTGTTCGGTTATGAAAAAGGAGCATTCACGGGAGCGTTGACCTCTAAACCCGGCCGAGTGGAGCAGGCAAACGGCGGGACGCTTTTCTTGGACGAAATTGCCGAGATTGACCTGGGACTCCAGGCGAAGCTCCTGCAACTGTTGCAGGAAAGCCGATTCTGGAGAATCGGAGGCCGCGAAGATACACAGGTTTCTGTGCGCGTGGTTTGCGCAACGAGTAGAGATTTGGAAGCAGAAATTCTGACGCAGCGATTCCGCCAGGATCTTTTCTATAGAATCAACGTGGTAAATATCCAGCTTCCTCCATTGCGGGAGCGCAGCGCGGATATTCCAATACTAGCGCGGTACTTCGAGCAGTTCTTCGGAGCTAAGTATAAGCTCGATGTGAAACCGCTTTCGAATGCATTAATGCGCCTATTCGAAATTCACACTTGGCCGGGCAACATCCGCGAGTTTGGAAATCTGATCGAACGGTACGTGATTCTGGGCTCGGAAGACAGCGTCAGAGAACAATTGAATGCAACGCTCATGGAGAGCGGCCGCAGCAACATTGATTCACTGCTCGCGACCGGTGGCGCTCTAAAGGGACTGACCAGGCAAACAATTTGGGACGCCGAGCGAAGGATCATTCTGCGGACGCTCGAGGCTCATCGCTGGAATCGAAAACAGGCTGCCAAGGAACTCGATATTAGCTACCGGACACTTTTGTATAAGATCCGACAAGCCGGATTGGGGTCTCGGAAGGGTTCCAACCGAGTCCCCGAGATCAATTGAGCCTTCGTGTTTTGAGCAAGATGATTCCGCTCCACTCCTCAACGAACAGGTTTGGTTTTGGCCTCGGCTCTTGATCTGCGCTAATTCCTCGTGCCGGACCATCTAGACAACCTATCGAGCGTTCTCTCGCCAACCCTATTGTAATCATAGTGTTAAAATGGAATCTGAAGACTATTTAACATACAGGACGGGTGTAGTCCCCACCACAGATTGGATTGTTGACCAAAGTGCTCGCGTAGGGCAAAAATGTCCGAATTATTACCACCAAATGGCACTATGTTGGAGTCTGCCACGGTGCGGTCCGATACGAATTTGTGGAAGAATTTTCATTAACTATAGCATTTAGAATAGGTTAGCACGACCAAACGCCGGGTGATCTCAACGGGCTAGACTGGTAGCCGCCGTGCTTCATACATCGCTACCCAAGGCATGGGTGTACTGTGTCTCTGGGATGGTGGCAACGAAAGCTACAAAATGCATGTAAGTTCCGAACAAACCGAAGCTCTGAAGCGGCCGGACTTAAACGGTGCCGTTGAAGGAACCGTAGTCTGGGGCACCAGTGCCGCTATGAAGGCTCTGCGTAGACTGATTAGCGATACAGCCGAAACTGATCTTCCGATTTTCCTCGTTGGCGAGAGCGGCTCGGGGAAAGAAGCGATCGCGTGGGAAGTGCACCGGCTCTCCCGGTATCGGGATGCCGCGTTCTTCAAATTCAACTGCCGATCACTGAATCAAGGCAGCCTTTTGGCGCAATTACAGGGTAGCTCTGGCGAGAACGGGAACGGGTTGAGCAGCCCTACTCGCGGCACGATGCTTTTGGACAATGTTTGCGAGCTTGATCAGGACGGTCAGCGACGATTGCTCATCCATCTGCCAGAAGAGCGAGTCATATCCAATGGAAATGGGGATGGGACGCGCCTCGTCTCGACAGCACGACGAGAAATTGAGGATGAATTCCGCGCTGGGAACTTCAACGCGGAGCTGTATTTCCGATTGAACGGTGTGTGCGTTCGTGTACCTGCGTTGCGCGAGCGGAAGGATGATGTGCCGGAACTCGTCGATCACTTTTTGGGCAAATACGGCGATCTGTTTGAGCGTCGACGGCCTAAGATTAGCGAAGACTGTATGCGCCGATTGGCAGAATATTCGTGGCCTGGGAACGTCCGCCAGCTTGAAACGACCATCAAAAGAATCGTAGCTACAGGCGATACGGATGTGGCGATGGCGGATCTCGTGGAAATCGCTCGCGGGGTGCCCAAAGGAAGTCAGGCCGTCGGCCCATCCTTGAAGGTTGCTTCGAAAGCTGCGAGCCGCCAGGCAGAGCGCGAATTGCTCTCCAAAGCGCTTGAACGTACTCACTGGAATCGGAAGCGCGCAGCCCAAGAATTGCAGATCAGCTACAAAGCGCTGTTGTACAAGCTGAAGCAGCTCGGCCTAGACAATACAGAAGCTTCGTAGGAGGAATAGATGTACCGGGTTTCGATACTTATGATGCTCTCATGTGCGCTGATCGGCTCGCCTCTGCAGGCGCGCCAGTCGGACCCCGCTGCGAAACAAACACCTCAGACTCAGAGTGAGAAAAACAATGGAGCCAGCCATCCGGCGGTGCAGGCGGCCACAGGCGATCCTAACTACCTGATTGGCCCAAGTGATGAGCTGAATATCGACGTCTTCGAAAATCCGAATGTTTCTCGCACAGTTCCCGTGCGGCCCGACGGCAAGATTTCATTGCCGCTTCTCAACGACATTCAAGCGGCTGGTCAAACGCCAATGCAGCTTGCTGCGGTGATTACAGAGAAACTTTCGAAATTCGAAAAAGTGCCACAAGTCACCGTGATCGTTATCGCTATCAACAGCCAGCGGGTTTATTTGATCGGAGAAGTAGTTCGAACGGGAGCATATCCAATTCTACCGAACATGACCGTCTTGCAAGCGCTTTCAAGCGCCGGTGGTTTCACCGTGTATGCCAAGCAGAGCGGTGTCTTCGTGTTGCGAATGGAAAACGGACATCAGATAAAGTTTCCGTTCAACTATAAAGACGTGGTCTCCGGAAAAAAACCGGAGCAGAACATTGTTTTGAAGGCGGGGGACCAAATTGTTGTTCCGTAAGAACACTACCAGGCACCTCGCGCAGCGGCTGATCGCCATCCCCGCTTTGATGGTGGGTCTGTGTGCGCTCGCTGCTATTGCACAGGGGCAGCAGACTGGGCAATCTGGTTCGACTCCGCCGGTTGGGTCATCGCCGGTTCCGGGTTCCAGTACTCAGGATCAGGGGCCGGTATCACCCGTCGCTACATCCACGCAGGCGGTTACGGGAGCGTTTAATCCACAAGTGGAGGCTGCGGGAGAAGTTCGTAGTTCCGTAGTCTTCGGTGTCCACGCAGATGAATACGTTGACTCAAATATTCTGGGTACTGCGACTTCATCTTGGCTCGCTACAACAGATATTGGCGGGCATCTCGACCTGACGCGCGAACGAGAGACTTCGGATCTGGCACTCACTGTATCTGGTGGCGGGCTCATCTATCCTGGAAATTCTCAGTACAATTCTGGATATGGCTCCGCAGGAATCACAGATACGATTAAGTTCCGCCGCGGGTCACTTGTTCTTACCGATCTCTTTACCTTTCTACCAGACTCACCTCTTGGCTTTGGCGCTGGCGGTCCGAACGGAATCCCGGGAACTCCGCTGTCCAGTTATGGTCTTCTGAATCCATCTGCGACACCAGATCAGACAATTCTGAACTCGCAAGCAAACCGATTGAGCAACGAATTGCTAGCTCAAGGTCAGTGGAGTTCAAGTGTGCGCACGACTTGGACGTTCACTGCAGGATACGGCATTCTTCACTACACGAACTCGGCGTTTGTCCAGCCGTCGGACTTCAATTTTGTTATTGGATATAACCGAGCGCTGACACCAAACGATGTTCTCGGACTCAGTGATTCTGCAACTCTGTATCGCTTCAGCCCGAGCATTTATTCGACGAACGACAATACGATCACCGTTACGTACGGCCGGAACCTCAGCCGAAAGCTAGCACTCAAGGTTGGTGCAGGACCAGAAATTGACACTTTCACCTCGCAGGTCGGCGCGACTCCCGGCACAAGGCTTTCCTACAGCGTGAATCTCGGTCTTAACTACGTTTACAAGCGTGCTCAGTTGCAGGTTTCGGGATATCGATACGTCTCTGGCGGATCGGGAATCTTGTTCGGCGCGGAAACCACGGGTGCGCAGATCTCCATTTCGCAACCTATCGGCAGGGCGTGGGCGCTTACAGGAAGCGTTGGATATAACCTGAACCAAGCGCTTTCGCAGACTGCAACAGCCGGAAGTTCTTACGGCAGCTTGATTGTGAGCGGAGCTGTCTCTCGCAGGATTGGCCGCACAGCCAGCGTTTTCTTGCGCTATGACGTTCAACACCAATCAGCGGCGGGCGCAACCTGCAACAGCACCGTCTGTTTGGCGACATTTAATCGCCAAGAAGGATTTGTTGGCTTCACCTGGGATTCGCGCCAGCCACGGATGTATTAATCGGCGAGCGCATAAGGGGAGAATAAGATGTTGGGTCACCGGCAATTAAACGCCAACGACTACGCAGGTATCCTGCGGCGACGAGGCTGGTACCTCGTATTCCCGACAATCATTGTCGGGCTCGCTACATACCTCGTGTTAATGGAAGTTCCGAACCGATATACGTCTCAAACGCTCGTTCTCATCGAGCAACCGCAAGTCCCCACAACAGTTGTCCAACCGGTCGTGACTATGGCGTTGGACGAACGGCTTGCGTCGATGAAGGAAGAAATATTGAGCCGGGCTCGGTTGGAGCCGGTCGTTTCGCAATTCGGACTCTATAGCGATACGAAGATGTCGGCCGACCAGAAAATCGCCGAACTGCAAAAGGGTATCGACGTAAAGCCAGTGGAAACGATGGCTGAAACGCGGGCCAGCGGCCTGCCAGGCTTCCATGTTTTCGTTACGCTGAATAACGCCAAGCTTGCTCAGTTAGTGTGTAATCAGGTCACCTCGATGTTCACGGTGGAAAGCGGTCAGAATCGCGAACAACAAGCTGAAAATACGAGTCAATTCATCGACCAGACGCTCGTCCAAGCCCAGCAGAAGCTGGATGATCAAGACGCAAAACTAGCGGCGTTCAAGCAAAAACATTTGAACGATATGCCCGACGAGCAGCAGGCGAACATGAGCCTGCTCATGAGCTTGAATACTCAGCTCGACGGCGTAACGCAGGCACTAAGCCGCGCGCAGCAAGAAAAAGCGTTTACCGAATCGCAAATGTCGCAGCTTGTGAACGCTGCGAAGAACCAGCAAAAGGGCGAGATTGTCGCCAACCCCAATTCTTTGAGTCAGCAGCTCGACAAAGCTGAACAGGACCTTGCCACTCTGGAGTCGCGGTATACGGAACAGTATCCCGAGGTCATCAAGAAAAAAACTGAGGTCGATAATCTAAAGAAGCAAATTGCGGCTATCGGGCAAGATGGAGCGACTTCGGCCAATAAGGCTCCCGGTGCGGACTCGCCAAAGAACGCAGCCGCGAACAGTGGCACGACGGCTCCCGGCTCGACGCAACCAGGAGCAGATCCCGCCGTGAGTGCCGCCGTGATGCAATTGCCGCAATATCAAGCGCTTCGCACAGAGCTTTTCTCGATCGAGCAAACGATCCGGGAGAAAACCAAGCAGCAAGACAAGCTGCAAACAGATATCGAAAGTTACAAATCACGCGTTCAAATGAGTCCGGTAGTCGAAGCCGAATACGAAGCGCTCACGCGTGATCACGCAAACGCCCTCTCGTTTTACAACGGCTTGTTGAAAAAGCACGACGACGCCACGATGTCCAAAGATTTGGAGCACCGCCAGCAGGGCGAATTGTTCAAAATATTGGATTCCGCCAGCCTGCCGGACAAGCCGTCTTCCCCAAATCGGCCTCTAATTCTTGGCGGCGGATTCGGCGGGGGACTGGCACTTGGTATTGGAATCATGTTGTATCTGGAATTCCGCGATAAATCATTGCGCAGTGATCTGGATATCGCTCTATTCCTGAAAATCCCAACGCTAGCACTTGTGCCTAAAATCCATATCGAAGAAGTTGAAATTACACAACGCACATTTTCGCCAGGTTCACAAAATCCAAGACAGCCGGTAGGCGCATAAGCGAGGCCATGTACCAAAACTTCTTTGGACTCCGAGAGAGTCCTTTCAACGTCAATCCAGACCCGCGTTACCTGTATATGACGAAGCAAACGCAGGAAGCGCTGGCGTGCCTTACCTATGGTGTGCGCACACGTAAGGGGTTTATCGTCCTGACAGGCGAAGTTGGAACCGGGAAAACGACGCTGCTGAACCGGCTACTGGACTGGCTACGGAACGAGCGAGTTGCGACTGCGTTTATTTTCAATTCGCGGCTTTCTGTGTCCCAAGTTTTCGATTTCATGATGGCGGATTTTGGAATCCCTTGCGATTCGCGCGAAAAGAGCCAGGTTCTCCTCCGGCTGAATCAGTGGCTTCTGGAGCGCTACAAGGCAGGCGAAACAGCGGTACTTATTATTGACGAGGCTCAGAATCTTTCCGCGAACGTTCTTGAAGAGATTCGTCTGCTTACTAACCTCGAAACGGCAACCGAGAAACTGATACAAATCGTGCTGGCCGGCCAGCCGGAGCTCGAGCAAAAGTTAAGCCGCCCCGAATTGCGGCAGCTTCGGCAGCGCGTGACTCTTCACAGTAAGACTTTGCCTCTCACGCTTGACGAAACACGCGGCTATATCCATGAAAGACTGCGAATTGCCGGCGCTACGGACGCGAACATTTTCTCAACCGAAGCGATTCAGTCCATTTTTCATTTTGCTCGCGGGATTCCCCGTGTAACGAATCTACTTTGCGAGCACGCGCTGATCAGCGCCTTTGTTGAGCATCAAAAACCGATTCTGCCAGATACCATCGAGACAGTCGCTCGCGAATTTCAACTGGACCAAACGGAACCCAATGGCCAGCCTGTAAGTGCGCCCCCCGACGTCGCACCGGAAGTCCATTCCCTGATGCAAAACCTGGCGACATTGCTCGAAAAGCTTGGTCAGGCGGGTCAAACGGTCGAGACCTCCAGACAGAGGAAACCATGAGTCGTATTCACGACGCATTGAAGAAAGCAGAACAAGAGCGCTCCGGATCATTGACGTCCGCGAACGATTCCGCCTGGCCGGCGATCGAAAACATGGCTGGACTATCGAACCGCTCCGCCGCGGTGTTGGATTCGCCGGAGATTACGCATATCGAGCCTACTGCAAAACCCAGCCCGATGGGAGTGGAGGCAATTCTTTCGCGCTGTCGGCAAACCCAATGGAATCCGGATCCTGCGGCGCTACTCTTCGGTGATAGCGCAGATCATGCGGCGGCGAAAGAAGTGTTTCGGACGTTGCGGACTCGTCTGTATCAAATTCGCAGTGTACAGACACTGAAGACTGTTCTCGTCACCAGCGCGCTGCCCGGCGAAGGAAAAACATTTGTAACTTCGAATCTCGCGCAATCTATCGTGCGCCAGCGAGAGCGCCGCGTTTTGCTCATCGATGGCGATCTAAGGATTTCCAGACTCCACGAACCGCTGGGCGCTCCTTCCACACCTGGTTTGTCCGAATACTTACTCGGACAGTCGGATGAATTGTCGGTGCTGCAGAGAGGGCGTGAAGATAATTTATTTCTGGTCGCCGGCGGAAAGACCGCATCGAATCCAACCGAACTGCTCGCAAACGGCAAGCTCGAGAAACTTCTGTCATTCCTTGCACCCGCATTCGACTGGATCCTGATTGACTCTCCACCAACGATTCCGGTTTCCGACGCGACTATTCTCGCAAGGCAGTGTGACGGCGTGTTGATGGTCGTTCGAGCCGGTTCGACACCTTTTGATCTAGCTCAAAAAGCCTGCCAGGAGTTTCGCGATAAGCCCGTTTTGGGTGCGGTCCTAAATCGGGCGGAATTTAGAGCAAGCTACGGTGGATACGACTATGGCAAGTATGGCTACACGTCGGGCTCGGCTCCCGATGGGAGTCAATCGTGAGAATTCAGCTGTTGATTTCCGTGCCGTCGAGTTTGGGGATTTCGACTCTCGGTTCGCGTGAGTTCGCAGGGCTCCGACTCTTGACTCTCAGTATGGAAAAGGGTTTCACAAATGGAATAGAAGGTTCATCTTTTGCCCTAAATGGATGTCTCTTATTGCCCTAAGTTTGAGTGAGACGTGCGGTAAGTTGTTGAAAATGTTGATCTAACTGAGAAGAAGCGAAATAGCGGAAGCTGGCATGTCGGTTGCTGAAATCACAGTGGCATTTGGCTCCCGGAGGATGGGACTCGATGGGCGGTAGCTTATCTCAAGGGAACGACACTGGGCAACGCGGGTTGGATCCTGCGGCGGCCTCAGTAGATATCGCAATCAGATACCCTTGGTTTGCACTCCAAGTCAGGTCACGTTACGAGCAGACGATTTGCTGCTTGCTGCGGGCGAAGGGCTTTCAACCAATGTTGCCGCTGTATCGGTCGCGGAGACGGTGGTCGGATCGCATCAAGGAAATCCAGACTCCCCTGTTCCCGGGCTACCTGTTTTGCCAATTTGATCCACACAATCGACTGCCGATTCTTTCTACGCCGGGAGTAATTCAAATGGTGGGAATCGGTAAGCAACCTGAACCAATCGATTCCGCAGAAATCGCAGCCATTCAATCTCTTGCACAGTGCGACCTGGGCCGGCAACCTTGGCCGTTCCTTGAGATAGGTCAAAAAGTGCAAATCATGTCGGGGCCGCTTTGTGGACTCGAAGGGATTCTGATCGATTTCAAAGGTGTGCGCCGGGTGGTGCTGTCCGTGTCGCTGCTCCGCAGATCGGTTGCAGTGGAACTGGATAGCGTGGACGTTAATCCGGCGGAGAAGGCGAAATTAGTCCGTTCGATCGATGTTGCGCCGAGTTCGGTGGCGACTTTGACCACAGCGTAGTAACTCGGAATCTGTGGCAAACGATTAGAAGCTGTTTCCGTTCGTAAGTGGTGGCGCAAGAGCTGGGGAAGTAGAAAAAGTAGCGAGAGAGCACGGTCGAAAAATATGCCACTGAAGTTAAGCGTACCGGAGCGAGAAGCATTCGAATCCAGACCTGGAGCTACGAGACCTGGCGACGTACGAGGCCTTGTCTCCGAGCAACTATTCATTCGAATGTTGTGCGTGGAGCGCAAGCGGGCAGAGCGTTCGAAGAGACCGTTTCTGCTGATGATTCTCGATGCGCAGCCTGCGTTGCGAACCTTTCCGGATGAGCCTGTACTGCTGCAAATTGTGACGGCGCTCTGCGATGCCTCGCGCGAAACGGATTTGTGCGGGTGGTATAACGAACGTGAATCAGCAATCGGACTGATTTTTTCTGAACTCGGTGATTCCGAACCAGAAGCCGTGATTGATCTTTTGAAAGCGAAAACGTTGAAAGCGTTGCGCCACACGCTTGGGCGCGAAATATTTAAAGGCATCCACCTCTCGTTCTTTATCTTCCCGGAGGAATGGGGAAAGTTGAACGAAGAGCCCGCTGCCCGCCGCGAACTTTACCCGGATCTGTTTCGGCCCGGGAGCTCAAAAAAGCTGTCGCGCGGCCTAAAGCGCGCTATGGATGTGACCGGTAGTCTTACCGCGATTGCGCTGTTTTCGCCTGTGTTTCTGGCCGTCGCCGCCGCCATCAAGTTGACGTCTCGAGGGCCAGTGTTGTTTCGGCAGCGGCGCGTGGGGCAATACGGCGAAACTTTCACATTTCTGAAATTCCGCTCGATGCATTTTCAAAACGATTCTAGCGCCCACAAAGAGTATGTGAGTCAATTCATCGCCGGCAAAAACGGGACCAGCACTGCTGGGCAAGAGATCGCTCCTGTATACAAACTCACGAACGATCCCCGTGTCACATCTATCGGCAAGTTCATTCGAAAGACCAGCCTTGATGAGTTTCCTCAATTCTTTAATGTGCTGCTCGGAGAGATGTCGCTCGTCGGGCCACGTCCACCGATTCCCTACGAACTCGAGTGCTATGACATTTGGCACAGACGGCGCCTTTTGGAAGTGAAGCCGGGAATCACTGGTCTCTGGCAAGTGACTGGCAGAAGCAAGACTCGATTCGATGAAATGGTTAGGCTCGACTTACAGTACGCGCGCTCATGGTCGCCCTGGTTGGATATCAAGATCATCCTGCAGACTCCGCGTGCTGTAATCACCGGCGAAGGCGCATACTGATTCTCAGTTCAACCCCGTAGTTTCA
The DNA here is from genome assembly GCA_963721845.1 of uncultured Acidobacteriota bacterium. GTDB lineage: Bacteria > Acidobacteriota > Terriglobia > Acidiferrales > UBA7541 > DASTCZ01. The sequence continues at coordinate 3,178 of CAVRKW010000004.1, read as the reverse complement.
AACTCCATAGTCTTCATCAGCAAACCGAAAGAGGCGAAGTCCCTCATGAAACACGCTACCACTGCAATACAATCAGGCCGCCAGACAGACAGCTCGAATGGACGAGGTGATCATCTGCTCCGCATGGGTGTTATCGGATATGGATATTGGGGACCGCAAGTTACGCGTAATTTCCATAACCTGGAGACATCGCGCGTAGTTGCCCTCGCCGATAAACGTGCGGAGTCGCAGAAGCGGGCCCGTCACGCACATCCTGACATCAAGATTGTTAGCGATGCCGATGAAATCCTGAACTCCACTGAAATTGACGCAGTTGCGATTGTCACGCCCGTCTGGACCCACTACGAGCTGGCAAAGAAAGCGTTGGAAAACGGAAAACATGTGTTTGTCGAAAAGCCTTTTACCAGCACTGCTGCTCAAGCAGAGGAATTGATGGAACTCGCCGAACGAAAGAAACTTAAGATCATGGTGGACCACACCTTTCTATTTACGGGGGCTGTGAGGAAGATCCGCCAACTCATCGACGATGGAACTCTGGGTGATCTGTACTACTACGATTCTTCCCGAGTAAACCTGGGACTCTTTCAGCACGACTTAATGTGATCTGGGATCTGGCTCCCCACGATCTTTCGATCATGGATTACCTCATTCAAGAAAAGCCCGAAGCGTTGGTGGCGACCGGCCAGAACCACTTGAACGAACATGCCGACGTCGCGTACATCACCGTTTATTTTCCCGAACAACATCATCGCGCACATCAATGTGAACTGGCTTTCGCCGGTGAAGATCCGTACCACGCTCATCGGTGGCGAGAAAAGATGCTCGTATGGAACGATCTCGACGCCGACGAAAAAATCAAGATTTACGACAAGGGCGTCAACATGAAGGGCGGTCAGGGTGTCTACGACGTGCTCGTCAGCTATCGATCCGGCGATATGTGGGCGCCCAAAGTGGAGCAGACCGAGGCGCTGCGGATTGAGGCGAACGTACTTTGTCGATGCGTCTTGAACGAGAAGACTCCCATTAACGATGGCCATGTCGGGCTTGACGTTGTTCGCATGCTTGAGGCCGCTGATGTATCTCTGAAAGAGAGAGGAAAAATCATCCGGCTATGAACGAGTTTCATATGCGTCACCCCCGACGTAAAGCTCGGGGCAAATGTGAAACTCGGCCGAAGTTCATCAACCTTTATGGTTGTGAGATCGGCGACGACACCAAGATTGGCGCGTTTGTCGAGATTCAGAAGAATGCTGACGTCGGCAAAAACTGCAAAATCTCCAGCCACTCATTCGTCTGCGAAGGTGTGAGCATCGAGGATGACGTATTCATCGGCCACAGTGTGACGTTCATCAACGACTCCTATCCGCGGGCCGCGAACGATGACGGCAGCCTGCAGACCGAAAAGGACTGGAAAGTAGAGCGCACAGTTATGAAGAGCGGCGCATCGATCGGATCAGGATGCACGATTCTCGCAATGTCACGATCGGCGAGAACGCGATCGTTGGAGCAGGCAGTGTTGTTACCAAAGATGTCCCAGCAAACGCGATTGTTGCAGGTAATCCCGCCAAGGTCTTGCGGTACTTGGAAAAAGAGTCGAGGACTCGCATGATTTCAATCAAACGATAAAGTTCCTTTCCTGGATCTGGTTACTCCGCATCAGCGAGCTTGAAGCGGAGCTAATGCGAGTTTTCAAAAGGCGCTTCGGACGGCCGGCTTCATCGGCGGCCCGATGGTTGAGAATTTTGAACGCGAGTTCGCGCAATTCTGCGATGCGCAGCATTGCGTCGGCGTGGCCAGCGGCACCGATGCTGTGCGATTCGCTCTGATGGCCGCCGGCGTTCAGCCTGGCGACATCGTCGTGACGGTTCCGCATACGTTCATCGCAACAACCGAAGCGAATCTCGCAGGCCGGCGCGCGCCCCGATTTCGTGGACATTGATGAGCGCACCTACTACGATGGATCCCGCGAAACTGCGAGCATATCTGGAAGAAGATGCGTGATCGATCGCGAGACGGGACGCCATTCACAGCAAGCTCGAAAGCGCCTGTGACAGCCGTCGTTCCCGTTCATCTCTACGGCCAAACCGCGGACATGGATCCAATCTTGGATCTGGCGCGACGCTACGCCTGTTCGTGATCGAAGACGCTTGCCAGGCCCATGGCGCGGAGTACTTCTCGAAGCGGGAAAACCGCTGGAAGAAAGCGGGATCGATGGGCCACGCGGCCGCATTCAGTTTCTATCCCGGGCAAAAATCTGGGCGCTTGCGGCGAAGCGGGCGCGGTTACGACGAACGACGCAGAAATCGCGCGAAAATTCGGATGCTCCGCGACCACGGCCAAGCCAAGAAGTATTATCACGACATGGAAGGCTATAACGGCCGTCTCGATTCGATTCAGGCGGGAATACTAAGCGTAAAGCTTCGTCACCTCGCCGAATGGAACAAGCTGCGCCGACGCCGCCGCCGAGCGCTATGACAAACTTCTCGCACCGTGCGGAGATCAGGTCATTCTGCCGCTGCAGCCGGATTGGGCCCGGAGCGTTTATCACCTATACGTCGTTAGAGTTCAAAATCGAGATGACATCCAGAAATATTTGACGTCACAGGGCATCGGCACCGGTATCCATTATCCGATTCCTCTTCATCTACAAAAGGCCTACCAGGAATTTGGCTATCGAACGGGCGACTATCCAGTCACAGAGCGGGTCGCAGCCGAGATTGTATCGCTGCCGATGTTCCCGGAGCTTGACGCCAAGCAACAAAGCAGAGTCGTTCAATCTGTGCTTGAAGCTGTCAGCGTAAATTCGGTTTCCTAAGCTTCGCTCCGGCATTTCACCTGAAACCGCTAGGCCCCCTGTCGCGGAGTCGTTTAGCGTATTTCTTCGCTGGCCGAGCGAGCATTTTCCCCAGCCGTGCCAATTTCAAGACAATCAAACGCGAATCAAACCGGTCGGGCGTTGCCCGATGAAGCTGTTTCTCTTTTTTCGCGTTCGGAATCGCCCGCGCTCAAGCATTGTGGCTACGCGGTTCCGTCCCCTATTTCGCGAAATGGGACACTCGGCGCGGATTCACCTTATTTCTCACCCGACGAGAGCTTTGCAGTTGAACTACGACGGTTGAACTCGATTGCTTTTGCAGGGCTCATGCGGATGTTCAACCCTGAAGTAGGGTTATTCTGT
>CAVRKW010000003.1:0-152891 GCA_963721845.1 uncultured Acidobacteriota bacterium | reverse complement strand
AGATAGCTCAAACGGTTCGACATAATCAGACGATATTACCGCTGTGCTTAAACGTCCTAAAGGCTTGACCATCGGCAAAGGCTGACGCCGTGCGATCTCGAAACGATATCCTTGGCCGTGATTCCATATTACTAGAAGATAATGCTTCGCAACATATTTGGTTTTCGCCCAAGATACAAAATCCGTTAGGGTTGAGGCAGCCCCCATGTCGACGTGGCCAAGACGGGCCGTAGCGTTTCCTAAGATGGCCGTCATATCTTTTCTAATTTCAAAACGAAGCACCCCATCCCAGGGTGTGTCATTGGCGCAACCATTCTGGCTGCTGCGCGAGCCGTCTGCCGCGATGATATTCGGGGACGTCCGAACTCGACAACAACGTTTACATCCGCACTGCCCCCAACGCTTGCAATCTGCTTGAAATTATTTAACCCATCGCATTCTAAATTGTTTTTGGCGTTCATATAGATCATCACAGTCCACTCCGCACCAGACTCAGGTGTCGCTCCCCGGGCCGAGCTAGAGAACATCAATGTAATGACCGTCAAAATTCCGGCAAATATTCCGAAATGTCTCACGCATTCCTCCTACTTAATCCGAATGGCATCGGATAGACGAGGTCCCACTATTTGTTCGTCGCAGGATAAACGACGATCGAGAAGTTCTGGGATACCGAGGGTAACGCTCCGTTCGCTTGCCCACTGCTCGTCAGGTCTAGAGTGGCCTTAAAAGTTACGATGGAAGTCGCGTTTCCACCACCGCCCAACGCTGTCACGTTGAATGTTCGACTGATCTCCCCAGCTTTAAAGACGACCCTAGAGGCAATTGCCACTGCGGCGTCGCTACTCGCGATTCTTACCACCGCTCCATCTCGCGGTGCCGGTCCGCTTAGAGTTACTACACCATCCAAAACTGTACCAACTGCGGTCGTACTCGGCGCAACTGTGATCGAGGATATTACTGGAGGCTCGACCAATATCGTCCCAGTTTTCGACTCCTTTCCGTGCGTAGCTGTAACAATGATGGCGGTCTCTACCACGACTGGATTGGTGTGCAAAGCAAATTGGGTTGACGTTGAGCCAGTGCCGATTTTCACCGGCGTGAGATTGTGCTGCGTGCAGCCGTCACTTTTCCCCAGAGCCGCCTCGCGCGGATCATTGGCGCAAGCAAGGGTGATCTGAGTATCACGCCAAACAGGCCGCGGTAGCATTATCGTTCCAACGGCATCTGTCCCACCCGTCGCTGAAGAAGGCGAGAACGAAAACGCATCCTTGCTCTCCGCTACCAGTGCACAATTCTGTGATGATGGCCGATTTGCCGAAAGAAAATGATGACGTCGCTCTTCGTTACAGAGGGTGATCTCATTCGACCCGGAATTCGGATTTTCGACGAGCTCGCTCTGTCTTGAGCTTCTGAAACCTCTAATCCCTGTGAATCCGGTGCGATACCGAAGTGTGTCCGCGAGCACCAACGCAGTTTGTTTTGTTTTTATGACCGCCACGTTCGCGACAAGGCCACCGCTGTACGATATCCAATCTCCGGTGATCAGAGTAAATAGGTTTTTTACGTCACGTTGTGTGCCGCCTGCAGCTATGACATCGGCGTAAAGGATGTAGGTATTATCTTTATTGATTAGGTTTTCGATTTCCGCGCCTTGCAAAAGTGACTGGAACCCGTTTGATGAACCAGTGCTGTTCTGGTTTCCTCCGCTCTGGTTACCGCCAGCCTGAATAGTCGACGAATTAGAATTGTTAGCAGAATTCCCTCCATTCTGCGGGCTTGTGTTCATAAACAGTTTCAATAACACATCGTATTGAGTGTTCAGATCAGTGAAAACAGCAGCCCTTATATCTGTGGCTAGCACGGGCGTCCGGACACCCGCCGCCGAAACGGTACCATTCATTATGTTCTGCACGCCCGCCCTGGTTGCGTTGAGCTGGTCCATTACCGTGAGCACTTGTTGCCTTGCCAAGTCGAGGTCGGCGTAACCGCCAAAAAGCGGATAATAAATTATATTCAAATTGCAGTTAATTCTCTGAAATTGATGCATGATACTGACGGCGACTGCTGAATCCGGAATCGTAAATGTCGACGCATTATTGGTTGTACTCGCAGCGATAGCCGTAATAAGTGAGCCCAAGTCCGCGCCGCCTTGAATAAATCTCGATCCCGTTGCACCTGCAGCCCGTGTTGTCGGCCGACCTGCCGCGCCTCCTGATTCAAGCAAGGTTGCATACGCCGATTGCAAAAGCGTCGCACTGGCAACGACAGACTGCCACATCGCCAAATTCTGAAACGATGTTTGATCGAATATGATTACGGTTGAATTATGTAGTACCGTCGGATCATGGCAGACTCGTTGGGCAATTCCTTCTGAAAGTTCGTTCACCGCGCCATATGCAAGCATCTCGGTCTCAAAAAAAGGACTCGAGCCTCCTCCCTGTCCTGCTCCTCCCGGCTGAGAGGGCGAGGCTCCGCCCTTCTGCGCTTGCGTCGGAAATGGCGAACTCGCAAGACCAGTCATCAGAGTCAGACCAAGCAGAACGTAGCGATGCGAGCGGTGGCGCATGTAATTCTTCCTCACAAAATTAGATGAGATAAACGATCAACTACCTAAATGTAAATCCCATTCGAATTTCCCAGAAATGTGTGGTTGTTCCGATTACTGGAGCAACATGATCTCGTCCTTCGATAAGAAGGCCCACGTTTTCTCGAAACCAATAGTTCATGCCGACGCCGAAATTCCCTCCGTTAGCTGTGAAGTTTCGAAAGACCAGGGAGTATCCGGCGGTTACAAATGGATCGAATGTTCGCCCACGCCACACATGAAAGTAGGCGTTCGTTGAGAAAATGCCGACGCCACCGTTCGATATTTTCCCTTGACCCGGTACAAACGCCGCGACCTCCGGTCCAACGCCGAAATGGGAACCGAGCAAGAATTCCCCGCCGCCGCCGGCACTATAGGCGTGGACCAAAGCTCCCGCAGTCTCAGCACCCGGGGCAAAGAAAACATACTCTCGTGTATCTTGGGCGTTAGCTACGCCGCAACAAATCAGCGCGATAAGACAAAAGGACAATTTCATTTTACGCCCCTTGAAACGCGGCACCCACAAACCGGTCTTCAGATTCCTGTAGACTTAAGTAACCAATAAACAGTCGAAGTTACGAAATAAGCATGACATTTATAAATCCATAAAGCAGGCTTCGATACGCAAAACCCCGACAACATTTTATAGATAAATAAATATTTATGAAACGTATGCTTGTTGCTTCCGAAGCAAAACCAGCTGTGATACTCACATCGCTCCAACTCGTCGGTGAAGCAAGGTGCCGTAAGAGTTCAAGGTACTCGAACCTTGTATTGACCCAAATCCGGTACCCGTAATTGTCACGATTGTGGCGACCGTACTGAAAGCGGATGAAACCGCTCTAACGTTAGGCGGCGCATGAGCGAAGCCTAATGCCGGTATGCCAAGGCACAAAACGAATACAACCGGAACGCGTCTCCAAACAGAACGGTTCGAGACTAGCGACTGAGGTTTCGTCTTGAGCTTAATCTGACCCGATAAGTGGAAGGTCAGTGCCCAATGCTCAATTCGTCCGGCGGTATGTTGGCCAATCCACCGAAGGGAGAAGATACAACTCCGAAAGTAATCTAAACGCACTGGGATGTACATCATCCACGACCACACACTTCCAGTTCGCTATCCTTCGCGCTAGCGACCAGCAGTCTTATTTTGGACTGCCTTCGATTACTTCGCTATCAATACTGCTACAGAATAATGGCGTACGATTTACTTTAAGTGCGAACTGATGTCAAGTAAATTTTATCAGGTACCTTAAATAAATTGTGCGATGAAGTGTTCGACCATTCCAGGCCTAGTCATTGGATCAGCGTCTGCGCGATATTGGAACGTCCCAGGATTCAACCGGCCTACCCTGCGGGCAGGCCGATCATCCGCTAGCTGGGCCTCGTGCGGTGTGCGTTTTTCAACCTGCGACGCGGCTCGTCGTATAAGCAAAAGGTACGAGACCGAATCGTTTCAGGTTTTTCGCTACTCCGCCGCGTCTCGATTTGAGCGTGCGGCCGTGGGATGGTGAGGTTCGATCACACGACGACAGGTCCGTCACGAGAGATCACATCCCAGCCAACTACGCCAACCGGACCTTGACAAGCATCCTAGACCTCGGTGTTGAGTGTTAATTGAACGGCATTTCGACCTGTGAAAGGATATTTTTCGGATTTTACTTGACACGGTTTTTGATTATGCGTATATATCGCGGCCAACGTCGCAAAAGATACGTGACGCTCGAATAGCTGGAGGTTATATGCGCAGCCCCCGCGTGTGCTCGTTGCTGGTTTGTCTTGTTCTCTCCGTTGTTCCTCTTGGCGCTCAGTCTACTTCGACGCAGACCGCTTCAATACCCCCCACCCGCGACCCACAAGCCATCTCCACGCTCACCCAGTACCTCAATAACTCTGGCGGATCGGGCGCTATCGGGTCGATTCAAGATTTCACGGGAACCGGTAACATAACGTATTTTTGGGCCGGGTCCGAAGTGCAAGGAACCGTGACAGTCCGTGGAATCGGAACAACAGGTTTCAGGCTAGATGCTGTGCTGCCCGCGGGGTCCCGATCTTGGTTTACGTACCAGGGACAAGGCGCGGTGAAGGAAGTAACCGGCACAATCAGTCCGATCTCAGCCCGGAACGGAATTAACTTGACTGCACAGATTGTGCCATCGGCAGCTATTTATGCTGCGTTGACCGATACCACTTATGGAATCTCGCCGAGCAATCCGACGACATTTAACGGCAGTCCGGCATTCGTAGTACAGATTCAAAAGACATTCTCCGTTACGGACGATCCAACGGGAGACATGACAAAGTGGGGTGTTAAAAGCTTCGTGTTCGACGCGCAGTCAGGTGTTCTTCTCGAAACGCTAGATACAGCACATCCTGATGTCGGACCAGATCGGGACTGGAAGCATGAGATATTGTTTTCCGGCTATCAGCAGGTGGGCGGTTTAACCGTACCGTTTGCGATTACAGAAAAAATCGAAGGGCAACAAACCTGGTCAATACAACTTCAATCGATGACTTTCAATACAGGGCTTACGTCGCAGGTTTTCCAATTTTGATTTCAAAACTTACGAATTACTCGCTCAACGGAGCTGCCAATGCCGCTAGTAGTCGCTTGTGACAACTTAAAAAAATTGACAAAATCCGTGAGAGACGGGGCTGAATTAACCGTTGCAAGGTTTTTGTCGCGCATCGTAGTATTCGCCCTATTTGCGCTCGCAGTCGCGACAAGTGAGGTACACGCCCAGGCATATCTAAGCCAAATCGGCGATACGAGTTTCCAAACAACTCTACCGATTGAGCACGGTTTTGCCGATATGTCGACTGGTAACGTACACCTTGACATCCCGCTTGGTAGTTGGCCACAGAGAGGGAAATACAACTTCACCGCCGCATTGTCGTATGATTCCCGAATCTGGCAAGAAGGCTCTTCGGGAGGATCATCTGTCTGGCAACCGACGAATGTTGCGGGTTCCTGGGCAGGTTGGCGCTTATTAACAAATCCTTCTGTAACCGGCTCGATAACCTATCACAGCCAGATTACTTACTGTGTTTTACATTCAAGAGATGCGTATACTGTTTATTCGAACTTCCAGTGGACTGACCCCTACGGAACCGTTCGCACTTTCCTAATTACTACCGAATCCGATCCTTACAGTTGCGATACCACTGGACTGGGCAACACCCCCACCGGTTCAGGATTCGCGACCGACGCGTCCGGCTACAAGATGGCGATTTCAAGTTATACCCACGCAACCATCACTGCCCCAGATGGAACTCTCGTTTACCCGACTTACTTCAAAGATTTGAACGGTAACTATTTTTATGATGACTCCAACGGTAACGTCATAGATACTCTGGGGAGAAAGCCGCTAACTGTTACCACAAATTGTAACGGCCATTCTTATCAGATCTGCTACAACGTCTTAGATTCGCAGGGAACAACTGCGGTCTACACAGTCACGACCGAATCTATTGCAGTCACTACGGCATTCGGGCAGCCAGGTGTCACCGAGTACTCCGGCAATATTACGGTCGTCTCGTCCGTAAGCCTTCCGGACGGAACACAATACACCTTCGGATATGATGGATACGGTGAGTTGACAAGCGTTACGTTCCCAACCACTGGGATAATGACTCTCACCTATGGAAACTTCGCCGATGCGTTTGGAAATGAGAATAGGTGGGTCGCCTCAAAAGCGATTGGCCCTGGCACTACATGGACATTTACTCAGCAAGCTCTAAATAGCATAAACTGCGCAACAGGTTATTCATTTTGCCAAACAATCAAGGCGACGAAACCAAGTGGAGACCTTATTCAATTCGATTTTGACACGAACGCGAACAATTTCGGTTCTTGGCCCATTGACATCGTTTATTATTCAGGAACGTCCACTCAAGTGCATAGCGTAATCTATACATGGAACTCGTCCGATCAGGTCACGAGCATTGTGACGTCCAAATTAGACGTCGCGAACGGCCCAACTACCGCTGTTCAGTATGCTTATGTCGGAACGGCGTCTTCCGTTGTCTCCAAGATTTCTGAGTGGAATTACTTTCCGGCGGGGAGTCAACCAACAAACCCTTCTCGAATAACAACGCTGTCAAATTTCTGCATGACCAGTCCGGGTAGCATTCTAGTTACCGACGGCACGGGAATGCAGACCGTGTCCCAAACGAATTATACCTTTGATGGATACGGCTCGACGGGCCTCACTCCTCTTTCGGGCGCCGTCAATCATGACGATACAAATTACGGTAGTTCCGACACCGCCCGATGCAACGCAACCAAAATCTCTCGGTGGGTCAGCGGCGCGACGTATCTGTCATCCGCCCTGACCTATGATACAACGGGCCAAGTCCGGTCCTCAACTGATTCGAACAATAACACAACGACGATGTCCTACACGGATAATTATTTTAATGATAATAATGCAAATCCGCCCGCCTCATATGCTCCTTCGCAACTCACGAATGCATACCTGACTAGCGTTACGTCGCCAATAGTTGGTACGGCCACCGCAGGATTCTATTTTGGTACCGGTCAAGCTGCTTTGACCACGGACGTGAACGGACAAACGAGGTATGAGCACTTTTACGATCCATTTAGCCGAGCGACAGGGACCATTATGCCTGACGGTGGATGGACGCTCGCGTCGTATCCCTCAGAAACCAAGGGCGATTCTTACATTAGTATCGGCTCCGCGACTCCAACAACATCATGTACGAGCTGCCGTCACAACCAAGCCACCTTGGATACTATGGGCAGACCACAAGATAAAAATCTGGTAAACGATCCCGACGGCGAAACGACGACGGCAACCAGTTACGACTCAAACGGCCGAATTGCCGTTGTCACGACACCATATCGTGGGACGAGCAGCGGTCAGGATTCATACTCTTACGATGCAATAAACAGAATTGTGTCAATTACACATCAAGATGGAACGATAAAATCGACGAAATACGGTTCCTCGATAAGCACGTCCGGCGGCATCACAACGCAACTTTGCAGTTCTTCTTCCTACGGACTCGGCTATCCAGTGCTAGTCATTGATGAAGCTGGCAAAAAACGTCAGGTATGGACTGATGGATTCAGCAGAACTATCGAAGTAGATGAACCAGATTCAAGTAACAATCTGACCCAAAATACCTGCTACGGTTACGATCTGAACAACAATGTCCTGAAGGTCTTAACGGCGGCTGGTCAAACGCGAGCATACCAATACGATGGTCTGTCCCGGGCAACATCAGTGACGGTGCCGGAAAACAACATCAGTGGTACGCAGTATTCTACTACATATTCGTACGTCACCAGCGGGGGTGCGGCATGTAGCGGTAATCCCGGGGCAGTGTGCATACGCACGGATGGCCGAGGAATCTCTACCACGACCACCTATTCTTACGATGCTCTAAATCGAGCTACGGTTATCGCGTATTCGGGTAGCACGCCGACTGTAACCTACTGCTATGACGGGAACAATTCGACTTGCATTAGCGGGGGCTATACAAGCACATTCGGAATAGGCCGGCGGACAGCAATGTCCGACGGTTCCGGAAAAACAGGTTGGAGCTACGACAAAGTGGGTCGCAGCAGCGTCGAGCAGCGCACGATCTCAGCGATTACTCGAACGATCTCCTATACTTACTTTCTCGATGGATCGGTGAAATCTATTACATATCCGAGTGGGCGGGTGGTGTCATACAACGTTGGAAACGCTGAACGGCCACTCTCGGCCACGGATTCGAACGGAACGCAATATGCCATTTCCGCGACTTATTCTCCCGCGGGTGAGGTAGCATCCGCTGTTTATGGTCAGGTCTCGGGCGGATTCGGCGGAATCACTGAACAGCGGCAATTCAACAGCCGTATGGAGATGACCGCACTTACGGCTACGTCATCGAACGGGACCGCGTTGAATCTGGCTTATTGTTTTACGGCATTCAGCTTTGGGAATTGTTCCACCTCATCGGCTAACAATAACGGCAGCGTAACCGGCGTTACAAACTCCTTCGATTCAAATGAGAGTCAGATCTTTGGATATGACAATCTTAATCGCATCTCGTCTGCCGCAACCCAGGCGACGTCAGGAAACGATTGTTGGGGGCAGAGTTTCGTTGGGGGGATCGATCAGGTAGCAAACCTCACTGCTTTCAGCGTGACACATTGCTCGCCCACCTATTTAAGCGTCACCAGCGACGGCAACAATCATCTAGTTGCTTCGGGCTACGCCTACGACGCCGCCGGGGATATGACTAGCGAAGCCGGCTTTACCTACGGTTTCGATGCAGAACAGCGCATCACTTCCGCCGCGGGGGTGAATTACCTCTATGACGGCAATGGGCTACGAGTTGAGAAATCGAGTGGAACTCTGTACTGGCGAAGCGTCTTAGGCGATACGCTGGCGGAATCTGATGGAAGCGGAAACATTAAGAATGAATATATATTTCTTGATCGTCGGATCGCGCGTGTCTCAAGTGGAGTGGTAAATTACTTCCTGGCTGAACCGCTGGGGACAATACACACAATCACTAGTGCCACCGGCGTTCCGTGCTATGATGCGAATTTCACGCCTTACGGGCAGGAAATGATCGACCCAAATGTTTCTGATACCTGCCCATCTAATTATAAATTTGATGGCTATGAGTTCGACTCGGAGACAGGCTTGTACTATGCGAGGGCGCGTTACTACAATCCTAGGATCGGTCGATTCATGAGTCCGGATCTTTTGGCGGGAACAAGCTTGGACCCACAAACCCTAAATCTCTATGCATACGTGGAGAACTCTCCAACCGTGCTTTGCGACCCGACTGGGAAACAGCAATCGGCCGGCGGTTGCCCGCTTATCCTCGCTGGAACAGGAGACAACGTAACTAACAGCAAGGATATCCTTGATCTGGCGAACGACATAGGAGCGAACGTTGTATTCGCTCAGCCGTCCATGGCGAGTGCTCTATCTCAGGACCTGTTCGGAGCGAACCAAGCAGCGCTAAACGCGGTGCAGCTGGGAATTCAGGCCTCTTCAAGTGGAAGCTCAGGACCGAGTAGCGTTTTCGGTTGGAGCTCCGGCGGCGGATTGTATAGCGTCGTCGCGAGTCGGCCTGCTGATAATGTCGTTTACCTGCAACCGTATTTCGAAGTGAGTGGCTTTTTTGGGTCAGCACAACCTAAAACTGGTGCCGTCGGTACTTATGTCTATTCCGGCGGCGGATTCATAGGAAGTTTGCTCAATGCGACTCAAACTAGTGTTGGAGGCGCATACCAACATGATACCGGTTGCATTCATTTACAAACCTGTGTATTCCCCGCAGTTAATGGTGTCGGTCAAGCCGCAATCCCATTTAATCCCGGACCAAAGTGCGAGCATCGTCTTATCATTCAAGCAGGCATTACACCGGGATTCGGATTCTCATTCTATCCTGTATTTTCGAACTGCGGAGACAATAAGGAATGCACGCCTCAAATTATTGGATTCCTCGTTTATCCCAATATCCCGGTTCCGATATTTTGAATCCTACCTCTGATGAACGATGCTGAGATCAAAAACGGCTCGACACGCTGGCTTTGGTGGCAAGAAGTTGTTCTCTCCATCATCGTTCACCCGGCCGCCGTCATCGGGGCCTTCGTGCTTGGAATTCTTATCGGCGGAGGTTCGGCAAATTTAGTTGGAAACGCCCAACTTTCGCGTTTCGCTGACCGTGTGCTTTTTGCGAACCCCTTCTATCCCCTTCTGCTCGTCACGGGATTGGCATGTGGCTTTTTTGCGAATTATCGACTACGTTCGCGGTCTGCGATATTTATCTGGGTGCTGTTTTCTATCCCCATCTGGTGGGACATTTGGGCGTACAAAGATCTGCATTACGAAGGATTCCGCGGAGCGCTAAATTACCTTTTCAGCCCCAACTGCAGCAATTGTACCGAACAGTTCTTTACCGTAGGCCTCGTCGTTACATCTATTGCTTACTCAGTTGGAGCCGGACTTGGATTTCGTCTGGCCGCTCGCCGGGGTCGTCAGGATATTTCAGAGCGGGGCGTTGCAACGAGCATAACTGTTCCAGGGACCGATTCGCCCGGTCGTTTGGTCTGGTGGACTGAAGGTGTGCTTTTCGTTTTCGTTCACACTCTCGTCGGAGTCCTTGGAGTCACATTTTTTAGCTTTCCAGCAAGAGCGGTTTCAAGGATTGTTTTCGGCTATTGGTTCATGGTCCATGCATTCGGTCCTCCTGCATACATCGGGCAGGTCGCGATTGCATGCGTAACCGGCCTCGTAATTAACCGAAGACTGCAGTCAAAATCGGCGCTGTTTACTTGGATTGTTGGAATCGTCTGGATGCTTCTGGACGTACTCGCCCGAATGCATCTTCTGCACGGAGCGACTTGGCACTTCAGCGAGGACCCAATATACGTACCCGCTCCAACGTTGGTTTCGATCGGATATTCGCTTGGTGCTTGGTTCGCCTATCGCAGGATGGGAGCGAATAGATCGCCGAGCCCGAGACCGCTTGAGAACGTCCGCACGTCAATTTCGTAATAGTAGTGTTCGCATTTTATGGGCTTTCAACCTCAATTAGGACTAGGACGTGAACGCTGACTGGTCCGGACATCCGCAAAATTGATTATGAGACCTTCGCAATCGGTGAGGCCCCCCTCTACGTCGACATTCAATAATAGGGTCCGCGATCCGAGCCGTGTTTCAGAGTCTGGGAGAGGAAACTATCTCAGATGAAGGGTTCGAAACGAAAACCAATCCGCAGTGTAGGCCCCGACTGACTCACGGAACGGGCAGACTGCAAGCGGCTGTAGATAAAATTGTGAACGCGAATGCCTCCAAGCGGCGCGAAATCCAATCACGCGCAACAAGCTTCTCTTAAAGTCTTTCATCAAAAGCAGTTAGAATCTACAAAAATCAGGATGTATTCGGATCTGTCTTCGAAGCAGAGGGTCGGGAGTTCGAATCTCTCCGGGCGCGCCACTACATCTCCTAATTGTTTGAACTTAAACGAGCGACTGGTTGAACGTCGCTAAGGCGAGGAAATTGCGCTTGACTCGTATATATATGGCTTGATATAGATATTGGCATGACCGAAGCCGACTGCCAGAGTTTCCTTCCACTTAAGACCCAGTGGTTCCACATCATGCTCTCCCTTGCGGGAGGAGAGCAGCACGGCTACGGAATCATGCAGGACGTGCTGAATCGCACGACCGGAAAAGTGCGGCTGTGGCCGGCCACACTCTATGGATCGATCAAGCGGCTGATCGAGGCGGATCTGATCGAGGAATCCGACGAGCGGCCCGCGCCGGAATTGGACGACGCGCGGCGCCGCTATTACCGGCTGACGCCTCTCGGCAAGCGCGTGCTCGACGCGGAATGTGAGCGCCTGCAGGAATTGGTTCGCACGCAATTCGGGTGAAGCAAGCCATGGTGACGGAATGAATTTCGCGCTGCGGATCTACCGGCGGCTGGCGCAAGCCTTTCCGCACGAATTCAAACTGGCTTATGGCGCCAGACGTGATGCAACTCGGGGAGGACGTCGTGGAAGAGATTGCCAAGCGGCATGGAGTCGCCGGGCTGATCCGGCTGATCGCGGACATCGCGATTCGCGTGCCGATCGAATACCTGAGCGAAATGCGCGCGCGATATGCGCTATGCGATGCGGGCGCTGATCAAGTCGCCCGGATTTGCGCTGGTCGGCATCATTTCGATGGGACTCGGAATCGGGCTGACGACCAACGTGTACAGCTCGAAATGGGCGCTGCTGTTTCGCGATCTGCCGGCAGCGGCGAATGCCAAAAAGCTGGTGATGCGCGCGAGACAGCCGCGTCTCGTACTACTACGTCGAGCAGTATCGCGAGCAAAAGAGCCTGTTCACCGGCGTCGCCGCATTCCAGACCGGCATTCCGTTCAACGTCACGTTCCAAGGCAATGTGAATGCGAAACCGGAGCGCGTGTTCGGGCAACTTGTATCGCCCGATTATTTTTCCGTGCTCGGCGTCCAACCGCAGCGCGGGCGAGTGCTCAGCCCCGAACTCGACAAGCCCGGCGACGCGCCCGTCGTGGTGATCAGCGATCGTTTCTGGCGCAATCGCCTCAATTCCTCTCCCAACGCGCTGGGGCAAATCCTTCGCCTGAATGGGCAAATCGCCACCATCGTGGGAATCACGCCGAAGAATTTCAATGGCGCGCTGGCCGCTGAATCCCGCCGAGCTGTTCGTCCCGATCACGGCGCCGGCAGCGCTCGCTCCGGAGCTCGCGAACGACGTGCTGCATCAGCGCAATGCCAGGGAGTTCCTGGCGATGATGTGCCTGGCGCCCGGCGTCACGATTGACTCCGCGGAAGCGGCCTCGACGCGATCACGCGCCGTCTCGACGAGCAGGATCCTTCGTTGCCGGCGCGCACGGACAAAGGCAGACGCGTAACTTTGCTTCCGGCAGGCACCAAGCAGTACCGATTCCCCGCGAATGTGAAGCCCGTGTTGATCGGATTCTTTGTCGCGCTGATGGGGCTGATTATCACGCTTGCGTGCATGAATCTGGCGAACATGCTGATCGCGCGCGGCGCCAATCGCCGAAAGGAATTGGCGATTCGCCTGGCGGTGGGCGCCAGCCGTTTTCGGCTTGATCCGGCAGATGATGAGCGAAGGCATTTTGCTCTCGCTGCTGGGCGGCATGGCGGGATTCGCGCTCGCGTATGGTCTCTCGGTGTTGAACTCCCACTTCACGCCGCCCACGGCGGTGCCGGTCGAATCCGATTTCAGCCTGGATTGGCGCGCGGGCGTTTTCGCGTTCGGCCTTGCGCTCGTGTGCGGCATCGGATTCAGCCTGGCGCCCGCCCTGCAAGCGACGAAAGCCGACGTGACCCCGGCGCTCAAAGAGGGCTCGGCGCTGCAGTTGCCAGGTTATCGGCGCTTTGGTCTGCGCAACTTGCTGATGGTGGCGCAGGTGGCGGCATCGCTCATGCTGCTGCTGATGACCGGATTCCTGGTATTGGGAATCAGCAAAGCAAGCAGCATCGCAAACCAAATTCGATCCGCACACGATGTATCTGCTGTCCATCGATCCGGTGCGCGACGGCTACGCGCCCGAAAAAGCGCAAGCTCTGTTCGAGAAACTTCCCGAACGGCTCAAGAACTGCCGGCCCGGTGCGCAGCGTCGCCCTGGCGGCGCAGGCGCCCTTTTCGGTCGAAGATGAGATGACGCGCATCCAACTGACCGCGGAAGGCTCGCGGGATCATCCTCACGAGTGCAGCAGCCCGTGGTCGAGGAAACTGTCGGCGCGGGCTATTTTGCCACGCTCAGCGAGCCGATGCTGGCCGGCCGCGAGTTCGAGGAGCGCGATCAACGGAACCAGGCAGACGGATCGAAGACCTTCTACTTTGCCGGTAGTGCTGAATGAGACCGCCGAACGCAAACTTTTCGGAAATGAGAATGCCATCGGCAAGCGCGTTCAGAGACGACAAGCAGTCCTATGAAGTGGTCGGCGTGGTCCGCGACTTGAAGAATGGGATCGAGACGTCAGCCAGTCCGTAATTTATTTGCCGCTGACGCCGCGCGATTTTGCGCGGCCGCCGGCCGGCGGCATCACCATCATGGTGCGATCGGATGCGGGCGCGGATGCGCTGAGCGGCATTCGCAGCGAGATCGCTTTCGATCGATCCGAATCTTGACCGTCTTCAATGTGCAAACGCTCGAGCGATTATCTGGATCGCAGCCGGTCCGTCCATGCGGTTCTCTATCCAAACCTACGGCGGAATTGGAGTGTTCGGCTTGGTGTTGGCCGCCATCGGGCTCGCCGGGAGTCACGGCCTACGCCGTTGCGCAAAGGCGCAAGGAGATCGCCATCCGCACGGCGCTGGGCGCAAGCAAGGCGCAAGTGCTGCGGCTGGTGCTGCGCGAAGGCACGGCGCTGGTAGGCGTTGGAACGGTTCTGGGATTTTTGGGCGCGATGGCGATGGCGAAAATACTTTCGGCGCTGACGAACATGTTTGTGGAGGCGCTTAAGGTCGGCACCGACGATCCGCGCTTGCTCGTCGGCGCGCCGTTGCTGCTGGCAGCGGTGGCGATGCTCGCCTGTTACGTGCCGGCGCGCAGGTCGGCTCAGATCGATCCGCTGAAGGCGCTGCGCGAGGAGTAGGGCAGCCCCTTTACTCCCAGCGAAAAACTCTCGCGGAGACCGCCGTACAAACAATAAAAACCACGAGCAGCGCAGCTACGTCGCCCAAATGAGCGGACCATGCGTCGCCATTCCAAATCCCTTGTAGCAGCGGCACGGCGTAAGTTAGCGGCAGCACTCGCGCCACACCGTGAAGCACGGGCGGGAGCGATGCGACAGGCACAAAAATCCCAGAGAAAGCAAACATGGGATAAAAAATGATGGCGCCGATTGGCTGCGCGAAGCGCGCCGTGGGAACAATGCTGGCGATGAGAAAGCCGATTGAGAGAATGCTCCACGTGCTGATTAGCAGCGCAATCGTGAACGAAAACCATGGAATATGGGTGCCGGTGGGGAAATATCGTTTGCCCGCCAACATCATCAATCCCATCGTAGCGGCAGTGAACAACAGTTTCACGATCACCTGCGCCGATAGAATTGTCTGGGGCCTCAGCGGCGTTGCGCGCAGCCGCTTCAAGATTCCTCCTTCACGATAGATCGAAATAATCGTGACCAGCGAAAGCACCGCACTAACGGAGATAAGAAGCGACACGAGTACAGGCAGTCCGACGTGGAGAAACTGCTGGCGGCGATCGGTGGTGGTGCGAATGCGCGCCCGGCTAATTTGCCCAACACGAAAAAACGAGAACGGGCACGCCGATCGTGCCGAACGCGCCGAGCGGCTCGCGCAGAAAAATCTTGATCTCGATCCAAGTCAGTTTCCATAGTCCGCGCAGCATCATTTGTTAGCCTACTCTCGAATCGAGTGACCGGTCAGTTTCAGAAAGACATCCTCAAGATTTGGGAGAATCGTACGGAAATCCGTGACTCGGATTTGTTCTCGGACAGACAATGAATCACCTCGCGTACCAGATCGTCGCCGCGGCCGCGAATCGTAAATCGCAAGTCCTTGCAGACGACGGTCTCGACACCGGGAATCGCCCGGAAGCGATCTTCAGAGATCGCGGCTTCTGCGAAAGAACAACCGTTCGCTCAGGGCAGTGCCGATTGACTAGCTTCTCCGGAGTATCGATGTCGATGATTCGGCCGTGCTCGATGATTGCCACGCGGTCGCACAGCCGCTCGGCTTCTTCCATTAAATGAGTGGTCAAAAATACTGTTTTTCCGCGGTCGCGAATGCCACGCACCAATTCCCAAATCGCTCGACGCGATTGCGGGTCGAGCCCGGTAGTCAACTCATCCAGAAAAACCACTTCTGGATCGTTGATCAACGCGAGCGCTATAAACAGGCGCTGCTTTTGACCTCCGGAGAGATTCATGAACCAAGCGTCGCGTTTATCGGCCAGCCCCAGCTGTTCGAGCAATCGTTCGCCGTCCACTTCTTTCTTTTTGTAGAGCGAGGCCCAGAGATTCACCGCCTCCCACACTTTGATTCGCTTCTGCAGTTGGGCCTGCTGGAGCTGAACGCCGATTCGTTCCTGCAGCTTGTAGACCTGACGAAACGGATCGAGACCCAGAACGGAAATAGTTCCCCGGTCAGGCTTGCGCAAGCCTTCGATGCATTCCATCGTGGTGGTTTTTCCCGCGCCGTTGGGCCCGATCAAACCAAAGATCTCGCCTTCATTTACCTCGAACGACACCTCGTCTACGGCGACGGTTCGGCCATAGGTTTTGCGGACTCCGGAGACTTGAATAACTGGGGGCATGGTCGATAGCGAGAAAGTGAAGTCGGCAGACCGGAGAGTAAGTTTACATCAGGGTTGCCCGGCTCCGCTTGTCGACGCAGAATGTTACGGTGATCCACAAATTCGATGCGCTAATTCTGGGCGCAGGCGCCGCGGGACTGATGTGCGCGGCGGAGGCTGGCAAACGCGGACGGCGAGTAGCCGTTCTTGAGCGCGCAGATAGTGCCGGAAAGAAAATTCTTATCTCTGGCGGCGGACGCTGCAACTTCACGAACATCGATTGCGCGGCCGGAAAATTTTATTTCGGCGAATCCGCACTTTGCGAAATCCGCGCTTGCTCGGTACACGCCGGCGGACTTCGTCGCGCTGGTGGAAAAACATCACATCCCCTATCACGAGAAAACCGCGGGGCAATTGTTCTGCGATCGCTCCGCGAGCGACATCACAGACATGCTTGAACTCGAATGCGAGAGGCGCGGAGTGGAGATTTTTCTTAACTGCCAGATTCGCGAGGTTCAGCGCACGACGGAATTTGTGGTCCGCACCGAGACGGATGAATTTCACGCGCCGGCGCTTGTTGTTGCGACCGGCGGGCTTTCAATTCCGAAAATCGGCGCGACGGCGTTTGGCTACGACCTTGCGCGGCAATTTGGGCTGAAGATTCGAGAAACGCGGCCAGCGCTGGTGCCGTTTGTGCTGGCATCTCGAGAGACGTCGTCGCAATATTGCGAACTGGCAGGTGTGTCGGCAGAATGATAGTTGCAAGCCGGCGATACATCGTTTAAGGAAAAAATGCTGATCACGCATCGCGGATTGAGCGGACCCGCCATCCTGCAGATCTCATCATATTGGAGTGATGGACGAACCGATCAGATTGATCTCGCACCCGATGTGATGTCGACGGCGGAAATTCGCGAGCGGCAAGGTCCGAGATTTGGCGGCGGCGCGGTCCGTGTTACAACGATTTTTGCCGAAACGGTTTGCAACTCGGTGGCTGGAATTGCATGCACCGTCTGACTGGACGAATCAATCGCTGGCAAAGCTTGAACGATGACATTCATAAATGGATTGTCACGCCCGCGGATACGGAAGGATACGAGAAAGCAGAGGTCACAGCAGGCGGCGTGGATACGGATGAGCTTTCGGGCAAAACGATGGAAAGCCGCAGAGTGAAGGGATTGTTTTTTATAGGCGAAGTTGTAGATGTCACCGGGTCATCTGGGCGGCCACAATTTTCAATGGGCTTGGGCGTCGGGTGTCGCGGCCGGACAGATCTGTGTGATTCGAGGCGCGAAATTTGCCGGTGATGGTGTACAGTTTTCGGGCGGACACAAGTTTGCGACGAATATGGTACATGGCGCAGATCTGGCGAAGGTCGCAAAGAGTTGGAGACAGATAGTAAAGCAACTACGACTGTCACGGAGGCAACATGAAATCGTTTCACGTCGAATTCAAGTATCAAGATCGCAAGGGCCCGGAAGGATCAAAAGTGAAAGTGGATGCATCCAACTTGCCCGGCGCGATTGCAAAAGCTACGCGCGAATTCGTGAAGGGATTAGACCGCAAGCAAAGATTCGATATGAACAAGAATGGGCTGGAGATCAAGGCAACGAGCGCCGAAGGCGGCGTGGAATCGGCCACCGAGAATAGCGCCTCTACATCCGCATAGTTGGGTTCGCGGCGACTCTAACGAGGCTTCGGGATGGCGGCGAAACACCGCAAGACAAACTTGTCATGGGCACCGGACGAGTCGGATCGTCAGCTACAGAAGATCTGCGCGGTATCGGGAAAACGCATGTATGCGAGTGAACGCGATGCAAACGCTACGGCATCGCACAGGATGAATGACAAGGAATCACGGCCATCGCAGCTGAGAACGTACAAGTGCTTGTATTGCGGCGCTTGGCATCTGACAAGCAAGATGGAATAGCGCGCTCCCTCAAATAGCTCGCGATTGCATGGCTTGAAGCGCTGGCTTATCATGTGTCTCCCGTGGCGGACACTTCTCCAATCATCGGTCGCACCGTTGCTCACTACACCGTAATCGAAAAACTGGGCGGCGGCGGAATGGGCGTTGTCTATAAAGCGAAAGACACGCGCCTTGGTCGTAGTGTCGCGCTGAAATTTCTTCCGGACGATATTTCACATGATACGCAGACGATTGAACGATTCAGGCGTGAAGCGCGCGCTTCCTCGCTGCTGAATCATCCGAATATTTGCACGGTCTACGACATTGGCGAATTCGAAGGACGTCCGTTCATCGCGATGGAACTGCTTGAGGGCATGACTCTCAAGCATCGCATTGCGGGAAAGCCGATTGAAATGACGGAGCTGCTGGAAATTGGCATTCAAGTTGCCAGCGGGCTTGACGCTGCGCATTCGAAGGGAATCGTCCACCGCGACATTAAGCCGGCGAATATTTTTCTGGTCGAACGTGGGCAGGCGAAGATTTTGGATTTCGGCTTGGCCAAAGCTGACGCCACTCGTCAAAGCCGCCGCTGAATCGATTGGCGCGGGATCTGATCGTACGCAATCACATGTCTTAAATGATGAGCAACTCACAAGCCCGGGCAGCTCGATGGGCACGATCGCCTATATGTCGCCTGAACAGGCGCGAGGCGAAGAGTTGGACGCGCGATCGGATTTATTTTCTCTCGGCGTGGTGCTCTTTGAAATGGCGACGGGAGCCGTTCCATTCGGCGGGGCGACATCCGCGATAATTTTCGACGGAATTTTGCACTCAGCGCCGGTCTCGGCGAAGCAATTGAACACGCGGCTGCCGCTTGCAATCGACACCATTCTCGCCAAAACGCTTGAGAAAGATCCTTCCATGCGTTGCCAAACCGCGGCCGAACTTAGCGCCGACCTGAAGCGGTTGAAGCGCGATCTTGAGTCGGCGCGGCTGCCTACCGCGGAGAAAAGCGCATCCAGTTCCGGCACGCAAGCGATTCCAGGACGGAAAAAATCTGTAGCGGTGCTGTACTTTGAAAATCAAAGCGGCCAGAAAGAAGACGAATACTTCCGCGATGGAATTACGGAGGACATCGTCACCGAGATTTCGAAAATCGCAAGACTGGAAATCTTCCCGCGCTCAGAAATGCTTGCCTTTCGCGATAAGCCGGTGACGGCACAGCAAGTGGGCCAGCAACTTGGCGCCTCTTATGTTCTCGAAGGTTCGATTCGTCGTGCAGGCAACCGCGTGCGGATCACAGCCCAGCTCGTGGAAGCTTCTACGAGACATTCTGTTTGGGCAGAGCGTTACGACCGGCAACTGGAGGACGTGTTCGCGATCCAAGAAGAGATTGCGCGAAGTATCGCGCAGGCGCTGCGAATCACCCTGACTCCGCAAGAAGAGAAAGTAATTGCGAAAAAGCCGACCGCAAATCCGCAGGCTTATGATTTTTATTTGCGCGGCAGAAATTATCAACGGCAAAGACAATTCGAATACGCGCTCGCGATGTATCAAGAAGCTGTGAAGTTGGATCCAAATTTCGCGCTCGCGTATGCGGGAATGGCATACGTTTGGGGCGGGATGGACGAGTTCCGCAACCCAAATCCGGATTACATCGTAAAAGGTTTGGAAGCATGCGGTAAGGCCGAGACGCTCGTCCCCGACTTGCCCGAAGCTCTGGCCGCGCGCGCTCGTATTTGCTACGCGCAACAAAAATATTCCGAAGCGATTCAGCTTTCTTTGCAAGCGATTGCGCAACGGCCAGAGTGTGAAGGCGCGCACGATGTGCTGGGCCGCGCATATTTTTCGAGCGGAAGATATGAAGACGCAGCTAGGCTCGCGGAAAGCGCGATGGAAATCGTCAGCAACGATTACAACGCTTTGGTCCCACTGATCAATTCAATGGAGCGGCTTGGCCGAATGGCCGATGCCGAGCGGCTGCGGCGGCGCGAAATGGAAGTGCTCCAGGACCAGTTGCAACATTTTCCGGATGATGTGCGAGCACGAATATTGCTCGCGGCTGATTTGGCGAATTTCGGCGAGGCAGAAGACGCCGCGATGCACGTCAAGATCGCGGTGGCCATGCGGCCCACAGATGCGAATGTCCTATACAACGCAGCGTGTACATACGGCCTGCTGAAGATGAAGACGGAAACACTCGAGACCTTCCGCCGAGCTGTTCAGTCAGGCTATTCGAATTCTGATTGGTGCAGGCAAGATCCCGATTTGAGTATCGTGCACAACGATCCAGAGTTCATCAAGTTGTCGGGAAACTTGGCTCGGAAAGCCAAAGATTAGCGAATCGCCTGCCTCTTTCGTATCGTTCCCGTAATCGAGAGAATTTTGGAAATGTTTGCTCGACGTGGTTGAACGAATGTTTGGAATCGCGATCGCATTCGCTCACGCTATATGTTGCTGATGAATCTTGAATCTACGCACGGCGAGAATCGTCAGCAAGACGAACAGCACGAGAGTGATTCCTTGGGCCGCCTTGAAAAGTATCGCGGATTGCGCGGGATCGATGGCCTTCAACGCTGGGACCTTCTGAAAGAGCTGGGCAATTAGCACAAAAACATTCAGATAGAGCGCGATCATGGAAGTGATCACATACGTCGCACGCCAGGCACCAACGAGATGATCTGCATAGCGCGCGTAGATTGCAATTGCCAGCGCAATCAGCGACACGATGCCAACGCCGTGCGATGGCAAGAATTGGTGGAACGGAAATAAAAATCCCGTCAGGCTCGTCAAGACTGTGCTTACGAGAAAAATCGCGGTAAAAAAGTCGAGACGCTGCACAGCGAACATTCCGAGCATCACAACAAATCCCGACAGAATACCGATGAGGCTCAACACCACATGCGAAAAAGTAAGACTGGTCATCCCGTAGATCATGATTCACTGCCTCCATCTGGCAAAACTCAAGCGTTTCTTGACGAGACGCGTTGATCGTCCGCTTAGTGGCGACTAAGGTTTATGCGCAATACTATGAATTTGAATACTACTCAAAATTGTTTGACGCTCCTATTCAAATCGATTGGCGGATCGGCGCTTTGTATCGGAATCTGTTTTTGAGTGCTCTAATACCTATGTATTGAGACCTAGGGGGAAAGATGTCCTCTCAGCCAGCACCCAGCGCACTCGATGCTCGCACGCAAGCGTTTCCGATTTTGACGGCGGCTCAGATTAATCGTGTCCGCGCTGGAAGCAAAGTTCGGCCAGTGGCAAAAGGCGAGATTTTGTTCGAGCCTGGCGACACAGGTGTTCCATTTTTCGTTCTGCTCTCCGGAAGTATGGAGATTGTACAGCCGGATCTCAAAGGTGAGCGAGAAGTAGCGACGCATCAAGCTGGTGAGTTTACCGGTGAGATGACGATGATTTCGGGGCGACGGTGTCTCGTGCGCGGCCGCGTCACTGAGCCCGGCGAATTTCTGGAACTCAGCGGAGAAGGATTGCGATCACTCGTTGCGCGCGACGCCGAGCTGAGTGAAATCTTCATGCGTGCATTCATCTTGCGCCGGTTGCAGCTCGTCAATCGTGGGCAAGGCAATCTCATCTTGATGGGCTCAAATCATTCGGCAGCCACGCTGCGTTTGCGCGAATTCCTCACACGCAACGAACATCCTTACGCCTACGTCGATCTCGACACCGACAAGACTTCTCAGGAGCTGCTAGATCGTT
This sequence comes from uncultured Acidobacteriota bacterium, assembly GCA_963721845.1. Classification (GTDB taxonomy): domain Bacteria; phylum Acidobacteriota; class Terriglobia; order Acidiferrales; family UBA7541; genus DASTCZ01. The sequence continues at coordinate 130,882 of CAVRKW010000003.1, read as the reverse complement.
TCGATGTGAAGATCGACGAGATTCCTGTAATTATTTGTAGTGCTCGCAAGGTGTTGAAGAATCCGTCCACGCGCGAACTGGCGGATTGCGTTGGTCTGAATATCGCGATCGATGAGACGAAAGTGCGCGATCTAATTATTGTCGGCGCTGGTCCTGCGGGGCTTGCGGCCGCTGTCTATGGCGCTTCGGAAGGACTCGATGTATTGGTGGTAGAAGCAAGCGCACCGGGGGGACAAGCGGCGTCGAGTTCGAAGATTGAAAATTATTTGGGGTTTCCGACTGGACTGTCTGGCCAGGAGCTAGCCGCGCGGGCGATCGCGCAGACAGAAAAATTTGGCGCGAAGATGATGGTGGCACATAGCGTGGAGAAACTAGATTGTGCGCGGCATCCTTACAAAGTTGTGCTCGACAACGGCAATAAGATCGCAGCGCGAACGGTAGTGATTGCAACTGGCGCGCAATATAACAAGCCCCGCATATCCAATCTGGCTCAATTCGAGGGACAGGGGATTTATTACGGTGCGACATTTATGGAGGCGCAGCTGTGCGGCGAGGAAGAAGTAATTGTCGTTGGTGGCGGAAATTCGGCCGGTCAAGCTGCGGTATTTCTTTCGCAGACCGCGAGCAGGGTACACATATTAATTCGATCGGGGAAATTGGCGGATACGATGTCGCGTTATTTGATTCAGCGAATTGAAGAGAATCCATCGATCGAGATGCATTTCGAAACGGAGATTGTTGCTCTGGAGGGCGAGACGCATCTTGAGCGTATAGCTTGGCTCGACAAACCGAGTGGAAAAACGTCGATGCAAAATATTCGCCACGTTTTTGTGATGGCGGGAGCGTCGCCGAGGACGGAATGGTTGCGCGGTTGTGTCGCTCTCGATGAGAAGGGATTCATTCTCACGGGACGAGATCTCGATGGATCTGCCGATGCGGCGAAGTGGACGCTGACGCGGCGCCCACAGATGATGGAGACGAATCTGCCTGGAATATTTGCGGTGGGCGATGTGCGCTCGACGAGCGTGAAACGCGTCGCGTCCGCGGTGGGAGAGGGCGCGATCGCGATATCGCTTGTTCATCGCGCGTTGGCGGAAGCGTAGGTCACGTTCGCTTCACGAAAATATCGCTCCATGGCCCGAGGAAAAACATGATCACTCTCCCGATTCGAGAGCTTCTATTTCGATTCGAAATCCTTTAGATTGAAGACTATTTGCGACGCGCCCGTAGCTCAGTCGGATAGAGCATCTGCCTTCTAAGCAGAGGGTCGGGGGTTCGAATCCCTCCGGGCGCGCCAGTTTCCCTACTTTACGTTTGGCAGTGCGCTCCCACCCGATGGTACGGCAGGTTTTGCGGCTGCGAGGCCATCCGCGTGATCTTTGCGAACCAACATCGCCAGGATGACGTTGATCAAACTGTTTGTGTCATGCTCTCCGCCGCCTCCGGCGACGACATCTGGGACGAGCTTTTGGCCGGTGGAGGCAAGCGCTTTTGCAGTTTCGATCGTGGCGTAGTTTCCGGCCTGCATCGACGCGATTTTTTGTTCAATCACTTTGGCTTCGGCTTGCCCGATCGCCAGCGTTTTTCCTGCCTGTGCATCTCCGGTGAGTGTGATGACTTTTGCATCGGCTTCGGCATTTACAGTTTTGGATTTCGCTTCGCCTTCGGCGGCTTTAATGGTTGCGTTTGCAGTGAACTCTGCGATTGCAACCTTACGATCTGATTGAACTACTTCCGCCTGCATGTTCGCCAACGCTGTCGCGTTTTCGAGATCCTTACGCATATCCTGTGCTTTCATCTGCGTTTGGTAAGTTACAGCTTGTTGGTCGGCGATTTTGCGATCGGTCAAAGTCTTCATGAGCGCTTCCGGCGGAACGATATCGCCGATGAGAGTGTCAACAGCGCCGACGTTGTATTCGGTGAGAGCGGCTGAGATGGATTTTCGCGCCTCTTCCTGGCGTTCAGAGCGATGTTTCAAAAAATCGATTACGTCGGAATTCTGCGCGGCATTTCTGAAATAATTTCCAATCGTCGGCTCTAAAACCTGCGTCACGAGATTCAACATATTTCCGAATCGCGCAATCACTCTGGGGGCATCGTTGCGCGGAATGTGGATGATTTGCGCCACGTCCAGATTGAAAGTGAAGCCGTCGGCTGAACGAACTGTGATGGTCGAGAGATTCTTGTCCAGCTGATGTGCTTCGGATTTTCCGGTCGCCCAATTGAGAACCACGTTTGCTGTGGGAACGATTTCTACGCGATGGGTCATCGGGTTGATGGGATATCGCCCTGGATCGAGAGGATCAATCCACACACCCTTCTGGCCTTTCCTTACCAAGTTGCCGTGCTTGAAAGCTTCGCCGGTGACGTCTTCGCCTGGTGCGCCGACGTAAGCGATCACAACTCCGACGTTCGCTATGGGAACTTCCGTGAGATTCGCAAGCTGGATATCTACGAACCTGCGATTCAGAAAGTAACGACCGGCGAGCAGAGGTTGCGTTTGAAGACCTTTGTATCCGCCATTGTCCACGAACGCCTGGCCGTCTTGAAACATGTTGTGGCCTTCGATTTGTGGGCCAGCGATTTCGCCAGTGTCGAGCTGTTTGCCTTCCGTTGCGGTGACGATTCCTACTTTGTCTGTGGGAATGTCTGTCGCATCATCCAGCGTCACCGAGAATACTTGCGTGTTGATTCTGTAAGTGCCAGGAGGTATGACGGCGATCTGTGGACCGCGTTCGCCATGGTTCATCAAGAACGAGCGTGTGTTTTGAAAAGAGTCGCAATCAACTTTCCTCGCGAGGACGCGTCCTTGTGGAAGAGGTTCGCCGGCACGTGACTCTACGAGGCCAATTTTCCCAGTGGATACGACGACGAATTTCTGCAGCGTGACGCGGTACTGCCACGGGTACAAAAAGTAGTGGAGGCCCGGAGCGAGCGTGTCGGCCTGCACTCCAGCCTCGCCATTGAGGGCTATAATTTTTCCCTCAGACAGCGTGCGATTTCGCCCCACCAAAGAAAACTTCTTGTCGACGATCCCAATGCAATCCTGCGGCACGAGGACAACACCAAACGTGCGGAGGATCAATCGATAGAGCACCACCAAGAGGACGAGTGCCAGAACCCACCAGTACTCTGCAAGCAGCCGCGGGATATCCATGTTGTTCATAGAGCCTCCGAGAGCTTACTGCACGCGTTTCATCCGGACGCGCTGTGGCAATCACTGTGAAGGCAGCGGTACCGCCGCTACGGGTGTCGGGTGCGAGACGTATGTTTTGTATAAAGAACACTAACATTTCACTTAGCCGCATGTCCAACAACGCTGATGCGGCCCGCCACCCGGTCTCAGTTTTGAAAAGGGACCGAACAAGCAGGTGAAAATGCGCGAAGGCGCGCGGGATTGCCGCGCCCCTCGCAGTGTCTCAGGAGGCGCGGCGGAGGAAAATTTGCAGGCGCTGGATGTCCGCGGAATTGCGGAGATTGCGCATTACCTGCATTTCGATTTGGCGAATGCGTTCGCGAGTGAGACCGAAAGTGCGGCCCACTTCTTCGAGCGTGTGCTCGACGCCATCTTCGAGGCCGAAGCGCATGCGAATTACTTTTTGTTCGCGCGGCGGTAGCATCTCGAGAGCAGCAGCGGTGCGCTCTTTCATGTCGAGATCGATCATCGCTTCCGAAGGCGAAATGCTCTGTTTGTTTTCGATCAAGTCGCCGAGATGCGATTCTTCGTCGTCACCGACAGGCATGTCGAGAGACAGCGGCTCCTGCGCGGTTTCCTTGAGCATCTCCACTTTTTCAAGAGGGATGCCCATACGCTTGGAAACTTCCTGCGGAGTAGGCTGGCGGCCGAGGAGCTTCATCAATTCCTGATTCGCGCGAGCGAAGCGGTGAAGCAATTCAGTCATGTGAACAGGCAGACGAACAGTGCGCGCCTGCATGGAGATCGAGCGAGTAACGCTCTGCCAGATCCACCAAGTCGCGTAGGTGGAGAATTTGTAGCCGCGGCGCCATTCGAATTTATCTACAGCTTTCATCAGGCCAATGTTGCCTTCCTGAATCAAGTCGAGAATGTCGAGTCCGCGATTCTGATATTTCTTAGCGATAGAAACCACCAAGCGGAGGTTGGCTTCCACGAGTTCTTTTTTCGCTTGCTCGGCTTCGGCTTCGCCCCAGGCGATTTGTTCGAGCGTATGGCGGAAATCTTTCAGACCGAAACCAGCGGATGGCTCGAGCTGGCGCAACTCGGCGCGCTTCGCAGCGAGATCGCGGCGAACTGTGGTGCGGTTTTGCGGCGCGGCTGTTTTGCGCGAACGATCGAGCCGGGTGATCTGGCTGCCGAGGGTGAGCGCCTTTTCGGAAGTTTCGCGAATCAGTTTTACGATTCGCACTTTTTCTTCCATGTTGAAATCGATGTCGCGAACGAGCTGAGAAATTTCAATTCGCGCGCGAAGAATTTTCCAATACGCGCGGCGCGCGGCCGGCTTTTTCGAAGTGAGGCCGTGCGACTGCACTCGCTTCCACGAAGATTCAATTTCGTGGCGAAGCGCGGCAACCTTGTCGATAATTTTCAGCGCGGTCTGCGTCTTACGTTCGACCTGCTTGGGCGACATCGCTTCGTCGCAATCCACAATTTCGCTAATGGCGCGATCACCTGCGCGAAGAGCGACGCCTGCGGAGGCGAGTTCGCGCCACACGACGGGCGAACGCGAGATTGCTTTGAGTGAGCGCATTTGTCCGCGCTCGATCCGCTGTGCAAGATGAACTTCGCCTTCGCGAGTGAGCAGGGGAGTGCGCCCCATCTCGCGGAGATAGGTGGTGACCGGGTTCGCGGACTCAAGCGATTCGCCGGGTGTCAAATTGAGATGTTCGCTGGTGGGAGCGTGCGCATCGCGCTCGGATTCCTCACCGTGGGCAGAGCCCTCCGGCTGTTCGCGGCCGGCGACCATCTCTTGATCCATTTCGTCTGTATTTACGGGCAACATTTGAATTCACCGTTTACGTTGTCTTACGCTGTGAAGCGGTACACTCGCCCCGGCCCACCGCAACGCATCGGCAGGTTCTGCCGCCTCGGCTGGCCTCTGTGTGATGAGACAGAACGCAGTTCGGGCCGCAGGTTCGATGTGTAAGGGGTTCAACTACTTAGATGCAGCAACGCCCAAAAAGATACTGAACCCTGAGCGTTGAACTTATTGATGCGAAAAGAGCCTTTCCCCGCAACTGTCGACTCAATTCGTGGGCGATTGTACGCCAAGTCGGTTTCAGATTCTAGTAAAAAATGCACGATGCCCGAGCCGAAATGTGGGGAGGGCATGGTTTGAGGTTTTATTCCGCAGAAAGGACCATTTTTATAAGTTATTGTATTTGTTGAACTTATCGAGACTGACCGTTCTGAAGACTTGTTGCTGAGCGATTTACACCATGGTTTATGGATGTCGATGATTCTACAGGAGTTAGGTAGTACTATGCTATGTAAACTATTGAATCTAAACGTTTTAGATACTTTTCTGTTGTAGGTGGATTCCTGTGACAAACCTGAGGACTTCCAAGGCACCGATCCAGGTGTAAGGTGATCTCGTACGGCCTGTAATCCTAGAGGACCCGACACGGATTCGTGACCGGATTGCTGAGATGGGAAATGGCGGCTCAAACAGGTTTGGGAATTTTGGGGAAGAATGTCGACGGTTGTCATGTCCGTCCTAGCCACTCGAGATTTACGCAATAGTTGGCGTATTTGGGACGGCTCTGGCGCGAATTAGAGACCGGGTTTCAGAATCTATGCCGGCGGATCGGCAACATCGATTCTGCGGTCTGCCGCTTATGAAAAGCATAGGCCAAGAGTTCTATATTGTCAATAGGTGTATATAAAATATACATATAATATGTGCCGGGAGGGCTGGCCGGACTATTTTGCAGGGAGCCAAAATGGAGAAGGCCCAAGGGTCAAAGATGCAAAAACACACAGGCTAAGAGCCTGTGCCACTTGAGTCGCATCATCGATTTGCGTTCTCCGATTCATGATCTCCGCTTGGTATTCGTGCCGTTCCTATTTCACGTATGTTGCCAGCCAATCGAAAAAGGTCTTGTACCAGAGCTCGCTATTTTGGGGTTTGAGGACCCAGTGGCCTTCGTCGGGGAAGAGTAAGAGTTTGGACGGGACGCCTTGGCGTTGCAGCGCGGAAAAATACTCGAGTTCCTGTGTGTAAGGGATGCGGAAATCCATTTCGCCGCCGATTACGAGGGTGGGAGTTTTGAATTTGCCGAGTTGCCCCGCGTACGTAGAGGGCGACCACTTTTTATAGTTTTCTGGACTCGACCACGGAGTGCCTTCCGTTTCGTGTTCTTGGAACCAGAGTTCCTCGGTGGCGTACATGCTCACCATATCGTACGGTCCGGCATGGCTGATGAGCGCCTTGAAGCGGCCAGTTTGTGTGGAAATCCAATCGACCATGTAGCCGCCGTAAGAGCCGCCTGCCGCAGCAGTGCGCTTCGCGTCCATGAACGGATATTTCGCGAGGGCGAAATCGAGGCCCTTCATTAAATCTTCGTAGGATTTGCCGCCCCAATCGTTTTGAATTTCGTCGGTGAATTTCTGGCTGTAGCTGGAAGAACCGCGCGGATTAATTCCGATGATCACGTAGCCTTTTGCGGCGAAGAGTTCGGCGTTCCAGCGGAAAGTCCATGAGTCGTCCCAGGCGTTTTGCGGACCGCCGTGGATTACGAGAACGACTGGATATTTTTTCGACGCGTCGAAAGCGCTTGGACGAATGACGACGCCTTCGACTTGTGTGCCACCCGCGCCGGGAAACCAGAACCACTCTGGCGTGGACATATCGAGTTGCGCGAGGCTGGCGTCATTGAGATGAGTGATTGCGTGCGAAGCACCAGTGGCGACATCAGCTGAATAGATTTCTGCGGGATGCAGGAGGGAGGGACGAGTGAAAATTAAAGTTTTCCCATCCGCGCTGAGAGAGAGTTCTGTGTTGAAAGCATCGCCTGCAATTACGCGCGGTTTGTAGCTTGCTTGGGATGCGGCAGCGACATCGAAGGCCCAGATTGGCGATTCGTGGCGATCTTCTCCATTGGAAAAAATTGTGCGGCTATCGTTGGACCAGACGATGCCGTCAACGCTGCGATCGAAATCTGCGGCGAGGCTGGAGATTTTTGCGGACGCGCGATCGTAAAGCATCAAGCGCCAGCGATCGCTTTCGTATCCCGGAGTGAGTTGCGCGCGATAGGCAATGGATTTCCCGTCGGGAGAATACGCCGGATGGCTATCGAAGCCGGGATTTGTGGTTATGCGTTTTGGAGCGGACGAACCGTCGGCGGGAACGAGAAAAAGATCGCCATTTGTGCTGGTGGCTTCCATCGCATCGGTGACGGCGACGAAACAGAGTTCGCGGCCCTCAGGAGAAAATACGATATCTTGCAAATCGCCGCGCTGGACGGGAGGGACATCGTAATTCGCACCGGGAGTGAGATCGCGCGGCGCGGCACCATCAGCGGCGACGATGAAGAGATGGCCGCGGCGGCCGTCGCTCCACTGAGTCCAGTGGCGGAAGAGAAGATGATCGTAAATGCGAGCTTTCACTTTGGATTTTTCGGCGGCGTCGAGGCGCGATTTGTTGCAGGCGTCGTCTTTGCAATCCGGGAAGACGCCGGAGGAAAAGGCGATGGATTTTCCGTCGGGCGAAAAGCGGAAGAGATCAATGTCGGTGGAAACGTGCGTGAGGCGAGTGGCTTCGCCGCCATCGGCAGGCATGGTGTAGATATCGGATTCGCCGTCGCGAGCGGAGAGGAAAGCCAGATGCTTGCCGTCGGGCGTCCATGCGGGGCTGGAATCGTGACCGCTGCGTGTGAGTTGAGTGGCTTCGCCGCCGGTAGTGGGGACGCGCCAAATATTGGAGGCGTTGCGATTGGCCTCGCGATCGGGAGTGGCGACAGTGAAGGCGATCCACTGGCCGTCGGGAGAGATGGCGGGCTCGGCGACGCGATGGAGAGAAATCAAGTCGTCGAAAGTCATGGCGCGCTTCGATTGAGATTGGGCGTGTGCGGCCGGCGCAAGTACGAATGTGATTCCAGCTAACGCGGCTACCACAAGAATTAATTGCGCGGCGCGGACGTGGAACGTGAGTCGCTTCATTGGGCGAATGCCTCCGGAAAGCTGCTTGTTGCTTGTTGTGGGCGGTCAAGATGATGTCACGACTGCCGCGCGTTGCCAAGCGATGCGGCGGTGGATATTTGTGGACGGCGAATTATTTGCGGAGGGGATGCGCTTCGGTATTGAAAACTACTTTATTCAGGTCGAGAGTATTTTCTGGCGCGTAGAGGAGATAGAAATATTTCAGAGTTTCCGCGAGAAAATAACTGGGCATGTGATCACTTTTTTCTTTCGTCTCTACGTTTTTCAACTCCGCGTAGCCGTTTTCGGTGCGGCAATACTTGATCAAGTCTTCGAAATAAGTGCGGCCCATATCGAGATAACGCGGATCGTGTGTGTAGCGATACAAATAAAAAGTGGATTCAACGATTTCTGGGCGCAACGGATAAGCGGGTATCGTGATTTTCATCGTGGAATAATCGATTTCTTCGGGCTCGATATCCGCGATGTTCCACATTTTGTCGGAGGAATCCTGCAGGCGCTTGGCGTGATCGATTGCGCCGTCTAAAACGAGCGCGCCGGCGAAAAACGCGTCGAGGGCACCCCAGTGCGTGGCGATCCGCTTGCCGGTATTCATGTCGACGGTGCCGTACCAGAGGCCGGTGGGAGAATCGTCAGCGACATATTTGTTGAGCGCTTCGAAGCTGGCGGCCCACATTCGTTTGCAATCGGCGTCGTTGAAAAGAATTCCGCACTTCAAAAGATATTCGTAATAGGAATCGATGCCGCCGCTGACGTGGCTGGAAGGATCGGTCCATTGGCCGGTGACAATATTGATGCTGGAGCCGACGAGGCCGATAGGCGAGCGGCGATTGTAAAGTTCGGTGAGCGCGCGCTTGGCTTTTTCGTAGAAGATTTTTTTGCCGGTAAGTTTGCTGAGCTTGCCGAATTCGAGAAGCAGAGTGCCAACTTCGGCTGGATTTGTGTTCGCGTCGCGCACCTCGCCGGTGCGCAGATTTACGTTGACGTACGGCATCCTCGTGGGCGAATTGAAAACGGGCAGGAGGCGATTGCCAAGATCTTCGGCAAGAGCGAGGAGGCGCTTGTCTTTCGAGAGTTCGTAACTGCTGAGGAGGCCGCCGAGCATGCGGATCGTAATCTCGAAATTCTTTACGTAGAAATCCTGGTCGAACGAAAGATTGCGGGCAATTAATTCGCGGGCGGAATCGGCTTCGGTGGTGAGGCCCATCAGGATCATGGTGTCGAGCGCGTCGACGGGCGTCATGTAAAGAGAAACGGGATACCAATCGTGGGCGGTTTTGGTGAGGGGCTGTAGCTCGTCGTGGCCGAGCGCGTATTGTTTGTAATTGTTCCAGGCGAAAAGAAATTCGTTGCGGACGCGTTCAGCCATCGCGCGTTTCGCGGGCTCGGTCCAGGGGATGGTGGCGCGATTTGCGGGGACGGATTGCTGGGCGGTTTGCGGCGCGGTGCCATCGCGTTGGGCAAACGACGCGATTGGCGTGAGAGAAATTGCTGCTGCGATTGCGGCGGCGCAAATGCGCGAGGAGTGGCGAGCGATTCTGCCATGGGCAATCTGTGTGGTTTGGAGGCGCGGTCGAGTCATGGCCACGGATTGTACACTCGAACGAAAAAGAATCGGAATTGTGGTTGGCGTTCGATCCTTGCTTCGCGGCGAGCGCGGCAATAGAATTCGCGGAAAGATCATGAATGTTGTGAGAAAGATGGCTACTCCTTTGGACTACACCAGCGGGAGGGGCAAATCATGGAAAGCGCAGTAGGAGCTGACCGGCTTCATTTCGCGTTTACGATCACCTTCCATTACATATTTCCGCAGCTGACCATGGGTCTCGCGCTGTTGCTCGTCATTCTGAAAACGCTTGCGCTGCGAACTCGCAACGAGGAATACAACCGCGCGGTGAGATTTTGGGCGCGGATATTTGCGATCAACTTCGCGCTGGGTGTTGTGACCGGCATTCCGATGGAATTTCAATTTGGCACGAATTGGGCAGCGTTTTCGCGGTCGTCTGGTGGAGTGATTGGGCAGACGCTCGCGATGGAAGGCGTGTTTTCATTTTTTCTGGAATCGAGTTTTCTTGGACTACTCCTGTTTGGGGAGAAACGTCTCGGCCAATTGGGGCATTGGTTCGCAGCGGTGCTGGTGTGGATGGGATCGTGGCTTTCGGGATATCTAATCGTGGCGACCGACGCGTGGATGCAACACCCGGTAGCGTACTCGATTGAGCCGAACGGAAATTATGCGCTCGCTAGTTTCTGGGGGCTGCTGCTGCATCGATGGGCGCTGTGGCAGTACGCGCACACGATGCTAGGCGCGGTGCAGACAGGCTGTTTCGTGATGGCGGCAATCGGTGCGTTCTATCTCCTCTCGGGGAAATTTGGCGAGCAGGCGCGGATGTATGTTCGCGTTGGCGTTGTGGTGGGCGTGGTCGCCGCGATTCTTCAATTGTTTCCCACTGGAGACATGCAGGGAAAATTGATCACGCAGTATCAGCAGCCCACGCTGGCTGCGATGGAAGGATTGTTCGTCACCGAGCCAGGCGGCGCACCGCTCGCAATTCTGGGACAGCCGGACGTACAAAATCGGCGGCTCGATAATCCGTTGGTGATTCCTGATGCGCTGAGCTTTCTCACGTATCGATCATGGACTGCGACTGTGCGTGGGCTCGATGCGTTTCCTGAAAGCGACTGGCCAGACAAAATTACGCTGCTGTACTTCAGCTATCACGTAATGGTGGGGCTGGGGACGATTTTTATAGCGATCACGATCGTCGCGGCGTTTATGTTGTGGCGCGGCGCGCTATTTTCGTCCCGATGGATGCTGTGGATATTGCTGCTCTCGCTGCCGTTCCCGTATATCGCCAACACAGCTGGGTGGATGACGGCGGAAATTGGGCGGCAGCCATGGTTGATTTACGGATTGATGCGGACGCCCGCGGGAATTTCGCCGCATGTTTCCGAGGGAAATGTTTGGTTTACGCTGATTGGATTTTTGGGAATGTACATGGTGCTGGGAATCTTATTTCTGTTTCTTGTGTATCGGGAGATTGATCGCGGACCGGGCGCGAACGATTTGATTGAGAGCAATTCATCGGCGGGCGCGAAGCCCGCGGGGATCTGAGGAGCGGATGCCGACTCTTTGGTTCTGCCTGGTCGCGCTGATGATCGCGATTTATGTTTTGCTCGATGGATTCGATCTCGGCGCAGGAATCGTTCATCTGGGAGTGGCGCGCAACGATGCAGAGCGGCGGGCCGTAATCGGTTCGATCGGGCCGGTGTGGGACGGAAACGAAGTTTGGCTGCTTGCGAGCGGCGGTACTCTGTTTTTCGCGTTTCCCGTTTTGTACGCGTCGAGCTTCAGCGGATTTTATCTACCGTTGATGATGGTGTTGTGGCTGCTGATCCTGCGCGGCGCGAGCATCGAATTTCGCAGTCATGTTTCAGGGCCACTCTGGGCGCCGTTCTGGGATTTTGTTTTTTGCGCGTCCAGCGGGCTGCTGGCGATTTTTTTCGGCGCCGCGCTGGGAAATGTCGTTCGCGGCGTCCCGCTTGACTCGCAGGGATATTTCTTCGAACCGCTGTGGACGAATTTTACGTTTGGAAAGAGTGCCGGAATTCTTGACTGGTACACGATTCTGGTCGGACTAGCCGCATATTTCGCCCTGGCAGTGCACGGCGCGCTGTGGATTGGGCACAAGTGCGAAGGAGAAATCTCCGCACGCGCGCGCCGAATCGCACGACTGGGCTGGTGGGGCGTGTTGGTTTTAACGGCGCTGGTCACGCTAGTAACGTTCCGTGTGCAGCCGCAGGTGCTGGCAAATCTCAGCGGGCATCCGTGGGGATTTGTTTTTCCGGTGACCGCGTTGACCGGGCTCGTGGGAATGTTTGTGTATGTGCGCGGTGATGCGACGCCGGAGCGAGAACGTCGGCGCATTTTTCGCCTCATGCGGTTACCTGGTGGGAATGCTAACCAGCGTGGTGTTCGGGCTTTATCCTTACGTGTTGCCGGCGCGCGGCGGGTCCGACGCTATCGCTCACGATCTACAACGCGAGCACCTCAGAGCACGGGATGAAGCTCGGTTTGGCATGGTGGATCGTCGGCATGAGCTCTCGCGACAATTTATTTTCTTTATTTGTATCGCCGTTTCGCCGGGAAAGTTAGTACCTCCGGCGAGAGCGGCGATCACTGATCCGAGCGCATCAGCTCACCGGTTTTGGGACGACGCCGAGTTGCCAAAATAAGAAGTTCAGTTCATCGGTCGTGTCGTCCACCTGTTTAGCGACGGGCGCGCCGCCGGAGTGGCCGGCCTTCGTGTCGTACTTCAACAGAATAGGTTTGCCGGGCGCTGCGTCCGCTTGCATGAGCGCGGCCATTTTTCGCGCGTGCAACGGAGCGACACGGGTATCGGCGTCGCCGGTGACGAAAAGTACGGCGGGATATTTCGCGCCCTTTTTCACGTGCTGATACGGAGAGTAGGCGTAAATGAATGGAAATTGTTTCGCGTCTTCTGAGCTGCCGTATTCGGGAACCCAATAGCGCGCCACGAGAAAATTCTGATAGCGCAGCATGTCGAGCAGCGGAAACGCGCAGACGACCGCTCCGAATAAATCGGGACGTTGCGTGATCGCCGGCTCCCATTAGAAGGCCGCCATTGCTGCCGCCTTCGATTCGCGAGCCGCGATGTTTTCGTGTAGTGATTTGCGATCAACCATTCAGCGGCGGCGTAGAAGTCGTCAAACACATTTTGCTTTTTCTCGAGCATTCCGGCGTGGTGCCAATCTTCGCCGAATTCGCCGCCGCCGCGAAGATTGGGGACGGCATACACGCCGCCCTGCTCCATCCATGCAACTGCTGTCGCGCTGTAGGATGGTTCGAGATTCACGTTGAAGCCGCCGTACGCGGTGAGATAAGTGGGATTGTTGCCGTCGAGTTTCATTCCTTTGAGATGGGCGACGAACATCGGAATCTTTGTGCCGTCTTTCGATATGTACCAGACCTGTTGCATCGTGAATTTGTTTGGATCGACAGGCACGTTGCGGCGCGCCCAGACGGTTTGTTCGCCGGTGGCTGCGTCATAGCGGTAGATCGTGGGTGGCACGAAATAGGAATCGAATGAATAAAACGCCTCGTTCGAATTCCAGCGGCCAGAGAGCTGCGAGGCAGAGCCGATCGTGGGCAGCGAAACATCGCGAACGATTTTTCCGTCCGTGTCGAATATCTTCAAGAGCGAGCTTGCGTTTTTTGAATACGAGCACGCCGATCTTGCCGCCGACGAGGCTCATACCCTGAATTGGAACATCGCCCTCGGGAACGATTGTTTTCCAATTCGCTTTTTCAGGATGCGCGATATCGACGGAGACGATTCTGTTTTTTGGCGCGTTCCAATTCGTTTGCAAATAAAAATGATCGCCGCCTTCGTCAACTGTAAAGCTGGCCGCGACGTCGTTTACGAGCGGAGTGATCGGGCCATTATTGCGGAGATCTTTGTAATAGACATCGGTGCGATCGTTGGAAGCGCCATAAATAATTTCGAGGATCAGATAGTTGCCGTCTTCCGTGATCCCGCTGCCGACGATCTTTTCTGGACCGACATCGGCGCCGAAAATCATTGGGTCATCGCTGACTGCGGTGCCGAACTTGTGCCAGAAAGTGCGCGGGCCATCTTTCGTTTGATAGGTGTAGTAAACGCCGTCCTTCGCTGCATGTGAAATCCAAACCGGAATATCTGGCGAGAGGAAACTTGTCGGGCAATTCGCGATGGGTGGCGGCATCCATAAAATGCGGAGTGGATTCGTCGGCGCCACCGAGTTGCACCGCGTAGGCGATCATCGAGCCGTCGCTCGAAATGGCGTCGAAGCGAACGGATGCAGTGTGATCAGCGGTGAGCGGCAGGGGATCGACGAGAACATCGTCCTTTCCGGTGGCACCCTGGCGAACATAAAGCTTGGCTTGATCTTCAGTTGCGGCGCGCTTTGTAAAGAAGTAGCGGCCGCCATGCTCAATCGGCATTCCGATGGAATCCACTTTGTAGAGGGCGCTCAGTCGCGCGCGCAACGCTTCGCGGCCCGGCAACTTGCTGAGAATCGAATTGGTGTAAGTATTTTGTTTGTCGATCCATGCGCGAGTCTCAGGGGACTTTTGATCTTCGAGCCAGCGGAAAGGATCGGTGACCTTGGTGCCGAAATAATCGTCAGTGACGTTGTCCATTCGGGTGGCAGGCGGCGGAGGGAGATTCATCGTGTTCTGAGCTGGCGTATCTTGCGCCAGCAGGCGCGCGGCGAGGAAGGCGCAGAAAACGAAGGTGAACATTGCAGCGAGCAAGAGAGCGGTTGTGATCGCCGGCGACGAGGCTTTCACGGAATTGAATTTTCGTTTCCGGCGCGACAGATTGTCTTACAGAAGGTAAATTTCATGTTTGAATTGGCTCCCACGATGAATTCGCGCGATTCTTCGAGTGCGACAGACTACCACACGGTTCTGTGGTTGCAGGCACTCTGATAAAATCGCGGGCACCGAGATTGAAATGAAATTACGCTTGTGCTTCATCCTGACGTTTGCGTTCGGCGCGGTTGCGTTGGCGGGAAGTTACGCCCGTGGGCGCACGGTTGTCGTCGACGCAAAATTCTCAGAGCAAACAAGCTGAGACCGCCGCAGCCGCGTCGGCCGATGAGGATGTCGCCGTGTATGCAGCGGTTTTCGCCGACGTTTTTCAGGCGACCGCCGACACACAAATTATGATCGTGGATCACACTTCGATTGGAGTTCCGCCGGGAATGTGGGCAGTGACTTCTGTAAAAGGGCAGGACACGGCGAAATTTATGGCGAAAGCTTGCGGCCGATGGACGCGCAGCCGACTATCAGCTGAAAATGAAGCAGTCCGTTTCGCTGCCAGCGCCGTGCCGAATCTCGCCTCAATGTGGCGTTATACAACGTCGTCGACCTGACCGGAATTGTGGGGATGGAAAAACCGAAGATGGAGAAGGGCTGGAAGGAATTTAACAAGCGATATCCGAAGGCGCCGGGAATTTTTGTCGTATCACGAATTGGTTTCAATCAAGATCACACGGAAGCGGTGATGTATGCGGCGAAGGCGTGCGGAAATCTTTGCGGCGATGGGCAGTATGTGTGGCTGGTGAAGCGCGGTGGCACATGGGTTGTTGCTGGGCAGACTACCGTCTGGATTGCGTGAGCGCCGCTTTGGTCGCGTCGGTCTATTACCGCGCACAGTTCGAAATTCTACGATCCAATTCCAAATTTCAAATCGTGCAAAATCTCGCGCGCTGCGTTGTAACCCGGCGCGCCCATCACGCCACCACCCGGATGCGTCCCTGAACCGCACATATAAAGTGACCGCACTGGCGTTCGATATTTCGCCCATCCCGGCACAGGCCGCATGAAGAAGAGTTGCCCCACGCTCATCTCGCCGTGAAAAATGTTGCCGCCGGTGAGGCCGTAAATTTCTTCGAGGTCGAGCGGTGAGAGTACTTGCCGCGCGCGTCACCAGGCTCTTGAATCCTGGCGCATAATCCTCGATCAAATTCATCACGCGATCAGCGTAAACATCTTTCAATGTTTTCCAATTTGCGTTGCGCAAATCGTATGGAGCGTACTGGAGAAAAATTCCCATGATGTGCTTGCCCGGCGGCGCGATAGAATCGTCGTAGGTGGTGGGAATCGTCATTTCGATCAACGGAAATTCGGATGGCTTGCCATATTTCGCGTCGTCCCACGCGTGCTCCACATAATCGATGCTCGGGCAAATGTGCATCGTGGTTTTATGATGCGGCTGCAAATTGCTCCCGGGAATCGCGGTGAAATTTGGCAGCCCATCGAGCGCCAGATTAATTTTCATCGAGCAGCCCTTCATGGCGATCTCGCGAACGGCGCGCGCGAAATTCCGGCGGCAACGATTGTTCGCCGACGAGTCCAAGGAAATGTCCGCTTGGGATCGGCGCACGAAATCACCGTGCGCGCGTAAATTTCTTCGCCGTTATCGAGCACCACTCCGATCGCCCGCGCGCCCGCCGCGCCTTCGTTGACCAGAATTTTCGCCACCGGCGCATTCGCACGAATCTCCGCGCCGGCGGCGCGCGCAGCTGACGCAATCGATTGTGAAATTGCGCCCATGCCGCCGCGCACAAATCCCCACAACCCGCGATGGCCATCCACTTTTCCCATCACGTGATGCAGCAAAACGTATGCGGTGCCCGGCGAACGCGGCCCGCCGTTCGTGCCGATCACTCCATCCGTCGCGAGCGTAACTTTCAATTCTTCCGATTCGAACCATGGCTCCAGAAATTCCGCGACGCTCTGCGTGAAAATTCTCACCTGTCCCATGCGCTCGTCGTCCGGCATTTTTGACGCTTCCCATCCGAGTTTTCCCAGCGCCGCGAGATCTGCCCAATTTGTACGCGTGATATTTGGCGGAGTGCGCAACAACATGCCTTCGGCAAATTCGGAGAGCCGCTCGACGAAATCTTCGTACTTCGGATACGTCTCTGCGTCTTTCTTGGAAAATTTCGCAATCTCTTCGCACGTCTTTGCTCGGTCTTGCCACATCGTCAAGTGGCGTCCGTCGGGAAACGGGGTGAAAAACGCAGGATCTTTTGCGTAAACCTGATATCCGTATCGCGGCAGATCAAGTTCGCGAATGATCTGCTCCTGCATCAGCGAGCACAGATACGCGGCAGTGGACATTTTGTAGCCAGGGAAATATTTCTTCGGTGACGCACGCGCCGCCGAGCACTTCTCGCCGCTCGAGCACCAGCACTTTCATTCCCGCGCGCGACAAGATACGCCGCTGTCACCAGCCCGTTGTGCCCCGCGCCAACAATCACTGCATCCCAGGTTCTCTTTTCGCTCACGCGATCTCCCTTAGTTTCTCAATGCGAGTCTCGGCACAACTCGGACGTAACCAACTGGATGCGTACCATATCAAGAGGCGCGCCGAAGCTTCCCATACTAATTTGCGCGGCGGATGAATTCTAGCCCGCCGAATACTTGTCCAGGCTCGATTGGCCGATCGACCGGAAACCGGTATCTGATGAACTCTCTTCTGGCAAGACATAAAGTTTGGCCTGCGAATGCTGGCCAAGAATCCCGGCTTCACCGCGACGGCGGTGATCACGCTGGCGCTCGCTATCGGCGCGAACACCGCGATTTTCTCGGTGCTTGATCCGCTGCTGCTTCGCAAGTTGCCCGTTCACGATCCAGATCAACTTGTGCTCGTGCATTCCGCCGGCACGCTCGAATCCATTGACGAATCCACGTTTCCGATCTACGAACTTTATCGCCGGGAGGCGCAACCTTTCGACGGGGTGCTGGCGTACACCGCGAATTTATTCGACGATCAGCTCGATTTCGGCAGGCTCGCGAAATCTAGGCCGCGGACTAGCTGGTCTCAGACAATTATTTCAGCGTGCTCGGCGTGCGCCCGTTCGCCGGAAGATTCTTCAGCTACTTCCTCTGCGGAGACCGCGGCGGCGCAACTCGAAATTGTTCTTGGTTTCGACTATCTGGCGGCGGGAATTTCACGGCGATTCGGCAATTATTGGCCGCACCGTTTCTCTGAAAGGCGAAAACAGGCGTTTACCGTTGTCGGCGTAGCTCCGCCAGAATTTTTCGGAGCTGAAGTTGGAGTCGTGCCCGATTTCTACCAGCCATTTGATCCAGCCACTTCAAATACGCTCGAGCCAGATTGGGTAAAGGTTCTCGGCCGCCTAAAGCCGGGAGTCTCGGGGCTGCCGCAGAATCCGCTATTGCTCCGCTATACCCGGAAGTTGCGAAGCTCTCAAATCTTCCGGAGTTCGAAATGCGTCAGGCGATGGATCATCTCGTGCTCACTCCCGCCGCTCGCGGCCGATCTGATCTGCGCGCACAGCTTTCTTTGCCGGCGCAAATTCTGATGGCCGTGGTGATCGGCATCCTCCTGATTTCATGCGTCAACGTCGCAAACCTTTTGCTCGCGCGAGGCACCGCGCGGCGCAAGGAAATCACGATCCGCCTAGCAATGGGCGCAGGACGCGCCCGATTGATCCGCCAGCATGTCACGGAAACCTCTCTGCTGGCGTTCATGGGCGGGCTAGCGGGCATTCTACTCGCGCGATGGACCAGCGCAGCCCTCGTTGCCGCGCTCTCCAGCCGGCGGCTTCCGATTAGCGATTGTTGCGGGGCTCGATGGGCGGGTACTCGCCTTCGCCGCCGGCTATGCTCTGATTACGATCTTCGCCGTGGGCTTGATTCCTGCGCTGGTTGCCTCGCGCACAAATTAGCGCGGGACTTGACGACGCAATCCACCACAGTCGGCGGACAATACCAGCTTCGAGCGGCTCGCTCGGCAAATTTCTCGTCGCCGCGCAGGTCGCACTCGCGGTCACGATCCTCGCAGGCGCAGGCTCCTGCTTCACAGCCTTATTTAATTTGGAAACATTCGACGCAGGATTCGATCGCAATAGCGTGATCGTCGCCACGCTCGCCGATTCTCAGCATCAGCGTACTCCAGCAGATGCGCAGAGTCTTTACCTCCGATGATGGATGCCGCCGCTTCTTTCCCCGAGTAGTTCGCGCGTCGCTCAGTGCGCATATCCGCCTGTCAGCGGGCACGAATTCGGAGTCAATGTCGCTCTCGACGGCCAGCCGCCGCGCTCCGGCGAATCACACGCGTTCTTGGCGTCCGTCACTCCGCGATATTTCGAGACCATGGGAATTCAGTTGCTCGCGGGCAGGGACTTTGGCGCCCAAGATATCGGCACAACATCGCAGCATGTTGTGATCATTAACCGCACCATGGCACGCCACTATTTCGGCGACGAGCCTCCGGTCGGCAAACGAATTCGGATGGTGGAAGGGAATCGCCCGCCATTCGAAATCGTCGGCGTGGCGGCCGACTCGGTCTACAACGATCTCCGCGAACAAACTCCAGACTTCTTTTACCTCGATCGCGAACAAGAGCCCGGCCGGCGCGAGTCTTCGCGGCACCTTGAATTTGCGAGTCTCCGCCAACCTTAGCCGGTCAACTGAATCAGCCATCGCCGCGATGTTTCACTCGATAGATCCAAACCTATCGCTGACAAATATCCAAACCCTCCGCGAAGAAATTGACGAATCGCTTCATCAGGATCGCCTCGTCGCCGTTCTCTGCGCAATACTCGGCGCCCTGGCGCTCGCTCTCACCTGCGTCGGCCTCTACGGGGTGCTTTCATTCCAAGTTACACGCCGCACCAGTGAGATCGGGATTCGCATGGCGCTGGGTGCAAGACCGCGAAACATTCTTGGCTTGGTAGTCGGCCAGGGAATGCGATTGGTGTTGATCGGACTCTTCGCGGGAATTGGCGGCGCGTTGGCCGCCGCGATCATGTTGAAGAGTTTGCTGTTTCGTGTCGGTAACGCAGACGCAGTTACGATCGGCGGCGTGTGCGTAGCGCTGGCGATTTCCGCGGCACTTGCGTGTTACATCCCGGCCCGACGCGCGGCACGCATCGATCCCATAGAAGCTCTTCGCTCAGAATAAAAAATCGCTGCGACCGGAAATATTTCCCGAACGCAGCGATTTTTTTGTTTCCGATTTTGTTCCTAACCGAACGCTAAGGACTACATTCCACCCTTAGACGAACGATCAATAAACGCCGCGATGTTCGCCTTGAGCTTTGCAAGATCCGGCTCGTGGAGATACATCATGTGACCGGCGTCGTAATACTTGAGCTGAATGTTCTTCGTCAAATTCTGCTCAAGCCCGAGATGTTCCTTCGTGTACTCGCTTCCGAAAAAAGGAGTCGCGAGATCGAAGTAGCCGTTTTCAATTTCAATTTGCAGGTTTGGATTCGTCAGCATCGCTTGCGCGAGATCTGGCTCCGTGTTCGGTACTCCGGGAAATCCAAATCCGCCGCCGTTCTGCCGCTTCCAATCCCACTGGCCGCCCGCAACAGGGCTCGATCCAAGATAAGCGCGATCGGGCTGCGTGAATTTCAGCTCGTCGTGAATGTAAACGTTCCACGTCGAGATGAACGCAGTGCTAATCGCATCCGATTGCGGATCTGAGCCGGAAAATTCGCTCAACAGATCGCCGTTCGGACCCGCGAATCGCGCGTCCAAACGTCCAGTGGTAAGCCCGCGGCTCCGCAGAAGCTCCGCGGTAAATTGCGGTTCCACAATACGCAAATCGCCGCGCATCAGATACTCTTCGCTCAAGCCAGTGAAGTGAGAAAGCTTCGCAGCTACGGAAGCCTTTTCAGCCTGCGAAATCGCGGTGCCCTTCATCAGAGCCTGTGCGTACTCACCTGCGGCAAACTTGCGAGCCTCATCAATAAACGCCGGCAAGTCGGCCGGTTGATCCTTAAGCGCTTTGTGATACCACGCGGTCGCGGCATAGCTCGGCAAATACAGGATGTAGCCGATGTCGTCGCCGGGTAGGAAAGAAATCGATCCGAGATCGAGCACGCTCGAAATCAGTACGATGCCGTTGAGTTGCATGTTGTCGTTCGACTGAAGATAATTTCCCAGTGCCGCCGAACGGAAAGTTCCGTAGCTCTCGCCAATCAAAAATTTCGGCGAATTCCACCGGTCGTTCCGCGTTACGTAAAGATTGATCAGCTGGGCGATCGAATGGACATCCTGATCTACGCCCCAGAAATCTTTGTCCTGTGATTTTCCTACAGCATGGCTGAATCCAGTTCCCACTGGGTCGATGAACACCATATCGGTGTGATCGAGCAGCGAGTTCGCATTGTCCGTAAGACGGTACGGCGGAGGCGGCGTGTAGTCGGCATCCTTCGTCGCAACTCGCCGCGGTCCGAATGCGCCCATGTGCAGCCAGATCGACGCTGAACCCGGTCCGCCATTGTAGATAAATGATATCGGACGCGTGCCCTGATCCTTTACATCGTTCTTGATGTACGCGGTGTAATACATCAGCGCGGTTGGATCGCCCTGCGGATTTTTCAGCAGGATGCTGCCAATCGTCGCCTTGTACGAAATCGATTGGCCTCCGATATTCGCCGTGTGATCAGTAGTGGAAGATTCTTCTTTCGGTTCTTTTGTATCGGCTGGCTTCGCGTCCGCGGCCTTAGCATCGGGCGGCGGCGCTTGCGCTGCGACGCGTGCCACCTGCGCCGAAGCGAACAGCAACACAACTGCACAAACTCTTAACAGCGTTTTCATTCGTTTTAACCCCTATAGGGAAATTCGTGAGATTGACGTCCGGCGATTATACCTACGTTTTAAGACGAGGTAGATGTTTCGTTCACCGAAACTCAGCTGACGCGCTCGGAACCCGGCTGTCGCAAACTACGCCGCGTAGTGGATCACCGCAGCGCGTCCTAGCTCGCGTGCATTCGGCGAGCTACCCGTCGAATCGAAGCTCAGGTGCGCCTACCGTACAAACGGTACATCACAATTGCAGTGCGAACGTGCCTCATGAGAGCTACAATGCAGCCGCGTCAGTCCCCGACGTAACTGATGCTTGGTCCGCGCAACCCAGCCGGATCCTCCGCGGCTATAGATTTTGATTTGCGACGGAGCCAGGAGCACTGCTCGACCGATGCCGATAGAACGCCGGCGCGACGCCCCGCAAGACCCTCACCGATCTTGCCTTTATTAATCTCGAACCCGATAACGGCGGAATCGTCGTGGATGTGTCTGAAGATGGGTTGGGATTTCATTCCGCGGTTCCCGTGGAAATATCGGGTCCCGTAAAATTTTGGTTCTCGATTCGCTCGATCGACCGCTTGGACGCCACCGGCACTATCGCATGGACAGATGAATCACGAAAAAGTGGCGGAATCAAATTCGTAGAACTGAATGATGATGTGCGCGCGAGGCTTCGGTCCTGGATGGGTGACGCCGCGACGAAAGCCACGAATGATGCAGGACTCACCCCCGGTGTTACCCCCGGCTCGCCCGCGGAGGTCGCACGGCAAGCTGCGGAGCGCGCGGCGGCAAGTTCTGGCATGTTCGGTTCACTGCGGCGAGAGCGGCCGGTGCCCGCCACAAAAGAAACGTCGGCTTCGATTCCTGCCCCGCGGCCCGCAGATGAGAAGTTTGCGGTTCGACCGTCCGCTTCCGCGACTGAAAACGCGGGCGCCTCGTCATTGCCTGCGAGTGAAGGCGCGCGATCCAACATTTTCACGAGCCCGCTTTCGTTGTTGGCGACGGAGGGAACACCCGATGACGCATCTGTCGGAGAGCTTGACTCCATACGGAAACAGTCCGACTCCGCTGATATTTCAGAATCCGCGGCCCGCGACCGCGCGGCGTTGCCGATGATTGTGGTTGTTTTTGCCGCGATTGCGGTTACCGTCGTTGGGTACTACACGCTGCGCTGGAAGTCGCAGCCGCGTCCGATATCGCAGCAGCAGGAGTCCCTCCCGATCGGTCAGGACGTGTCGCCACCACTCGCGCCTTCGACAGTTCCGGTCGACTCCGCCGCTACGCAATCCGGTTCGAGCGTTACCTCTGCTCCTCAGTCTTCCTCGACCCCCGCGATTAGCGGCGCTGGAGTAAAGCAGCCTGCAAACACGGCCGGGGCAAATGCCGATATTGACGCGGCCGGCAAAGCGCAATTAGATGAAGCTCTCCGTCTACTGCGGGGCGCGAACGGCACGCGCGATCCTGCGCGAGCTTCGCAGTTGCTTTGGTCTGCGGTCGGTAACGGTAGTGTGATCGCCGAAGTGGAGTTGGCCCGGCTGTACATCACCGGTGATGGCGTGAAAAAGAATTGTGAGCAAGCTCGAGTTTTGCTGCGAGCCGCAGTTTCGCGGGGCAGCGACGACGCGACGCATACAACTCGCCGAACTCGCGCGGACAGGGTGTCGCAGTAATCGCTGCCGAAATCATTCACGCGGAATCATTCCTCTTCGCCGCTAGCATCTCGCCAGTCGGGCAACTCGCGACGATCCAGTAGAGCTTCTGCGGCCCACCGCCCGAGATGAACCGAAATCGCGACGCCATGTCCCGACCACGCGCCGAGCACGATCGCGCGATCGCTTTTCGGGTGCCGCTCAAAAACTGGCACCCACTCGTTTGCAAATAGGATCGGGCCGCCCCATCGATGCGTGATCTTCACGTCGCGCAAAACATCGTGAAAACCATGAACACGTTTCTCAAGCGTTCTGAAAAGTCTCGCGACTTCGCCGGCGGAAACATCAATCGCCTCGAGATCTCGCCAGTCTTCTAAATGAACGAGCCCCGCGCCGAATACAACGCTATCGTTATTCAGCAATCGTCCCCACAGATACGGCAGATCCTCGGTGTAAAACACATGCCTCGACGCGAGCCCCAGCAATTCAAGTTGTTCGCCGGTCAGCGGCGCAGTAGCAAGAGCCAGTGTGAATTTCGGTTCGCCGCGCGCCACAAGTCCACTCAACTCGAGTGACTGCGCGTTTGTCGTAATCAACACGCGCTGAGCGTGAACTTGTTTTACGAAAGTCGTGAGCAGTAATCGTTCTCCGAAATCGATATTCGTTACTCGCGCATTTTCAAACACAAGCGCGCCAGCATCGTGTGCCGCGCGCGCCAGTCCTCCCACCATTTTTCCGGGATCGATCGTTCCGCCCGTGACTTCTTTCGCCACACTAAGCACGCCAGAATCGCGCCATCGAATCGCTGAATTCGGCGCGTCAATATTGTGCTTCAGCTCCCACGCGCCGGGCAGCGCAAGATCGGCATCCACGCGAAGCTCTCGCAAAGTATCAGCAAGTCCACCAAGCACATCGCCGAGGCCAGGTAGATTTCCAGCCGCCGATCCTTGCAACGCTGTGCCGCCCGTGTGTCCGCTCGACCCCGCGCCGATTCGCTCAGATTCAAACAGCGCGACACTTTTTTCTGGTGCGACGTGCTTTAGCCACGCCGCCGCAGCACATCCCGCAAACCCCGCGCCGATCACCGCGAAATCCACCGATTCGGGAATTGCGCGCAGCTCCGGATGAAACTCAACCGTCCACGGCGTCTTGCCCCAGTTTTGTTTTGTCGGTACCGCAGGTTTCATTTCCGACGCCATTAATGCTCTCCACAATCAGAATACTCGAACTCGCGAATCCGCGAACACATTGGATGCCATCGCCGCACAAATCAGGAATCACACCGGGTGAATTGACATCGCTTTTTACGGCGTACATACTTTGTCCGATTTCTTCAATTAAGCGGTCGCTAAGCTGATTCGCCGCGAGTCAGCGATCGCGCACGATTCCGGGAGATGAGCGCCATGATCTGGCACAGACACGCATTGGTCGTCACGACGCTCGCAATCGCAGCTATTGCGATCCCGCTATCGCCGGTCGCCAACGCATTTCAAGTCACCGTTGGCGGTAGCGATCAAAACACCACCACTTCCAAACCAACCACGCCGTCCCAAACGCAAAAGCCCAAGCCTGCCACCACTGCTCCGGCTGCAATGACCAATCACGACGTGATTCAACTCGCAAAAGCCAAACTCTCCGATAGCGTCATCATTTCAAAAATTAGAAAATCGAAAACGAAGTTTGACATGTCTACGAACGGCCTGGTCGCTCTGAAGCAGGCTGGCGTGAGCGACGCCGTGATTTCCGCAATGATGGATGCAGCCAACGGCGCTGCTACGCCGTCAACAGCTCCATCTCAGGCTCCCGCTCCACGATCGAATTCGAATACCTCTTCAACCAGGCCAACTGGCCCCGCTTCAAATACTTCGAAGAATGTCGCGCCCACAGAAACCGCCAACGCACGCAGCGCCCCCACGCCTCCAGCTCACGCTTCCGCCGCTCCGCAGAATTACGGCGTCTACATTTACGACGCTGGTGGCCTGAAGCCACTCGGCCGCATCGAGACCAAAGTCCAAGTCAGCAAGTTTCGTTCGCTGCTCAAAAGCGTCGTCCCGTTCGTCCGCCAGAAAATCGATATCAACGTTCCGGGCGCGCACTCTACCAGCCGTTTTGAAGCGACCCGCCCCACGTTTTTCGCCTATTTCCCGCCAAGCCGCGACGTCAGCAAGTTCAAGCTGCTCCAGTGCAAAATCACCGGCCAAAATTTCGATCAGCGCACCGTCGCGAACGCCTCCATCATGTTCAGCACAGAACAGAATCAGGATGAAGTGCTCCTCGACATCGGTCCCACCGAAATCAAAGATCTCTATCGCCTGTATCCGCGCGAAGATTTGACAGCCGGCGAGTTTGCATTCGTCGAAGGCAACACCGGAAGCAAGTCCGCATCGAACATCGAAATTCTCGACGTCTACGATTTTGGCGTCGATCGCAAGGAAGAAAAACTCGGCCTCAAGGATTATCTCGACACGATTCCCGGCGCAGGCGCGGGCGATCCTGCCTTTCTCACTTGGACCAAGGAAGATTGCCAGCGAATCGTCGATAGCAAAGAAGCGAAAACTGGAATCACCGGCAGCATGGAAGGCCGTTTCAAACGCCAATTTACAACGCTTTCTGTTTATTGGGACGATCCACAATTTGCCGGCGCGTTCGCTCGCCTGGAAATGCTCGATAAACAACTCACAGATCAAGAAGCCATGAAGCTTGTCGGTTTGCTCCTCAACGAGCAGCAGCCCGGCCAGTATTACGTGCTCGTCTCCATCGGTGCAAAAGTTGGTTCAGGACATTTAATCGGAGCGAACGAGGGCGAGCGGGTCATGCGCCCGTTTGACGCGTCGCTCTCCAGCAACAAGGGAAAAGACGTCGTGCCTGCAAAGCATCTGCAATTTGTCGGCGGCTACGCTGGAATTTGGCGCGTGGACTTCGACCAAAACAGTATTCGAGGTCCGCTGATGGAAGACTGGCGCGCAGGAACTCGTATTTGAAGCTCGCCTGAATCAAAACCTGGATTTCAAAGCGACGTTCCCGATGGAAAAAATTAATTCAACTCCGGGAACTTCCACGCCGCCTCCGAAATAAACTTGGAAATCTAACCGCCAAAAATAAAAAGGTCCGCGCCATCTGTC
The DNA here is from genome assembly GCA_963721845.1 of uncultured Acidobacteriota bacterium. Classification (GTDB taxonomy): domain Bacteria; phylum Acidobacteriota; class Terriglobia; order Acidiferrales; family UBA7541; genus DASTCZ01. The sequence goes on along the minus strand of CAVRKW010000003.1, from coordinate 104,836 downwards.
GGCGCGGACCTTTTTTCTTTTCAGACCCTCTACGACGTAGGCTTCACGCCGGTGTAATAAAACAAAACGTAAGCCTTGATGCTGCCATCGGCTTGCGGCACTCCGGATACCTTCACCGGCGTGCCGTTCACCACGTTTGTGGCAATCGGCCGCCAGCCCGCTAGCCGTCGTGATGTCGATCGGGCTGATCGTCACGATTCCGCCAGTGCGATCCACTTGATAAACCAATGCGGCCGACCGGAAACGTCCGAAAGATCCACTGGCACAGATGTCGTGCCACCGGTAACGCTCATCGAGAAAGATCCGCCGCTCCCACTCGTAACCCACGGCACGCGTCACCGTTCCCAGAGGCACGCCTGTCGGCTCAAGGATTGCGTAAATCGCGGACCATCCGCTCGGATTCGATGGGTCGCCCCACGTTGCTCCGCTCACTCCACGCGGCGGGGAAAGATCCCACCGTTCCGCCGAAGTTAGCTGAGCCGTTTGTCGCAGACACGAAATTCGGAATCGCGGACATCCCGGTATTCACGCTGGTCGGGAAAGTGAAATTCCACCAATCGAATCCCGTCAACATCGTTCCCGCCGCCGGGTTGCTCGCGTTGGGTGACGCACTCGAAATGTAAGGCAGCGTTACGCTGTAATCGTCAGTCGCAGTGTGAAACGTGTTCGTATAGACGAAACTTGTCGCGCCCGCCGCCGAAATCGTTCCCGCATACTTCGCGTTTTCGATGTCGATCGTCGTGGCGACAAGCGGGCTCGCTAGCGGATCGGCCACACTCACGTGTACCTTGAACCCGCGAACCAGATCCTTATTCGTCAGGAAAGATGTGCCAGTACCGATTGCAGTCGCGTCGGCCACCGCGCTCGCGGGCACTCGATAATAAAACTGAGTATTCGCATCAACCGTCACGGGAATCGGGAAGCCCAGTTCGTTCTCCACCGTCACCACATCCGTGTTGCTGTTCACGTGCAGGATGTGTCCTTCCGGATTTAGCCATAGCTTATTGAAGCTGCTGCTTGCCCACATGCGCACCGCAACTAGCGTTCCGTCATTCTGGAAGCGCGTGGTGACGCGGATGAATTTCCCAGGCAGGCTGCTCGCCACGGATGAAAAATCGTTTATCACCCCCGAGGTTTTCGCATCCACGTCGTAGAAAATTGTTCCGTCGGTCGCATCCACCTGAAATGTTAGAGCCAGCGGACTCTGAATTGCCGTTTCCGGATTTGTCGGCGGATACACCGGATAATCTTTGTCCGCGGAGATCGACAAATTGGTCGAGGCGACCGAAAGCACCGTCGCATAGTGGTCGCGCAGCAAGAAATGATCGAGAGCCGCATGTGGACGATGCCGGATTGGGCCCCGGAAATTTACCGCCCACAAAGTCGTCCCGCCGCCTACTGGCACGTTCGCCACTAGAAATGCCGGATGTGACAAATCAAATTCCAGATCAAGCGCATTCGTCTGGTTTGCTGTGACCACCAGTGGCGCAACAAGATTCACGTTGAACGCCACGCGACATGTTGCCGGCGCCTCCGCTTGCTCCCTGAATTCGATTGCGCTGGATGGAACAGTCGCGCCAGCCGTGCCTGCGAATGAAGCGGACGGATCTGCGGACGCAGTCAGCAGCACGTCGCCCGAATTCGCGCTGATCGAAATCTTTGCGCCGGTGTATGTGCCCACAGGAATCGACGCGTTGCCAATAATTTCGCTGAGTTGATCGAGCTGCACCAAATTTACAAATGGCGCAGGACTCTGCGCTGTGTAAATTGCTACCGGCGACCCTCCGCCTTGTGGCATCAGCGAAATGCTCAGCACTCGCACGCCGATCGTGGCCCAATCTTCTGTCGAAGCATCACCAACGGTGGTGATCACGTTACCCATCGAAGCGGGCGGCGGTGGTGGTGGCGCATTATTCGAACCGATCCTGCAACCCATAATCAGTGACGGCACGATGACTGCGCAAATCGCCAAAAAAGCACGGAGACATTTGTCTCTCATTCGAACCACTCCTTGAAATTTTCGGAAGCAGCAGGGGTACCACTTCTCTCGATACACTAGAAACACAAACCGCGAATTTTAGTTGCAGAGAAATTTGCAATGTAGAATCTCGCGTCGACAGCAAATGAAAAAACAATTTGCCTCGATCGCCTGTTTTGAATGTAGCTGGAACTACCTGTTTTCTATGTGTTTTATAGGTTGAACGTCTGCGATCGTCGCGTCCCGCACTTTCGCGTCGTATCCATGTTCTGTTTCAATATTTTGCCCGGACTATCCTGCTGCGCCAATGAATCATGGGTTCCAATGCGGAACAGGCGCTGGCTTTTTTGCGTTCGCGCGGACGGCGTGAGAGGATTTGGGCGAGAACGCTGATGGATTTCGAAAAACCAGACTGGCTGACGCAGATGGAAGAAATTCTTGAGACTCTCAATGAGGGTGTCATGGTCGCCGACGATTGTCACCGCATCATGTTTGTGAATTCGGCGTTCGTGGAAATGACGGGCATAGAACCCGGCGAAGTGCTCGGCGTCCAACCCTCACAATTTTATTCCTTCGACGAGTGGAAATTTCTGAAGGGGCAAATCGAATTAGCCGAACGCGCGGGACATCACCGCTATGGCTTCGTTCTGCCAAAATCCGATGGAACTCGGTTGCCGGTCATTATCAGTTCACGCGCGCTGGAAGATCCCGATGGTCGCACCTTTGGAATCATTACATTCACCGATATTTCCGAGCAAAAGGAACAGGAGCAGCAACTCCGCGCGCTGAATACACGTCTCGAAACGCGTCAGCGCGAAATCGACGAAGATCTCGCTCTCGCCGCTCGCGTCCAGAAAAGTCTCGCTCCAGCTTCATTGCTCTGGGGAAATGTTCGCGTCGAAAGTTTCTATCATCCTGTTCATAGTATCGGCGGAGATTTCGCGCTCGTCAGTCCTTTCGGCGAAGAATATCTGACGCTGCTTGTCTGCGATGTCTCTGGCCACGGAATCGGCTCGGCTCTCGTCGCAACGCGTATTTATACGGAAGCGATGACGCAGCTCAGGCGCGGTACGCCGCCCGCGGACATGCTCCGCGAACTGAATCACTTTGTACTCGACAGTATCGACAGCTCAGGGTTTCTATTTACAGCAGCCACGGCGCGAATCGATCGCGCGGCGCGGCGAATGTCATACGCAGGCGCAGGGCATCCGCCGGCTATGATCGCCCGCGCCGGACAGGAACCGATTCAGCTCGAGTCGCGCAGCATGATCCTTGGTGCGCTACCCGACGCAGTGGACGACGATGCGAACATGGAAGTCGAACTCTGTCCAGGAGATCGCGTCGTTATGTACACCGACGGAATCACCGACGTGTTCAACGCCAGCGGAAAGATTCTAGGAATTTCTGGCGTTCAGGAATTTGTGCATCAGACATCTACGTTGCCTTTTGGCGAAATGAAGCAGGGGATTATGGATCGCGTCACATCGTATAGCGCCGGGCCTCTCGCTGACGACGTTTCTCTCGTACTGGTAGAGATTCAATAGGATTGGCCAATCGTCCATCTATAATTTGAGTTCCATATCGGGTCTTGTCCCAAGTTGGAATGAATCGCGCCGCTTACGTTTTTCATCCAGTTTCCGCTGCATTTTTTGTTAAGCTGCGCGAACCGGAAGTTGGCTTCCGTCATCAATTGATATGAAAAACTCTCGCCCAGCGCGAAAGGCTGCCGTTAAGAAAGATAGCCTCGCATTGCAGTCCGGGGTGCTGCTGGAGATTTTGATCAACAGCAAGCCGACACTGCTCTGTGTGGTTCGCGGAGCGGTGGAGCGCCTTGCGGAATCGTTGGGATTTCCTGGGGCGGAGTGCCGGTCGATTACTCTGGCGGTGGACGAGGCAATCACAAATATTATTCGTCATTCGTACGCCGGACGCGAGGATCGTCCGATCGCAATTTATTTCCGGAAGGCGCGGCGGCGCTCGGCGCAAGGAGCCGAGCAGGGAATTGAGATTCTGCTGCAAGACCGCGGCCCCGCTGTTGATCCCGCGAAATTGTGCGGCCGTGATTTTAATGACATTCGTCCGGGAGGATTGGGGCTGCACTTCATCGAAGAATGCATGGATACCTTGAAATACCGGCGCGCCGAAAACATGAATCAATGGAGATTGACGAAATTTATTAAGCCAGTGAAAGAAATAAAGAATTCTTAGAGGAGAAGAATCCGTGACGCTTTCAGTTCGTCAGATTGGAAACACGGTAATCATCGACGTAGCCGGAGAGATCGATCTTTCCAATTCGCCGCAGGTGCGCCAGGTATTATTGCGCGAGATTAAAGATAATCGAGCGCCGCGTGTGGCGATGAATCTATGCGAAGTCGCATACATCGATAGCTCCGGCGTAGCTTCACTCGTCGAAGGATTGAAAGCTTCGCGCGATGCCGGCTCGCGGCTGATGCTGATTGGCGTGAGCGGACCCGCGCGCGAAGTTCTGCAGCTTTCGCGTCTGCTGAAACTTTTCGAATTGCACGATACAGAGGAACAAGCGCTTGCTTCGTAAGCGTTGAGACGGCCGCGCGATTGAGCAGGGGAATCGCACCGAAATAATTTAGATGCAACCGTTCGAACAAATCGGCGCAGGTATCACGGACGCGCTTGCGTATCTCGGATCGCTCGCGAGTCTTGGTGCGAGCGCTGCATATTTTATTTTCATCGCGCCGTTTCGTGGAAAGCCGCTGCAACTGCGTCGCGCGATTTCGCAGGCGATGGACGTTGGCGTCCGCGCGCTGCCGATTTTGAGCGTAATTACATTTTTCATCGGACTAATTCTCGCGTTGCAAAGCGCCTACGAATTGCGGCGATTCGGCGCGTTGAATCTCGTTGCAACCGCAGTCGCTGTTTCGATGTCGCGCGAACTCGGACCGCTAATCACTGCAATCGTGGTGATCGGCCGGTCGGGATCGGCATTCGCAGCCGAACTCGGCACGATGCGCGTCACCGAAGAAATCGATGCGCTTGAAACGATGGCGATCAGCCCGGTGCGATTTCTGGTGGCGCCGAAATTTCTCGCGATGTTCATCATGCTGCCCTGCCTGACGATCTGGGCGAACATGATGGGAATTCTTGGCGGCTCGATTTTCGGCGTGTCGCAAGCCGATTTTACTTTTGGCCGCTACATTCAAGACTCGGTCGATTCACTTTTTATCCGCGACATAATGTCGGGTCTGATCAAGAGCGTGATGTTCGGAATTACGATTACTGCTGTCGGATGCTTCGAAGGACTTTCAACTGGCACCGGCGCCGAACAAGTGGGCCGCGCGACGACTCGTGCAGTGGTGATGTCGATTTTCATGGTCGTGATTGTGGATTTGATTTTTACGGCCGTTTTCTTTTTCATGGGTGGAAAATAGTTTTTGAAGACTTTCGATGGCGAATGAAACCACAGCGCGAACCGATTCCGAGCAGCCGATGATTTCGCTGCGCGATCTCCGCGTCAGTTATGGAGATACGGAAATCCTTCACGGCGTAAGTTTTGACGTGAAGCGCGGCGAGACGATGGTGATTCTCGGCGGCTCCGGTTCCGGCAAGAGCACTCTGCTTCGAACGCTCGTAGGTCTCGAACGGCCGACCGCCGGCGAAATCTGGATCAAGGGCCAAGACATCGCGGCAATCTCTCACGCGGAGCTGGACGAAATCCGGAAGCGAATCGGAATGTCGTTTCAAGGCGGAGCGCTGCTGGGTTCGATGAACGTCGGTGAAAATGTCGCGCTGCCTCTTCGCGAACACACCAAGCTCGAAGATTCCACGATCGAAATTATGTTGCGGCTGAAGTTGCAGCAAGTTGGCCTCGAAGGATTCGAATATTACATGCCGTCGCAATTAAGCGGCGGAATGAAAAAGCGTGCGGCGGTTGCGCGCGCGCTGGCGATGGATCCGGAAATTTTATTTTTCGACGAGCCATCAGCGGGACTCGATCCGATTATCGCCGCCGGCATCGATCAACTGATTCTCGATTTGAAGCGCGCGTTTCGCGTGACGATCGTCGTGGTGACTCACGAACTCGCCAGCGCATTTCTGATCGCGGATCGCATGATGCTGATCGACAAGGGAAACATTGTGGCGATCGGAACGCCCGATGAGATGCGCGCGAATCCACAGCCGCGCGTGCAGCAATTTTTGAATCGCGTCGCCGAACCGGAAGTTTCGGGCGAGCTGGATTATTTGCAAATGCTTACCGCGTCTGGACCTTCGCGACGCGGCGCAGCAGAGAAGTGAGGAGTGTGATGCAAGCAAAACTTGAACAAACACTCGTGGGACTTTTCGTTGTGGTCGCGGCGATTGTGCTAGTGGCCACGGTGCTCGCGATGAATGGCGTGTCCGGTGGCAATACGAAAACATTTCATGCCTACTTTCCGTTTGCGGGCGGGCTTGAGCCCGGCACGACTGTTCGTTATTCGGGCGGGCCGAAAATCGGGCGCGTAATCGGTTTGAAAATCGATCCGCAAGATGCGGCGCGCTTCGACGTGACTTTCAGCGTACACACCGATGTGCCGGTGAAAGCAGATAGCCACGTAAAAATCATGAGCATGAATCCGCTCGGCGACAATCACCTCGAAATCATGCCCGGAACTCCGCAATCCGCTCCCGCGTCCGATGGTGCGCTGCTTCCATCAGAAGTTTATGTAGATTTCAATGCGCTCACAGCGCAGATCAATCAGATTGCGCCGAAGGCGCAGCTACTGCTGGTGACTCTGAACGATCGCGCGACGGAATTGAAAGAGACGATCAGCCGAGTGAACGATTTGCTGACGCCGCAAAATCGCGCCAATCTTTCCGCGACGCTGGCAAGCGCGCGCGGCATGCTGGAAGAAAACCGCGCGACGATTAAGGCCACGCTTTCCAACGTAAATGCCGCAACGACAAAACTGCAACCGCTGCTCGATGATTTCAAGAAAACTTCGGACGAAGCGAACAAGACTTTGGATCACGTTGATTCAATGCTCGGCGAAAATCGCGCAGATGTCCGCCAGGCCGTATCCGATCTGCGGCGCACTCTTGCGAATACCACTGAACTCACCGAGCGAATCAATCAGACGCTCGACGTCAATTCGGAAAACATCGATCAGATTCTGGATACGCTGCAACACGTGATGGAGAATCTGAAAGAATTCACGGAAACAATCAAGACTCAACCCTCCACAATCATTCGCGCAAATAATCCCCGCGAACACAAGCCGGGAGACAAGAAATGAAAAATAAAATCACAATCGCAGCGTTGGTGTTGTGCGCGGGAATCGCGAGCGGCTGCCCGGCTGCGCGCCCCGTGCAGTATTACCAGCTGAATGTTCCCAGCGAGACCGCGCCCGCCGCGAATTCAAATCCGTTTCCGGTGACGCTGCTGCTGGGGCCGATCTCGGCCTCGCATCTTTATCGCGAAGACCCCATCGTCTATTCCACCGGCGGCGAAGGGATGGGCACGTATCAATATCACCGCTGGGCCGAGGCGCCCACCGAGATGATTCAGAGTGTGCTGCGGCAGGCGTTTCGTGCTGCGGGTGAATATCGCGGAGTGTACGCGATGCGCAGCAACGGGCGCGGCGACTACATGATTCGCGGCAACCTTTCCGATTTCAAGGAAGTTTCGGGCAGCGCAGTTGTTGCGCGGCTCACTCTTGAACTTGAAATGCGCGATATGAAATCCGGCATTGTGGTTTGGACGCATTTTTATTCTCACGATGAGCCAGTGGGCGCGAAAGATGTGTCGGCTGTCGTGGACGCACTGGATAAAAACGTGCAGCGCGCCGCGGCGGAATTCAAAACCAGCCTCGACGAATATTTTGCGGCGCATCCCGCCGGCAGCTGCGCCCGCTCCAAAATAATTTCTCGGGAAAAATTCAGTTTGAAATTCGCGCGAGCCGGAATCCGTAATCCGCGTATTTGAATTCCGGTGGAATGCTGGAGCGCGCGGCGGTGCGCGTTACTTTCACGTGGTGGCGCCACGAGCCGCCGCGCGATGCTCTTCGCGCGCCGCTCTCCGGTCCCATTGGATTTTTTTCCGGCGAATGCGAGTAATAATCGGCGCTGTACCAATCGGCACACCACTCGTGCACGTTGTCGCCTGCGTTGTACATCCCCGTTGAGCTCGGCGCGTAAAGTCCTACCTCTTCAGGTCCCGTTTGCCAGCGCGACTTGTAATCTGGAATTTCGTCGAGCCCTGCGTTGCCCCACGGGTACAACTCGTTTTCTCGATCGCCGCGCGCGGCGCGTTCCCACTGTGCTTCGGTTGGGAGCACGTAGTGGCGGCCGGTTGATTGCGATAGCCAATCGCAATATGCGACTGCGTCGAACCACGATACCGAGGCGACTGGTTGGTGGCGGCTATTGAAATTTTTGTCGTCCCAGGTCACTGGCGGTGGCGGGCGCTTCGTCGCCGTCAGGAAGGCTGAATACTCGGCGTTCGTGACCTGATAAGCGCCGATCTCGAAGGAATCTACCCAGACCCTGTGGACGGGTTTTTCGTCGTCGCGGCCCGTTTCGCAGCCCATCACGAACCACCCGGCGGGGATGGGGACCATGGGTGGGTTTAGGGTGTCGATTTCGGGGCGCGACGCGGAAGCCATGTCTCTATCATAGCGTGATAATGATGCCCGGCGAGTCCCTCCGCTCCGCTTCACGATCGTTTCGCTCATTATCGCAACTTGGTCCCAGTCCGTGCCGCATAGAGGTGCCACAAGGCGCTCCAGATGGCCTAAGTACTTTATTTTGAATCCGATACGCGTCGGCACCGGCCTACCCACCCCTTGGGGGTTGTTTTTGGATAGTGATGATTCTAAATGGTTTACCTAGTACTATTACTAAAAAGTTGTTCATTCTAAAGGAGTTAGGTCGATTTTTGGGGTTTTTTTGGGTGTTTTTCGGCTGGAATGCCTTGGGGGCTGCTTCCGGAAACCGGGTTGAGTTGTGCGTTCTGACATTCGTGATCGTGAGCTAGTTTTGAGCTCGGTCCCACGTTTCGTCCGCACTTGGCGGACGAAACGTGGGGCACCCGAGGTAACGGGTCCCCCTGAACCTGTAGGTCGAGAACCGCACCCTTACACGGCAAAGGGTGCAGCACTCCCCGCTAAAATTTGCAGACTGGATTCGAAAAAGATTGAAAGGCCTCAGCCAGGAATGGCTGAGCTACAAAAGCGAAGGCCCGAACTTTTGGGTTCGGGCCTGGAGATTCTCCGCGATTAATATTGCATGAATGGCAATTGGCGTCAAGTAAAAACTTATAGCATCGTGGCGCTCACGCGCATGGAGACGACGGAAGCCGCATAAGCTGATTGCGAGACGCTGGCACAAATTTTTGTTTGATTGCTGGGGTGGGCGATGGGATTTGAACCCACGACCCTCGGAGCCACAGTCCGATGTTCTACCGCTGAACTACGCCCACCGCAGGGATGAATCATAACACGGCGGAGTGATTCGGCGGTGGGGGGATGGGGAAATGAGTTTGGGGAATGAAGAGCGGGGAAGCTAAAAGCAAAATTCGAAAAGCTAAGAGCTAAAGGCGGAGAGCAAATCAAAAGAAGCTAAGGCGCACCGGCAGGATGCCGGTCCCACTGGGAGCGAAATGCGATCCTTCGGGCATCCTGATCGGTTCGCTCTCAGCCCCGATTCAAACCATCGGGGTGCAAACGGCGCAGATGACGCGCGCGAGAGTAGCGGCAGAGAATTGTCGGAACAGAATCGATGTCACGGAGTCATTTGAGTTTTTATTAGCGGCGGCGGAATGGGGTCACTTTGTTGTGTGCGGCGGAATTTGAGGCCGCGGAGCGGTTGTTGCCGCCGCCGGCGGTTGCGCTGATGGGATCTGCCGGGAGCTTGGAGCGGGCGAATTCGGCCCAGCGGCCTTCGGGTTCGAAATTTAGATATTGTTGAAGATGCTCGCGCATTCTTTCTTTTTCGCCCTCGCGATCGTAGAGCATCGCGAGATTCAGGTGGGCGTCGGCGCGGGTTACATCGAGAGTGACGGCGCGCTCGATTTCGATGATGGCTCCGCGGCGATTCCCGAGGCTTTCGAGTGCACAACCAAAATTGAAATGAGCGAGCGCGTTGAGCGGGTCGAGATCGAGCGCGGTTTTGAAGCAGCGGCGCGCAGCAGTGATCCGCCGCAAATGAAAGAGAGCGGTACCGAGATTGATGTGCGCTTCCACCCATTCGGGCGCCAGACGCACGGCGTGGCGATAGGCATCTGCTGCGCGGCGCATTGTCGCGGGTTTTAGATCACAGGCAAGGCCCAGCTCAAACCATTCCTCGGCGGTGCGCGATGGAAGCGCGCGAATCTTTTGGGCGATGCGGCTGGCGTCAAATTCCAGCACCATTTGGCCGGTGAGCGGCTCGATGGGCGATTTGCCGGTGTGCGGGCCAATCACGACGATCTGGCGGCCGTTGGTAGTGACTCGCAGTTTGGCGAGGGAAGCAGCATCTTCGCCAATTTGTTCCCGCAGCGCGTTGAGAGAGCGTTTCAGCCGGCGCGCGGGAATGTGTTCGGCGGTTAGGCGCTTTAGGGTCTCGATGGCTACGAGATCGCCGAAGCCATAGAACGGTTCGCCGCGCGGGGCATCGTCTCCGGTGCCAGAGGTAATCAGGCCAAGCTTCGCCCACGAATCAAGCTGGCCCGGCTTTACGCCGAGCATGCGCACAACTTCACCGCGAGTGAACTTCTGCCTCAATTTGCCTCAAGCGGAAACGCCCCGGCGAGCGCCGGATTTAACACCCTGGTCCAAAGTTGGGCGCGAATTACTCACCTGCTCTGGTCCCTACCCGAGGCGGACTGTACCTGCCGAAAACGTCTAAAGCAAACAGAAAAATTTAGGTTTGGTGACGTGCGTTTCAGGAACGTTGCGCTGCGCGAACGGTGGCAGAACTGTGATTTTCGGTTAGCGTAGTGCCAGCTCTCAGATGCAGCTCCACGCCTCAGAACGCCGTTCGCTCAAGCGCCAGGTGACACTGGTGCGGCCGCTGATGCTCGTATTGGGGATCGCGAGCTTGCTGGAAGCGCCGTCGCCAGCACGATGGGTGCTTGCCGCGATGTCGGGATACTTGGCGGTGAGCTTGTTTGTGGCGTGGGCTCAACGCAAGCCGTGGGGAGCTGAATGGCGATTTCCGTTGGCGCTCGACGTAGCTGCGTTGCTGGCGCTACTAATTTTTTCGCCTACGATTGTGCCGATGTGGTTTTTGCTGCTGTTCGTTGCGTTTGCCGCGGCGGTGGATTGGGGATGGAAGGCGGGGATGTGGATTGTGATCGCGACGAGCGGAGTCGCGATGGTGTGGTGGGTAGCGGAAAATCATGCGGATTCTATTGACTTGATTCGAGCGGCGGCGATTGCGAGCGCGACTCTGGTTTCGGGATTGGGAATGGCATATCTCGGCGAGAGGAATCGGCGATCGGCGGCGGAATATTTTTTTCTGGCGCGATTGAATGGAGCGCTTCGAGTGGAGCGCGGAGTTGCCGAATCGTTGCGTGGCGTGTTCGAGGAATTGTTTGAGGCGTTTGATTGCGATCTGGGCGTGCTTGTAAACGAGGATGAGGATCTCGAACGGGTCGTAGTGTGGAAAGTGATGCGCGGACAGAAGGAGCGCGTGTCGCCGGATAATTGGCCGATCACTGCGTCCGATGGATTCTTGTTGGACATGCCGGACGCGAGTCTCGGTTGGAATGGCGCGGAAGAGGCGAGTGGCGCCTTTGGATGGAATCGGCAAAATTCGATTGAATTGGAACAAGTGCCGAGATTTCCAAAGCCCACGCGCGATGCGCTGGGATTGAAATCGGCGATCGTGACGACGATTGATATCGAGGGCGAAGCGAAGACGCGGCTGATTCTTGCAAATTCGCGGCGGCGATTTACTCCTGGCGATCTGAGGTGGCTGGAACGCATCGTGCGGCACTTGAGCATGTCGCTGGAGAATTTGTTTTTGCTGCGTCATCTGCGGGCACGCGCGATTGAAGCGGAGCGCAGCAGAATTTCGCGCGACCTGCACGACGGAATTTTGCAAACTTTGCTGAGCGTGCAAATTCAACTGGGCGTTCTGCGGCGCGCAGTGCCGGATTCATCGGAAGAGGCTGCGACGGGGCTGGGAGCGTTGGAGCAAACCGTGCGAAATGAATCGGCGGAACTGCGGCGAATGCTCATTGATCTGCGTCCACTACGCGTACAAAGCGCCGATCTTGTGGAAATGATGCGCGGGTTTGCGGAGCGTTTTCGCGGCGAAGCGCAAATTCAGCTGGATTTACTGGTGGATTCGGTGGTTTTACAGGCTCCAGACCAGGTTTGCCGCGAATTGTTCCAGATTTACCGTGAAGCACTAAACAACATAAAAAAGCATGCTCATGCTACCCACGTCGTGGTAAAACTGACTCAGTCCGAAAGTAGTGTATCTCTTGTAGTGGACGACAACGGCGAAGGTTTTAGCTTTGCGGGGAAATTTTCCGCGGATGAACTGGATCGGCTGAGACTGGGCCCCATATCGATCAAGGAACATGCAAGAATGGTAGGCGGACTGTTGACTGTTGAATCCAGCCCCGGGCATGGTGCGCGGCTAATAGTTGAAGTTCCACTGAGCTGAGAATGGCGAAAAACAAACAACCGATAAGAGTATTGATTGCAGACGATCACGCGATATTCCGTGACGGCCTGCGAAAACTTCTGGGATCAGACGACGACATCACCGTGGTGGGAGAAGCGGCCAACGGAGCGGACTGCATCAAGCTGCTCACGAAGACCAAGCCCGACATCCTGCTGCTCGATCTGCGCATGCCCGATAAAGATGGGCTGGCCGTCCTGGAGGAAGTGAATTTCGATCAACTGCCCACGCGCGTGATCTGCGTGACGGCTGCGGAAGACGATCGCGACGTGGTGCGAGCGATGCGGCTTGGCGCTCGCGGCGTGGTGCTGAAGCAATCCGCCACCGATCTGTTGGTGAAGAGCATCCACCGCGTACACGCCGGCGAAATCTGGCTCGATAACCACATGACCGCCGAAGTGATGAAGGCGTTCGCGAAGTCGTCGGAGTCTGGACCTCGGCGCGAGAAGCCTTTGCTGAGCGATCGCGAAAAAGAAATCGTGCAACTGGTGGCGCAAGGTTTCCGCAACAAGGAAATCGGCGAGAAACTTTTCATCAGCGAGCAGACGGTGAAGAATCACCTGCACAATATTTTCGACAAGCTGGGAGTGTCGGACCGGCTGGAGCTTGCGCTGTACGCGATTCATCACCGGCTGATCGAAAAATCGTAAGTCAATCCCGCTGATCGGTGCGGCGAAGTTCCCTCCATTCGCCGAAATTTCATGGCGCGAATCGTTGTGCCGTGGTTGCGCGACATCAAATAAATTTTTTGAGCATGAGCGGGCGATACGTTACGATGAATTGTGGAATTAAAGTGCCGCCCGGCGGCACTCATCGAGGCATCTACTAGTTCGTGGCCACTCCAAGCATTCCAGCGCCTGCTCGCGGCACACCTCCCAACTGGAGTTTTTCTCAGAACGCCACATTGTTCATAGCGCTCGGCATTCTCGCCGGATTTTTTATTTTCACCGGCTTCATGGCGCGTTTCTATCATCAAACCGAGCGAAGCCTGGGCCGAAAGTGGTATGCGCAAGGCGAGACCGCGATGAAAGAGGGCCGCGTAAAAGAAGCAATTCAGGATTACCGGAGCGCGCTGGTTTATTCACGAGAGAATGGGGAAACCAGCTCGGCGAACGAAACTTACGATTTGCATCTTGCTGAGGCACTGGCGGCTTCGGGACGCGTGGACGAGGCGCGGTCTTATTTTTTGGCGCTTGCGGAAAAGGAGCCAGGGAGGGCCTCTGTAAATTTGGAATTAGCGCGGCTCGCTGCGCGGCAAGGCAACGATCTCGCGGACGCATCCCGGTACTACAACGCCGCAATATTCGGAATCTGGGACACAGATCCGTTCGCACAGCGGCGCGCCGCTCGAATTGAGTACGCCAAGTTCCTGATCGATCGCGGGCAAACCGCGGAAGCGCAGGCGCAATTATTTGCTATGTCTGCTGCGCTGCCGAACGCTACGGCGGCGGACGCGCCGCTGCACGCGCAGGCGGGTCAGCTACTGATGGAAGCTGGCGCGAATTCGCAGGCGCTGGCGGAATTTCGACGAGCGTTGCAACTCGACCCGGAATCGGCAGAGGCAATGCGCGGCGCGGGAATTGCCGCTTTTCGCACGGAAGATTATGCGCAAGCGGTGCGCGACCTTTCGCGTAGCGCATCAACGGGCGCACTTTCTGAAGATGAGAAGCACGCGCTGGAAACTTCTGAGCGGGTGCAACTCCTGGATCCATTCATCGCGACGCTTTCAGTGCAGCAGCGGGCGCGCCGCGCCGCGTATGCATTTTCAATAGCGGTAAGGCGATTGCAGGCTTGCGCGGCGTCGCAGGGAACTACGGGTGCTAGCGCGGGTCGCGCTGACGATGAGTCGCAGGAACTGCTTGCGAACGCTGCGAAGGCCGGCGCGCAAGCCGACGAGCGAAGCCTGAGCGTGCATCCTGAGAACCTGGCGCAAGTGATGGACTTGGCGTTTGCAATGGAGAACACCGCGAGCGTCAGGTGTGGCCAAGGATCGCTCGACGACACTGCGCTTCAATTGCTCGCGCGCAGCCACGAAGGGAACAGCCAGTGAGCGGCGCCGATCTGACTCCAGAAGCGCGCCCCGAGCGCGGAGCGTCCGACCAATCACAAGCGGCCGCCGCACCCCCTCCCTCAGTGGAACCCACGTCATCGGGAATCATGGCGGGTGTATTTCGCCGCGTAATGGAGCTGCGCGCGAAACTGGCGCTGGAAGAGGGAAGTCTCTTCCTTCTGCTCGCGGTGGTCATCGGAGTTTTTGCGGGGCTCGCCGTCGTATGTTTTCGAATTGCGATTGAGTGGACGCGCATCTCTCTGCTGGGATCGCTGTACCCGAAAATGCCCCGCGTTTTTATTGTGCCCGCCATCGCGGGGCTGGTGATCGCGTTCCTCGTTGTGAAATTTTTTCCGCGAGTGCGAGGCAGCGGCGTCACGCAAACGAAATCAGCCGTTTACATCTACGACGGGTTTATTCCGTTTCAAACCGTAATCGGAAAATTTATTTGCTGCGCCCTCGCAATCGGCAGCGGCCAATCGCTGGGGCCGGAAGATCCATCTCTACAAATGGGTGCCGGTATCGCATCGCTGCTCGGCCGCAAGCTGAAACTTTCGCGCGAAAAAATCCGATTGATCGCTCCGGTGGGCGCCGCTGCAGGACTCGCGGCTGCATTCAACTCACCGATTGCCGCAGTGATTTTCGTAATCGAAGAAGTGATCGGCACGTGGAGCGCGGGCGTGCTCGGTGCGATCGTTCTCTCGGCTGTATCGAGCGTGGTCGTCAGCCGCTGGTTTCTCGGAGCGGAGCCGCTGTTTCGCATCCCGGCATACAGCCTCGTCAATCCCAGCGAGCTTCTTTCCTACGCCGCGCTCGGAATCATCGGCGGATTCATGTCGCTATTTTTCGCGAAGCTCGTCAGCTTTGCGCGCCCGCGATTGCGTGCTCTTCCCGGTAAGCCGGAATATTGGCTGCCCGGCGCCGCGGGCCTGGTAATCGGAATCACCGGAATCTGGCTGCCGCAAGTGATGGGCGCGGGCTACGACTTCATGGATCAGGCGATGCACGGTCAATTTGTGTGGTACCTGCTCTTCCTGCTCGCCTTCGCGAAAATTATCGCCACTACACTTTCATTTTGTTCTGGCGCGCCGGGCGGAATGTTCGCGCCTACGTTATTTGTCGGCGCGATGCTGGGCGCAGGTGTCGGTGGCGCGGAGCATCTCTTGCTGCCGCATCTCGCGATTGGACCCGTGGGCGCCTACGCACTCGTCGGCATGGGCACGCTTTTTGCCGGATTTTTGCGCGTGCCGCTGACTTCGGTTTTTATGGTGCTCGAAGTCAGCGGAAATTATTCGATCATTCTGCCGGTGATTATTTCCAATGCGCTCGCGTACTTGATCTCGATTCGTTTTCAGAAAGTGCCGCTATTCGATGTGCTCTCGCGACAAGAGGGACTTGACCTGCCATCGATGGAAGAGCTGCGCGAAGGCCGTGCGCTACGAGTGGAAGACGCTATGCGCCCTCCAAAAGTGCTGGTGCTCTCCGAAACCGACACAGTGCTGGAAGCGATCGCCTGGGTGGAATCCCGGAAGGAACCTACTCCCGAAGATTTCTTTCTAGTGAGCTTTCCCACCGGCCGCTGGGCAGGAGTCCGCGTTCCGGCGCTGAAGAAACTCATCGAGGATGGTCAGGCACGATCCGCATTGGTTGATATTATTGGCACGCAGCGCCTGCCGCGGCTTCATCCGGACCAATCGGTCGACCTCGCCATGCGCCTGATTCGCGAATGGCCATACCTGCCGGTGGTAAGCCGCGCCGATGCGCGCCACCTTGAGGGGATCCTTTCCATGCAAGACGTCCTGGGCGCGTACCTTCGAAATTCCTCATAATTAAAGGGTTTTTGCTCGATTTATACCCATCCTGAACAGAAATCGGAAAATGTGGTAAAAGGTTGGATAGTACTCGTGTACCCCATTCGTCCTACCCGGAATGAGACCTGCGAACTATTGAGCGCGCGGATGCTTCCGCTTAATCTCAAGGTGTCGAGAGCACCTGCCCTTCTACTCAAGGAGAGTTAACGCCATGGAACGCCGAGTCAATCAGCGCTTTCAGATTCGCCTACCGATGATTGTGCGCTGGACCAGCGGCCAGTCAGTCGGCGAGATGAACACGGAATCAAAAAACGTCAGCTCGCGTGGCGTCTATTTTTTCCTGCCGAAACAGGTTAAGGCCGGTTCGCCGGTGGAGATCCTGTTGACCTTGCCGCACGAAATTACGCTAGCCGGGCCGGTACGTGTCCGCTGCCTGGGCCGCGTGACCCGCAACGAAGAAAGCGCTCCGGAAAAAATGGGAGTGATTGCCGAGATTGAACGATACGAGTTCGTTCGCGGCGATGAGTACGCCGCGTAACACCGCTCTTGCTCACTCACTGCGGAGGCGAGCGAGAAACGCCGGGGCGCCTTGACCCCTCAGACAAGGCGTCCCGGTTTATTTTTTGTTTTGTCGAGTGTTATTCGTAACGCAGCGCTTGCACTGGATCGAGCTTCGCGGCGCGCGCTGCGGGATAGAGTCCCGCAACCAGGCTTACGACCACCGAAAAACTAATCGCCGCGGCGATCAGCCACCACGGCACGCTCCAGATTCTTTGCGCGGTGAGATTCTGCTGCCGCAGATAAATATCGGTCACCACGTTAATTATTCGGCCGATCGCCCAGCCTAGAAAAACTCCCAGCACTCCTCCCGCGAGGCCCATCACGCCGGCTTCCGCGAAAAATAATCTGCGGACGTCGCGATCCGCAGCGCCCAGCGCTTTCAGCACGCCAATTTCGCGGCGGCGTTCGAGAATCGCCATCACCAGTGTGTTGATAATTCCGAGAGAGGCGACCGCAAGCGCGAGGCTGCCGAATACTCCCAGGAAGAGATCTAGCACCACAAACACGAGATGCAAATTTCGCGACACATCAAATAGCGAAAATGTCTGATAACCCATTTTCTTGATCGCATCTTCCAGAGCGGGCACATTTTTCGGCTGATTCACTTTTACGGTAAGGCTTGGATAAATTTGCTCGGTGGAAGATTGCATCATCGAACGCAGATCCGAAGTTTGCACCGGATTCAGTTTTTCAATGAAGCCCAGCGGAAGGTAGATGCGCACACCTCCTCCGCCTCCGGGTCCGGCTTGTTCGTTCTCGACGATCCCAACAATTTTCACTTTTGTTTCCGAAGCTACGGTTGTGAATCCGACTCCGAATTCGTCGTTGGCGGCCATGTCGGCCCCACTCTGATTCCCGGTAACAGGAACCTCCTTTTTCTGGGGATAGCGCAGCGTGACTTCTTGTCCGATTAAATTTGCAGGCTGCGTTTTGCCTTCGTCGGCCATTTGCTGCGCGAGATCCTTGTGGAGAATGACTTCGGCCGCGTCATTGCTCGAAAAAAACGAACCCTGCAGCGAATCGAATTGTCCCGTGCCTTTGGCCGAGGGAGGCACACTCGCGGTTCCAAACACGTGGCCCGCATCGGCGTATCGCAAATCGCCGGTGAATCGCAGCTCCGGAAAAACTTCCAGCACATTTGGCATCGCGGCGAGTTCCTTGCGCGTGGTGGCCGTCACCATTTTCATTTCGCCGGGAGGCACCGGAGCCCCGTCAAACGCATCGCCGCCGCGACCGCCTCGTCCACCTCTCCCCCCCGGACGATTTGTTCGCGGGTACACGTACACCGTATTAAAGAGCCCCGTTCCTTCGAGCCTGCTCTGCACCAGTTCCTGCAATCCGATCCCGAGTGAAAGCATTGCCACCAGCGACGCAACTCCCACTCCGATTCCCAGCGTCGTCAGCGAATTTCGCAACATCGATTCGCGCAGATTCCGCCCGGCCAGCTCCATCAAATCGCGAGCTTTCATGCGCCCACCCCGTCAGACAACAACTTGCCATCCTTTAAATAAATCTGCCGCTGCGAATATTGTTTCGCGAGCGCAGGGTCGTGCGTCACCATCACCACTGTCATTCCCAAGTCCCGATTAAATTGCGTGATAAAGCTCATGATTTCTTCGCCGGTGTGGCTGTCCAAATTTCCCGTCGGCTCGTCAGCCAGCAAAATTGTCGGCCGGTTCACCAGCGCTCGCGCCAGTGATGCCCGTTGTTGCTCGCCCCCGCTCAATTCGCCGGGACGATGTTTCAGCCTTTCGCCAAGTCCCACTCGCTTCAGCGCTTCTTGCACTCGCGCGTCGCGCACATCGTGATCCACTTCCGCGAGACGCAGCGGCAGTTCCACGTTTTCTTCCAGCGTCATCCGCGGCAGCAAATTAAACGACTGAAACACCATGCCGACAGTCAGGCTGCGGTGTTTCGCCAGTTCGTCGCCGCTCATCTCCGCAAGATTTTTTCCGTGCGCGAAAATCGCGCCGCCCGTCGGACGATCGAGCCCCGCAATCAAATTCAGCAGCGTGGATTTTCCCGAGCCTGAAGTTCCCAGCAGCGAAACAAACTCTCCTTCACCAACGCTAAGAGAAATTCCATTCACCGCGCAGATCGTCGCGGTTCCCATTTTGTAGTGGCGCGTAACTTCGCGCGCTTCCAGCGCTGGCTGGCTTCCGTTACTCATATTTTCATCTCGATTTATACCCACCTTTGATTACGTCTACGGCGCTGCCAAAGTTGCAGCGCTCTACGTGCCGGGCATCCGGAGATATCCTTTGCTCAACAAAAATTGTCCAAATCCCGCGAGGCTGTCTTGCCAAGCGTGCGCCACAATCCCAGGCTTAATATCCCGCCTCAGCGCCGCAAGGATTCCGAACAGCGCCCCGTATACCGCAATCAACACAGCCTGCTTAAATCCCTGGTAGATGTGTCCAAATCCGAAGATCAGCGCGGAAAGCATTAGCCCCGCTGGCACATTCCGCGTCCACGCAATAAATTGCTTTTGCAAATATCCGCGGAAAACAGTCTCCTCGCAGATTCCCGCGGTAATCGAAAGGAGAACCCAAACCGCCAGCTCCCGCCCCGTGTGCGGCACCATAAATTGCACGCTCTGGGTTTGCCCCTTCGGAAGCTTCAGCAGTAAACCCACGATTACCAAAATCATTACCGACGTGATCCAAAACGCCAGCGCGATCCCAACATTCGTCAGCACTCCGACGGCGCCCTGCCACTTCGGTCCCGTTAGCTCGCGCAACGTGACGCGCTTCCGTTGAATCCCGAATACCACGTATGCAAACAGAACCCATTCCGCCACCATAGTGAGGAAGTAAAGCGGCAATCGATGTGGTTCATCCTCGGCGCGCATCATTCCAGCCTGCTTGTATCCAAGCAGAGCCCACGCCACGATGATGATCAGCAGCACCAGCGTGTGCCAGCTCGGTGCCACTGCTTGCTGCTCTCCCGGTGCGCCAGTTACAGCCGGTGATCCATTAGCCATCGAGTTTCCTCTTTAACTTCCGTCAAACAACTGCACCTGCTTCGTTTGCCGCACCCTGGCTTGCGCCGGTCATAAATCGCAGCCGCGCCAGTGACGTTTCAGTCTATCCGCATTATGATGGCTGCCCGGCCAATCTTGATTCTATCCGCTTTTCTCAAAGGAGATTCGATGCTCGTCCCATCGCGCCGTAGTTTCGCCCTGCTAATCGCACTCTTGGCATTCTCTTCCGCTGCGCTCGCCGATCAAATCGTCCTCAAAAACGGCGATCGCCTTTCCGGAGCCGTCGAGAATTCCGACGGAAAAATTCTCACGTTCAAAAGCGACCTCGCGGGCGAAGTGAAAATTCAATGGGACGCCGTTACGAGCATCACCTCCACGCAAAATCTCCATCTCGCGATGAAAGGCGGCCAGACGCTCGTCGGCTCCGTCACCACCATCAGACACCCATCTCACCGTCGCCACGAAATCCTCGGGCGATGTCACCGCTCCGCTGAGTGATGTCACCACCATCCGCAATGACGCTGAAGAAGCCGTCTACGAAAAAACAGTCCTCCATCCGGGCCTCGCCGATCTTTGGAGCGGCGTTGTCGACACCGGACTCAGCCTCACGCGCGGCAATTCCGATACTCTCAATTACACTTTCTCCGGCAAGGCTGCGCGCGTTTCTTCGCGCGATAAAATTTCCGTCTACACCACCGCGATCTACGCCGATAATTCCACCACCGGCACGAAACAGGTCACCGCGCACGATATTCAGGGCGGCATCCGCGGCGATCTCAACGTCAGCAGCCGCGTGTTCGCATTCGCGATGGCTGATTTCGAATACGATCAATTTCAAAATCTCAATTTGCGAAGTGTATTCGGTGGCGGCGCGGGCTTCCACGTAATCAATCGCAAGAACACCACGTTTGATGTGAACGCCGGCGGCGCGTATGAAAACGAAAATTTCTCCACGCCGCTCACTCGCACCAGCGGGGAAATAATCGTCGGCGAAACTTTCGCCACCAAGATCGGGCCGCGCGTTACGCTCAGCGAAGCATTCTCCGTTTATCCAGATATCACTCACAGCGGCCAGTACCGCTTCACTTTTGATGCCACCGCCGCCACAAAACTAAAGAACTGGCTCGGCTGGCAGCTTAGCTATAGCGACCGCTACGTCAGCGATCCCGTCGCCGGCACGATGCGCAACGACGCAATTTTCACCACCGGCATCCGCGTCTCGTTTGGCAAAGCCATTTTCTAGCAGGGCGCATATTTCGGCGGCGGGGCAACAAAGTAGCTCCTCGCGCCAACCCGTCGCCCGTGTAGCGCCGGGCTTTACGCCCGGCAGGGTCGCGGGTGCCGCACCCTTTGGCGTTTAAGGGTGCGGTCTTTGATTTTTTTTCGTCGCGCCCACTCCTCACCAAAAGTTGCGTCCCGCACCACGCGCGCGATATGCTCTTCCGCAGAAACAAAATGCCTCGCCGCCTAATCGCCGCCTTCGGAATCGTCGCCTTCGCGCTGGCGTATCTTCCCGGCGTAGCCGCGTGCGCCGCTCTTCCGTCGTGCTGCACCGGACTGATCTGCCCAATGCAGTTGCACCATCATGCCGCCACTCATTCAGATTGCGGCATGGTAGGAATGACAGAAATGCCCAGCGATCATTCGAGCATGACCTCCTGCCCGATGAATGACGTTCGTCATTCAGTCGCTCTCATTTTCGTTCTCAACGCGCCGCACGTTACGTTCTCAGCCCGTCCGGTGGCATTTCACAAGATTTTTTCTCTGGCATTCGCGCCAGACGTGGTCCTCGACAAAACCTCCCCGCCTCCCAGAGCGTCCGCAAACTGATCGCTCTCATTTCTAAGTAACGCGCAATTTCGGTAACGCAATATTTCCGCGTGTCTTCAAGCAAGACGCGTGCGCTTTCACACTCTTGGGGAAAAAACATGCGTAAACTATTTCTGCTGCTGTCTCTGTTACTCGTTCTCGCCGCGCCCCACGCTGTCCGCGCCACAATCTTCGGGAGCGTTCGCGGCATCGTCCACGATCCTCAGCATCGCCCCATCCCAAACGCACAGGTCACTCTGAAAGCGAGCGATTCCGATTATTCGCAGACCAAACAATCCAACAACGACGGCGAATTTGAATTCGACGCCGTTCCCATCGGCAATTACACCGTCACCGTGACGCGCCAGGATTTTTCACAGCAGCAGCAAGCCGTCTTCGTACGCTCCGAGACGAGTCCCGTCCTCCACTTCGAACTCTCCGTCGCGGGCGCCACGCAAACCACGGTCGTCTCCGGCGCGCCAGTCGAAGCAACCATCCAATCCGTCACGCCAACCACCACCATCAGCCGCATCGATGTGCAAGATACTCCCGGCGCCGATCGCACCAACAGCATGGCCGTCATCACCGATTACGTTCCGGGCGCCTACATGGTGCATGACATGCTCCACGTCCGCGGCGGCCATCAATATAGTTGGCTCATCGATGGCGTTCCGGTTCCGAATACAAATATCGCCACCAATGTCGGCCCGCAATTCGATCCAAAGGATGCCGATTACATCGAGACGCAGCGCGGCAGTTACGACGCCGATTATGGCGATCGCACCTACGGAGTTTTCAACGTCGTCCCGCGCACCGGATTCGAACGCGATCGCGAATGCGATCTAGTGATCAGCGCCGGCGATTTTTATCAAACTAACGATCAGATCAATTGCGGCGGCCATTCGCAGCGGCTCGCCTACTACGCCAGCATCAACGGCAATCGCAGCGATCTAGGATTGATGACTCCCAGCGCCAGCATCTCCATGATATGGAAAATGGCTACGGCGGATTCGGCTCGCTGATTTTCAACGCTGGGCCCAGCGATCAATTGCGGCTGGTAACTTCCATTCGCCGCGATTATTTCCAGATGCCTGTCGATCCAAAGATGTTGCCAACGGAGTGATTCAAGTGGATGGGCAGCACGAGATCGGATGCGTTCGTAAATTTTTCGTGGGTTCACACTTTTTCGCACCAGGGCTTGCTCACCGTTTCGCCCTACTATCATTTCAATAGCGCGAATTACGATAGCGCGCCTTTCGATTTCCCGAACGCCATCACCGATGATCACGCCTCGAATTATGTCGGCGCGCAAGCGACCATCAGCGGAAATTTTGCTCACAACAGTATCGAAGGCGGAGTCAATGTTTTCTACGAGCACGATAATCAGCTCTTCGGAGTTTTATTCAACGATGGCGCGAACGCTCCACTGCAAGATCGCGAAATCGTTTCTGGAAATGTGGAAGCCGTTTTCGTGGACGATCGTTTCGAGGTCACTCCGTGGCTTTCGTTCAGCGGCGGCGTCCGCGAAACTCATTTTTCTTCGTCATCAAACGAAAGTGAGACGGCCACCAGTCCGCGCCTCGGCGTCGCCATTCGCATTCCGAAAATAAATTGGGTACTCCGCGGATTTTACGGACAGTTTTATCAGCCGCCACCACTCGCCAGCGTTACCGGACCTTTGCTCACCATCGTCAACACTCCCGGAAGCGGCGCGAATCCTCAGCAATTTATTCCCATTCCCGGCGAGCGCGACACCGAATTTCAAGTCGGCATCAATATGCCCTACAAGGGATGGTCGCTGGATATGGATACCTTCCGCACCCGCGCCCACAACTTTCTCGATCACGGCAACATCAATTACGTTTTCGAAGACAACGTGATCACCACCAATATTTTTCTTCCGCTCACCACGCAGGATGCACTGATTCAGGGATGGGAAGTCACTCTGCGCTCTCCGCGCATTTTTGCACCGTGGCCAACTGCATCTCGCGTATTCGAATCAAGTCGCGAATTTTTCCGGATGCATCACCGGCGGACTCACCGATTTCGAATGCCAGGTTGGCTGGGCCGCGCTGGATCACGATCAGCGCAACACTTTGAATCTGGGATTTGACGTGACGCTGCCGTGGACATGTTCGTCTGCGGAAATTATTATTACGGCTCCGGATTCACCAACGGCGATGGGCCGCCCGATTATTTGCCCGCGCACTCCACGCTGGATCTTTCGCTCGGCAAATCTTTCGGCGAAAAATATTCGATTAGCGTCACCGCGCTCAATGTGCCAACAGCCATTGCTGATCGACAACAGCTTCACTTTCGGCGGTGTTCACTGGAATAATCCGCGCGAACTTTTCGCCGAGTTCCGCTATCGCTTTCACTATTGACAAGAAGGTTCTGCCGTGGTACCTTAAAACCAGAGAAGAAGTGTAAGCCCGCGCCAAAAGCGCGGGCTTTTTCTTTTCCGGGACATTTGTTCGCGGGACACTTCGCTACGAATCAGCGTTCGCATTTCGAATACCCTCGTGTCAGGACCCGGCCTCGGTCGTTTGTGTCTTTCGACTCATTCCGCGGAGACATCGGAGCCGTCGAGCTTTAGCACCTGCGCGAGTTTGTATCAGGGCACGACCTCGGTCGTGCCATTCAAGTCGCCAAGCGTTTCCGGCTTCAGCCGCTCGGGAATGCTGGCCTTTCATTTTGGCTATTTAATGGTTGCCGATCTAGTTCCCAGCGCGTTGCAAGCGCTTACCGACGAGAAAAAGAGTCGCCCAACTCTGAAGGCAAAGGCCGTTTTCGCGGTCACGGTTTTTCGTTAACTAGCTTCGAATCAATGAGTTCCGCAAAGTAGGCCAAATTTAGGGGGGGGGTGGGGGGTATCAGCACAAAAATTGAAAATCCTATCGAAGGAAAGGTCGCAGTTCCAAATCGGGAATCGTCGTCCCCGACGTTCGTAATGTGTTTCTCACACATTTCGTAGTAGCCTTCGGGCTCTCATTATTTATGGACTCAACGACCATCGACCATCTTCGCGAACCCGCCGCGCGCGCCCAATGGGACGCAGCGATTGCACTGCTGCGCGAATACACGCCGGAAGAATCCGCGCAGGCGATGCTCGCGTTGCCATTCGACATGCAGCGCGATCTTTTCGGGAAGACGCCGCCGGATTTCGCGGCTGCGCTGTTGGGCAAATTTCCGTACTTCCATGCGTATGTGCTGCTGTATTCGCGGCCGCCGCACGAGATGAAAGAAATCGTTGACGCGATGAGCGTCACCGAGCGCGACCACTTCTTCGACGAACTTCCCGAAGAAGCTTGGCAAGGACTGACGGCCACCCTCGCCGAAGTTGGCGGAGCTTCTCCGCCGATTGCGCGCGACAAGCGAATCCGCCGCGGCCGATTCGGCCGCGCCGCTGCAGTCGACAAAAACAGAACCGGAGACGAAGCGAGAAGTTGCGCCGGAGCGCGAAAAAGAAACCGCTCCCGCGCCCGCGATTATTTCGCCGCGACCCGCGGCTGCTGCTCCGATTCTCGAAGCGCGGCTCGTCGAGAAAAAATATACGCAGCCCGATGGCCACGAAATTCAAGTCATCTCGCCGGTGAATTTATCTGTTGAGCAGGATGTCATCCTCGCGCTGCTCGGCCCAAGCGGCTGCGGCAAATCGACGATGCTGCGCATGCTTTCAGGACTCGCGGCGCCGTCCGGCGGTGAAGTTTTGTGGCACGGCAAACCCATCGGCGATGCCAGACCGAATGTATCGATCGTGTTTCAAAGTTTCGCGCTGTTTCCGTGGCTCACCGTTCTCGAAAATGTGGAGGCGCCGCTTCTCGCTCGCGGAATGTCGCACGAAGAGCGGCACCCGCGCGCGCTGAAGGCTCTCGCGAGCGTAGGCCTGAAAAATTTCGAAGGTGCATTTCCGAAAGAATTATCGGGAGGAATGAAACAGCGCGTGGGTTTCGCGCGCGCTCTCGCTGTGGAACCCGAAGTTCTTTTTATGGACGAGCCGTTTTCCGCGCTCGATGTTCTCACCGCGGAAAATCTGCGTGGCGAGTTGATGGAACTCTGGCTCGCGAAAAAAATTCCCACGCGGAGTATTTTTATTGTCACGCACAACATCGAAGAAGCGGTGCTCCTCGCGGATCGCATCGTTGTGCTTGGCGGGAGCCCCGCGAGAATTCGCGCGGATTTTCGCGTGCCTCTCGAACGCCCGCGCGATCGCAAATCGCCCACGTTTTTGACGTATGTGGATTACATCTACAAAGTGATGACGCAGCCGGAACTCGAACTCGCGCCGCCCGCTGAACCATCGCAACGCAAAACGCCGCGCTTCCAAAAACTTCCGCACTCGCGTCCGGGCGGCGTCGCGGGAATGCTCGAGCTGCTGATCGATCGCAACGGCGAAGAAGACATGTACCACGTCGCCGAAGATTTGTTGCTGGAAGTAGACGACCTGCTTCCAATTTTGCAGGCCGCCACGCTCTTGGGCTTTGCCACCGCGCGCGAAGGCGATGTTGCCATCACACCGGAAGGGCGTTCATACGCGGAGGCCGACATTCCCACGCGAAAAGCGTTGTTCAGAAAAGCAGCGCTCGATCGCGTTGCGCTGTTGCAGCAAATTCGTTCAGCGCTGATAAATAAATCAGATCACAGTATGCCGCTGGAATTTTTCCGCGATCTGCTCGACGAGCACGTCAGCGCCGAAGAAACAAATTTGCAAGTGGAAACGGCGCTCGATTGGGGCCGCTACGCGCGATATTTTCACGTACGATTCGGAAACCGATCGCCTGCATCTTTCTCAGCCCGGTGAAGCAGTCGCATCAAATTCCGCCGTCGCGCTTCACTGATGCCGCCGCGAACTACATCATCCACCCGAGGGCTGCCGGTGTGGGCGCGCTGGCCCACTGCGATTCCTTCGCTGGTGCGCGATGTGCCGATTTTATTTGCGGGCCTCGCGATGTTTTATGCGTTGCTCGCCACCACGCGGTATTGGATGTCGCCGTTCCAGGCGCACGCCGATATTCAGTTGTCGCCGGGCGCGCTGCCGAAATACGCGATGTTTTCTGTGCTGCGAATCACGGCGGCGTATTTGATCAGTCTGGTTTTCACGCTGATCTATGGCTACGTCGCGGCGTACAACAAAAAAGCGGAACGCTTCATGATTCCGCTGCTCGATACGCTGCAATCCATTCCGGTGCTGAGTTTTTTGCCGGGAGTGATGGTGGCGATGGTCACGCTGTTCCCGACGCGCCAGCTTGGAGTCGAGCTTGGCTCGATTCTGCTGATTTTTACGGGGCAAGTTTGGAATATGACATTCAGTTTTTATTCGTCGCTGAAAAATATTCCATCGGAAATGCGCGAAGTCGCTCGCGTGTATCGCTGGAGCTGGTGGCAAAGATTCATTCAGATGGAGCTGCCGTTTTCGATTATCGGACTTGTTTGGAATTCCATGATGTCTGTCGCGGGCGGCTGGTTTTTTCTGATGGCCTGCGAAATGTTCGTGCTCGGTGATCGCGATTTGCGCTTGCCGGGGCTCGGCTCTTATTTGCAGACCGCCGCAAACGCGGGCGACACTCACGCAATTTTGTGGGGCGTGTTTGTGATGATCGGCGTGATCGTTTTGATGGACCAATTAATTTGGCGGCCGGTGATTGCGTGGGCGCAGAAATTTAAATTCGAGCAGGTGGAGGCAGCGGAAGCTCCGCATTCGCCGGTATTGAATTTAATTCGCAGCTCCAGAATTCTTCCGCTCGTTTCGCAAGTTGCTTTTCGTCCGGCGATCGAGCGCATGAATTTATATTTCGCGAGAAAGCGCGAGGGTGCTAAGGAAATTTCCAAGCCAAATGCCGCAGCAACGTGGATTTCGCGCGTAGTTATGCTGATCGCGCTCGCGGGAATTGGATTTGCGTTTTTCAAAATGTGCGCGCTGCTCGCTACAACTCGCGGCTCGGAAGTTCGCTCGATTTTCATCGGCGCGGGCGCAACCTTTCTGCGCGTCGAATTAGCATTGATTCTTGCAGCGCTTTGGACAATCCCTGTGGGCGTTTACATCGGTCTGCATCCGAAACTTTCCGCGATTGCTCAGCCGATCGCGCAGGTGGCTGCTTCAGTGCCGGCAACCGCGCTGTTTCCGATTATTCTTTTGATGTTGATTCGCGCGGGCGGCGGTTTGGGAATTGGTTCTATCATTTTGCTTCTGCTGGGAACGCAGTGGTACATCCTTTTCAACGTGATTGCGGGAGCCAGCGCGCTGCCCACGGATCTCAAGGAAGTGTGCGATGTTTTTCGTTTCAACAAACTCGAACGCTGGCGTGAACTTTTGCTTCCGGGAATTTTTCCGTATCTGATCACCGGATTCGTCACCGCATCTGGCGGCGCGTGGAATGCCAGCATCGTCGCGGAATATTTTCATTTTCGCGGCCAAACATATTCCACCACGGGCCTCGGCGCGGTGATCAGCGCTGCAACAGACAGCGGAAATTTTCGCGTGCTTCTCGGCGCCACTGTGGTAATGGCTGCGATGGTCGTCACAATCAACCGATTACTCTGGCGGCGGCTTTACGCTCTGGCCTCTACAAAATACAAACTTGAAACATGAAGTGACGCGGCCCGCAGCTTTTCTTTCGCCGTTTCTATTCTTGCTGCGAGCGTGTTATAAGGATCCACTCGTGGAGCGCTCTGAGTGGGGCGCTCAAACCTGACGGAGGCGCAATGAACAAGTACCTGATGGAATTTATCGGTACGTTTTTCCTGGTCTTTACCGTGGGCATGACGGTGATCGGTGGCGGAGCCGGCGCACTCGCTCCGCTTGCCATCGGCGCGTCGCTGATGATCATGGTTTACGCGGGCGGCCACATTTCCGGCGGCCACTACAATCCCGCCGTCACGCTGGGCGTTTGGTTGCGCGGAAAATGTGACGCGAAAGACGTGGTGCCTTACTGGGTCGCGCAAATTGCCGGCGCATTCGCCGCGGGCGCGTGCGTAAAATATTTGAAGACTGGAATGCCGGTGATGCCCGGCACAATTTCCACGGGCCCCGCGCTGCTTGCCGAATTTCTGTTCACGTTTGCGCTGGTGTTCGTCGTTCTGAACGCCGCCACATCCAAAGGCACGGAAGGGAATTCGTTCTACGGTCTCGCGATCGGCATGACGGTGATGACCGGCGCGTACGCAGTGGGAAGCGTTTCTGGCGGCGCATTTAATCCGGCGGTGGCTTTTGGAATTACGATGATGGGACTGGCGAGCTGGTCCAGTATCTGGATTTATCTACTTGCGGAATTTGTGGCGGCCGCGGTTGCCGCGTTCACGTTCAAGGCGCTTTCGCCGGAATAATTCGCCGCGCCGCATCACAGGAATATCGTAGAGTCCGCAGCCGCCGTAATTTGTGCGGTGTTCGTGAAACTTCGTCCGCGCCCGGCGCATCCATAACCGACCAGGAGCCATGCAAACACACTCAATTCGACGAATCCTTTTTCTTACTCTCTTGATTGCGCTGCCGCTTCGTGCGCAGCAAACGCAGCAGACTCAGCAATCGGCTCAAGCGCCGCAAACGCTTCCGGCTCCTGACGACCGGTTCAAAGCGGACATACTCGTCGTGGTCGCGCATCCGGATGATGAGGGCGCCGCTTCGCCGTATCTCGCACGCGCGATCGATGAAGGCAAGCGAGTCGCGATTGCGTATGGAACTCGCGGAGGAAATGGCGCAAATCAAGTTGGAACGGAGCAAGCCGGAGCGCTCGCCGACATTCGCGAAATCGAAGCGCGCCGCGCGGTTGCGTCGCTGGGAATTACCAACGTGTGGTTTCTAGGAGGAAGCGATACCGCGAGCCAGAACGTACTGCAGTCGCTCACGAGTTGGGGGCACGGCGCAGCATTGGAAAATTTGGTGCGTATCGTGCGGCTCACGCGGCCGGAAATTATCATGACGTTTTTGCCCGCCGTTTTTATCGGCGAAAATCACGGCGATCATCAAGCGGCGGGTGTGCTTGCAACAGAAGCGTTTGATCTAGCGGGTGATCCCGCGGAATTCGCTTCGCAAGTCGCGGGCCCCACGAAACGCCTGGAATCGTATTTGGAAAATTTGCGTCCGTGGCAGGCAAAAAAACTTTACTACTTTGGATTTTCGGGACACGACGCGGAATTTAAATCCGCTGGACCATCTTATTCCGTCACGGGAATTTCGAAGACGCAGCACATTCCGTACTGGCGTGTGGCGCTGAACTCGTGGTCGATGCACGAAACACAATCGAAAGCGTTCGTCGCGCCATTTGCAAAAATGAGCGACGCCGAGGTTGAGAAGGCCGTCACCGCGCAGCAGGGAAGCTGGGCCTCGGAACACACTTTCGTGCTGGGCAAATCGCAAGTCGGCGGCAGCGTCACTGGCGATTTATTCGAAAACATTTCTTCCGTGCCTTCACCGGCCGTCGTCCACGCAGCGCGGCCCGCTGCAAACGGTACTGATGTGAGCGTAGAACTCGGCGGCCCATGGAGTTTCTATCAAGAATTTCGGCGCGAGCACGGGACAGAACACATTCCCCAAATCGCAACGCCAGAAATCGCGGTGCAAGCCGGCGGCTCGATGTACGTTCCGCTGTGGCTTCACAATCTGACAGAAACAGCGCGCGACATTACGCTGACCACAACGGTCCCGCAGGGTTGGACAGTACAAACCGGCGCGGCAACATTTTCGGTGCGAGCGAATGACACCGAAGCGACGCGCGTCGAGATCGCCGTTCCTGAATTACCCGGCACGCTCACGACCTCGGCTGAAATCAGCGAAGTAACTGTCACCGCGACATCAAACGGAAAAACGGTGGGCTTGATCAAGTTGCGCGTGCAACTTCGCAAGCGCGCATTGCCGCAGTAGTTTTTTCTTAACAAGAAAAGTCAAAGTCCGCACCTTTTAGAACCGAAGGGGGCAGCACGCGCGTGCGCTCGCCAGCGCGGAATGTTGGTTGTGAATTCAAGGTTGTTGACAGCGTGCGAGAAATGCGTGTATTTCTCCCCTATCGTCGGAGGTTGTGATGTCATTTTGCCAGGCCTGTGGCACGGCTGTAGATGCAGACGCACGGTTTTGTCCGCGTTGCGGAAAGCCGGCGAACATCGGAGTTTTGTCCAACTCTCCGGAGATGGCAGCTACTGCCAATGTCGGATCGCCGTTGCCGGTTTCAACTTCGACCGCGCCATCGGTTCCCGGCGCGCCGTCCAACGCTGCTGCGGGAGCGCAAATTAGTGCAAGCGCTATTCCAGTAGCGCGGCCGGCGGGTGTCACATTTCTCTCAATCTTTTCTTTTCTGATGGCGGCGATCAGCGCAATGATTGGTATTAGCTGCGCCATTCTCTATGCCGCCGGCGCAGCGCAAGTAGGAATCACGCTCGCATCAAATCCTTTGCTGAGGCTGGCTCTGGAAATACTGGTTAAAATCTTTCCAAGTGTCGGGCAGGCTGGGGAATCCGCGGAGCAATACATTAATAGTTTTTTTGCCTTCGCGATTTTTGGTTCGTTTATTTCGGCGGTGGTTTTGGCTGTGGGAAGCTACGGTCTGTGGAAGCGGCGCAAGTGGGGACGCATTTTGACGATCGTCACCTATTGTTTGTTTGTGTCGCACGCCGCAGTGGTGATGTTTGATCCATCCACATCCACGATTTGGCAGGTCATCGTGATTGGTTTGGATGCATGGATTATCGTGTATCTATTCAAGCCGCACGTGAAGCACGCCTTTGGCGTTTAACAAAGCTGTTTGCACGCGTCGCTGCAGGCGGAAAACAAAGTTGGATATTGCGCGTAACGTGCTGAGAGCGAATAGACCCTGCTCTCCCGCGAACCTATACTCAGCACATGAATTCCGAAGTTGATTTGCTTCCGGCCCTGCGCCGCTATTGGGGATACGAATCTTTTCGCCCCTTGCAGGAAAAGATTGTGCGCAGTTTGCTTTCCGGACGCGATGCATGCGTGGTGATGCCAACTGGCGGCGGAAAATCGCTGTGCTATCAGCTGCCGGCGGCAATGCTTCCCGAAAAAACTGTGATCGTGGTGTCGCCGCTGATCGCGCTGATGCAGGATCAAGCTGCACAGCTCGATCAGATGGGAATTTCCGCAGCGGTGCTGAATAGCACGGTGGCTGCGGATGAACAACGCGAAATCATGCGAGAGGCGTCCGCCGGAAAATTCCGGCTGTTGTATCTTTCGCCGGAGCGGCTCGCGATGGAAACAACAATTTCATGGCTACAGAGCGTGCCGATTTCGCTTTTCGCAATCGATGAAGCGCATTGCATTTCTGAGTGGGGACACGAATTCCGACCGGACTACCGGCAGCTCAGCAAATTGCGAAAGAATTTTCCGGATCGTCCGATCGCGGCGTTTACCGCCAGCGCAACGCAGCGGGTGCGGCACGACATCATCGATCAACTAAAGTTGCGCGATCCGCACAAATACATCGCGAGTTTTCACCGGCCCAATTTGCGTTACGTGGTGCGGCAATGCGATTCACACACGCAGGGAGACGCACTGATCGCGGCGCTGCGCGGATACAAGGGCGCGAACGTGATTGTGTATTCGCCGACGATCGCAAAAGTGGAAGACACCGTGGAATTTCTGAAAGCGCAGGGAATTCCGGCGATCGGCTATCACGGAAAAATGGATAGCGAAACGCGGCGGCGCAATCAGGAAAAGTGGATGGCCGACGAAGTCCGCGTGCTCGTGGGAACGATCGCGTTCGGATTGGGAATTAATAAAGCGGCGGTGCGAGCGGTGATTCATCTCTCGCTGCCGAAATCAATTGAACAGTATTACCAGGAGGCGGGCCGCGCGGGCCGCGATGGATTGCCCGCGGATTGCATTTTGCTGTGGCAGAAAAAAGACGCGGGCTTGCTCGCACATTTTATCGGTCAGCTAAAAGATCAGGGAGAAATCGATCGCGCGTGGGAACGCTATCACACGATTCGCGCGTTCGTGGAATCCACAAGTTGCAGGCATCTGCAAATTTGCGAGCACTTCGGTGAAAATCCGAAATGGAAAACGTGTTCGGCATGCGATGTGTGCGGGTACAGAGTAGAAGCGCTCATCCCGCGAACAACGTCGAAGCCTTCCCGGCGCGAACGTGTTTACGCGAATGCGGATGTTGTGGAATTCGAGCCCGGCCGGCGAGAGAAGCGGCGCGAACGCGGAGCAAAAAAAGTTTCGCGGCGCGCGACTGAGGATATCGATGAAGTGTTGTACGAACATCTTCGCGATTGGCGGCGAACCAAAGCGAACGAACTGGGCATCGCAGCCTTTATCGTGATGCACGATACATCGCTGGAAGATTTGTGCAGAAAGCGGCCGAAATCGCTCGCGGATATTCGCGGTGTTCTGGGATTTGGCGAAAAGAAAACGGAAATGTATGGCCGCGAAATCGTGGATTTATTCAAGAAGCTTCGCGGAGAAGCCAGAGCCGCAGAGGCTCCGTCGAGGAAGCCTGAGCCACTCGCAAAGAAACTGGAGCCGAGGACGCCAAGTGATATAGATTCCTGGTGGGGAGCACGCAGAAGTTAGGGTTTTGACGGCGGAAGCCTATTCCGCAACTCATCGTAAATTCAAGAATTCAATTGGAGAAAAACTTTGAAGAGCAAGCCATTTAGCGTTCTCGCGAGTTCCCTCGCCATCGTAATCGCAGCGATTGTTAGTTTTAGTTTGGCACATGCGCAATCTGCGCCTGCCGCAAAAGCAAAGGCACCCGAAATGGCGCCTGCGAACATGAAGCTCACGATCCCGGACATTCCCTACACGAAATTTGTGCTTGCGAACGGACTGACAGTTCTCGTCCACGAAGATCACAAGACGCCCGTGGTGGCGGTCGACACGTGGTATCACGTGGCATCGAAAAACGAAAAGCCAGGTAAAACGGGCTTTGCTCACTTGTTTGAGCACTTGATGTTCAGCGGCAGCGAAAATTTTAATCACACATATCTGAACGAGATGATCCGCATCGGAGCCACCGATCTCAACGGCACCACCAACCAGGACCGCACGAATTATTTTGAGAATGTTCCCACGTCGATGCTTGATTTTGCATTATTTGCGGAAAGCGATCGCATGGGCCACTTGCTGCCCGTGCTCGATCAGAAAAAGCTCGACCTGCAGCGCGGCGTGGTGCAAAACGAAAAGCGGCTGGGAGATAACCAGCCGTACAGCGCGGCTCAGCAGCTGATCGCCGAAAATACCTATCCGGTGGGCCATCCATATTCGTGGACGGTGATCGGATCGATGAAGGATCTGGACGCCGCGTCAATGAGCGACGTGCAGGAATGGTTCAAAACTTACTATGGTCCGAACAACGTAACGCTGGTGATTGCGGGTGATATCACTCCCGATGTGGCGCGCGAAAAAGTGGAAAAATATTATGGCGAAATTCCTCCGGGCCCGCCGATTGCAAAGCAGGAGGCGTGGATCGCGAAACGAACCGGGACGCACCGGGGAATTGTGCAGGATCGCGTTCCGCAGGCGCGGCTGTATCGAGTGTGGAATGTGCCGCAGGCCTTCTCTCCCGAAGAATCACAGCTCGACCTTGCCGGGCGAATTCTGGGAAGTGGCAAGACCTCGCGGCTATACAAGCGGCTGGTTTACAAGGATCAGACAGCAACCAGCGCGACGGCGGGCGATAACAACTCGGAAATTGCCGGGCAATTTGAAATCGTGCTCACCGCAAAACCCGGCGCCGATCTGAAAAAAGTGGAAGCCGCGGCAAACGAAGAGTTGCAGAATTTCCTGAAGAGTGGTCCCACACAAGCCGAATTGGATTTGACGAAAACGCAGATTTTCGGCGACTACTCGCGTGGTATGGAACGCATCGGCGGATTCGGCGGAAAGAGCGACCTAATCGCACGATGCCAGACATTTACGGGCGATCCCGCTTGCTACAAAACATATCTTGAACGAGTGAGATCGGCGACCGTGGCCACCGTGAGGAAAGCCGCGAACGACTGGCTGAGCGACGGCGACTACGTGTTGGAAGTGCAGCCGTATCCTGCAATGAAAACTGCGGCGGCCATCGATCGTTCAAAAGAACCCGCGCTCGGTTCGGCGATGTCTCTCAAGCTGCCAGAATTGCAAAAGTCCACGCTTCCGAATGGATTGAAAATTGTTCTCGCGGAACGCCACACGGCGCCCGTGGTGCACTTCAATCTCATGGTGGGCGGCGGCACAGCGGCGGACCCCGCGGATGCGCCGGGCACGGCAAGCCTGGAACAACGAATGCTGGAAGAGGGAACGGCCACTCGCGATTCTTTGAAGATCGCGGAGGATCTGGAATCGCTGAGCGCCGATTTCAGCGCGGGAGTGGATCGCGACATAGCGTTCGCGGATCTCGATGCGCTGAAAGGGAATATGGATCGCGCTCTGGATATTTACGCCGATCTGATTTTGCATCCCGCGTTTTCGGAGAAGGAATTTTCGCGCGTGCAAAAAGACCGGCTTGCCGCAATCGCTCGCGAGAAGGTTACGCCCGCAGCGACCGCGTCGCGCGTAATCCCTGAACTGCTTTACGGAAAAGGAAATCCCTACGCGTCGCCCATCACGGGCACGGCCGAGAGCGTGGGGAAAATGACGCGCGAAGACCTGGTGAAATTTCACGACGCATGGTTCAAGCCGAATAATGCGACGCTGTTGATCGTGGGCGACACCACTCTCGCGGAAATTACACCGAAGCTGACGCAGCTTTTCGCTTCGTGGAAATCGGGAGACGTCGCGAAAGTAACCATTCCGCAGGCTGCCCAGCCGGAAAAAGATGTGGTGTATCTGATCGATCGTCCGGGATCGGCGCAAAGTTACATCGTATCCGCGCAACTGGCGCCGCCGCAAAGCGATTCGGATGCACTGGCTCTCGGATTGGTGAACGGCGTTTTTGGCGGAGGCTTCGCGTCGCGCATAAACATGAATTTGCGCGAAGACAAACACTGGTCCTACGGAGTGTCGTCTGCCTTGAGGGCGGCGCGAGGGCAGCGGCTTTTCATGAGCGCCTCGCCTGTGCAGACAGACAAGACGAAGGAATCCATGGAGCAACTGGTGGAGGAGTTCAAGAATATCGTGGGTAGCAAACCGATTTCGGAAGCGGAATTGAAGCTCCAGCAATCGGACTCCACTCTTTCGCTGCCGGGCAGGTTTGAAACCGTCGATCAGGTCTCAACCGGTTACAGCACGATCCTGGAGTACAACCTGCCCGAGGATTACTACAACACCTACACGGAAAAAGTTTTGGCGATCACTCCAGAAAAAATGAATGAGATCGCCAAAAAATATATTCAGCCCGGCCATTTGGTGTGGCTCGTAGTGGGCGACATGAGCAAAGTGGAAGCGGGAATCCGTGAATTGAAAATCGGCGAAGTACACAAGATCGACGCCGATGGGAATCCGGTGCAGTAAAGCCGCGGGCGTGCGTTACTTGGAAAGCTTTCGCAGCAACGCCATCGCCTGCGAATCGCTCAGGACGTTTTTGCCATTGAGCAGCGAGATCAGCTCAGTAACGATCGCGCGCAATTCCAGGTCGGCGCTTTTCGCAACCTCAGGTTGGGGCGGAACGATTGGAGCGAATCGCTCGATCAGCGCTTCGCCGCTCAATTCGCTGAGCCATTTTCCGAGCACCTGAAGCTGGTCAGGCTCGGCCGTAGTGAAGAGCAGACCCATTCCCATTCCCAGGTTTGAAAAAATTACTTTTGCGTGGGTTTTGAATGACAGTTTGTCTCTGGTGATCGTGAGTGTGACGTCGGAATCTTTCGGGAACGGATTGATGGTGTCGGCGTAACAACCGTTTCTGCCGATGTCTGCGAGACGGGCACGCAGGTGGGTGTCCGATTGAACCTCGATTACTTCCACCTCGGGAGAGAAAGGGTAGCGCGGACAACTCCGTTTTCCGCCAGTACTGCCAGAGGCGGTGGAACCTTTACCAAACTTGGTTTTGTTGAGGGTTTCCATTATTCGACCTCTCGGTGGCGAACAAATGCGAGGGCATGATCATCTGGCCCAAACGAGACATTTTCACCCGTCGGCGTCTTCGTTACCTCGATCGCACGACGCATATTCATCGGTGAAGCACCAGCACTCGTTCTGCCGTTCCGGTCTTGAGTAATTTCGCGAACTGTTCGGGAAGTACGGGCTTGCTGAAATAATATCCCTGCGCTTCGTCGCAAAGGTGCGCCTGAAGAAAGGCAAGCTCTTCTGCGGTTTCCACTCCTTCGGCAACCACGCGAAGATTCAGGCTGCGGCCCATGCTGATGACAGCTGTGACGATGGTGGTGTCGTCGGGCGCTGAAGTGATTTGGCGGACGAACGACTGATCGATCTTCAGCGCGTCGATCGGAAATTTTCGGAGATAGCTCAAGCTGGAGTAGCCGGTGCCGAAATCGTCTACCGCAATGTGCACGCCGCTTGCGCGAAGTGTTTTCAGCACAGACGCGGCGGATTCTGCGCGCTTCATCAAAACGCTTTCTGTCAGTTCAAGCTCGAGAGCCTTGGGATCTAGTCCGGTTTCGGTAAGCGTTGCAAAAACGCTGGCGAGAAATTTTTCGTCGCGGAATTCCATCGAGGAAATATTTACGGCGATTGTTTTCAGCGGCAGACCCGCATCCAGCCACTTGCGTGCTTGCTTGCACGCTTCGCGGAGAGGCGGCAGAGCGATTCCTCGTCCCGGCCGGTTAACACTACGACCGAGACGCGCGGTGCCACCGCGCGGATCCGCCTAAGCGCTTCAAGCCCTTCGGCATCGGGCAAGCCTAGATCGAGCAGAATGATGTCAATCTCGTGATTCGTGAGGTGGGACTCGGCGTCTTGCATGCGACCCACCAGTGTCAACTCGGTGCGATAGGCGCCCTCTTCGTTGAGCATCTCACGGAGTAAATGGGCGTCTCCAGGATTGTCTTCGACCAAGAGGATTCTTTTGATCGATTTTGAGTTCATCCACCCTTCCTCTGTTGGGGTAATTTGACTTTGGTGAGCCAAAAATCGTTGATGCTTTTGACGAGGCCTTCAAAGGCGTCCAACTGCACCGGCTTGGTGAGATAGCAGTTCGCTTGCAGTTGGTAGCTTTTCAAAATGTCGGCTTCCGCTTCGGAAGTGGTGAGGATAACGGTGGGAATTGTTTTGAGATTGGCGTCCTCTTTGATGTGGGCCAAGACTTCGCGGCCATCCATCTTGGGGAGGTTGAGGTCCAGCAAGATCAGATCCGGCCGGGGTGACTTTGCGTGGATGCCTTCGTGCTTCAGAAACGCCATCGCTTCAACGCCATCCGCCGCGACGTGCAAACGGATCGTGACATTGGCATCGCGGAAAGCTTCCTGCGTCAGGCGGACGTCGCCGGGACTGTCTTCAACCAAAAGGACTTCTATGGGCATGCCGTCTTCTCCGATGACTTTCTTCATTTCATCTCGCTATCTGCCAGGGCAAAGCGAAATGTGGAGCCCTGTCCGGGTTGCGACTCGACCGAGATGCTTCCGCCGTGGCGCTCTACAATTTTCTTGCAGATCGCCAATCCAATTCCTGTGCCGGCGAATTCCTCTCGTTTGTGGAGCCGCTGAAACATTCCAAAAATCTTTTCGAAATATTGGGAGTCGATTCCCAATCCGTTGTCTTTCACGGAGAACATCCATTTTTTCCCGCCGTTCCTCACGGCAGAGATATGTACCTTTGGGATTCCGGGGCTCTGGTACTTGATGGCGTTGCCGACGAGATTTTGAAATAGCTGGACGAGCTGCATCTCGTCAGCGAGAGCGTTGGGCAGCGGATCGTGGGTCACCTCCGCGCCGCTGTCTGCGATGGCGCCGCGTAGATTGATGAGCGCTTGTTGCAATGCATCTTCGGTGGAGATTTCGACTAACTCGCGCCCTTTTGTTCCGACGCGCGAGAAAGCGAGCAGATCCTGGATCAATCGCTGCATCCGGCTGGCTCCGTCCACTGCGAAGGCAATGAACTCATCCGCATTCGAGTCCAGCTTTCCTTTGTATCGTCTGGAGAGAAGCTGCGTGTAACTTGCCACCATGCGCAGCGGCTCCTGTAAATCGTGCGAGGCGATGTAAGCGAACTGGCCAAGTTCTTCATTCGACCGGTTGAGTTCCTCCACTTTATTCAGGAGATTTGCTTCGGCTTTTTTGCGGGAGGTGATATCGCGGACTGCCGCAGTAACCAGGATGCCTTCGGTACTTTCCAGAGGGCTGAGCATTAGCTCAATCGGGAAATCAGTTTTGTCCTTGCGCAGGCCGGTAAGCTCGATACCCGTGCCGATTTGTTGCGCGAGGGCTTCTTCCACAGACCGAAGAGCGTCTGCGATCAATCGTTCGGCGAACCCTTCGGGAATGATGTTGGTGACTTTTTGGCCGAGGAGTTCATCGCGGCTGTAGCCGAATTGTTTTTCTGCTTGGACATTGAGCAGGACAATTTCGCCGCCTTGATTCACAACGACCATCGCGTCTGGCGCGGCTTCAAGAAGTCCGCGGTAGCGGCCTTCCATCTGCGCGAGATGTTTATCGGCGGCCTTGCGGACGCTGATATCGCGGATGGCTGCGGTGACCAGGATTCCTTCCGCGCTTTCGAGCGGGCTCAACATGATTTCGATCGGGAATTCTGTTTTGTTTTTGCGCAGAGCAATGAGTTCGATTCCCGTTCCAATTTGTTGAGCTAAAGCGTCGGCGGCGCTGCGGGTGCCGTCTGCGATGATTCTTTCGGCGAAGCCTTCGGGGATGATGTTGGTTACTTTTTGGCCGAGGAGTTCATCGCGGCTGTAACCGAATTGCTTTTCGGCCTGCACGTTGAGCAAGACGATCTCTCCGCGCTTGTTCACGACTACCATGGCATCTGGCGCGGCTTCGAGCAGTCCACGATAGCGGCCTTCCATTTGCGCGAGATGTTTATCGGCGGCTCTGCGAACGCTGATGTCGCGGATGGCTGCAGTGACCAGGATTCCTTCCGCGCTTTCGAGCGGGCTCAACATGATTTCAATTGGGAATTCTGTTTTGTTTTTGCGGCGTGCGATGAGTTCAATTCCCGTTCCGATTTGTTGGGCGAGAGCGTCGGCGGCGCTGCGAGTTCCGTCTGCAATGATTCGTTCGGCAAAACCTTCGGGAATGATGTTTGTAACTCGTTGGCCGACGAGTTCATCGCGGCTGTAGCCGAATTGTTTTTCTGCCTGGACGTTCAGGAGGACAATCCTGCCGCTCTGGTTCACGACAACCATCGCATCTGGCGCGGCTTCGAGCAGTCCACGATAGCGGCCTTCCATTTGCGCGAGATGTTTATCGGCGGCTTTGCGCACGCTGATATCGCGAATGGCGGCGGTGACCAGGATGCCTTCGGCGCTTTCGAGCGGACTCAGCATGATTTCAATTGGGAATTCGGTTTTATTCTTTCGGCGGGCGATGAGTTCGATTCCCGTTCCGATTTGTTGAGCGAGAGCGTCGGCGGCGCTGCGAGTGCCGTCGGCGATTATGCGTTCGGCAAAACCTTCGGGGATGATGTTGGTGACTTTTTGGCCCAGGAGTTCGTCGCGGCTGTAGCCGAATTGCTTTTCCGCTTGGACGTTGAGCAGAACAATTTCGCCGCTCTGATTTACGACCACCATTGCATCTGGTGCGGCTTCCAGGAGGCCCCGATATTTGGCGCCAGAATCAGTGCTCTCGCTGACGTCGGTGTTCGTTCCGAACCAGCGCAGAATTTTTCCATTCGAATCGCGGATGGGGACAGCACGCGAAAGGAAGAGGCGATATTTACCATCACGGCCGCGAAGGGGAAAAGTGTCGTCCCAGACTTCACCGGTCTGAAAACATCGGGTGATTTTTTCAACGACTCGTTTTACGTGGTTTGGATCGTGGACTTTTTGCCATCCCCAGCCTGCCATCTCGGCGAGAGTGGTGCCGGTGTAGTCGAACCATCGATCGTTGTACCAGAAGATGTAACCGGTTTCATCGGCCATCCAAGCGAGTTGGGGAATGTTGTTGGCGAGAGTGCGGAAGCGATCTTCGCCCTCGTGAAGAGCGTCTTCTGCGGTGACGCGGGCCGAATTGTCGCGATTGACGCTCCATCCCGCAACAGATGTGATTAGCAAGCCGAGAATGGTTCCCAACAGCAGGATGGTTTTGGTTTCGGCCAATCTGTGCTTTGCGTCGCTCTCGCGGATGATCAGCAATCGCATCTCTTCGCTGCGCATTTGATCGAGTACGGTTTGAAAATCGTCCATGATTCGCTTGCCGGAACCCTCCTGGATTGCGGCGGTGGCGGCTTCCAAGCCTTCCGAACGGCGCAGCGCGAGAACTTTTTCTGCGAGCTGGAATTTATTGTTGCTAAGAGTGGAGAGGGTATCGAGCCTGCGCTGCTGCGCGTCGTTATCGGCGGTCAAAGCGCGAATGATTGACTGATCTTTTTCCTCGTCTGCGATTCCGCTGCGGTATTCGATAAGAAAGGATTCGTCGTTCGTTAGGAGATATCCGCGGGCATTCGACTCCACTGTTTGCATTGCTGCGAGCGAGTCCTGAAGTTTCTCAAGGACGTCGTGCGTGTGGCGCACCCACACGTCGCTTTCGGTGGACTCGACCAGTGTGCGATAGGAAAGCGCACCAACCGCGCACAGGGCCAGAACTGCGGACCCGAACGCAAATTGGAGCTTGCGGCCGAAACGTGACTTCGTCTTCATCGCACACCTAGTTGGAGAGGAAGGTTCTACTTCGGAGGCGGTCCGATGGCTGAGAGGCAGCCTGTAGCCGCATGCCGATTTATTCGAAGGGAGTTCGAGCTTATACGAATGATGCGTGGAGCCAAAGAGGACTTTGCGGCGAAGTTTCCAATGGGCTACGGGCTTCGCAGTGTGACTCCCCGCGGGCGGC
Source organism: uncultured Acidobacteriota bacterium (assembly GCA_963721845.1). Classification (GTDB taxonomy): domain Bacteria; phylum Acidobacteriota; class Terriglobia; order Acidiferrales; family UBA7541; genus DASTCZ01. Next base: position 63,191 of record CAVRKW010000003.1, on the reverse strand, counting down.
AACGTGTTTTCATGTGGATGTACCTGGAGCACGCCCGAACAGCATCAGACAACTGTTCGATGCCGGAAAATTGCGGCGTCTTACCGTGATAATGGCCGGAAAATTGCGGATGACGTTGTGCAAATTTTTATCTCCATTCTCACAAATGGAAAGGTGGCGACAGACAATGTGGGGCACCAAAAGGATCCGCTGGATTTGTTTCCTTATGTTGGTCCGCCGCACAAGGACCGATAGGATGAAGTGGCGGGTGCGGGGGCTCGGCACGCAAAGGAATACTCCATGAAATATCCTACTTTTTTTCGCACGATGCAGATCGATGGTCTCTCGATTTTTTACAGAGAGGCTGGTCCGAAAGACGCGCCGGCGCTTTTACTGTTGCACGGACTTCCAAGTTCGTCTCGGATGTTTGAGCCGCTATTCGCGCGGCTTTCGGATAGATATCACCTGGTTGCGCCGGATTATCCGGGCTTCGGGCACAGCGACTGGCCCGATCCGAAAAAATTCGCGTACACGTTTGATCATTACGCCGAGATCATGAACCGATTCACCGAAGCGATTGGTCTCTCGCGCTACACGCTTTACATGCAGGATTATGGCGGCCCCGTGGGTTTTCGGATGGCGTTAGCGCATCCGGAAAGGATCGAGGCTCTTATTGTTCAGGATGCTGTAGCGCACAACGAAGGTCTGGGCGCGAATTGGAAAACGCGAAGGGCCTTTTGGGCCGATCGCGCGGCCAACGAAAGCGCTTTGCGTGCAAACCTGTTGTCACTTGCGGCTGCCCGCGCGCGTCATGTGGGCGACGATCCAGATATCGAACGCCATGACCCGGATCTATGGACCGATGAGTATTATTTTCTCAACCAACCGGGCCAAGCCGAAATTCAAAGCGATCTGTTCTACGACTATCGCACGAACGTCGAGAACTACCCGAAGTGGCAGGCTTGGATGCGCGAGAAACAGCCGCGCCTTTTGGTGATCTGGGGTAAGTACGAATCCTCGTTTGACCCTTCGGAGCCGGAATCCTATCGTCGCGATGTGCCAAAGGCCGAAATACATATCGTCCACGGCTGCCACTTCGCGCTCGATACCGCTGCGCATGTGATCGCGGAACTAATTCGAGGATTCGTTGGATCTCAATATTGAAAAAGAGTTTTTCCGCGCGGCACTAACTCACGGATCGAACTAGGAGCGCGACGAATGACCACTCGAATCGTTTCTAGTTACGCAGTAACGATGGTAGGTGTAGTGGCGACGCTTCTTTTCGGATGCCGTGTGACTCCACAAAGCGGGATCACCGGAAAGTGGCGAAGCTCCGACGGGGGTTATGTGGTGGAGTTTCAGCCGGGAGGAATTTGTTCTGCTCGATATCGTCTGCACGGACGAGATATTGGTGGTCCTTGCATCTACACGGTAGACAAAGACGACATCACGTTGCATTGGAAAGGACCGGATACAAAATCGCAATCGAGGGGATCGGAAATGTCGGCGACGTGGCACTACACTTTAACGGGTGATGTTCTGAACGTGAGCGTTTTCGGAAATTCGCTGGCGCTACAGCGCGTGCATTGAGGTTGAGTTTCCCCAAACCGCTCAACAGAAGAATTATTCGGGGCGCGAAAATTTGAACTTAATTTCTCTCGCACCCCGAGCAAACGATGATCAAGGCGCGTAACGCGAGAAGACACCATCGCGAGTGGCCCTGGCATGGCATGGAGAGCAAGTCTTGAGCAGCGCTTCCGCGCCGGGTTTGCCGTCAGCGCCGAAGTGCCCGAATCCCCAGCCGCCCGTCGCGGCATATTTTTTCGAATCCTTTACCATGAACTGAATGTTTGTAGGAGATCCGGGAACGAACGATTGCTCCTGCCCGAAGATCTTGTTGTTCTCATCCGACGGCACGTGGGCGTAGTGCAAGGCGGCGAGCATTGTGCCGTCGGGGAAGGGGAGTTTCCCTTCGCGAAACGCTTTGATCGCCACATCATTGCCCAAAAGCGCGCCGATGCTGTGGAGGTTGCCTTCTTCGTGGGCGATCGAGACGAGTCTCCAGTCACGATATCCCGCCGGGATTTTGGTTACGAAGACTGGTGCGGAATTCGCATCCGCTTGTCCGAATGCGGGGACCATGCAGGCGATAAGACTAGCCAACGCTGCAAATGCAATTAGGAAAAAAGTGATGCGTCTCATAAACGCTCCTTTGATCTCGTGTCGCCTTATAAGTTCTCGTGACTATGACCGCGACGGAAAGCGAGTTCGTTGAATCCCTTGAAGTCGGGACAACCGAATGAGGCGTGATCTGGCGGTTTTTTCGAGGGAACAATCGCCTCGCGGTTTCCTCCCCATGCTGCCTCCCGCTTCGGAGGCCGCGACTTTATCACTGAGCGATTTGTAGTGGCAACCGTTTGGAGACAACGATGGATGGGGCGCGGAATCGGATTCCGCGCCCCTTTCTGGAAACAGCGAAGAATGCGAATGCCGAAAGCTCAGATGAAGTTGAGCGCGTTTTCAGCGCTGAGTTCGGCGGCGCGAGTTTCCTCTGCGTTTTGCTTCGTGAGGGCTGCGAGAATCTTCGGGCAGATTTCTGCGATGTCCGAGGCCTCGAGCGAATCGGCGTAATGCTTGCCGTACTGCGCGTATACGATGCGGCCCTCGCGGTTGATGAGGAAGTCGGCTGGATTGCCAGTGACTCCGCCATCGCTCGTCAGCATGCCAGCCGGGAAGCCTGCGCGAAGAGCGCGGATGTATTCGCGCATCACGGCGATCGAGAACATACCGGCCCAGCCGCGCTCGACTCCGTACATTTTGAAGATGCGCTTCTCTGGATCGGGAACGAGCGCGAAGGGCGGCAAATCGATATTTGCGGCTTGCAGCTTTTCGGCGGGGGAGTGATAGAGCACGACGGTGGTGATTCCGAGCGCCTGCACTTTGTCGTAATCCTTGATGAAGCGATGCATGTGCAGATTGCAAACAGGGCAGGTGGCGAAGCGATAGAACTTGAGCAGAACCGGACGGCCGCGGAGGGCCGCGAGTTCGATTTGCTTTCCGCCTAATGCTTGAACAGTAAAATTCGGTGCTTGTGATCCGATCTTGAGTCTCATGGAACCCTCCTGTGAGTTTTAAGAGATTTTGAGTCCACTTCTAATTGCCAGGTCGACTTGCCTGCGCGAGAAATTTATTGCCGCCGTGCCTGACCGCCTCGCCTCGATCTTGATTCGAGAAGAACGTCAGGCACGGCAGATCGAAACGCTTCGATCAATCCGCGCCGACGGCGCTGGTTTCTTTTGGCTGCGGCACGAAGCGGAGATATGGACGCGGCGCGCGCCAGCCGTTTGGATAACTTTTCTTTGCTTCTTCGTCTGAAACGGAGCCGGAGATGATCACGTCTTCGCCGGGCTCCCAGTTCACGGGAGTGGAAACTTTGTACTTCGCGGTGAGCTGGAGCGAATCGATGACGCGAAGTACTTCATCGAAATTGCGGCCGGTACTCATCGGGTAGACGATCATCAGCTTGATTTTCTTGTCGGGGCCGACGACGAACACGTTGCGAACGGTTTGATTGTCGGCGGCGGTGCGGCCATCGCACGATCCTTCGATCGTAGCTGGAAGCATTCCCCACGCTTTTGAGATCGAGAGATCGGTATCGCCGACCATCGGATAATTGGGAGCGAAGCCCTGGGTCTTTTCGATGTCGTCGGACCACTGAGAGTGCTTCGCGACTGGGTCGACGCTGAGGCCGATAATTTTCGTGTTGCGCTTGTCGAATTCGGGCTTGAGGCGCGCCATGTAGCCGAGCTCGGTGGTGCAAACGGGCGTGAAATCCTTGGGGTGAGAGAAGAGCACGCCCCAGGAATTGCCAAGCCATTCGTGGAACTTGATGTGGCCCTGTGTTGTTTCAGCCGTGAAATCCGGTGCCGTATCGTTAATTCGCAGACTCATGATTTCCTCCGTTTGTAATTTGAGCCACGCTTGTGGCCTTGACAGGTAGAGTTATAGTGATGTCCGTCACAGGCATCCATAGATGGAGCCTGAGTTCTCTATGAGTTTTGTATGAGTGAAGCTGCGATACTACGCTTCGGTCCGTTTGAACTTCATACCGGTGTTGGAGAGTTGCGCCACCAAGGCGACCTGGTGAAGCTCGCTCCCCAGCCGCTGAAAGTGCTGGAGATACTGGCGCGGAGGGGCGGGGAAGTCGTGACCCGGACGCAGATTCGGGAAAAGGTGTGGTGCGGGGATACTTTCGTTGATTTCGAACAGGGGCTGAACTTCTGCATCCGGCAAATCCGTGAGGCGCTTGGGGATACGGCCGATGCGCCGAGGTTTATCGAGACCCTGCCGCGAAAGGGCTACCGGTTCGTGATGCCGGTATCTTCGGGCGCGTCCGGAGACACTCCGCAGCTGACGCGATTGATTGTGCTGCCTTTTCGGATGCTGCGGCCGGACTCTGAAACGGAGTTTTTAGCTTTCAGCCTGCCGGACGCTCTGACGACTTCTCTTTCGGGCCTCAAGCATCTTGTGGTGCGTTCGAGCATAGCTGCGGCGCGGTTTGGCGCGGATGCCGATCCAAAGACGGTGGCCGCCGGCGCGGATGTGGATGTGATTGTTACGGGGACTGTGCTTCGAGCAGGCGACGAAGTGCGCGTCACGACGCAGCTTGCAGACGCGTCCGCCGGAACGCTGCTGGCGTCGCATACAGCACAGACACCGGTGGGGAATTTGTTCCGTGTGCAGGACGAATTGACGGAGCGGATTGTTGCGTCGCTTGCGTTGCCGCTGACGACGGGCGAAAAGCACACGCTCCATCGCGACGTGCCTTCGAGCGCGAAGGCTTACGAGTTTTATTTGCGCGGCAACCAACTGAGTTACGACTCAAAGCAGTGGGCGATTGCGCGCGATCTTTACCAGCGGTCGGTGGAAGAGGATCCCGGATATGCGCCTGCATGGGCGCGGCTCGGCCGGATTCACCATGTGATGTCGAAATATCTTCCGGCGGGGACTTCGGACGGTTTGCAGAAGGCGGAAGCAGCGCTGAAACGCGCGCTAGAACTGAATCCGGAATTGCCGCTGGCGCACAAGCTCTATGCACAACTTGAGGTGGATCTGGGGCGCGCGCGCAATGCGATGGAGCGGTTGATCGAGCGCGCGCACACGCCCGATCCCGAACTTTTCGTGGGGCTAGTGAGCACATGCAGGTATTGCGGTTTGCTGGATGCTTCCGTCGCCGCTCATAAGCGCGCGGTGGAGCTCGATCCCAAGATTCGCACCAGCGTGGCGCATACGTGGTTTTTGCAGGCGGATCATGCGCGGCTTAGCAGCGTCAAGCTGGAAGAATTTCCTTACATTGTGCCGATTGCATTTATGGCTGCGCATCGTGAAAAGGAAACGCTGCCTGCGTTACGCGAACTTGAGCAAAAAACAAAAACTCGAATCAGGGATTTTATTATTGCGGTGCGAGCGCTGATTGAAAACGATTCCGGTGAAAGCATCGCGGCCGTCAATCGAATCATCGCGTCGGATTTTCAGGATCCGGAGGGACTGTTCTATCTCTCGCGTCATCTTTCTCATCTGGGGCAGATAGAACCTGCGCTACAGATTCTTGAGCGTGTCGTCAATGGTGGATACCACTGTTATCCCGCGATGGCTCGGGACCCGTGGCTCGATCCACTCCGCAAAAAGACGGAATTCAAGAAACTGCTGACGCATGCCGAAGCGCAACATCGAGATGCGATTGCTGCGTTTAAGCGGCTGAGCGGAGAGAAACTGCTGGGAGTCGCACTCCGGTAATTGATGCGGCGCTCCGAACAACACTGGCCGCGGCTGTCGTGGAGAGGGACAATCCGGATTCTTCGAAGTGAAAATGCGATTGAGCATTCAGGTCTGGGGTTCTTCGCTGCTTTAGGAACCCAGCTGCACGCGTGGAGCGCTAACTCCAGAAGCGCGGCCGGTTTCGTGGAATTTGCGCTGATAGTAGGCCACGGTCCGGTAGATGACCGGCACGCCGATTAGGGCTGGCAGTATCCAGAAAATCGTATACGCCTGGCTTCGCGTGACTGAGGGGATCAAACGTGCCGCGCCAAACACCAGGAAGGCCGTGTAACCTGCGATGGCGGTCGCGATCATTGAACTAAGGTGCTGATACCACCAATGCATCCGCGATTGCGAGCCGAACAACAAGTAACGCAAATTACGAGCTGTGATGAAGGGGCCAATCGGACTCAGCGCGATGAGCGGCCCGCTGTGATATTTAATTCCGAGGACGAACACGGTGCAGCCTGCCAGAAATACCACCGCGTTTAGCGCCAAAGCGAAGGGAGTGCGCATCGCTTTGGGCTCGCGCTTCGTTTCCACGGCCCAAATACCCTGCCAGCCTGCCGCCAGTGTGAGACCAGCCAGGTAGGCCAGAAAGGTTGCGGAGATGCGTTGCGCCCGCAGAAAATCCGCGAGTTCTGCCGGCGAAAACGGTTGTTGAATCTTCCGAACCGCAAGAGGAATCGCAAATGCCAGCCCGCTCATAGCGATCGCAGTCACGACAACTACGGACATGCACGCGACATAGAACCATCCGGCGCGGACGTGCGTCTTAGCGCCTTTGGGAGCGATTGCGGGAATCCAAAACAGCATCAGCGCGAAGCCGCCGGCGGAAACGTGCGTCCATCGAAGCCACTGAAACAGGTTTGCCATGGTGATTCTCCATTCGGATTCGGGCGCGGACTCTGCGCATGGACTCTTCGCACCATCGGAGCCAGGCCTGATGCGCGTGCACTCCCATACGCAGTGTCAAATGATGGTGGAAATAAGCCAGGGAGAGTTCGTCAGGAAATCCGGGTTTGTGAGCGTACCACTCCTTTTCCTTGTTCTTCAGTAGTTCGAGGTGCGCCGCCCATCGAGCGTGGAGCTGTTCGAGAAATCTCAGAGTGTGCGGCAGATCCGAAAGCTCATCCATGAGGTAGATTTGCGCGAGGAAAGTATGCCGCATGTCTTCAAATTGCGGATCCTGCTGCAGCCAAGAGGCGAGCTTTTTGCGCCCAGTTGCGGTGATTTCGTAGACGATGCGTTTGGGGCCGCGCTTCGAGGCAGCGAGGCGAGATTTCAAAAGTTTCTGCTTCTCCAGCCGTTTCAGGGTCGGATAAACCTGGCTGAGTTCCGCGGCCCAGAAATGTCCGATGCCGTTGTCGAGAATGGATTTCAAGTCGAATCCGCTGGCGGGTTCGCGGAGCAGACCCAGCAGAATGTATTCGAGGCTCACGCAGGCCACTATATAACTTGTTATATAAATTGCAACTGTTTTTTGAGGGAGCGAGGCTTCCAGCTGGATGTCTGCGCTGGGCGCTCCGGGGATCGTATGGTGATTCTCCGGTTAGGCAACTCACCAGTATCTAGGGTTATAATCACGCATCGTGACCGACTCATTGATTTGGGCCGCAAAGCGGCGTGACCTTGATACTTTGCGAAAGGGGCTCCGTAAAGGCTCCGGCGTCGAGAGTGTTGACTCGCAAGACTGGACGCCATTCCTGGGCAACAGCATGGTGCATTCCTCACACCCGCACATTTCCCGCAAAGCGGCAATCGTCTGCGTCCTAGCGTTGGCGATTGCGCTCGGTTTCTTGGCGCGAGGAGTTCAAGCGCAACGGAGCGGAGTTGGCGGGCATTTTGACGCCGGGATGCAATCCGCTGCCGCCGCAACCAAGCCCGACTATTCGAACGAACCTTTCGTGGAAGAAGCGGCATCCGTGAAGATCGCGTTTCAAAACGACGGAACAAGTACATTAGAGACGTACGATCAAATCAGGATCCAGTCCGATGCAGGTGTCCAGCGTTACAGCATCGCCAGATTTCCATACGAGAGTGCGATACAAAGCATCACCATCGATTTCATTCGGGTGCGCAAATCTGACGGCACGGTTGTCGTCACCCCCCTCGAGGGCATTCAGGACATACCGACCGACATCACGCGGCAGGCGCCCTCCTACAGCGACCTGCGTGAGAAACAAGTCGCAGTGAAGGGCCTAGGTGTAGGTGATTCAATCGAGATGCAAGCGCATTGGCAGACCACGAAGCCTCTCGTCCCAGGCCAGTTTTGGTTCGCGTTCAATTTTGAGCACGACAATATTATGCTGGACGAGAAAGTAGAAATCAGCGTCCCTAAGGACCGCGCCATAAAGTACGACAGCACAGACTATCAACCCACCAAGGCTGAGGTGGGCCAACGACAGATTTTTTCGTGGACATACTCTCAGCTAACCAGCAAGTCGGCTGATGAGCAGAAAAAACAGAAGGAAGAGCAAACGTACTTCGCGTCCACTGGCAAGTTGCCGCCGCCGGATGTGCAGATTTCGACGTTTCAGAGCTGGGAGCAAGTCGGCGCGTGGTACGAAGCCTTGCAGCGAGATCGCGTCGCGCCTGATGCCGCCATTCGGGCGAAGTCCGCCGAACTGACGAAAGGAGCCGCAGACGATGAGGCGAAAATCCGCGCCATCTATAGTTTCGTCAGCGCGCAGGTCCATTACGTCGGGGTGGCGTTCGGAGTCGGGCGTTACCAGCCTCATGCGGCCAGTGAAGTCCTCACCAATCAATACGGAGACTGCAAGGACAAGCACACGCTTCTGGCTTCGCTGCTCGCCGCCGCTGGCATCAAAGCCTATCCCGTCCTTGTTAACAGCAGTCACCGGATCGATCCGGCAGTCCCGTCTCCCGCGCAGTTCGATCATGTGATTACAGCGGTGCCGCAAGGAAATGCACTGGTGTGGCTGGATACGACGCCAGAAGTGGCGCCCTATGGATATTTGCTCAGCGCGCTGCGCGGCAAGAATTCGTTGCCGATGCCTGACGGTAAACCCGCGACGCTGGAGTTGACACCCGCTGCCGCTCCAACGCAGGCCCTTGAAAGCTTCGATATTGACGCGACGCTGACCGATGATGGCACTCTAAAGGGAAAGGTCGTTCACACCATCAACGGCAGCGACACCGAGGTGGTGCTTCGCGCCGCGTTCCGAAGTATTTCCATGGCACAGTGGAAAGATCTGGTGCAGCGGTTTTCCTATGGGGGTGGTTTCGCCGGCGATGTGAGCGACGTGACCGTCAGCCCACCGGAAAAGATGGATCGACCGCTCACCTTTTCGTACGGCTACACGCGCAAGGACTTTCCGCAGTGGTCGGAGCATCGCATCGCCGTGGCGCTCCCGCCGGTGATGATTTCGCCCGGTGACGATAAGCCCTCGCATCCGATTTTGCTCGGCGAGCCCAAACAAGAGCTGCGCTACACGTCGCGCATCAATCTACCTGAAGGCTATGCGGCGCGGCTTCCAGCGTCGGTTGATTTGGACGAGCCTTTTGCGGCGTATCACGCGTCGTACTCCATCGTCAAAGGAGCGCTGCAAGTCGAGCGCACGCTGTTGGTGAAAATGCACGAGGTGCCGGTGGCGGATTTCGACGCCTTCAAGACGTTTTCCAAAGCAATCGAAGATGACTACGACCTTTACATCAGCTGCGCCAAAACACACGTCACGGCGCTGTCGTACCAGGATGCGATTTGGGCTCTCCCGTACAGCGCGAATCCCGGTGCCGCCAAAGCCTACGAAGACGCGCGCGACGATTACAACAAGCATGACGAGATGGGAGAGATCTCTTCGCTGAAGCGGGCCGTCGATATCGACCCAAAGTTTACTCGCGCCTGGCTGTGGATGAGCCAAATCTACTTCTCGGAGCGCAAACAGGACGAGGGGCTCGCTGCTATTCGGTCCGCCATAGCAAATGATCCCAAAGAGCCGATCGCCTATAAGGGATTGGGATTCGCGCTCACGCGCGCTCAGGACTTTGATGGCGCCGTTTCTACTTGGACGAAACTCGTGCAGCTCGCGCCCGACGATCCAGATGCCCCTGCATATCTCGGCGCGGCTCTGGTCTCCGCCAAACGTTACGGCGAAGCGGCTGCTGCGTTGCAGTCAGCAGTGCGGCTGAATCCGAAAAACGCAACATTGTCCGCACAATTGGGGACGGCTTACCTGAAAGCGGGCGACGAAACGAATGCAATGTCGGCATACAAAACTGCGTTGGAACTCGATTCGAGCGCCCTTTTATTGAACAACATCGGCTACGAACTTGCCGATGCCAACAAGGAGCTGCCCCTCGCACTCGAGTATGCGCAAAAGGCCGTCCAACAAGAGGAAGAATCTGCCGGTAAGGTGACATTGTTGGATTTGCAGAACAAGGACTTGGTCCATACCCCGAGCCTCGCCGCCGACTGGGATACCCTCGGCTGGGTTTATTTCCGGATGGGGAAATTCGACGAAGCCGAAAAATATCTCAATGCCGCTTGGGTGCTGGCGCAGGGATTCGATATGGGTGATCACTTGGCCCAAGTCTATGCGAAGGAGCACAAGAACAAAGAAGCTATCCGGACTTTTCGCCTGGCTCTATCGACCACGCGCGACCCCGAACTCAAAAGTGACATCAGCAACCGCCTTGTCGAACTTGGCTCATCGGCCGAGACAAATCTTCTGAAGTTTGATGGAGGTGCCGAGCTGAGCCAGCTGCGCACCTTCACTGTTCCTGGCCTGAACCTTACGAAGGGATCTGCCGAGTTCATCGTCCTATTTGAGAGTGGGCCAAATGGCGCGAGAGTGGAAGGCGTGAAGTTCGTAAACGGTTCAGACGATCTTAAAGACGCAGGCAAACTTCTAAGCGCCACTGATTTCAAGGTGCTCCTGCCCGACACTGGCCCGGAGCACCTCGTGCGACGCGGGATCGTCTACTGCGACCCGACTCATCATTGTGTGTCCGTACTCTACCCAATCGCCTCGACTCGATCCGTCGACTAGCGCGCGTGGATTCGATGGCTGTGCTACGAAGCGAATAGGCGCCACTTCGGATTGAAGTCCCGACTAGCGCCTTCGCGGCAGGCGTGGACTTGCCGAAGCTATCGGCAATCTCGCGACACACGAGTATCCAGATGACGATGCGCAATGTTCACTCGGCCGAAGAACAGACGGGGCTCGCCCTAGGGAAGCTCGAGATTTTTGGGTTGGTCGGAATCTTAGAGGCGGCGGAGAGAAGTGACCGAGTCACTGCAATTTCCACTAAATTGAACTGAGAGTGACGATGAAGCCCTACTGTAACTCGTTGAAAGATTCGGTCGGGGCGTGGAGATTCGAACTCCAGGCCTCCTGCGCGAAAGATAAGCTTCAAAACGTTCAGTAGTTGGTCCGCCGATGTTTTCCGCGTAGCTGACGTGACGGTTTACAGGAGTGTTCGGCGGTTATAGTTCCTGCATCGTTCCCAACTTGATGGATGGCATCCTACTCCGAAGCTTCGTTCGCTGGTTTGGTCGCGGCGGTGGCGCTCCAAAAGGGATACGGTAGCCCGGCGAGCCGGTTTATCACTAAAGCTTGCGCAACCAGGAGAAACACCGCAACTTCGATGATGAGGAGTTCACGCGGTTTCGAAATGATTCCTAGTGAAACGATCAGCGTGGTGGCACCTGCGGGAGGGTGGCTAACCTCAAGGAGAACCATTAGTGCGCCGGTAGCCGAAAGCGAAAGAGCCGCCGCCAAGATCCGTGGCCAGAAGATCCCTGGGTGCACCCCGAACGGAACTGCTCCAGCTCCAGTGATAACGAATGCGACGTAACCGCAGATGAGGCCGATGGCGTGGCCAAGAATGGTGTTTCGCGGACTGGACGTTTTGGCGAGCGGAGAAAAGAACAGCAGATACGCAGTGGGCCCGAGAGATGGAAACACAAATGGGTTGTGACTCACGAGCGCCAAAAGAGCAAGCACTCCGATGGTAACGAAGCCATTCACAAAAATGTAGATCGACCGCACGAGTCGCGGCGGAAAATGATGTAACAGCCAATCCAGCCGGAGCCTCCGCAGTAAGGAGAGAATGTGATCAGCACCAGCGTGTTTTTGGGGGAACGAATCAGGGCTTGGCATCAGATGTTGGGGAGCAGGTCGAAATATTCATCGTCCTCGTTTTTGCCGCCTTCTCCTTTGCCCAGTAGCTTCTCCGACTCGATGAACTCGATCCGCTCGATCCATTTGACCATCTTGTAGCCAAGTTGGTTCTCGACTCGCAGCCGGAGGGGCGCTCCGTATATTTCCGGGAGGCGCCGGCCGTTCATCTGCGAGGCCAGCATACATTGCGGTTTCAACAGATTCTCCAGCCTTTGCGTGTCGTAATAAGGGCCACCGTAAAGAGCTTCGCCAAAGGAGAAAAAGGCGACGATTCTCGCTTCGGGTTTTGGCCGCACCAACTCGATGAGCGTTGTCATAGGAATGCCGCCCCACTTTGCGATGCCGCTCCATCCTTGGATGCAATGATGCATGGTGATGTGTTCGGTCTCCCCCAATTGCTCCAGATCAGCAAGCGAAAGCTCCACGGGCCGTTCGACAAGGCCTCCGACCTTGAGCCGGAAGTCCTTGAAGCCGACTTCTGCCAGGCGCTTCCAGTCGTCTCGGGTCGGCATCTTCCCATTGGGCCAGAAGTACGGTGAGATTTCTTCCTCAGCGTACTTCTGCTTCGGAGTCAGACGATTCAACGTGAGCAGCTGCATCGGATAGGTCACCGACTTGAGCGCATGCTGCAATCCGCGCGGGTGATTCCATGAGATGTAATGCGCCGCGATCCAGGAGAGGATGACGACACCCATACCCACAGAGCCCAGATACATCCCCAGATGCCCTCGATCGTCCGTTCCCATCACGATGTGGTTCATGTTCCGCGCAAATCCAGTCATCACGATCAACGTGACATGTACAACGAGGAATGCAAGGAAGCTGAACATGGTGAGGAAATGGATTGATCTGGCCGATTGCCTGCCGCCAAAAATTCGCGCGTACCAAGGAAAGCGATTTACAACGGCCGGAGACATCGCTATACCAGTCAGAACTGCCAGGGGGCCAAAAATAAAGACGACGGTGAAATACGCGATCTGTTGCAATGCGTTGTATCCGTAGAATCCGTTAGGCTCCGGGGGCAAGTGGAGCGTTGCGTAGTGCACCCAAGTGTTCCACGCCTGCAAGAGAACGAGTGGCGAAGTGGGTACAATTCGCCGCCACTGCTCGGTATCGAACAGCATAATGACGAAGAAAATGCCGGTAATGATGAAGCCGTGCACGTCGATGAAGTGCCAAACCCGAGCAAGACCAATGGTGTGCCTGTAGCCCGGCGTGCCAACTAGCGGCGAAATATAACGAGCGTCTTCTTTCGCCGTCCAGACACGGTCGGTTGGGACCTTCAGCGGTGTAACCCGAATCCACTCGCTCCCCGGCGCACAGCCATCATTGAAATACAGACGAGGATGATCCATAAGGATGGAGAGACCACTACGAATCAGCATCGTCACAAAAAGGAAGTTGAAGAAGTGGCAGTAACGGACCCAAACCGGAAATCCGTGCGGTCCGGCGAAGTTGTTGGGATAGATCTGAGGGATGGCCGGGACATGAGGAAGTCCAGCGATGACGACCTCGATCCATGCTGCGGCAATCGCAGAAAGGACGGCGATACAGAGTCCGATAAGAATGGAAGGACGAATCCAGATGCGAAACCGGCGATCTGGCGGATAGTGAACGGCTCTATGTGCTGCGTCGAACGAGATCATGCGTTCTCCGAACGGCTTTTCTAATTTATCCCCACTCCCAAGGAATGTTTCTGCAGGTGGCTGGGTTCGAGAATGAATGTAGCAAAGATATTTATTGAAAAAATAGTAATCCCAGCCAATTCGAGTATCGCGGAAACCGGCAACGCAGACCACGCCCAATTGGCATATTCCTGATATGCCAGAACTTCGGTGGCAATGCGAATCGTACACCCGAGAGTGAGGAGAATGAGTCCTGCGAACATCAGTCGCGGGCTCCACAATCGCCGTACCCCCGCGAACGCGGGCAGAATCCGCTGGCCCACGCACAATATCATGACAGCAATAAATCCAACCGTTAGCGCATGCCGCGAGGCTCCCCAAATTCCACCGGACGAATCCCAGAGGACCGCTCCCACGCCGAGCACCGCAGCCGTTAAGAGCCAGCCGTAAGCCAGGCGAACGAAAAATGGGAAGCTCCGATGCACGCCACGTGTTTTAGGTTCCTGTTGGGATTTTTCGAACATCCGAAGCGCGGAGATGGCTAAGACCGATGCTACAACAAAGACCACGGTCGCCTCTGCGCCCCAACCCAAGAGCGTCAAGACAACTCCAGCAAAGTTCACCCAGAGAGCAGTGAAGAGCAGACTCGGACGAATCGGCTTGAGCCCAAGGAATACGGGCATCCACCTCGCACTGAAGCCCCAAACAAATGGCACCAAGAATCCCCACGTGATCAACACTAGATAACGCTGGTCTAGACTGTGTGACAACGCCGGACTTGCGCCGCGCAACGCGACGTAGATGCATGCCCCCAGATTAGCAACCAGGGCAATTAAGAAACCAACTGTTGCGCTGATGACTGTCTTGACCCATGGGGCCAAGCGATCCTTGCCGGAATCTTCAGGCCGGTGCTGTGAAACTTCTCTAAGAAAAATCAGGAATGCCGCGAGTTCGAGTACACCGGAAAGAGGAAGCAGCAACCGCCATTGCCACGGATAGATATTCGTCGCCCAGCGCACCGACACACCTAGTGTCCACATTGCCCAGCACAACCAGGCTGCGCCGAACGCCGGCTTTGATGCGCCCCGGAGCTTCGGAATTGAGTGGAAACCAATGCCAAGAATGAAGCTGCCTACCCAACCAAACACTTGGGCATGACCGTGCGCCTGTAGCCACGCCGGGGAAGCGGAGGCGACGCTTTCGCGTCCGCTGATTTGAAGAAGATTCCACACTCCGAGAAACGTGCCGGGGAGCAACATGAACACAACCCCGGAGCTGACAAAAACCATCAGAAGGCGCGAAAGAGACGTCTCGCGCTCACGGGCAATGTCCATGATCTGAGCGGGAGAGAGCGAAGAATGTTCCTCGCTCTCGGCGGTTATCACAGGTGCTTCGAGTGAAATCGACATAGCACCGTCTTTCTCTCAGATGACCGCAGTTTCTAACTCCACTGAACGGGGGAACAGGATGTTGTTTTCCAGATGCACATGCTGGTGGAGGTCCGCTTCGAACTCCCTCAATTCCTGGTACAGAGACTTATAACTTGTGCATACATCAGTTGGAGCTGTGTATTCCAAACTGGCTTTGCGAATCTGCTTCACCAATTCTCCCGCAACGTCATGATCTTTCATCATGGCGTGAATTGGGTTCCGCACCGATTGGAAGAAGGGAGGCTCGACAGAGCCATTTCCAGATTTGGCTCTTTCCAATGCGTCGATGTACGGAAACAAAATCTGTTCCTCCTTTTGCATATGCACGACCATCTCTCGCGCGACTTCGGCGAAGAGTCTCCGGATATCTGCAATTTCGGGGTGACTCTTTCCATGCTTTGCTTCTACTTTATCCAACAGCGGTTGAATCCGAGCGATTGCCTCACGAACGTACCGATGGTGCCTCTCACGGATATGCAGAGTTAGATCGCTGACGGGCACCGATGTCCAGTTCGCTTCGCCGGGACTTACGTGTTTGCTGTTCTCACGCAGACGACTCAAGATTTCTTCAGCCGGAACATCTGCATGCAGGCATGCTTCATGGAGTGATTTTCCGCCACCACAGCAATAGTCAAGCCCCGCATCTTCGAGAATTTGCCTGGCCGCTGGATTCGAAACCGCGATGTCCTTCATTTTGGTATCCCTGGTGAAATTCATGTCCGCCTCCGTAAGAGATCAAAGTTTGAACGGCGAGACGCAGACGGGCAGTGACCAAAGTCACTTTCTCGGCCAGCACGCCCTGACTTGAGGCGTAACACCGAGGAGAACTGGTGAGTCACGCCTCTGACGAATTGTTCTGAGAAGCATGGAATAAGACTACGAGGCGGAAAGCTCGTCCCAATATTTCGATGCGAAGCCAGAAGCTGCTCCGATTGATGCTTATTGCGCTTTCTTATAGATATCTGGAGCGGCTGGCCCTTCCACAGTCAGAATACCCATGGCGCCACGGTCAACGCGGAAGATGGCGTGGTCCACCAACGCGTAATTTCCCGGGACCAGAGGCCTGAGCTCGAGCACGGAGGCGCTGCCCGGCGGCACCAGCACGGTCTGGATGTTTTGCACCGGGTCCAGGAGACCACCGTCGCGGTAGACCTCATCGAGGATTACACCGACGATGTGAAATGACGAGACCTTATTCGGTCCAAGATTACCGAAGTAGATTCGCAACTTCTCACCAACGCGAGCCTTGAGCGCTCCATCGCCCATCAAGGACGAAACATTGCCGTTGAAGACGACGTATTCCGGGGTTTCCGCCGCGGCTTTCTGCGAGGAATATGCTTGGAGTCCCGGCGCACCGACGGCACCTTCCGTGTAGAATTCGCTTTGCATCACGTAAAACTCACGGTCCGCCTTTGGCAAGCCGCCCTCGGGTTCCACCAGCACAAGGCCATAGAGACCATTGGCCATGTGCGCGGGCATAGGATTGGCCGCGCAGTGATAGATGAACAGACCGGGCTTGAGCGCCCTGAACTCTCCCACCGACTCCCATTCTGGATTGGTTAACAGCACCGGCGCGCCGCCGCCCGGACCGCTGACAAAATGAAAATCCACGGTGTGTGTTTTGTCGCTCGATCGATTCTTCAGGGTTACTACTACGGTATCTCCGACGCGCACTCGAATGAAGGGGCCGGGTACATGTCCGTTGTAAGTCCAAAAATTGTAGGTGACACCACTCGCCAATTCTCCGTTCTGCTCCGTCACCTCCAGATTGACTACCACCCGTGCTGGCTCGGACCTTGCAATGGGTGGCGGGACCAGCGGCGCAAAAGCCATCTCGGCCGGGACGGTCTGCAGATTGGCGGATTGCCGGCATCCCACGGCAGCACTAAAAAGGCTCAAGGTTGTCAGGAGCACGACCGCTCTCGAAGTCCGGTTCTGTCGAACAGGGTTTGCATTGTTAACAATCATGGTTAGTTCGCTCCAAACCTTCAGGTGGTAGTGACCTTCCGGGACTCCGTCGAGGGTGAATTTGCCGCCCTTGTCACTGATTGCGTAGTACGGATTCTTAGCAATCACCACATAGGCCTGCATCCACCCGTGCAAGTCGCATCGGACACTGATCAAGTCAGGCCGCGGAAAACTGAGAGAAAGGTCGCGCCGCAGCTGATTCATGGATTCGTTGTACTCTCGATTGTGCTTCGCATACGTATGCACATTGTGCGGAATTGGATCCTGGCTCCTGATACTCAGATCGCCCGCCTGCATGAGCACTACATGAGGAAGATAGGCACAGTCCTTTTGTTGAATTTGAGGAAGGGGAAAAGCGAATGGTTTTCCACGCTGAACATCATCAAGCCAGACGACAGCATCATCCACGCCGCCATTCTCAACGTGCACTGGATAAACTTCGCGTGTCTTCCCGCAGACACCGATATCCTGTGTGACTTGAATCTTCTTAGGCGGCGGTGGGGGTCCAGCGAACAAAATTCTGCCCTCGACAACGCTCCCGGGCAGTTTTTGTACCGCGTATTGCAGCCCGGTTTCTGCCTGAGATTGGGTTGCCGCCGGTACCGCTTCTTGTGCTGGCGCCACCTGCTGCTTCGAGCCTCCGCACCCGAAAAACACAACGGACAGGAAGCTCAACCCCAGCCACATATGCAACAAACCGGACTTGATTGATCGTAATGCCGCGACCATCGCCCCCTCCGTCTTAACCGGTACATCTCGAACTCGATGGCTTACACAATGGGTCAAAATTGATAGGGCATATCGTGAATCCCAAGTCGCAAGGAGGCAGTGACCAAAGTCACTACGCGATGGATAATTAAAAGGAAAGAGACTACTCGGAAAGCGTCTGTTCGCGGTTTAGGCCCGCGAGGTCCTTCACTATGATTCTGCGACCGTCCACTTCGAGGAACCCTTCAGCTTGGAGGCGGCTCAGATTGCGGGAGACGAGTTCTCGCACCGTTCCCAATTCCGCCGCCAGATCTTGGTGGGTCATTGTCAGTTCCACGCGGATGCCCTCTGTCGAATTCGTCCCGCCCGATTGGGCTAGCCGCAGGATCAGCCCGATCAATCGGTGCCTCACCGTCGTGAACGACAGCTCTTCAATAATTCCCACCAAACGGCGCAAGCGTGAACCAACGACCGCGATCACCTTGATTGCCACTTCGGGATGCGCACGGCAGTAATTCTGGAAATCCTTGCGCGAAATGAAGAGTACTTCGGAGTCCTCCAAAGCGGACGCCGAAGCCGGATAATTGCCCCCATCGAAAACTGGAAGTTCCGCGAAGGAACTGCCCGGTCCTTCAACGGCTAGTATTTGTTCACGCCCTCCGGGTGACAATTTGAAGATCCGAATCTTGCCAGAAGCAACCAGAAACATTCCCGCGCATTGATCGCCCTCGTTAAACAATAACTCGCCTCGATCGAAATGCTTATTGCTCACGCAGTGGATCAGCGCGCGGAGTTCGGGTTCGGTCAGGCTCGCGAATAGTGAGGTCATTCGGAGGACGGACTCGTTGTTCTTATGGGTCATTGGATCAAATCGCTCAATGCAATCATAGTGCAGAACTAGAAGTCTGCCGAGACGGATATAGGTCGTCAGCGCGTCTGAACCGCGCGCGCCCGCTCCACGCGGGATGCTCTTGACGTAAATTCGCCGAATTTTCATGCCCGTCTGCTTGGTGCGCAGGGAGCCCTCTTCCAGCGTTCAATGCAAGTCGCTGAGTTGGAATAATTTGGTCGGGGCGTGGAGATTCGAACTCCAGGCCTCCTGCGCCCAAGGCAGGCGCGCTACCAGGCTGCGCTACGCCCCGACATTTAGATCGAGGCGCGCTTTCGGTCCCGCGATGCGGGATACGCCTCGACAGCCGAAAGAATCCGGCACCGCGATTTTAGCATGCGATTTCAACTTCGCACTGCGCGATAGACGCTTGACGCAGCGATAATCGAGCGGCACGGGAATATCGAGAGTCAGGTGAAGATGGATTCATTTCCGAACGGAGGAGAAGCGTATGGAACGCGTTCCTGAAAACGGCGTTGTTTCAGTTCCCAGCAATCATTCGGTGGACGAGACGCTGGAAAAACTTGAGGGAATTCTGCGTGCGAAGGGAGTTGCCGTATTTGCGGTGGTGGACCACAGCGGCGAGGCGGAAAAGGTGGGATTGAAGATGCCCCCCACAAAGTTGATCATCTTCGGCAGCCCGAAAGCGGGCACGCCGCTCATGCAGGCTGCACCAAGCGCCGCCATCGATTTGCCGCTTAAGATATTGATCTCAGAAGATGCACAGGGAAGAGTTTGGGTCTCATACAACGCACTGGATTATTTGAAGCAGCGACACTCGATCCCCGATAGCTTGCTTCAGAACATCGCTGTCGTCGAAACAGTCGCGGCCAGGTCGGCAGAGTAGATTCGTTTCCGCTCCTTCGGCGGAAACACAAGGTCATCGCGCACTATCGCCTGAAGATTCAAGTTCGGGCATCTTTCCTGTTGACATGCCACAGGAGTCTCTCTCATACTCCTGTGCGTACGCCACAGGAGATGCGATGGCCAGCGAACGATCAGAAATTCTGCAGGGCACCCTCGATTTAATGGTTTTGAAAACGCTCGCGTCGATGGGATCGCTGCATGGCTACGGAATCGCGCGGCGCATTGAACAGATCAGCGAAGAAGCATTGCTCATCAATCAGGGAACGATTTACGCGTCGTTGGTGCGGCTAATGCACAAGGGCTGGATTACGGGAGCGTGGGGCACGTCAGAAAATAATCGAAAAGCGAAATTTTATTCGATTACAAAATCTGGAAGGAAACAGCTCGGCACCGAAGCACGGAACTGGGAGCGAATTTCGGGCGTGATTGGTCGCGTGTTGCGCATTGCGGAGAGAGGATAACGCGATGAACGCATCGGGAGTGTTCGCGTGGATCAAATCGATTGCGTCGCGGATTCGCGCGTGGCTATCACCCGCCGATATCGATCAAGAATTCTCGCGCGAGATTGAGTCGCATCTCGAACTGCTTACGAATGAAAATATACGCTGAGGCATGTCTCCCGAAGAGGCGCGGCGCGGGGCGCGAATTCGGCTTGGCGGCGCGACGCAGTTGCAAGAAACAAATCGCGAACTGCGCGGTTTGCCGTTGATCGAAACGTTTTTGCAAGACGTGCGATATGCACTGCGAATGCTGCGCAAAAATGCGGGATTCACTGCTGTATGCGTCCTTACTCTCGCGCTTGGAATCGGCGTAAACACTGCCATTTTCAGCGTTGTCTATGCGGTGGTGCTCAAGCCGCTGCCGTACCCCGATTCGCAGCAGCTTTACACGATCTTCCAGCAGCGGACGCAAGATTCCAGCGCGCAAGCTGGTTTTTCGTATCTCGATTTGCAGGATGTGATTGCGCAGGACAAATCGTTCAGCGGCATGACCGGAATTACTTCGCACGAACTCACGCTCACCGGCCACGGCGATCCATTTATTGTGAGAGTGGCGGATGTAACTCCCGAACTTTTTTCGGTATTTGAGCAGCAGCCGATTCTTGGGCGAATGCTTCGGACGGAAGATGGCGTGCCGGGAGCTGCGCACGTTGTGGTGCTTAACGAAAGTGTCTGGCGCGGCGTTTTTTCCGCCGATCCAAACATTATCGGTGCGTCGATCAATTTGGATAAGCGCGCGTTCACTGTCGTCGGCGTGATGCCCGCAAAATTCAGCTATCCATTGCTTGCGGGCACTCGCGAAGTTTGGATTCCCGTGGGCGAGGACCCGATGTTTGAATCTTGGATGAATCTTCGCGCGCGGCACTGGCTGCTCACTACCGGCAGGTTGAAGCCGGGAGTTTCTCTCGCGGAAGCGCAATCTGAGCTCGATGTGATCGGGCAGCGGCTTGCAAAACAATTTCCTGCGGAAAACTCTGGATGGGAGATTCACCTGTTGCCGCTGCAACGATTGATTGTCGGCGATGTTCGTGCGCCGCTTCTTGTGCTGCTTGGGGCTGTTGTGCTCGTGCTCGTGATCGCTTGCGCAAATCTCGCGAATTTGCTTCTCACACGCGCCACTTCGAGGACTCGCGAAATTGCTGTTCGCACTGCGCTTGGCGCGAGCCGTGGCCGAATCGTGCGCCAGCTGATCAGTGAAACCGCGGTGCTCGGGGTGCTTGGCGGAGCTGCGGGAATTCTTCTCGCGTATTGGGGAGTGCATGTGTTGGCAGCGCTGGTTCCCAAAAGCGTTCCGCAATTGAATCCTATTCGGGTGGATGGTGTGGTTCTCGCGTTCGCGCTTGGTATTTCGATTCTCGCGATATTCCTTTTCGGATTGGCGCCTGCTTTCCTCGCAGCGAAATCGGATCCACAAATAGGTCTTCGAGAGGGCGGCGCGCGATCTGGCGAGACCGCCGGTGGGCGCCGAGCGCGCAGCATTTTTGCCGGAGCGGAAATCGCTCTCGCCATGGTGCTTCTGGTGGCAGCGGGCTTGCTGATTCGCAGCTTTTCGAAACTCACTTCGGTGAGTCCTGGATTTGAGACCGCGCATATCGTGAAGGCGAACGTTTCGCTGCCGCGCGCGCAATACAAAACTCCGCAGCAGTGGCTTGCCTTCACGGAGGACTTGCTGGCGCGCGTTCAGGCCGAGCCGGGGATGCACGACGCGGCGTTGGTGGTGCCCACACCGCTCGCGGATACGCCGCCGCGCGTGTCGTTCGAAATAGTTGGACGGCCGCCCGCATCCGCCGCGGAATCGCGCATCGCGGATTACGTTGCAACTACGCCGAACTATCTTCACGTGTTGGAAATTCCGCTCGTCGCCGGACGGTTTTTTTCGGCGGACGACGTCATGTCCACTCCGCGCGTCACCGTGATCAGTGCGGCGATGGCGCGAGTTTATTTTCCAAATGAAAATCCCATCGGCAAGAACATCTCATTCGCATTTCCACCAGCGAGCGGCGTACCGCGCGAAATAGTGGGAATCGTTGGCGATGTGCGCGATTCGGCGCTGGGCGAGGATCCCAAGCCGATGATGTATGTGCCCTTCGCGCAGTCTCCGTTCTGGGGGGCCGATCTCGTTGTGAAATCGACGCTTACCGAGTCGAGCGTCGCGGACGCGATCCGCAAAGACACGATGGCCATCGACAAAGATTTGCCGATCGGAGATATCGCGAAGATGACGGATGTGCTCTCGACAAACGTAGCAGAGCCGCGATTCCGAACCTGGTTGCTCACGCTTTTTGCCGCGATGGCGCTGGTGCTCGCCGCGACGGGAATTTTCGGAGTGATCGCTTATTCCGTTTCGCGCCATACTCAGGAAATCGGGATTCGGATCGCGCTGGGCGCGTCGCGCGGATCGATCTCGCAAATGGTGTTGCGGGAGACAATTTTGCTCACGCTTGGTGGACTCGCCATCGGAGTACCGTGTGCTCTCGGCGCGTCGCACTTGCTGGGGCATTTGCTTTTCGGCGTGTCGGCGAATGATCCAGTGACGATAGGCTTCGTCGCGCTGATCCTCGGCACCGTGGCGGCGGTCGCAGGATATATTCCTGCGCGGCGAGCGATGCGGGTGGATCCGATGATTGCGCTCAGACACGACTAGTCCTCCGGTGGCTCTTGATTGCTTCCTAAACATGGGATATATACCCACCTCCACCTCACCCTTCCGGAGGACAAATGAAAAGGCTGTTGATTCTCGCGATCGTTCTGAGCTGTGCTTCGAGTTGCTACGCGCAACTTACCCACGACCAAAAAGTTTCCGATTTTTCGGCGATTGCGGGCCTGTATGACAAAAACTATGGGCCCTACAACTGGAAGATCGAAGCATTCGGCTACGACATGCTGAGGCTTCAGCCGTGGCTCGCACAGATCAACGCTTCTACCGACGACCTCTCCTTTTATGACATCTGCGTGCGGTACGTTGCCAGTCTGCACGACTTTCATGACGAGTTCATTCTTCCATCCGAGTACGAAGCGTTTCTGCCGATCACTGTAGATATTTATGACGGCAGAGTGCTGATCGATGGGATTGATACTTCGCAACTGCCGCCAGCGCAGTTTCCATTCAATATTGGCGATGAGCTTGTGTCGGTAGATGGCATTAGTGCGAACGCGTGGATACAAGCACTGGCGCCGTACGCCGTCAACGGCCGTGGGAATCCAGTGAGTACAAATCGGCTCGCCGCGGCGGCGATTCTCGATCGCTATCAGGGCTGGTACACCTACGCGAACAAAGTGAATCCGGGTGATATCGCCGCCGTGCAGGTGAGAAGCCAGGGCAAGGTCCACACATTTCAAATGACGTGGAGTGCCATCGGCGTTCCGCTGAACGAAGAGGGTCCGGTTCCGAATCCGAGCACGTTCCCGTTTCATTCGCCATCCGCGCTTGCGAAAACTGGAGGAGTTGTGCGGCCGTTGCGCGAACAGGTGAAGGCTGCTGCGAATCCGTGGCATGCTTACACGGGCGTAAAGCCGCGTGCAGTACATTCGCTTGCAAAATCCGCGACGCCAATGGAACGCGCTCGAAACATGGGGCACTTGCATCCGGGCCACGTGGTGGCCGGTTCTATCGATCCCTTTGGTTCCTTCTTTCCGGTATTTAATCCTCCTGCGGGATTCCAACTGAGGCTTGGCGCGAATCCGACCGATGAATTCTTGAGCGGAACATTTCCGGTGGGCAACGTGAATGTTGGGTTCATTCGCATTCCGAGCATGGAGCCAGCCGATGAAGGTTTCGCTCTCCAGCAGTTTCAAGGAGAGATGGCGTACTTTCAGCAGAATACCGGCGGTCTCGTGATCGATGTGATGGGGAACGGCGGCGGAAATCTCTGCTACACGAACAATTTGATGCAGTATTTGTTCCCCGCTCCTTTCCAGAGCATCGGGCTTTCTGTACGCGCTACTGAATTCTGGGTGGAGAATTTTGAGAACGAATTGATCGACGCTGAATTCGGCGGAGCAGATCAAGGCACTATCGATACTCTGGCCGGTTATCTTCAAGAAGTGGAGCAGGCTCTCGCTCAGCCTCGTGGAATGACGGGGCCGCTTCCTGTGTGCTCGGTGGGTCTCACGTATCCACCGGCGACGGACGCCAACGGAAACAACCTGGCGTATACGCGGCCGATCGTGGTGTTGACGGACAACTTCACGGGTTCGGCGGCGGAGACCTTTGGCGCAACTTTGCAAGATGACAAGCGCGTCACGGTTTACGGCGTACGAACCAGCGGCGGTGGCGGCGACGTGGTGGAGTTTGATAACAACGCCGGGCCTTACGCAGAGGGCAGCGTGCGAGTGACGCTGTCGCTCGAAATTCGGAACCGAATTGTTGCGACGCCGGGGCTTCCTGCGGCTCCGCTCATCGAAAATATCGGCGTGTATCCAGATGTCGCGGCTGACTATCAGACGAAAGACAATTTGCTGAATGGCGGCCAGACATTTATCAACGGATTTTCCGCGACGATCTACAGATTGATCACGACGGGACATCCGTAGAAAAATACGCTGGGCGATTCGTGGATTCGAAAAAGCGGGCAACGCAATATTGCGTCGCCCGTTTTTTTCTGCGCGTATGCAGGCGACTCGCGATGGTCGCACGCGTGCGCGGGAGCGGCCGGAGTCGAATTTATGCGCGCCGACTGCGGCCGTAAACGATTCTGCGATGGAATACGCCGGGCTGGCACACACCCGCGCGTTAGTGGTTGACATCGATTCCCCGGGTGCTAACCTAAAAGTCCCCTTCATGCTTTAATAGTTGCGCTGACTCCTTCCCAACGCGCCTGAGGATCTCATGCAATTATCCGACCGGCGATTGGCCCGGCGATTTCGTGTCGCCAAGCCCCTGCGTTTCTCCGTGTGGAATTCGAGTACCCCAGAAATAGTTGTAGAGTCGATAAATATATCAGAACGCGGGACGTATTTCGAAACGTTTTTTCCGCCGGACGTGGGCGCAACGCTTCGAGTGCGGATCGAGATGCCAGAAGAAGTCACCGGGGCAGCCTCGGCGGAATGGCTATGCATTGCCAAAGTGGTTCGCACTGTGGCCATTGAAGATCACCTCGATAAAGTTGGCGTCGGAATCCGGCTTGAGTTTTACGAGGTCGTCGTTGAGCCGGCTCCTCGAACAGAGATTCCCATGAAGATTGTGTCTGCAGGTCCGAGTGGGGACTTGCGTCCTCGCGCGAAATTGTTTGATCAAAGCACGTTCACCCAAGAGGAGAAACAATCGTGGCCAATCATCAAGTAGTGGCGATTCCAGAAGACTTGAGTTCTTTGCATCTGCTGATCCTCGAAGATTCCGAACAGGATTTCAGACTTGCCGCGCGCGCGCTGGAAAGCGCCTCGTTGAAAATTGAAGCAGTTCACGCGGTGACGAAGGAGCAGTTTGAAAATCTCGCGGGAGCGAAAATGTATTCCGTGATTCTTTCCGATTACAACCTCAACGGCTGGAGTGGAATGGAAGCTCTCGCTTATTTGAGACGGCAGGGAATTGAGACGCCGTTCATTCTGGTAAGCGCGGAGCTGGGTGAAGAGAAGGCAATGCAATGCGTCCGGGAGGGTGCGTCGGATTGCGTTTTGAAAAGCCGATTGAACACGTTGCCGGCGGCGGTGTGCAGAGCTGTACTTGATCAGAATCTGCACGAAGCAAAAACTCGAACGGAGGGATTGCTGCACGAGAGCGAGGAAAGATTTCGGGCGTTGGTGGATTCGATCGCTTCGGCGGTGCTGATTTATCAGGGCACGGAGTGCCGTTACGCGAATCGCGCGGCGCAAGAGCTGACTGGCTATTCGGAAATTGAACTGATGGAATTGAGTTCGTGGGATTTGTTTCATCCAGATTCCCGTTCGAGCGTGATCGAGCGCGGGCTGTCGCGCCTGAACGATTCGAAGTGCTCCACGCGATATGAAGCGAAGATTCTGACGAAGAGCGGCGAGGTGCGGGTGTGGGATATTTCGCTCGGGAAGATCGACATGCGTGGGAAACCGGCAGGGTTGATCACCGCTTCCGATGTGACGGATTGGAACGCGCTGCAGCCATCGCACCGGTCCACGAGCGATTCGCTGACTGGCCTTCTGAACAGCATCCAAGTGCAATCCATTTTCATCGGGGAATCGCGGAGATCACGGCGCACGGGACGAGAATTCGCGCTGCTGGTGTTGAAACTGGATGAGCTGAAACAGATCAAAGAGCGATCCGGACCGGTGGAATGCAGCCGCACTTTGTGCCGGCTGGCGAAAGCGCTGGGAGAAGTTTGCAGGGGAGCTGATTCACCTGCGCGGATATCCGAGGACGAATTCGCAGTGGTGCTGCCGGAAACTTCCGAGCCGGGTGTGCGGAGATTGGCGCAGCGGCTCACAGCGCAACTGGATGCGGAGGAAAACCAGACGTCACTGGCGATCAGCGCGGGATTCGCAATTTTGCCAGAGGATGGGCCGACGATGGACCATGCTCTTCGCGCAGCGCGGAAATCTTTCGCGAGACTCGAGACAGATAAATCCATCACTTCTTCCCTGGCACTGGCCGCAGGCGCAAAAAAATAGCGACGCCGAGCGGATGCAATCCGTAAATCGGCTGAAGAACGGAAGGCGTTCCATACAAAGTGAATTGGGCGCCGAGAGCGGACGCGACGCGCGGAATTAAATTTACATCGCGATCGTATCCGAGCGTGTAGGCCTGCACGCGGCCGATGGGTTGCTCGGTGAAATTCGGCGGCAACGGATTTTCGCCAATGAGCAATTCGTTTGAGCGTTCGGCGTTTTCGATGCGCGTCCACGCGTAATTTTTCGAACGGAATTGCAGAGTGGATTCGAAATCGTAGCTATTGAAAACCGCGCCGTCTTGTAGCGAGCGCGTGCGTCCCCAGAGAAGAGTACTGGACCAATTTCCGTCGTGAATCGGGAGGTTGTAATCAATGGATGCAGTCATGCGTTCCTGATTTTCATTTGGAAAGAGGGCTTCGACGCTTGCGATTCGCGCGTATGAATACTGGCCACTCCAGTTTTTCCCGGGCTGAACGGTGAGACGCATCGACCAGGAATCGAGCGCGCCCTGACTGATGATCCAGCGATTTTCGCCGGGCTCGCGGCCGTGAAATCCGGATGCTTCCACGCGAACAAATCGATAGGCGAATCCGGCGGTTACGACGTCGTCTGAAATGTGCGTGGAATCTTCCTGATGATGGCCGAGCGCGGCGAGCGGATCTTCGGAAGCGGATGCGCGGTGCGCATAAGCGACGGGGCCGATCGCAGGATCGCCGACTGGGGCTGCGTAAAAAGAAAGCAGGGAGTGTTCGCCGAGTTTTATGTCGTAGAGCGCCGCGAGTTCCATGAAGAAATTGTGCGGGTGCTGCGCATCGGCGATGGGATTGCCGAATGCGGTTTCGCCTTCTTGAAAAAGCAATGGATACTGGCGGCCAGTGACGGTGGCGGGCTCAAGACTGAGCATGGAGCGCAGCGTGAGAGTGCCGGGACCGAGTTTGCGTTGCGCCATTCCCATAAACCAATTCGTGGAAAAGAATTTGTCGGCGCCGCGCGGGCTGCTTTGTTGCTCGTCGAGGACGAAGACGTTTGCGTGGAACATGAAGGTCCAAGAGCTTTTGTGAGTCATGAGCATCGGCACGGGAGTGGAATCGGGCTCGACACCTGTGCCGGATAAATTGTGGCGGATGATTTCCTGGATCAAGGATTGTGGTTGCATGTTCATGCCGCCGCTCTGATCCATTTGCATGCCTGACATGGACTGGCCGCCGGATGGGATGGCGCTGATCGCTGCGCAAAGCGCGAGAATGAATGAAATTGGGGCGCAGCGGCGAAGGGACATTGATCGAGTCTACGGGGCGCACTTTTCTTGTGCAACCGTCTAGGTGAGACCGGGTTTGCGAGAAGTTGCGAAATTGCGGAGGAGGCAGGGGATTGATGGAAAAATGGCGTGGAATCTCGTGCGGAGCGAGAGGCTGTGAGCGCGAAATTTAATGGTTTTGGGACTATGCGGGTAGTACTAAATGAAATGGATGTTTGACGTGATTTTTGGGGTAAGTGGTTTGTTTTGAGGAGTATGAGTGGGAGGGGAGTGGTCGAAAAATTTTCACATGGTTTGTGGAAAGTGATGATTCTAATAGCTTTAGATAGTACTATGAAATATAAGTAATAGATTCGATTGAGTTTAGGGTGAAATGAGGGGTGTTTTGGAGGATCGGGTTCCAGTACTGACATGACTGGGGATGGCGAGGGAGTTGTTCGGGGAAGCAACGGTTGGGAATGAGTTCGGTGAGGATGAAAGTCATTCGACATATTAATATTGATAAGATATTTAATTATTATAGCATATCCCGGACGGCGAATCAATGGGAAGTGATTGTTTCGCCGGTGGGACGGGCGGCGGCAATTGCGTCGTTGTGGTTTTTCGCAAACGAACGTACACCGAGTTATTTGGTGCCGCGCCTACGGCGCTCCGGAAAAACCGTTTTAAATGTTAAGGCGACCCACCGCCCACGCGGTGGGCTTTCTTCGGTGTCGCGCCTATGGCGCTGCGGAACGAACGTGAAACTCTGGAGGAACGGCTCGCGGAAGATGACTTGTTTTGGAGCTAATGAAAGCCGATGGCGCTGCGGAAGATTCGATGGAAGCGAGGACGCCTCCCGATAGGAAGATTCGGGGAGGCGAACAGCGCCAATGCGGAGATTGGCGCTCCCGGGGCAGGCGGTCGGAAATGGTGGCAAGCGGCGGCGAGAAGGCAGGGAGGCGGGAAGGATGATTTGTCTCACTGTTGGTTCACCCTCAAGCAACTACGGCGCATAGGACAGTTTTTTGCGTGGCGGTGCGGGAGATGCTTCGAGCTGATGTAGAATCCGGACGCTGAAAATTGGCGAAATTTTGGAGGGGAAGATGATGCCGCGAATGTGGATGCGCGCTGCGATGGCTGGGATATGTGCGATGGGTTTGGGCGCAGGCGCGGTGTGCGCGCAGCAGGCGGCGGGTTATCGTTTTTCGGTTTCGTTTAGAGGCGCGCAGAGTGCGGATGCGATTGACGGGAGATTGCTGCTGGTGCTCTCGACTGATCCGTCGGACGAGCCGCGAATGCAGATCAGCAATTCGATTCGCACTCAAATGATTTTCGGATTGGATGTGGATGGGATGAAGCCGGGGCAAGTAGTGACGCTGGATGATGCGGCGTATGGATATCCGGTGCGGTATTTGCATGAGGTGCCTGCGGGGGATTACTTCGTGCAAGTGGTGCTGCACAGGTACGAGACTTTCCATCGCGCGGATGGGCATACGGTGAAGTTGCCGATGGACCGCGGAGAAGGGCAGCACTGGCAGCTTGCTCCGGGAAATTTGTATTCGAAGGCGCAGAAAATTTCGCTGCGGGCGGGCGGCGATCCGGTTTCGATTGCGCTGGATCAAATTATCGCGCCGATTCCCGCACCGAAGGACACGACATACATCCGCCACATCAAGATTCAGAGCGAGCTGCTGACGAAGTGGTGGGGACACCCGATGTTTTTGAGCGCGAACGTGCTGGTTCCTGAAGGATTTGATGCGCATCCGAATGCGCATTTTCCGCTGATGATTTCGGAGGATCATTTCAATGGGGATTTCGACGGGTTCCGCACGACGCCTCCCGACCCGAATCTGAAACCGGATTACAGCGAGCGATTTCACATTTCCGGATACAACAGGATTCAGCAGCAGGAAGAGTACAAACTTTATCAGCAGTGGATCGCGCCGAAGTTTCCGCGATTTCTGGTGGCGGAGATCAATCACGCGAATCCCTACTATGACGATTCTTATGCCGTGAATTCGGCGAACCTCGGTCCGTATGGAGATGCGATCGAGACAGAACTAATTCCTGCAATTGAGAAGCAGTTCCGCGGAATCGGACAAGGATGGGCGCGGTTTGCGTATGGCGGCTCGACCGGCGGATGGGAAGCGCTGGCGGTGCAAATGTTTTATCCGGATCACTACAACGGAGCGTTTGCGGCGTGTCCCGATCCAGTGGATTTTCGCGGATTCACAAATGTGAATTTGTATGCGGATAAGAACGCGTTTTACGCAGAGGGTCCGCACATGCGGGTGGAGCAGCCGGGCGAACGAGATTATCTTGGGCGCACTCTGATCACTGCGAGGTCGATCAACCAGTATGAGCTTGCGCTGGGATCGCATGCACGTTCGGGCGAGCAGTACGATATTTGGCAGGCGGTGTATGGTCCCGTGGGGAGCGACGGTTATCCACAGCCGATTTTCGATAAGGAAACGGGAGCGATCGATCCTGCGACAGCTGCGTATTGGAAAGAGCATTACGATTTGAGCGCGATTTTGCAGAGAGACTGGCCGAAGCTAGGGCCGAAGCTCGCGGGGAAGATTCATATCTATGTGGGCAGCGCGGATACTTATTTTTTGACGGATGCGGTTTATTACATCGAAGACGTTTTGAAGGCGACGAAAAATCCTCCGTATGGCGGGGAAGTTACTTATGGGGATCGCGCGGAACATTGCTGGAACGGCGATCCGAATTTGCCGAATTACCTTTCGCGGCTGCATTACAACACGATGTATCTGCCGAAAATTCTGGAGCAGATTCAGAAGACGGCGCCAGCTGGGGCGGATTTGACTTCGTGGAGGTATTAGAAGGATTGCGAAAATAAAATTAGTAGGATTCGATATGTCGGAAGTCAAAACCCCACACGCTACCACGGCGTGTGGGGCACCCTCCTGCTTAATTCATTTGAGCCAGTAATTTTTGGGCTTGGGCGTATTGAGGATCGTTGGGAGCGATGGCTTTGAGAATTTGGCGCGCGCCTGCGACGTCACCCGTTCCCGCGAGCGATCGCGCTAGATAAAACTGGACCTGCATATCGCTATCGAGTTTTAAGCTGGCGCGAAAGGCATCAACTGAGGCGGCCATGTCTCCCGTGAGGTAGAAAAATTTTCCGGCGGCGAATTGCTGTTCGGCATCGTCGCTGCCGAGTTCTGCACGAGCGCGATAGAGTTGCTTGGCTTTCTCGAAGCGATCGCCATCGTCGCCGGGGATCTGGCGGACGCCGAGGGAAACCAGAGCGACGGCGGCGTTCATGCGCACGATGGTCACTGGATCATTGAGCAGCGAAATAAATTGTGGAGCAACGATGTCACGCTGATTCGCGGCGGGCCTGATTGCCAGCACGGAAGTTGCGCGGACGAGCGGATCGGAATCGGAGAACGATTGGAGCAGCGCGGAGTAGGCAGCAGAATCGTTTGGAAAATTGCCAAGATAGCCGGCGGCGTTGGCGCGGATCAGCGGACCGCCGGATGAATCGGCAAGAATTTGTAACAGGGATGGAATCGATTCAGGATCTCCTTTTCGCGCCTCGGTGAAAGCATCGGCGCGGAGAATATATTTTTGGCGCGATGCGTCGCCGTACCACTTGTTCATTTCCTGTAGCGCCCACTCGGCACTCTTGTTGTGGCAACTGCTGCACGCGTTGGGGATTGCGTGGCGGATCGAGTTTTCCGGAACGGGGACGCTCATGGAATGATCGCGGATCTCCGCTTTGATGCTGAGAACGGTCTTCGGCATGTGGCACTCGACGCACGAGCTGCCTTTACTGGTTGGAGAGTGGTGCGTGTGTGCGGCGAGATTTGCGCCGATGGATTGATGGCACTGCGTGCAGAGACCGTTGTTAGATGGGCGAAGTTGCTGATTGAGATCGACGTTGGTGTTGTGGGGACGAACGTGGCAGGTGACGCAGGTTGCGCCTCCCTTGAGAAAACAAGGGCTTTGCCAGAGGCCGAATGCGTCATTGGAGAAGCGGCGAGTGCGGCCATCGGGCCAGTACGCGGGATCTTCGGACGTGGGCAATCTGTATTCGAGGTTCGGCAGAAAGTAGTCGTAGTAATTTGCGCCGGCGCGGAAGCCATCGACGTAGATGTCGCGGAATGAATGGCACTGCGCGCAGATCATGGTGCTGCGAACGGGATCGAGGCGCGGAGGATTCACGATGCTGTCGTCAATTGCGGCGCGGGTGTCGGCGTCGAGGAAGCCCGTGCCGCTGGCCCAGGCGATGTGCTCGCTGCCGGGACCGTGGCAGCGTTCGCAATTGATACCGAAATTCTGCCATTTCGTTTTGTACGTGACAGTTTTGAGATCGAAATTTTTTTCTTCGCGGCTGACGTGGCAGGAGTAACAGGTTTTATTCCAGAGCTGGATTTGCACGCCGGGCGCTTCTTCGGGATCGGCGATATCGAGATTGTGAAACCAGTTTTTGCGGACATTGTCCCAAGTGGTAGGGAGCAAAACGATGCGGCCATCGGGAAGAGTGGTGAGGTAGTGCTGGATGCGACGGCTACCGAGCGTGTAATCAACGCGGTGTTCCCACGGCGTGCCACGCAAATAGGATTCCGTGATGTAGTAATTTCCGGCGCGGTGCTGGAGCACGTAAGTTGAACCGCGCAACGTGACCTGGCCGCGAGCGAAATCGCCGATGACGGACTTCGCGTTGGCCGGCTGGATCATTTTACTGTGGCGCGATTCTCCCCATTCCTGACTTACGTTTGCGTGACATTTTGCGCATGCTTCCGCGCCGACGTAATGCGGTTCGGACTGCGCGTGCAGGGGCAGCGCGAGAGCAAGCAAGAAGAATGCTGCCAGACTCCCGGCGAGAGATGATTTACCCAAGGTGGCCATCTGAAGAATTAATCGCGGCAATGATATGTCTGGGGAATTGGCGAATCAAGGGAGTTGGCGGGAGGTTGCGGCGACGCGCCGTCTTGGTGCGACTTGCTGATAGCTGGTGAGGACTAGCTCGCGGACTTCGATCCAGTCGATGGAGCCGCGATCGAGTCGGAGGGCTACCCAGCCGCGCGGGCCGATGTATGCGGGGAGATAGAAACGATCTGGATTCGCGCGGAGTAGGGCGGTGTTGTCGCCGGGGAGAGCCTTGCAAGCGACCGCTACAATGCCATCGCGGTGATGGTTGTCGAGGAAGTAGGCGAAGGTTCGTTTTCCGACGGTGAACCCCGCGTGGGAGTGCTGAGTTCGGCGCTTGGATTCGGGAAGCGCGAGACAGATTTTGGTCAATCGCGTGAGGCGTGGATCTTCTGTGAGGCGCTTGGGCATGGATTTTTCTGATGTGGCCTAGCTGAGATATTAGAACAAAAGATGACGCGAATCGCGACGCCAATTGACGACGGGCTAGTGATCTGGATCGATCATCGTGGCGCGATTCAGAAAATCCGCAGCCGAGAATGGCTGCGCTACTTGCGCGAAATTTGCAGTGATACAATCGGCGCACGCGGAGGATTGGCTTGGCGTACGACGTATTCATCAGCTACTCGTCGAAGGACAAGGTCGTTGCGGACGCTGTGTGCGCGCGATTGGAAGCGCGTGGCGTTCGCTGCTGGATTGCGCCGCGCGATGTGCTGGCGGGCGTGCCGTATGGCGAAGCGATCATCGACGCGATTCATGGCGTGAAGGTGATGGTGCTTGTTTTTTCGTCGAGCGCGAATACGTCTGGGCACATTCCTAAAGAAGTTGAGCGGGCGGTGAGTAAGGGCGTCGCGCTGGTTCCGTTTCGGATTGAAAATGTGACGCCGGCGAAATCGCTGGATTATTTTATTGGGTCGGTCCATTGGCTCGACGCGATGACGGAGCCGCTGGACGAGCATCTGGAGACGCTGGCGAACACTGTGCTGCGATTGCTGCCGGAGCGGGGCGCGGCGGACGGCGGCGTGATGGCGTCAACGCTGCCGCTTGGCCGACAAGCGGGACAAGTTTCGCGCGATGTTCATGGCAGGCAGGCACGGCTTTCGGCGCGTGGCGCAGATGTTCCGAAAAAATCGCACGCTGGGTTGTGGGCGACGATTGTCGTTTTGATGATTCTTGGCGGCGTGGGCACGGCGCTTTATCTGCAGGGATATTTGCCGTTTCTAAATCGCGAAGAGAGTACAACTGGAATCACTGGCGGCGCGGCGCCACGCGGCAACGAGCCGGTGATCGGCTGCTGGCACTGGATTAATAATGTGGAAGTGGATATCCGGCGCGATGGCTCGCTCTCGGTGGGAAGATTCAGCGCGTCGTGGCGAGTGAGCGATCCGGAGCGCGCGATTTATACATTTATATGGCCGCAGCCGATGGATACGGTGACGCTTTCGCCGGATGGCCGCACGCTGAGCGGCACAAATCAGTACGGAACGGCAATTTCGGGCACTCGGATTTCGAACGGAACGGGAATCGCGGGAACGTGGCGCTGGTTCAGCGGCGCGGCGGTGAATATCGAAGCGAACGGAACATTTAGCGCCGGCGCGACAAATGGTTCGTGGCGTGAGACGGACTCTTCGCGCGGCGTATTTTCGCTGGCGTGGCCGACGCCGGTGGATGTGGTGACGCTTTCGGGAAATCGCAGTCAGATATTGGCGACGACGCCGGGTTCGCGTGTGCTCGGCAATCGGATTTCGTGCAGCGGTTTGTAGAATTTGTGATGCATATTTTGTAGCGCGCTGATTCGCGCGGAGGATTTTCACTTGGCGTACGACGTGTTTATCAGCTACGCGTCAAAAGATAAGATTGTTGCTGACGCCGCGTGCGCGCGGCTAGAAGCCGCAGGGATTCGTTGCTGGATCGCGCCGCGAGATATCGTCGCTGGCACATCGTACGGAGAAGCGATCATTGATGCGATTCACGGCGCGAAAATAATGGTGCTGGTTTTTTCCTCGAGCGCAAATTCTTCCGGGCACATTCCGAAAGAAGTGGAGCGCGCGGTTAGCAATGGCGTGCCGATTATTCCATTTCGGATTGAGGATGTGGCGCCGGGAAAATCGCTGGATTATTTCATCGGCTCGGTGCATTGGCTGGATGCGATGTCTCCGCCGCTGGAAAGCCATTTGGATAATCTTGCTGCGACTGTGCAGAAATTGCTTCCGCGAACGGGGGCGAAAAGGGAGCCAGGCGCGGACGATCGGGTGCGTGGCAGAGAACTGCGCCGCCGGTCTGGCGACGCCTTCTTCGACGCCGCATCGTCGAAAATTCAGGCGAGTCCGCGCTGCACGCGCCGGCGCACACAACTTCGACTCCCCGAAAAATAGAATCTGGATCGGCGTCGCGGGTGTGGCCGTGATCTTGCGTTTATCGTGGGAGTGATTCTGCTGCGAGGCGGAGGCGGATCCGCCGGAAATGGCGGCGACACCGGCGGCAACAACTTCGGTGTGCGGTGAATCCTCCGAGCGGTGGGAGCGGAGCTACGTAACGCCGAGTCGGCGCAAGTCCGGCGGCACCAAGCGGAGCGACAGATCCCGGCGGATCGAATCCGTATGGCGGCGGCAGAAGATCGAAATATGCCGCGCCGCACTGCCTCGCCCGCCGACGAAAACTGAAATCGATCCGATTGTGGGATGCTATCAATGGTTCAACAACGCGCCGGTTGTGATTCGCGCGGATGGCTCGATGACGGGCGGCCCATTCGCGGCCGATGGCGTTTGGTGGGTGGCGGCCAGCGCAAGTACACATTCACGTGGCCGGAACCGACGGATACTGTGGCGATTTCGCCGGATCAGCGATCGTTGAAGGGTTCGAAATCAATATGGATATCCAACGTCGGCGACGCGCGCCTCCGGAAGTGGCGGCCTCGTTGGAACTTGGGATTGGTCGAGCGGCGTACCGCTCACCGCATATCCGGATGGCACATTTTCGGCGGCGACGTTTCGCGGGAAATGGCAAGCGGTGGATGTGTCGCGCGGGATCTATACGCTCTGACGTGGCCGAATCCAGCGTTGATAGCGTCACGCTCTCCGCAGACGGAACGCTGGTTTCCGGGCATAATCAATATGGCGTGGCAATTTCGGGCGTGAAGACGGGACCCTGCGCGGGGAATTAGCGCGGCCACGCGATTGTTTATGTTCTTTCTTGCGCGGTGCTTAATTGCTTCAGATCGTTTTGTCTTTCGAGTAACACAACTTTTCCAAATTACAATCAACGCAACGCGGCTTCCGCGCCTGGCAGATTTTTCGACCATGCCAAATAAGTTGGTGTGAGAACAGAATCCATTTTTCGCGCGGAATCACGTTCATCAGATTCCTGTTCGATTTTTTTCGGATCGGTATTGCGTGTGAGATCGAGCCGCTCGGAGAGACGCTGGACGTGCGTATCTACCACGACTCCGCTCGCGATTCCGAACCCGGTGCCGAGCACAACGTTGGCGGTTTTGCGTGCGACGCCAGCGAGCGTGAGGAACTCTTCCATCGTTTTTGGAACCGTGCTGCCGAAATCGTCGAGTAATTTCTTGCTGGCGCCCATGATGGACTTTGTCTTGTTGCGGAAAAAGCCTGTCGAACGAATGTCTTGTTCGAGCTCGCCGGGATTTGCGTATGCAAACGATTCAATCGTGGGATATTTCTTAAATAATTCCGGAGTGACCATGTTTACGCGCACATCCGTACACTGCGCGGAAAGAATTGTGGAGACGAGCAGCTGAAAGGGATTCTCGTGGAGAAGCGCGCAGGTCACGTCCGGATACGCTTCGTCAAGCTTTTGCAAAATTGCCGCCACGCGCTTCGAATCGGTGCCTTTGCCTAGGGACGGCGTTGGTTTGCTGGCTTTAGAAAAAGTAGCGGCCTTGCTTGAAGGCAGCTTGGATTTTGCCTTCGGCGCTGGCTTTGAAATTTTCTTGCGCGGTGGAGATTTTTTCTTTGGCATGATTCCTCGTTGAATCGCTTCGTGATGCGTTATGAAGATGATTTTGCGTCGCCACCCGGTAACGGCGATTCCGCAGACCGCGCCTCGCCCCGCAATTCCTCAATCATGCGGCGAAAAGCTTTGCCGCGGTGGCTCAAAAGATTTTTTTCATCACGCGTCAGCTCCGCAAAAGTTTTACTCGCTTCCGGCGCAAAGAAAACGGGATCGTATCCGAAGCCGCCGTCGCCGCGCGGCGTGTCAAGCAATAGCCCAGCGGCGTAATCGGAAATGACAGCGAGTACTTGGCCACGATGCGCGAGGGCGAGCACGCAGACGAAGCGCGCGCTGCGCTCGACTCCCGTTTTCCCGCGCATCTCGCCGAGTAATTTTTCGACACGCTGCGCATCTGTGGCGCCCTCTCCAGCGTAACGTGCGGAACGCACTCCCGGCGCGCCGCCTAATGCTGCGACGACGAGCCCGGAATCGTCGGCGAGCACAGGCTCGCTTACCATGCGGCTATAGTGCAGCGCTTTTCCCGCTGCATTTTCCGCGAAAGTTGGCGCGGATTCATCAAATTGAGGAAGTGCATCGAAGCTGGGAATCAGCGCGAATTCGAGAGCAGCGTCGGCGTGTTCACCGGTGGCGAGCGCATGAAATTCCGCAAGCTTGCCCGCGTTGGAAGATGCCAGGAAAACTTTCGTCGTCATCGCGCGGCTCGCTAGCTATTTCGCACGCAAAAAATTCTGCGGCAACAACGCGTGCTGCTGCGTGCGCAACTGGCGAATGCCGCCGGCGGCGAGTTCCAGCAACGTCTGCATCTCCTCGCCGGAAAATGTGCGACCCTCAGCAGTAGATTGCACTTCAACGTAGCGGCCTGCTCCGGTCATTACGACATTCATATCCACCTGTGCGTGCGAGTCTTCGTCGTAGGCTAAATCGAGAAGCATTTCGTCGTTCACAATTCCCACACTTATTGCCGCGATGGAATCGTATAGCGGAAGTTCGCGAAGAATTCGCGCAGCCACCAGCCGTTCAAGCGCCAGCGCCAGCGCGACAAACGCGCCCGTGATCGCCGCGGTTCGAGTGCCTCCATCGGCTTGAATCACGTCGCAATCCAGAATCACAGTGCGCTCGCCGAGTTTTTCCTGAATCACCACGGCGCGCAGCGCGCGTCCGATTAGCCGCTGAATTTCGAGAGTGCGTCCCGATTGTTTGCCCCGCGCGGCTTCGCGCCCGTGCGAACATCCGTCGCGCGCGGCAGCATTCCGTATTCGCCGGTCACCCAGCCTTTGCCTTTGCCTTTCAAGAATGACGGCACGCCATCTTCTACCGACGCAGTGCAGATCACGCGCGTCTGCCCGACTTCGATCAGCACGCTGCCTTCGGCGGTGGTGATAAAGTCCGGCGTGATTTTCACCGGACGCAACTGGCTTGCGGCGCGGCCATCGCTGCGCAAATTTTCCTCCTCGAACTATTTCAAGAATCGTGAGTCAGTTTGCAGGCCGCGCGCCCGCGTGTCAACCGCGACATCGCAAAACTCAATTACGGCTGCGGCGCAGCAGGAGCGCCCGCGGGGGCGGCGGGAGGCGGCGTGCCAACCGGGAAAAAAATCGTCAAGTCCAAGTGTCCGGCCAAAGTATCCGCTTCCTGCCCATGTAAAAGAATTTTCAGCCGATGAATTTGTGGCACACCCGCCGCAAGCGTTTGGGTGAGCGAATCCACCACGAGTTGCTCGCTCAATATCCCTGAGGGAGTGCTGGTGGAAAGCGCGTCTGAAAAATCCGCGATCGCTGTGCCATCGCTCAGCAAGTAAAACGCAAGCAGCTCGGTATTCGCCGGAAGAGTTCGCTGCGCATCCGAAGGAGCGTTCGCAATCAGCGCCGCGATCAATTGTTTTGCACGGAGCAGCGGATCGGCGGAAAGCGGCAGCTGAATCTCCACCGGTGTCAGAACACTCGTCTGCGCAGGCGCGATGAAAAAAAGTTTCGTCTTGAGCGGCGCATCCGTCGCCGTGAGAATCGGCGCTTGCGTAATTTCACGCCGGGCTTGCTCTTCGCGCTCTTGATCCGTGGCGAGCTGCTTCACTCGTTTACCGAGATGCGGCAAATAGATCACGCTCACGAGAACCGCTGCGCCCAGCGCGATCAATGCGTAGCGCGACCATTTCGGCAGCACCAGCCGCGTCATCGCGCACCTGCTTCATACGCTGGTTTGAATGCGACGACGCCGTGTGCGATCGCATCGGCCAAATCGTGGCTCATCTGCGTCAATTGGGCGCGGCTCGCTACCGAAACGCTCGACACTTCCACAGCAATCGCTGGCGCGGCGATCGTTCGCAATTGCCGAACCGCCGCTGTAAATGGCGCGGTTGAATTGCCCGCGAATTTCCCTGCCAGCTCAAGCTGCACAATTTCCGCGAATCTCCGGCTAGCTCCTTTGTAGCTTTCTTGCGCGCGATCCCAAGGGAGCATTCCGTTACGCGCGGGAAACGAAGACGTCCCGAGATTGCTGCTCGCTCCGGGATTGCCAGCCTGTGATGTAGCTACCGCCAGACTTCCCGAACCATCCGCTTGCAGAATCGAACTTCCCGCCGCACTCGAACCTAGTCCAACGCTTGCGGGTTCATCCGACGATTCATTCGAATACACACGCACTTGTCCCGGCGTGCCGGTGGAAGATACGTGCAGCGTGATAAAAACTGCTCCGCGCTGTGCGTTCGCAATAGCAGAACGCTCGTCAAACGAAGGGTCCTCGTTCGCCTCGCGAGTTTCCACCACGCGAAATCCTTGCGCCTCGAGCGCAGGCTTCACATTGCGCGCGAACTCCAGCGCGATGTCGCTCTCGTTGATTCCGGTTGTGCCGCGTGCGCCCGCGTCCGTACCACCGTGAGCAGCGTCGAGCACCACAATCGCGAGTGTCGGATGCGGCGGAGCCTGCGGAATCGCAAGCGGAGGTTGCTGTGGCAATGGCGTAGAAATCTGCGGACTCTGCTGCGAAGGAGCCTGCGCGGGCGGAGTAGTGATCTGTTGCGATTGAAACGGCCGCCGCGCTCCGGCAGCCCCGCCAAATGCCATCAGCGTCGCAGCCGACAGAATTATTCCGGAAAAAAGAATCGCGAACGAACGATTTCGCACAACCGCGAGAATACCAGAATTCGTGTGATTTGTTTTGCGGCTGAAAACGGAGATTTCCTGCGTTACTGCTTCAATTCAAAATGCACGGTCACCATTACGTGCGTCACCACCGTGCTTCCATCAAGCTTTCCAGGCGCATATCTCCACTGTTTCGCCGCATCCGCTGCAGCATCGCGCAACAAAGCGGGCCCCGACAACACTTTCGCCTCGGTCACGCGGCCTGCTTCACTGATGGTGAGATCGAGTTTCACGTCACCTTCGATACGCTGCGTTGCCGCGACCTGCGGATACAGCGGCGGCGTCGATGTCAGCAACCGCGCCTGTACCATATTTGAAATTCGCGCGGGCGGAGGAGCCGATGGTTGCGCGGGCATCGTGTTGCCCGCCATCAACGTTCCCAATGCCGCAGAATCAGAGGACCCATGCGTCGAGGGAACTTGCAGGCTCGAAGGATCGGCACTTGCTCCACCCACTCCTTTTGAGGGAGATGCAGGCGCCTTTATTTTCGTATCGAGAATCGCCGCGCGCCGTGAAGTGGTAGCCGTAATCACCGTCCCGGAATTTTCCGCCGGAACCGCCGCTGAATTCAGTTCATGGTTTCCTGTTGCGGGATCAGAATTCGTGTTTGCAGCTCGTTGTTGCGCAGCCGAGCCGCCCGCTGAAGACGGATCTACTGCACCGGGCGCTGAACCCTGCTGCGATTGCGGAACGGCCGGCGCGGAGGTAACCACAGGTGGTAGCAAGTCTTCCGGCTTCTGCTGATTGTAGTAGCGATAAATTCCAGTTCCCACGGCGAGCAATACTGCCGACGCAGCCACTCCGCCGAGCACCCACATCCAGTTCGCGCGCGGAGGAGTTGTGCTCGTTTCAAATCTCGGTGATCCCAGCGAAGGACTCGAGTGCAGGCTATCCGTCGCCACAAAATCCGCCATCAGCGCAAGCCCAGGATCGCCGTTACGCGATTTCTTGGTGTCCGCGTATGAAGTACCCCGCTGCGCGTTAGCAGCCTGCCTCGGCTGCGCCGATTGAGACGTCGGATTGTGCCACGCGCCGCCGCCCATCGAATCAGCAATCGCGATCGTATTTGCAGGTATCGAACTCGCCGCCGGCGCATTGCGCGAAATCCCCGCGTCGCCATTCTTCGGAGCATCCGGCGCTTTCACCGGCACCTTCGGCAGCGAAGCGAACGCAGACGCGAGCGCGCGATCCAAGTCTTCCATCAATTCTTCAGTCGACGCCGCCAGGTCAGCGGCCGTTGCCGGTTTCAATTCAGGTTCGCTCGGCGCGGTCGCTGGTGTGCGCGTCTCAGCAACTGCCGCACCCGCTGGGAATTCCACTCCCCAAAAACTTGGTTCCGGCTGCGTGAATTCAATTTCGAAGTAGCCCTTCATCTTGTCGTTCGCCTTCACGATTCGGCAGGCTACTTCGCGATTCGTCTTCAAATTCTTCAAGATCAGCAATTGCCCCGGGCCAACTCCTTCGGAAATTCGCAGCACTGCTCCATTTTGAAACACGACCACTGTCTTACTTTCCTCCACAAAAGGTTGCAGACGCTGATCCCCGCCCGGCGCCGTCCGCGAGCCTTGCACCAGAACAGGCACCACCGCGCCCACCGGCTGGGCGTGCGACAACTCGCCCGGCTTTCCGTTCGCCAGTACAGCGGGATCAGCGGTCTGCGTACTCATGGCTTGCTCCACTCTTGCGGGACGCGCCCAAGATCAACACGAATACAGCTTCGCCGGGAACCTTCGGCAGTGGAGAATATTTTCCGTCGCGGGGGGAAACGCTAGCTATAGTACGTAAGTACTGCGGTTAACTTTTTGCTGAAGATGTCCTGTGCCGTACGGAAAAAAACTAGAACGCATGCGCCGCGGTCTCGGCGATTCGCAGTGCGGAATCTCCGGGCTCGTTTGTCACCACGAACGCGGTAATTCCATCCGCCTGCAAGCCTGCAACGTGGGCGTCGCCTCGATCCGATTTGTAAATTTGATGACCGTTCGAATTCACTCGCGCCGCGCCGGAAAGATCCACGCTTTCTCCATCACGCAGAAAAACAGAGAACTCTTTGCCCGCCGACGAGTAAACCAGGTGCAGATAAATCCGGTCGTCCAGGCTGCAAATTTTCGCCCGTTCCAGACGGTAGCCCTTTGCTTCGAGCGCAGTAACATCGCGCGCCGGAACATTTTGCTTCATCGCCAGCGCTTCGATCTCCGTTCGATCGCTTAGCCATCGCCGCGGCTGCTGCGTCACCACCTCATCCTGATGATCTTCGGCGGCATCGGCGTAAACCCGCGGCACATGTGAATCGAGCAGCATCCGGTATCCAATTCCCGCCGCAAGCACCAGCAAAATTGCTGCCGCAGCCGCCAAACGCCACGGCACCCAGCGCGCGCCACTCGCCGAAGAATCGCCCGCTTGCGGCGCCGATATCTGGGCGCGAACCCGCGCATCAATCGCAGAAGTATTCACTTCATCAGACAGCACGCACTCCTTCAGCCGCGCATCCAGTTGCGCCTGTTCCTCAAATTCTTGCGCGCAGTTCCTGCAAGCCTTCAAGTGCTGCGAAAGTTCCGCCGCATGTCGCGCGTCCAATTCTCCGCTGAAATAGAGAGGAGCGAGTTCAGTGAATTCCGAGCAGTTCATCAGGCTCCTTTCGCCGTCCATCGAGTTCCGCGTTCAACTGACTCCGTTGGCCCCATGTTCGAAAGCCGCTGCCGCATCGCCTGCCGCGCCCGCGACAATCGCGACATCACCGTTCCGATTGGCACGCCCAAAATTTCCGATATCTCCGCACAGGTAAATCCTTCCACTACCGCGAGCAGCAGCGCGCCGCGGTGCTCCACGCTCAATTCATCCAGTGCACGCACCACTTCCATCGAATCAAGCTGCGTTGGATCCCACCGGCCGGGCCGCTCCGGTTCTCGAAACGAATCGTCGAGAGAAACAATCGACGGCATCGCCCGCAACTTTCTTCCGCGGCCGTAATGCGCATTAAACAAAATGCGAAAGAGCCACGCCCGCGCATTCGTTCCTTGCGCGAACTGATCAAACGCGCGCCACGCCAGCAGCAAAGTCTCCTGCACCAGATCTTCCGCCACCGATCGCGTCTCTCGAGAGCCGCCGCGCCACTCGGAGCAAGCTCCGCGTATGCGGAAGTGCTGCTAACTCGAACTCTTGCTGCCGTGTCGGCATCGGCGGAATTGCTAGGCAAAATTCAGGTGGGACGCGATCTAGCGCCGCGTCCCATCCTTTTCTCTTCTCACTTCGCTTGACGTGCTCAAACTTCGCCGTCGTCTATTCGCACCGGGATGCTGCAACTGATCCAGAGCCGCAAGCACTTCAGCGCTGTGTGGATCGGGTTTCACCGCCGGAAAAACTTTCACGATCTTGCCCTGCGGATCGATCAAGAAAGTCGACCGCTGATCCGCGGTCATCGAGTTTCCGTTTTGCATCGTGTAGGTCTTCAGCGTGCCGTACTTCGTTGAAATGTCGTGATCCACGTCCGCCAGCAGCTTAAACGTGAGCCCTTCCTTCGTGCAGAACTGTTTGTGCGAATCCACGGGATCCACGCTCACGCCCAGAATCACCGCGCCGCGCTTTTCGTACTCCGCCAGATCGCGCTGAAAGTTGTGCGCTTCGATCGTGCAGCCGCTGGTCATATCTTTCGGGTAGAAATACAGCACCACCCACTTTCCCTTGTATTCGTGCAGGCTTACGGGAGTGCCTTCCTGCGAATTCACTTTGAAATCCGGGCGCCTGCGAACCCACGGCGGGCATCGTGCTGGCCGCCTGGTCTTGCGCATGAATGGCTGGCGCTGCTACAGCAAGAATTGCGAACGCGCACAACGCCACTGCAGACAAACCAATCGCGATCGTACGTGTAATTTTCATCCGGGAAATCTCCTCTCGTTCAAACCGATGGCTTGAACTTACCAGATTATAGAATGCGGAGACAGATTGATTTCATCCGCGCGTTGTTGGCGCGTCGACTTGCGGAGCGTGTGCGCTCTCGGCCTTTTTAGCTGCGCGCGGAAGCATCGGTCGCGGCGAAAAGAG
Source organism: uncultured Acidobacteriota bacterium (assembly GCA_963721845.1). Taxonomy (GTDB): domain Bacteria; phylum Acidobacteriota; class Terriglobia; order Acidiferrales; family UBA7541; genus DASTCZ01. The sequence goes on along the minus strand of CAVRKW010000003.1, from coordinate 19,391 downwards.
CCAAACGCGCGCCATATCGAGCAGCGTCCACGCCACAACGTCAAACCTGCGAATACGCGACACTCCGGCTTTTCGTGTGGAAAAGGGAACCGCGATTTCGCGCACGCGATGGCCCGCTCTCCGCGCCTGTATGAAAATTTCGGCATCGACAAACGGACTCTTCGATACCAGCCTCATCTCCTCTGCTACCGACCTTCGCATCGCTTTGAATCCGAAGTTCACGTCGCGAAGCCGCAACTGAAAAAGCAATTGCACCAGTCTGTTATAGCTGCTGGAGAGCAACCTCGAACTCCAGCTCAAATTTTTCGGATAATCAGGAGAATAACCCGTGAGCACGCAATCGGAACGCAAGCCTTTGGCGACTTCCGGGAAGAAATCCAAGTCCACCGGCAAATCGAAATCGGTGTAGAAGACCAGATCTTTCGTCGCAGCAGCAAGTCCGGCGCTGAGTGCGCCTCCAAATCGCTGGTTGCTGCTCATTCGTACCAGCGTGATCCGCCGATCCGCCTCCATCCACCGTTGAACCCTGGCCGCGCAATCATCAGTGCTTCCGTCATCCACTACGATGATTTCAAAATTGGTGAAATTTCGCGCCAGGCTTCTCACTGCGGTAGCCAGCGTGCGATCGACGCAGGCGCTCTCGTTGTACATCGGCATTACCAGCGAGATGCTGGTACGCACCACCGCGTCTCCCGTTTCAAAAGGGATCGGATACGCTTCCGAGTTTGCGAACGCGATTTTAGTCCCCGCCATCGGCATTCCCCATACTGGCAACGGCAGCATCTGCATCTGCCATCCCCATGCCATGCGGACCTGACTGAGATTCTGTTGGCGCGACTCTAGCAAGGTAAAGCAGCAATAGCCACAGCAAAACCGCCGACCAGCAGACCACTCCCCATAGCTCAAATCGCCGGTAAACCACCGCCGCCACGCTGAGTCCCCCAAACACCCAGAGACTTGCTCGTCCGATGCGGAATGCGCGCGAGTCCGCCGCCGTCCACACGTACGCCACCGCAATCGTCATCGGCAACAGTAGCAACGTGTAGTAGTGATCCTCAGAAATCGGTGACGCGACAAGCATCCACGTCATGTACGCCCCAAGAATCGCTGGCTCCGCAGCCGCGACGCGTTTGCGGCCGGTCCACAGGATCGCGCACCCCATCAACCCGGCGAGAATCCACGCCGCGGTTTGGCCGGGTTGTCCCCCATAGCGATAGAAGACAGATTGCAAAGATTGGTTGCGCGGCTTCGCGGAGTTGAACAGCTGTGCGTACAAGACGTAGGAGGAGCGCGATTTCTCAGAGGATGCTAGCGCCGGCTCTGCTACCACCCGCTTAAATTCGCGCAAATAATTTAGATTTCCGCGCCAGCCGTATATCGGCGCGGGCAATAAAATCGCTCCCACGAATAACGCTATCAGAGTCGCGCCCACGAACTTCCATTTTCCGCGCCAGATGTAATACCCAAGCAGCGCAATCGGAAACACTTTCACCAGCACCGCTCCCGCGAGTGCCGCCCCGCCGGCGAGCGTGAGTCCGCGACTTTCCGAATACACCGCCGCAATCACAAGACACGCCATCAGCACAGACGCCTGCGACCTCGCGAATGCGGTGCCGAACCACACCGCCAGCAGCGTCATCGGCACCGCGGCCACAATCAACCGCTGCCGCGCCGTGGTAAGTCGGGGCAAGACGTAGCGGTAGCACATCACCGCTATCCAGATCGTGAATCCGGCCGAAATGCAATACCAGACGAACACTCCGATCTGCACAGAGATCCATGCAAATGGAATCATCGCCACCGCGAATGCCGGCGGGTACACATACGCCCAACCGCGATCGTTGCGGAGTTCATAAATGTCGGTGTGATCGAGCACCGCGCGGCCCACAAGCCGGTAAACACTGAAGTCTGAGCGCGTGGTTGCAGAGCCCCACTGTTTGCCGCTTGCGGTGTGATACGGCCCGCAGCGATCCAGCGAGATCTGGGCGAAAAGAATCAATAGTGCGATGGCCGCAAACTTCAGCCACCGCGCTGCGCGATTCGTCGCTGCGTCTTCGTTTCCCGCCAACGATGTCTGCATTTAGGAACGCCGCATTTCAGCAAGCGTCACATTTGAACTGGCAATTATTTTCGGTAAGTATTCTTGCTTGGCCACAGTATATATTGCTGTTTGCATCTGGCAATGAAACAGCTCATCGTCAACTCGGATGATTTCGGTATGACTCACGGCGTGAATCGCGCTATCGCCGAATGCCATCGCAACGGAATCGTCACCAGCGCCACGATCATGGCCAACTGCTCTTTTTTTGACGATGCAGTCGCACTTGCGAAACAGATCCCCTCGCTTGCCATCGGCGTGCACCTGAATTTGAGTCAGGAAACGCCGGTTTCGTCGCCTGCGGAAATTCCCACGCTCGTAAATTCGCGCCGTGAATTATTCTTGAAGCCGCACAGGCTCTTGCACCGCATCGCGTCAAAAAAAGTACGGCTCCGCGAAGTTGAATTCGAAATGCGCGCCCAGATTCGCCGCGTATTCGACGCGGGCATCTCGCCTGATCATCTCGATGGGCACATGCACGTTCACGTGGTTCCCGGCGTCCGCGAAATTGTGATTAAACTCGCGCGCGAATTTGGTGTTACCGCGGTCCGTTGCCCAATCGAATTTTCCGCGCAAGGTTCTCGGCGCCCGCGTGAAAGTATTCGCGCTCGCGGCGGCCGCGCTGCTCGCCGCGTCGTCGCCGGCGGCATCTCGTACTTCGCGCGCCGGTTCAAACCGCTGCTTGATAAAGCCGGCTTTGCGATATCCAGCCCACTTCATCGGAAACAATTACGTCGGCGCATTCGATCTCGCGGCCATTCGTGAAATTCTCGAGTCGCTTCCAGAAGGCCTCACCGAACTGATGTGCCACCCCGGTTATGTCGATGCTTCTCTTGCAAGTCGCTGGTGGCAGCCTTCAGGCTGAGCGCGAAAAAGAAACTGAGGCGCTGACGGCTCCTGAAATCCGCGACATCCTCGCCAGGAATTCAATTCAACTCGCAACCTACCGTTCCTCTGGCTTGTAATTCGCCTCGCTGTATACTTCAGCGTAAGCGCATTTCGCTTTATGAAGTGGGCAACTTTAGGAGGGGTGATGAAAACTCGGATGACGATTTCTGTCTTATTGTTTCTGTCGATGTTCGGCTCAGCGGTTGCGCAAACGCAGGCCCCCGCCGCGTCACAGAGCGCACAGCCCACGATTGATCCGCAGAAGGAGCAGCTGATCCGTCATCTGCTCGACCTGATGCACGTGCAGACCATCGATGGACGAAGATGATGGGTCCGATGCTGACTCAAATGACCAAGTCTTTCAGGCGAGGCGCACCGCCCGACGAAAACGTTCAAAAAGTTGTCGGACTCTGTGAATCAGAAGTTGCTGGAAAAATGAAGTCCGCCGATTTTCGCCGAAATCTACATTCCGGTCTACGACAAATACTACATCACCGACGAAATAAAGGCGATTGATCGCGTTTTACGAATCGCCCGTCGGGCAGAAATCTCTCGAGGTTCAGAGCAACCTGAGCGTCGATCTGGGGGCAGTTAAGCCAGTGGTTTGCAAATGTCAAAAGATGCCGAGAGCGAAATTCGCAAGGAAAATCCCGAACTCTTTCCGGACAAAACTCCAGACGTTCTTTTGTAGCAGTCACCCGCTCTCGGAACTCGGAATGGCCGCGATTTGACCCGTCGCAATTATTGGTTTTTCTTTGGCTCCGCTCGCCGCCCCGCCGCGTCCCTGCTGGCGCGCTGCCTTCTTCGGAGCAGCCACCGCAGTTGATCCCGGAGCTGGCGGCGGAATCGGAGCAGGCATATCTGCTGCGCTGAATCGCGGCAGCATCTGATCCGCCATCGCCATAGCATAAACTGCCGAAGCAATTTCCACCGCTCCTTCGCGAACATCTTCTTCGTAAATCCGTTCGTATGTATCCAGATTCGTGTGGTGCGTGAACGAGCCGTAATCAAACGGATCCTGTGAAAGTCCAATTCCTGGCAGCCCTGCGTTATTAAATGAAGTGCTGTCGGTACCACCAAGATTTCGGCTCGCGCTCGCGTTTGCTCCGGTGAATCCCCAATCCTTGTATGGCATCATCGCATCGCGAATCATCGCCGCGCCGCCTGCGGGACCGAACACGCCAGCGCCTCGTGGTTTGCCTGTTCCCGAATCAATATTGAAATAGCAATCGAGCTTCGCGAATTCCGGCTTCGGATTTTCTGCGCTTCCGAAATGTTCCGCGACATACGCAATTGATCCGAGCAACCCTTCTTCCTCGCCGCTCCACAACGCCACGCGAATCGTGCGTCGCGGTTGCAAGTGCAATGACGAAAGCAAACGCACCGCCTCGAGCATCATCGCCGAGCCGATACCGTTATCGGTCGCTCCCGTCGCGCCGTGCCACGAATCGTAGTGCCCGCCGAGCATCACCACTTCATCCTTCTTGTCTGTGCCCGGGATTTCCGCGACCACGTTGTAAACCTTTTTGCCTTCCGGATATTCGCGATTCAAAATATTCACGCGCAGCTTTACTGCCGTGCCGTCCGCAAGAATGCGCGCTATGCGGCCGTAATCTTCGTTGCGCATGATCAGTGTCGGAATGGTTCGCGTCCAGTCGTAAGTATTATTTTGCTGCGCGACGATAACCCCGTACGCGCGCCCTGAATCGTTCACACGCACCAGCGCGCCGTTATCCACCAGAAATTGATCAACCGCGCGCCCGATTTCTTGCGCAGTCATCTGCCCGTCTGGAAGCGGTCCGCGTCCCGCGCCGCCTCCGGCACCTCCGCGTCGCCCACCGCCGTTCGCATTATTCGGATCGAATTGTGCGGACCACTGATCGTCGGGGCGTCGCAGCGGAGCAGGCGTAAGATTTTCCGCAACTTCTACGTGTTTGCCCACGAATACAATGTGTCCGCGCACTTTGGCTTTGATTGAATTGAAGTAAGCCTCAAGTTGTTCGTGCGTCGGCTGCGCCGGCGGTTCCGTAACCGCAGGATGCGGCATCGGCGGAGGAATAGCCGAAGTTGGTTGTGGCGCTGGGGTCTCTGCGCCACCGCGCGCGCCGCCGCGTCCGGCCGCGCCGAAATTTGGCGGAGTCATGCCGGGAGGAGTTATCAGCACTACGTCTGCGAGCACGGTTCCTTTCGTGCTCGGAGTCCACGCAAGCGGCTTCACCATCAGCTGTCCGTGAAACGGCGCGACTGCATCCGCGGTCAATTCAATATTGTCCCAGCCCGGCGTGGGAGCCGCCGCGCTCGGCGGTTGAAAGGTCCACGGCTCCAGATGCGCGTTTTGCATTCCCCACGACGTCAAAGTTTTCACCGCCCAATCTTGAGCGCCGCGCAGACCCGGTGTTCCGGTGAGGCGCGGCCCGTGGACATCCGCGATTTCGTGGATGATCCACATAATTTTGGAATCATTTGTTTCCGCGGTGCGGATCTGCGTATAAACATCGGAAAGATTCGGCGCTTGCGCCGGACTGGGCAGCGCGAAAAGAAGTGCCAGTGAAAATGCAGCCGCGAAGATGAAACGCTTCATGAAGCCTCCTAAGAATTGCGAAACGCAATGAATCCGCGCCCACGGTAAAGGCGGGAAGGTGGATTCAATCAAGAAAGCGAGGCAGGGTCAAATCTAAATTGCAAAAAGATGTGCGAGGTCAGCGCGGTCTACTACCCGGCGTCGTCAATTCAAGTTGCAATCGAGTTTTTATCAGCGCAATCCGCGCTGCTATTGCCGCTGGCCGAACACCGCGATGCCGGCAGGGGTCGCTATAAACACGCGTCCGTTGGCGATCGTTGGCGGCACCGAAGAAATATTTGCGCCGAGCGCATCACGATTTTTCGCAGCCTGCGCGGAGTTATAAATTTCGCGCGAAAGATTCGCGGCATCGAACGCGTGAAGAATCGCAGGCTCGTTTGCGCTACTGCTCTCAGTGAGCCACACAATCGCATTCTGCTTGGCATTCGCCGAGATACCGATTCCTGCGGGCGCTCCCGCAAATGAAACAGATGATTCCATCGAAGGAATTCCCGCGAGTCGCGCATTGTTCATCGTGAATGCTTTCAGTCTGTCGCCAGCAACCGCGAAATACGCGCTGCGATTGAAAAATGCCGACGCAGGATAATTTCCATTTCCAGAAAGCGCTCCTGCGATCTGCTGATAAACGCTTGCGTTCGCAGACGCAGCAAGCGAATTTCGATTGAGCAGAAAAATATCACCTTCGCTGTCAGCCGTAAGAGCCAGATGCGAAACGTGTCCAGACGCGTCCGTAAGATCGGGAAGCAGAATCATGGAGCCGCTCGAAAAATTCGCCGCAGCAAGCGAAGTATTCGGAGCGGCGCCAATCAAGTTCGACGAATTCGCAATCGCCAGGCCGCCGGAAGTAGAGAGCCGCAGCAACGCGTTCCCAACACCATTCTGTGAAGTGATTGCAGAAGTTGTCCCGCGCGCCGCAATTCCATTCGCAAATATATTCCCCGCAGAATCCGCAGCGAGACTTCCGCTGGAAAACGTAAGCGCTGATGTCGCAGTTGTTGCAAGGTTCAGCGATCCCGTCATTCGCAAACTCGCCGCATCAAACGCCATGATCCATCCGCGATCCCCGCCAGTTCCGCACAGCGGAGCGAACGAAGCGAACACTTGATTGCCTGCGAGCACCAATCCCGCGCGCGCAGAAAAACGAGACGAATCAAACGAAAGATTGCTCGCGTTCGCAGAATTCAATGCTGCGCGCATTCCAGAATTTGCCGCAGTAATTTCGATTGGTCCACCAAGAATCTCTGCTCCAGTCGCAGCATCAAGCGCGTGCAATCGCTGCACGTACGCGCCCGCCGAAGTCTTGCTCATCGCCACAACATAAATCGCGCCGTGCGCGCCGCGCGACGGATCAATCACCGGCGTGCTGCTGATCCCAATGCTCGCCGCGCTGCCATTGCAATTCAGCGCGTCGCCCGCAGTTTCATTCGCCGCATTCAGATTTACGCGCCACAAAATCGCGCCGGAATTCGCATCGAACGCGTACACGCTGTTCGCGGAAGTCGCGGCGTAAGCAATATTTCGCGCTCCAACATTTGGCACATTCACGTTCGAGAGATAAAGCGGCTGTGCGCTTACCGCGCGCATCCGTTGCGAATACTCCCAATTTCTCGAAACGAATTCGCATTCACGTTGTCCGGGCGTGAGTATCGGTTCCTCAGGATTTACGCCAGTGTGTTCGGGATCGTTGCTGAGCGTGACGACCTGCGCCGCGGGAGTCGTCTGTCCATTTACGGTGAGCCCCACCTCATCACTTTCCACGCTGCCAAATTCATTGCTCACGAAAACAAAAAACGCTTCGCCATTTTGCGTGATGGTCGTCAGCGGAGTCGTGTAGGTCGCGGCGTTCGCGCCGACGATCGGCACGCCATTCAGGTACCACTGATACGCCAATGTGCCGGCGCCGGTGGCCACTACGCTGAATGTCGCGGCGGCCGGTACTGTCACCGTCTGGTCCGTCGGCTGAGTTGTAATCACCGGAATGGTGTTGGTGGAATTATTCTTGCAACCGGCGAGGGCAAACGCCAGCAGTGCCACGCCAACCCACATGCGATTCCAACGAAAGCCCATTCCGCTTACCCCTTTTCGAATTTCCACCACTAGAAATCCATGTCCGCGCGAACGGCAAATAGGATGCCGCCTGCGCCGCGAAGTTTGCAAGCGCCTCGAACGGAAAATCACATTCCGAGCGTCGCCGAGCGAATCACGCAGGCGCGGCCGCAACGCGTTCGCACTGTCCTTAGGGACAGTGTGCATCTCTAGACATTGACTCGCCGAATTGCGCAGCGATTGTAGATGATTCGGCTACGATGAATCCATTGATTGAAGGATAGGCTAGCTCGCAAGAACCCGGCCTCCTTGCGAGCTGGCGAATGTCCAAACACTTCGAATCGCTCTACAAGCTGCATCGCAAGATTCCCCTGTAGTAGCGCAGGTCATTCGAATTCGTGATGTATCACGCGGAACAAACTTCTAGGAGGATGATGTGCGCAAATATTCGATTTCGATTCTGCTCTTGATGATTGCAGTATGTGCGGTTTCGTTGCCATGCTGTCAGGCTCAATCGATTAGTGGATCACTTGGTTTGCAGCCTGGAATTCTTGCGGTGGATTTGCCTGTTACGACGAGTGCGAATTCGATCGCTAATGAAATGACCGCTGATCCAGCGGCGATGCCTGCGATTCCATCAAGCTCCAGCGGAAGCTGGCCCGGCGTGGGAGTTGGCGTGCAGGTTGGGTTTCTGGGAGTTGGCGGCGAAGTTGCCGTCGCGATCGCGCGTCACTTCAATGTGCGCGGCGGATTCAACTTCTTGAGTGTGGGACACAATTTCTCCACCGATGGAATCAATTACAACGGCACGCTGGCGCTGCGATCTGGCGAAGCGCATCTGGATTGGTTTCCGTTCAAGAGCTTTCATGTGAGTCCCGGAATGCTGCTCTACAACGGCAATAATCTGCATGCCACGGTTTCCGTTCCCGGCGGACAGAGTTTTACTCTCAACGGCGATAGTTATATGAGCGATGTGGCCGATCCAGTGGGCGGCACAGGACAAATGGATTTGGTTACAAAGTCGCTCCGACATTGCTGGTGGGATTTGGGAATATGGTTCCGCGCAACGGGAAGCATTTTGCATTTACTTTTGATATCGGCGCAGCGTATCAGGGAGCGCCGAAAACTGTTTTGAATCTCACAGGATCGACATGCGATTCGGGTGGATTGAATTGCCAGCCAGTGGCGACGAACGCGACTATGCAGTCGGATATCGCGTCGGAACAGGCGAAAATCAATAAGGATACCAAGATTATCCGGTTCTATCCGCTGCTTTCGTTTGGGTTGAGTTATCGGTTTTAGCGACGAGCGGCGAGCTTCTCGCGGCAAAAAATCAATGTGACAAAAGCGGCAGATTTCGGCTCCTGTTAGGGGGCTGAAATCCGCTAAGTGTTTTATTTTTAGTGGCTTACGGCGGAATTGCGTAAGGGGGACCCCAGCCCATTGTTTTTGTAAGGTGATGATTCTAATGGAGTTATCTAGTACTATTACTAAAAAGTTGTTCATTCTAAAGGAGTTAGGTGCGTTTTTGGGTGTGTTTTTTAGGGTGTTTTGGGGGTAGTACTAAAACTAGGCGCTTACAGGGGGAGCTGCCGCGCGTTGCCGCGCTGCGTCACATGATGCGGCACATTAACCACAGCAATACAGGCTAGACGCAACATCATGGGAAAGTATCAGGAAACGTTCCGTCTGTCCCCGGGTTTCCCCCGGGTTTCCTGTCCCCGGGTTTCCCGTCCCCGGGTTTCCCGTCCCCCGGGTTTCCCCCCGGGTTTCTACATTCCGACCGCCATTCGTATGCTCACCGAAGCATACCGCTCCGCCTCGCCCGACACTGTGATGGTTCCAACTACTGACTGAAATCCGTCAAGCGTGGCTTTGAATTTGTACGTACCGACGGGGACGCGTCCAATTCTGAATTGACCAAGTTCATCTGTTTTAGCACGTCTGATCTTGCGAACTGCGCCGGGCCCCTCGATTTCGAATAGGGCACCGCGAATTGGGCTTTGGTCCCCTTGTTCGCGATGGATCGTACCAGACACTGATCTCACAACGAACGGGTTGATCGATCTGGTTTATGATGTGTTCGGAAGGGGACTTCGTAAAATCACCTACCGTTTGTTGCTTCGCAACACAAATTGCGCCAAGGGCTATGATCCAGAACACCAAAGGTGCTTTCATTCCAGACTCCTAGTGATGCGGTTCTTTTATTAACTGGGAAACCGGGGGACAGACAGAACGTTTCCGCATTTCCGGCTCACGATTAGAAATCGAGCGTCGCCTGGGATCGGTTGTGGAGCGCAGTCTTTGGACGACCGCCTTTGCCAGGTGCCAAGCGACGCTGGGTCGCGTCTTCTAACGTGCGCACGAACGATGCGGCACCCAACGGTCTACCAGTATGAGTGCATTGGCGAATCGCAGCAAGTTCCTCTTCGGTTTCTCCTTCCGCCAAAAAATCCTTCCAAGTTTGTTTCGACCAGCGCCGATTCCAGGTGCTCAATTCGAGCGGCGCGACCAGTGGCGAATCGCCACAATGCGCAGCCGCACTGGACCACGGCCACAATTCCGCCTGGCAAACCAAGCCCGCCCGCAGCGGGTTGAGTTCCACATAGCGCAGCGCGATCCACAAATGAGCTTCATCCAACGGGCAGGAATAGAAGCGGCCTTGCCACACGTGCCCGCTTGAGCGGTGCAAAGCATTCCAATACGAAGCATAGCTCCCGTGCGTGTGTTTCAGAGCGCGAGCCAGCGAGTCGGCTTGGCGCGGCTGGAGCAATAGATGGACGTGATTCGACATCAGGCAATAGCCCAGTAGAGAGAGTTCGTAAAGCTCGAGGTATTTGCGCAGGAGGCTCCAGTAGACCGCGCGCTCGTCGTCGCTGGCGAGAATGAATTGCCGCGCGTTGCCGCGCTGCGTCACATGATGTGGCACATTAACCACAGCAATACGGGCTAGACGCGACATCATCGAAGAGTATCAGGAAACGTTCCGTCTGTCCCCGGGTTTCCAACTGTTGGTCAAGCCCTGGGCCGCTCATGTTGCCCGTGGCAATCAATTGCGCCTCGCCCTCGTTCAGAGTCTGAAGCTTCTCACCCACTCCTTCTAAAAACGACGCTGTCTGTCCCGACACAAGCAAGCCGCTTACAGGAGTGGCGACATCAGCAAGCGCCTGCGACACAGCGTTCGCCGCAGCAAAGAATCGAGTCTGAGACTGTACTCCCGAGTTTGCATCTATTTTCCCGTATTCAGTTGCTCGAAGGCAGAATCCGCTGTCACTGTTCCCATACAAGCCGGAACACGCGTGCCCATCTGTATCAACATTGCTAAGCGGATTGTTCAGTGAGTAGCTATAGAGATTCAATGATTGTGGATTGTCGAGTTTAGCGTAGGGAACTGGCTCTTCCTTCACGCTCCAGTCCGGGGACATGAACCTACCCATCGCACTGCTGTAGTAGCGCGCTTCGAAGTAGTCATTGCCTGATTCGGAGTCCCGTTCTTTGCCGGTGAACTTGTATTCAAAACGCACAAAGTGGGGAGCGCAGTCGTAGATGAATTCAGCCTGCATCTAACGACCTCAGGATTCGTTCCAGCGATACGAATGTTGCCTCGCCCGAGACGGTAGCACTTCAGCTTGGTCGCCGATGGTAGCCCTTTGAAGTCTCCAAGCATCGTTACAGGGGGGATGGAGTTCGTTTTGTCTTCACTGGTTATGACGGGCGATTCGGAAGTGAACTGTTCATAGTTTCCATCGCACGAACGGTCTCGATGAAGTTCAAGTGTCAGCGCCAAATTCTTCTGAGTGACGTCACCCGTTATCTCGGAGTAGCCATCATGCTCATATAGAACCTTGATGATGTTTCCGGGCTGTCCATCAACCCGCATGAGGAAGGTCTCTCGATTCACCACCCCAGAGACGACTTGTCCGAGTCGCTCTGCCGGTCGAATAGCAACGATGTGTCCTCGAATTGCGGTCAGATTGACCTTCCCGGCAGCAAGAGCGGTAACGCTGCAAAGGATAGCTAGCAAACAAGCAATATGTCTGATTCTCATTGTTTCTTCTCCACACTGACGGGATAGGCAGGAGAAGCGGTAGGGTGGTCGCTCCTGGCATTCTTCAGGAAGTCGGCCTGCGGGATCGGAGTCACAAACCGCGTACCGATGGTCTCGACTGTGTTAGTACCTTGGATTTGAAAGTTGCCCGTGATCCCGATGACCATCCCATTTTGAACGCTATAGGAGCCTCCGGGCATAAGACTCATACCGGGGAAGCCCAGGCTGGCAGCCCAGTTGTGGCCATCCATCATGCTGTAGCCCTTTGCCTCGTCGTATCCTTCAAGGGTTTCGTGCCCAACGAGGCTCGCAGATGTCATGCCTCCGGCATTGCCGGGGCCATCGAGAAGTGCCGCCTGATCGAAGTTGATCGTGTGGGTCGATCCATGGGACGCCCCGAAGAACGTGGAGGCGTCGGCAGCCCCGCCTATGGCGTTGATTGTGACGTGATTCTTGGTGTCGTCGATTGCGCTCAGGAAGGCTTTATCGCTCTTTGAAAGGCCCTTCTTATCGACATCGCCAACGGTCTCGACCTTGCCGTTTTTGTCATAGTCGATCTTGAAGCCCTTGATGTCCTTCTGTAGACCGCTTAGGTAGTCGGCGCAGCGTGTTCCCCCGCAAGTGATATCCAACCCGGTTGGATCGGTAATGCTCAGCGGATTGTTCCTGCCGTACATGTAGAGATTCAACTGCTGCGGATCGGCCAACCGGTGCATCTCGATGTACAGCGGGTCCGGCGACATGAACCTCCCCATACTGCTTCCGTAGTACCTGGCCCCGAAGTAATCCAGCCCAGATTCTGCGTCCCGTTCCTTGCCGGTGAATTTGTGCGTGGTACCTCCAGAGCCTGCGCAACCAGAGTAGTTTAGCAGCTCCCCGAACGGGAGGTAATCGTCGCATTCGACGACGGCATGCGTGACTCCCGTCATGAGTCTTGTGGAGCCAAGTGCGTCAGTATGCGCGAAATTGGTGGTTCCGCCAGAGTATTCGGCTAGGAGCTGCCCGTTAAGGTAGGCATAGTCATTCAGCCAGGTAGAGCTCTGGTTCCATTCCACGCCGACGTGATTATCTGTGAGGTACCAATAGTGAATTTGCGACGAGCCTTGAATCTTCTCGACGCGATTCCCCAGAGCATCGTAAACATAAGTGGCAACCACCGTTCCGCAACTGGGTGCGGAAGCGGAAACTTGAGAGATATGGCCTTCCGCGTCGTAAGTGTAGCAATAGTTTGGGTCGTTTAGAAGATCGCCCGCGGCGTCATAGGAGTAGCCATCCAAGCGATTGTTGTTCTGCGTGAAGGTATTGGAAAAAGTGTCAGGGCATGCCGGTCCGGAGGTTTTATTCTGGGAGAGTCGGTTTCCCCATCCGTCGTAGTTCCATGACATTCCAGTGCAACCATACGGGTCACTCGTGGAAGTCAGCGTTTTGAGGCGATTTAGCGTGTCGTAGGTGTATGTGCGGCCAGGAATTGACTGCGAGCCAGTAGCCGACATTGAGTAGAGGTTCCCATTGTTCTTAGTTGTTACGGGATCAACGAACGAAAACGGAAACCCGGGGACAGACGGAACGTTTCCGCATTTCCGGCTCACGATTGGCTCACGATTAGAAATCGAGCGTTGCCTGGGATCGGCTGTGGAGCGCGGTCTTTGGACGACCTCCTTTGCCGGGTGCCAAGCGACGCTGGGTCATGTCTTCTAACGTGCGCACGAACGATGCGGCACCCAACGGTCTACCAGTATGAGTGCATTGGCGAATCGCAGCAAGTTCCTCTTCGGTTTCTCCTTCCGCCAAAAAATCCTTCCAAGTTTGTTTCGACCAGCGCCGATTCCAGGTGCTCAATTCGAGCGGCGCGACCAGTGGCGAATCGCCACAATGCGCAGCCGCACTGGACCACGGCCACAATTCCGCCTGGCAAACCAAGCCCGCCCGCAGCGGGTTGAGTTCCACATAGCGCAGCGCGATCCACAAATGAGCTTCATCCAACGGGCAGGAATAGAAGCGGCCTTGCCACACGTGCCCGCTTGAGCGGTGCAAAGCATTCCAATACGAAGCATAGCTCCCGTGCGTGTGTTTCAGAGCGCGAGCCAGCGAGTCGGCTTGGCGCGGCTGGAGCAATAGATGGACGTGATTCGACATCAGGCAATAGCCCAGTAGAGAGAGTTCGTAAAGCTCGAGGTATTTGCGCAGGAGGCTCCAGTAGACCGCGCGCTCGTCGTCGCTGGCGAGAATGAATTGCCGCGCGTTGCCGCGCTGCGTCACATGATGCGGCACATTAACCACAGCAATACGGGCTAGACGCGACATGCATCGGAAGAGTATCAGGAAACGTTCCGTCTGTCCCCGGGTTTGTCGCAGCGCGTGAGACTACGGGAGAAGGGGTGTTCCAGTGGGGAGGTGTCCACAGTGGCCCTCCTGAAAATCAATCGTTCCATTCCGTTCGGATTCCTGCAATGTTTCATACACTTTGTGAATATCAGCGTCAGGGAGAACATCGATTCCTACTAATTTATCCGTCGCGGGTTCGATTTCGCAGCGCATTCTGCTGAGCTTATCCGTCAACGCAACAACGTCGGGGGCCTTCCGCGTATCGCTAGCATAAATTCTATACGTGCTATGTCCGTTGTGCTGGATTACTTTCTTGAAAATCAAGGTGCCTTCCTTGGGCTCGGCTTCTACCACATCCTTGCAACTTAGGCCCTTAGCATAAAAAGGTACATTTTTTATCTTGAAGGCGTTACCACCCACCGGCTCGGCCCAAAGGGACTCTGTGTCTGCTCCGGCCAAATTGTTTTCCGGAAGGGGTATTGTGATCTTTACCAGTCTCTCTGGCATAAGTTTAACCTCAGTATGCGTCAGGATGCTTCGGCTTCTTCGGTTCTGTACCTGTGCCTTTGCTCTTATTGCAATGTTCGCATGTAACATTCGCGTTGTTCAAGCTGTTGGTTCCCCCATTTACTTTTGCCTGTGCATGATCAATATTAGTCTTATTGTCGGTTCCTGCTCCCACGTTTTCTCCACAGAAAACGCATTTGGCGGTCCCGCCGTTAGCTGATTTATTTTCTTGCACCGCTTGATCCTTCGTCTTGTTACTGAAATCCTTACCGGCACCAGGCCCTCCGCTTTCACCTTGTTTGGGCCCCATGGCGTTGTGAATATCGCCGCCTAGGTTGATCGCGCCTTCGCCCGCAGTTGCCCCCCCATGAGCAATGGCGACGGCCGATACGACATTCAGCGCGATACCTACAGGCGCGCCAACCCCCGTGGCGTCTAGTCCACCGCCTATTCCCTCCCCGCCTGCCCCGGCGAGAACCTCGATCGTACCTGTAACCATCGCTGTCGCATCGCCGGCTGCCTGTCCCAGCTTCCCAGCGGAAGTGAACTGTTCCGTTCTACCCGCACCTGCCAAGTTGTTGCTATCCCATGCGTTGGCGAAGCCGACGGCAAAATTCACCGCATCAACTATATTCTCCCAACAGCAGTGGCCAGTGGGGTCGTTATGCGTAAGCGGGTTATTGCCGGCATAGGAATAAAGATTGATCGACTGGGAAACCCGGGGACAGACAGAACGTTTCCGCATTTCCGGCTCACGATTAGAAATCGAGCGTCGCCTGGGATCGGTTGTGGAGCGCAGTCTTTGGACGACCGCCTTTGCCAGGTGCCAAGCGACGCTGGGTCGCGTCTTCTAACGTGCGCACGAACGATGCGGCACCCAACGGTCTACCAGTATGAGTGCATTGGCGAATCGCAGCAAGTTCCTCTTCGGTTTCTCCTTCCGCCAAAAAATCCTTCCAAGTTTGTTTCGACCAGCGCCGATTCCAGGTGCTCAATTCGAGCGGCGCGACCAGTGGCGAATCGCCACAATGCGCAGCCGCACTGGACCACGGCCACAATTCCGCCCGGCAAACCAAGCCCGCCCGCAGCGGGTTGAGTTCCACATAGCGCAGCGCGATCCACAAATGACCTTCATCCAACGGGCAGGAATAGAAGCGGCCTTGCCACACGTGCCCGCTTGAGCGGTGCAAAGCATTCCAATACGAAGCATAGCTCCCGTGCGTGTGTTTCAGAGCGCGAGCCAGCGAGTCGGCTTGGCGCGGCTGGAGCAATAGATGGACGTGATTCGACATCAGGCAATAGCCCAGTAGAGAGAGTTCGTAAAGCTCGAGGTATTTGCGGAGGAGGCTCCAGTAGACCGCGCGCTCGTCGTCGCTGGCGAGAATGAATTGCCGCGCGTTGCCGCGCTGCGTTACGTGATGTGGCACATTAACCACAGCAATACGGGCTAGACGCGACATCATGGGAAAGTATCAGGAAACGTTCCGTCTGTCCCCGGGTTTGTCCCGGGTTTGTCCATGCACGAGTGAGTGTTGACAACGCCTTCGTTCTTATCGAGGGGCACCCGGCGCTCACCTAAGCTACGACATTTACTCCACCTGGAGAGGGACGCTCAGCGAGATCGGTGGATTCGCGGGATTGGATGACGTTCCGGTGATCGTAATAATGTAATTTCCAGCCGGCGTCCCAGACGACGGATTCGAGCCGCCTGAATTGCGTCCCCCGCCACCGCCGCAAGAGGCGATTGCCGCGGCGATTATGCAGGCGCAGACCATCGCGAGAACCGCCCAGCCGCGGCCCTGCGTGAGTTGTTTTCGTCGCGCGATTGCGACAAGTAATCCGCATAGAAACAGTGCGAGGGCGATCCATGGGGCTCGATAGGTTTGCAAGATTCGGAAATCTGGGGCAGAGAAGATTCGAAAGCCTGTGAGCGAGTGCGCCGTAGTGGTCAAGGTTACGTTCACGGTTTGCAGGCTTCCGTTCACAGGGAACGAGGAAGGCGCAGCGTTACAAGTTGTTTTGGGCGCGGTTGAGGTACATGCAAAGGACACGGTTTCGTTGAAGCTTGCGGCGGTGACAAAGGCGAACGTCGCGATTGCGGGTTGGCCCGCAACGACGGTCCCCGGTCCACTGTTGCTATTGAACTTAAAGTGGCTGCCTATACCCGTGAGGGGAATGGATTGCGGGCTGTTTGAGGCGTCGTCTTGAATCTGCATTGACGCGCTTATAGGGCCGAGAGCGGTGGGAGTGAAGAGGACATTGATTGAGCAATTTGTACCTGAAGTAACGACATTGATGACAGCGGCGCACGAATTCTGGAATGAAAACTGTGGTGAACTTACGCTGATGTGTTGCAGCGATAATGGAGCGTTCGCAACGGCAACCGTGATGTTCAATTGGTTCGCGGGCAGATTTACGAGCGAGCCGCCGAAATCAATCGATGTCGGTGAAAAAGAGACGGTGGGTGCAGCGGTGCCGTTTCCGTTGAGCGGAACTGTTTGCATGCCGCCAGGACCGTTATCCGTGATGGTAAGCGTGCCGTTGCGATTGCCCATCGCGGTGGGATGAAATGTGACGGTAATGGTGCACGACGCTGCTGAGGCGAGAGAAGACCCGCAGTTGTTGGTTTGAGAGAAATCGCCAGTCGCTGCAACCGAGGAAATGGACAGTGAAGACGCCATTTGATTTGTGAGCGTCACGGATAGCGGCGGCGCGCTGAAATTGATCTGCTGAGCGGTAAAGAGAAGACTTGACGGCGAAACGGTAACGCCTGCACCGGTTCCTACGCCTTGGGCGCTCGCGGTGAGGGGGCCGCCCGGCGCACTACTTTGAATTGTTAAGGTAGCTGTGGCGCTTCCGAGAACCACGGGTGAGAAGCTGATCTGAATCGTGCAGTTCTGGTTGGCTCCCAGACTTGCACCACAAGTGTTTGTTTGCGCAAATGGCGCCGCGATCGAGACCGACTGGATAGCGACGGCCGCGCCGCTTACGTTCAGCAGGGTGAGGGACTGAGAAGAGCTAATTGATCCGAGATTGATATCTCCAAAGACCAGACTGGTGGGCGAAAGTTCGAGACTCGAAGCGACTCCATTCCCGCTCACGGGAATCGTATGTGGCGTTGGCGAATCTGAGGCTACAACAGTAATCGTGCCGGTTCGTAAACCCGGCGCGGTTGGGGTGAACGTCATTGGAACCGAGCATCCCAGGAATCCGGTGAACTGCGCGGGTGCAAGCGGACAAGGGTCCGATGTGATTTGGAAATCACCGGTCACAGAAATGCTCTGCACGGTGACCGGCGATCCACCCTGGTTGCTAATGCCAAGTCCTCCACCAGTGCCTGTAGTTCCAACCTGCTGATCGCCGAACTGCACGGGCGACGGAGAGAACTGAAGTTGAGTGACTCCAGTGCCCAAGGCTAGGACTACCTGGGGATTTCCCGCGCCGGTGTGACTGATGGTAAGTGAACCAGTGACAGCCCCGGCCGCCGTGGGGGTGAAAACCAGAGTCACAGCGCAGGTGGAGCCAGCCGCAAGCGTGGACGAACAAGTGTTTGCGGAAATGGCGACGGTGGAGGGTGCGGCGACGAAGCTGCTGAGCGTCATTGGCTGGGTGGAATTGTTCAGAAGCGTTACAGTCTGCGGCTGGCTGGAGAGCCCGATGGTCGTATTTCCGAAAAACGTGATTTGAACAGGAGAGACGGAGAGATCGGAGGAGAAGATTCCGGTGCCCGTCAACGGAACGGAGATGGGACCTCCAATGGAGTCATGCGTAATCGTCATTGTTCCTGCAGAAATCACATTCGATGTGGGATTGAATGAAATTTGGATGCTGCAACTCGCGCCCGGCGTTACAGCCGAGCAGTTGTTCGTTTGCTGATACAAATTCGGAAGAATAATTCCGGTAATTGTCAGCGGGGTAGGGCCGACGTTGGTGGCCGCAATCGTGCGCGGCAAATATGAATCACCCACATACTGAGATTCGAAATTTATGTCGGGAGTGGAGATGATCAATGCATTGCTGACGGCGGTTCCGCCTGCGCCGATAGTAAAGGGTGTGGGCGCACCGTCGTGAATGATGTTGATGGTGGAGCTTAGTGTTCCGGTTGTCGTGGGAGCGAACGTTATTTGAAATGCGCAATGAGCACCCGATGCAAGCACCGCAGGACAATTATTCGACTGGGTGATCGATCCGGGATCCAATTCGATGGCGTTGATTTGCGATGGTGTGGTCGCGAGATTCGTCAGGATGACTGTTTGCGGGGCGGATGACGTGTCAACCAATTGAGTAGGGAAAACAGAATTGATTGGGGATGCAGATAATCCTGGGGGGATATCGATGCTCGGGAACTGGGAGGATATCGCAAACGTTTGCGGACTGCCCGGGGCGTTGCTGGTCACCGTCAGATTGATCGAATCATCGCCGACCACTAGGTAGCAACTAGAGGCAGCCGCGAGCGTATGTGCGGGGAGACAATCCCCATCGAGTGGCGCGGATCCTGAGGAAGTAATGCCGGTAACCAACAAAGGATTTGAGCTGACGTTTCGAAGAGTCACAACGGGAGTGAAGAGCGGCGACGCGCTGATAAGCGGTCCAGCCGAAAGCGGGTTGATGATCGAGATGAAGGCCCCGTTGACGCCGCAGCAATAGGTGAAAAATGATTGAGGCGGGTTGACCAGTGGAAAGTCGTCGACCGATCCGACCGGCGTATTGCCAGTGACGACGATTGAATCGCCGGCTGGGCTGACTGCGATGCCAACGCCAGACGAGCTGTTGACGGAGGTTCCGAGGGCGGTTGCGAAAAAAGGTACGCCGGAGGCGTCTAGCGCCGTGACGTATGCATTGTTATACGAGGAAAGGGATTCGACGGCGTTTATGAGCGGAGAAGTCGGCAGGGTGGT
>CAVRKW010000002.1:0-317788 GCA_963721845.1 uncultured Acidobacteriota bacterium | reverse complement strand
TGTGTTATGCTCATCTACTTCAACTCATCGTATTGCTATCATCGAGGCGAAGGGCCTGAACGGATTCACCGACTCAGGCTTTATCGAGGGAGTGAGATAGACACCATGATCGCCGCCAACCCCAAGCAACTCCGCAACTATCGTGCCGGCAAGGACAAATTGTTCGGCTTCTTCGTCGGGCAGGCGATGAAGGCGACTCAAGGCAAGGCGAACCCGGCGCAGCTCAACGACCTGCTCAAGAAAAAGCTGGGCGCATAGATGCATGATCGCGACTGCCTGCATCGCTTCATGTTCGAGCATTACCCGATCCGCGGGCACTTGGTGCATCTCGACGCGGCTTGGCGCGCATTGATCGAGCATCGCGAGTACCCGGCGCCGATCCGCGATACCTTGGGCGAAGCCGTGGCGGCATCGCTCTTGTTGGCGGCGACGGTCAAGTTCCAGGGCGTTCTGTCGCTGCAATTGCAGGGCGACGGTACCGCGTGCGTCTCATGCTGGCGCAATGCACCAGCGGCCACGTCGATCAGCGGGCTCGCGCAGGCTGGCGAAGGCGCCCAGCGGGCCGGGCAGCGGTAGGGCGCCGGCCATGTCGCCGTCACCCTGGAGACGGACGACGAGTACGGCAGCAGGCTGTCGGGAATCGACGCCCCTCTCGGATCAGCGCTTGGGCGAATCCTCAGTGTGGGAAGTCGGAGCAGTTGCCGACTTCGCTCTGGCTACATGCCAATGCGTCGGGTGCGTCGGGGATGCTGCTGCGCCAGAGCGCGGCACGGAGCTTCCCAGGCGAAGACGCGGTGCGGGCCGCGACGTCGACGATGCTCAGCAGCATGTGCAGCTGATCAAGGGCAGCGCTTGAGCGCCCGATGGATTGCGCACGCTGGCGATCGGTATGTCGTCGCTATTCAATAAAACAATGTCGTCTGTTTGAGCCAGCACATTGTTTGCGTACCGCTGCGCGCGAGTGAATTCGAGCGTCCGTGCGCGGCGATTATCAAGCACAATAATCCTTGTGGAGTGGCGGAGCAGGAGAATTTGCTGGAGGCGTATCGCGCGGCGCTGGCTTGCGATCCGGTGTCGGCGTTTGGAGGAATCATCGCATTCAACCGGGCGATTGATGCCGTGACGGCTGCGGAAGTCGCGAAGTTATTTGTGGAATGCATTGTGGCGCCGGGATTTGACGCGGGGGCGCGGGAGTTGTTCGCGGCGAAAAAAAATCTGCGATTGCTGGAAATGCCGGCGCAGAGTGCCGCACGCGGCGCGGATGATGGGAATTCATCGCTGGAATTGAAGAGAATCCTTGGCGGCGTGCTGGTGCAGACGGCGGACGATCACAAGTTGAGCGTGAGTGAATTGAAAGTTGTGACGAAGCGCGCGCCTTCGCGGCAGGAAATTGTGGACATGCTGTTCGCGTGGACGGTTTGCAAGCACGTGAAATCGAACGCGATTGTTTTTGCACGCGATGGAAAGACGATTGGAATCGGCGCGGGACAGATGAGCCGCGTGGATTCGGTGCGGATCGCGGTGATGAAAGCGCAATCGGAATTGCGGGGATGCGCGCTGGCGTCTGACGCATATTTTCCGTTCGCGGATGGATTGATTGAGGCTGTGGATGCGGGGGCGACCTGCGTGATTCAGCCGGGCGGTCGGTGCGCGATCCGGAAGTGATTGCAGCGGCGGATGAGCGCGGGATTGCGATGGCGTTTACCGGAGTGCGGCATTTTCGGCACTAAGATTGGGAATCGGGAAACAGGCGGGTGGCGGGGCGCATCGAAGAATAGGGAGTGGAGTTGAGGATTTCAGGGGTTGCAGATCCCTCACCGCTGAAGCGGTGGATTACGGCACGACAAATGTCGTGCCCTGATACAGGAATCGCGTCGCGCAAAACTTCGAAGGGCGCAGAATTATTGTAGATTCGAGCCGATCATGAAGAGATTTCAGAACGTTCGTAAATCGTGGCGATTCGCGGTAGCGGCGTTTTTTGTCGCGGCGGCGTTCATGCCTGCGAGTGCGAGAGCGCAAACGAATGCGGCGCAGCAGGATGCCGCAGCGGATGAGGGCGATCACTACACGCAGCCTGATCCGGCGAAACGCGCGGAAGCCTATTTCAATTATGCGATGGGCCATCTGAATGAAGCGCGTTATCTGACGACGAGTAAGAGCGAGTACGCGACGGCCGCTATCGATTTTTATAAGAAAGCTTACGAACTGGATCCGAGTTCGCAGGCGATCGCCGAGCATCTTGCGGAAATGTATTACCAAACGCAGCGAACGCGAGACGCGGTGCTAGAGGCGCAGGGAATTCTGCAGAAGGATCCGGACAATCTTCCGGCGCGTCGATTGCTGGCGCGAATTTATTTGCGCACGCTGGGAGATATGAGCGGCGCGGCAGCGCAGCACGACGTGGTGGATCGCGCGGTGCAACAGCTCGAACAAATTCGGCGAATCGATCCGCGAGACAAAGATTCGGCGGTGTGGCTTGCGCGGCTTTACCGGGTGCGCGGCGAAAACGATAAAGCCGAGGCGGTGCTGAACGATTTGTTGAAGCAGGATTCCACCGATCCGGCTTCGCTTGAGCAAATGGCGCAGATGCTGCTGGACGAAAATCGCGCAGAACAAGCAGTGACGCTGCTGGAAAAAGCGATGGCAACGGCGCCGAGAGGCGGGTTGCTGGATTTGCTGGGCGACGCGTACGCGCAACTGCACGATTTTGCGAACGCGGAGAAATCGTACCGGCGAGCGATCGAGCTTGAACCGGGTGAGCCGAGTCACCGGAGAGGACTTGCGCAAGCGCTCGCTTCGGAAGGCAAGTATGAGGATGCGCTGGCGGAGTATAAACATCTCGTGACGATGGACGCGGACGATCCTGATAATTATTTGCGCATTGCGGAAATGGACCGGCAGCTTCGGCGATTTGACGATGCAGAGCAGGCGATCGTTCAAGCGAAACAGCGCGCGCCGGGCAATCTGGAAGTGATTTATAGCGAGGCGATGATTTATGAAGCGCAGGGGCGCTTCGACGACGCAGTGAAAGTTGTGAATACGGCGGCGGATACGGTGAAGGCGACTCCTGCTCCATCGAACCGGCGGACGCTGGCGATTTTGTATGAGCAACTCGCACGGCTGTACCGCGAGATGGAAAATAACGCGGCGGCGATGAAGGCGCTGAACGATCTGGCGGCGCTGGGTCCGGAAGAATCAGAGCGGGCGGCGCTGCTAATCATTGATACGTATCGAGCGGATCGCGATCTGACGCACGCGCTGGACGCCGCAACACAAGGCGAAGCGCAATATCCGCACGACCGCGACATTCATATTTCCCATGCGCTGCTGCTGGGTGACAAGGGCGATGCGGATGCCGCGGCGACGGAATTGCGCGGATTGACGACCCATTCGGCGCAGGACATCGATATTTATCTGGATATTTCGCAGGTCTATTTGCAGAGCCATCGTTATCAGGATGCGGAAGCGGCGCTGGCGCAAGCGGGCAAACTTGCGGAGAAGGATTCCGAAAAAGAAATGGTGGAGTACGTTCTTGGGCGGAGTGTATGAGCGAGAAAAAAAATTCGATCTCGCGGAGCAGGCGTTTAAGCATGTGCTGTCGATCGATCCGCACAATGCGCGCGGCGCTGAATTATTACGGATATATGCTTGCGGATCGCGGGCGTGCGGCTGGCGGAGGCGACGGAGTTTGTGAAACGCGCGCTCGCGGAAGATCCGCACAATGGCGCGTATCTGGATAGTCTCGGCTGGGTGTATTTCAAGCAGGACAAACTGGCGGAGGCGGAAGACGCTCTGCGCGAAGCGGTGACGCGCGAGACAGCACGATCCGACAATTTTCGATCATCTGGGCGACGTTTATTTCAAGCGCGGCAAAACGGATCTGGCGGCGACGCAATGGGAACGAGCGCTGGAAGAATGGCGACACGCGCTGCCGACCGAAGCCGATCCGGGACGAGTGGCGGCCACGGAAAATAAGCTGGCCGCGGCGAAGCGGCGCATCGCGGAACAAAAGCCGAAGTCGAGCGGTCCGGGTGGCGTCCGCTAACGCGGACATCGCACGCGATGCCTAGCATTCGTCTGCCTGCATTCGCAAAAATCAATCAACAACTTCTGATTTGGGGCAGCGCGCGGATGGATATCACGAGCTGCGCACGATTTTCCAGGCGATTTCGCTGCATGACGATCTGGAGCTGGAGACTTTGCGCGCGCCGCGCGTTGAGTTGATTGTGGATGGCAACGAAGTTCTCGCGGCGGAGCGAGCGCAGGACAATTTAGTTTTTCGCGCGCTGGAGTTGCTGCGCAAGGAATGGGATTTGCGGACGGGCGTGCGTGCGCGGCTTGTGAAGCGAATTCCGGCGGGACGCGGACTCGGCGGCGGATCGAGCGACGCGGCTGCTGCGTTGGTCGGATACGCTCGACTGAGCAGGAAAGGAATTGCCGCTCACGACTGGAATTTCGATGGGTGCGAGCCTGGGCGCTGACGTGCCGTTTTTTCTGATGGGCGGCAGAGCGATGGGAGTGGGTCGCGGCGACGAGATTTATCCATTGCCAGATGGGCCACGTCGAACGGTGCTGGTAGTTTCGCCGCGCGATATTGCGGTGCGCACAGCTGATGCGTACGGCTGGGTGCGCGAGCGAGGAACGACTGGGGGAGATTCGGAAAAGACTGAACCGAAATTGACAAAGGGTGGGTTGCCCCCTAAACTGTTACGTCTCTGCGCTCTATGTTGGAGCACACGGGAAATCGAGACTCTCGAATGACTTCGAGTTGGCGGTTTTCCCGCGTCACCCGCGATTAGGGGAAATCAAGCGGGCATTGCTCGAATTCGGAGCCGCGGAAGCCTCGCTGGCGGGTAGCGGTTCGGCGGTGTTCGCACTGTTCCGAAGCCCAGCGAAGGCGCGCCGAGCCGCCAAAGGTTCCCGCAAGACCAGATTTTCATCTGCGAAACCTTAACGCGTGGAGAGTATCAGCGTGCCCAGCGAGGTCGAGTCTCGGGATTTCGCTCCCCTGATCGACGAAAAATTCAAGATTTTCACGGGAAGCGCGAATGCGCCGCTCGCGGACGAGATTTGCAGGTATCTTGGCGTTGCGCGCGGGCGCGCTGACGCTGGGCCAGTTCAGCGACGGCGAGATTTATTTTCAGATTCTGGAAAACGTGCGCGGCGCGGATGTGTTCGTGGTGCAGCCGTGCTACGAATCCGGTGGATTTTCACCTGATGGAATTGCTGCTGATGATCGACGCGTTCAAGCGCGCGTCGGCGTGGCGCATCACGGCGGTGGTTCCGTATTACTGCTACGCACGGCAGGACCGCAAGGACAAGCCGCGGGTGCCGATTTCGGCGAAGCTTGTGGCGGACTTGCTGGAAACGGCGGGGGCGAGCCGGGCGCTGACGCTGGACCTGCACGCGCCGCAGATTCAGGGCTATTTCAACGTGCCGGTCGATCACCTTTACGCGTCGCCGGTGCTGGTGGAATATTTCAAGCAGCGGCGGCTGCCGAAATTGACAGTGGTTTCGCCGGATGCGGGCGGCGTGGAGCGCGCGCGAGCGTTCGCGAAGAAGCTGGATGCGCCGCTGGCCATCGTGGACAAGCGGCGAGTGGATGTGGATGTGAGCGAAGTGATGCACCTGATCGGCGACGTGCGCGGCAGACCGGCGCTGATCGTGGACGACATTATTGATACGGCGGGAACGCTGGTGAAGACGGCGGAGGCGCTGCTGGAGGAAGGCGCGACGGCGGTTTACGCGGCTGCACGCATCCGGTGCTTTCGGGTCCGGCGGTTGAGCGGCTATCGCAAATCGGCGATCACGGAAGTGGTGGTGACGGATTCGGTGCCGCTGTGCGAAGCGGCGAAAGAAGCTGAGCAAGATCAAAGTGCTCAGTGTCGCGGAATTGCTGGCGCGCGGGATTCGTTCGATTCACGAAGAGACTTCGATCAGCGAGCTGTTTATTTAACGCGAGTGTTGGAGATGGATTAATTTGCCGGGCTTGGGCCCGGTTTAACACTGGGAGTTTGAGGA
The DNA here is from genome assembly GCA_963721845.1 of uncultured Acidobacteriota bacterium. Classification (GTDB taxonomy): domain Bacteria; phylum Acidobacteriota; class Terriglobia; order Acidiferrales; family UBA7541; genus DASTCZ01. The sequence goes on along the minus strand of CAVRKW010000002.1, from coordinate 311,767 downwards.
AGGACGTATGGAACAAATCACCGTGGAAGCCACAGCCGCGACAGATCGCGGCAAGAATGACGCGCAAGCGCTTGCGCGTCAGCGGCCAAGTGCCCGCCGTGCTGTATGGCGGCAAGGGCGAGCTGCTCAGGCGGTGGCGCTGAACACCAAACAAGTGACGACGATTCTGCGCTCGGAAACCGGCCACAACACGATTTTCAACCTGAAGATGCCGGACGGCGAAATGCAGGCGATGGTGAAGGATTGGCAGGTGGATCCGGTCAAGGGAAAGCTGCTGCACGTGGATCTGGTGCGCATCGCGATGGACGTGCGCATGAAAGTCAAAGTTCCGGTGCACACATTCGGCGAGCCGCAAGGCGTGAAGCTGCAGGGCGGCGTTTTCGAAATGGTAACGCGCGAAGTGGAGATCGAGTGCTTGCCGACCGACATTCCCGACGGAATTCAGGTGGACGTGACTGCGCTGATGATTGGCGACCAGTTGCGCGCGGGTGATGTGCCGCACGATCCACGAAAATGAAGATCTGGTGACCGACCCGCAACGCGTGCTCGCACACGTCGTCGCGCTCGCGCGAGGAAGAAGAGAAGCCGGCGGAAGCAGTGGCGGCAGAAGCGGCGACGCCTGCGGAGCCGGAAGTCATCAAGAAGGGCAAGAAGGAAGAAGAAGGCGAAGAGGGCGAGAAGGGCGCGGCCGAAGCGAAGCCCGAGAAAGGGCAAGGAAAAGAAATAAGAGGAGCGCTGCGCGTCCGCGGGATTCGACGCGCGGTGAATTTCGCGAGCGGCGCGAGCGACATGCGACTCATCGTGGGACTTGGCAATCCGGGCATCGAGTACGCCTGGACGCCGCACAATCTGGGTTTTCTGGCGATTGACCGTCTGGCGGAGATGGGCGGGATTCGCGTGGAACGGCCGGAAGCGAAATCTGTGATCGGCCGCGGTGAAATCGGCGGGCAGGAAGTGGTGCTCGCGAAGCCGCAGACGATGATGAATCTGAGCGGTTTTGCGGTGAGGGATTTGCTGGGCCGGCTGGAGATAGGTCCAGCAGATTTGATTGTGTTGTGCGATGAAGTTCAGTTGCCGTGGGGAATGATTCGAGTGAGACCCGAGGGGACTGCCGGCACGCACAACGGAATGAAGTCTGTAGTTGCATCGATTGCGAGCACGGATTTTTGCCGGGTGCGATTGGGTGTGGGGCCGGATCACCGGTGAGCGACCTTGCGGGTTATGTGCTGCGGCCGATGCACAAAGCGGATTTGGAATCGGCGGCGGAAATGATCGATCAGGCTGCGGAAGCGGTGGAGATGATTTTGGCGGAAGGAGTTGCGAAGGCGATGAGCAAGTTCAATCGTCGCGCGACACCTCCGAACGAGCAAGACGAGGCGAAATCTTAGCGGGAAACGGAGCGGATGCCGCTCCGCAGGAATCGAGGACAAATGGAAGAGAGACTATACGACCTGATTTTCATCGTGCGACCCACGACGCCGGAAGCGGACGTGAAGAAGCTGACGGAGACGCTTGAGCATTCGGCGGTGGAGCACGGCGGCAAGATTGAAAAAGTGGAGAATTGGGGCACGAAGCGGCTCGCCTATCGCGTCGCGAAAAATCGCGAAGGAATCTACGTGTACATGCAGCTGAAGGGCACGCAGCCCGAAATGATGAAGGAACTGGAGCGCCGGCTGAAAGTTGTAGAACCGGTGATCAAGTTTCAGACGATTCGCATCGATGAAGAAATGAAGCGACAGAAAAAACTCAGTGAGCGTCGTGATAAGAAAATCGCGCGTCGTCCGAAGCGCCCTGCTCCGGCAGAGCAGGCACAACAACAGCAGCCTGCGGCCGCGAGCGAAGCTGCGCAACACTAATTTATCGAAAAGAATTTGGGAAAGGGTGAATCAGCAATGAGTGACCAAGAAAATTCGCAGTCGGGCGCGCCTCCAGCGCCTGCGGCTCCGGCCGAGCAGACTCCTGCAGCGGCCCCTGCAACTCCGGCTGCCGCACCGGCGACGCCGGCGGCAGCGCCCGGAGCACCGGCTTCGGCGCCTTCTGCGCCAGGTAGTGGAGCACGTCCATCTGGCCCGCGACATGGCGGCGGTGGTGGTGGAAGAAGTTTCGGCGGCGGTGGTGGACGCGGCCCAGGCGGTGGTGGCGGGCGCGGAGGATCCGGTGGTGGGCGCGGCGGACCTGGCGGCGGTGGCGGATATGGCCGGCCTCGTGAAGGCGGACCCGGCGGCGGGGGCCCTGGAGGACGCAAGGGCGGCAAGCGGCAATATTTCCGGAAGAAAAAAGTTTGCCGGTTCTGCGTCGACAAGGTGGATTTCATTGATTACAAGAAGGCCGACATGCTGCAGCAGTTCGTGCAGGAGCGCGGCAAATTGTTGCCTCGCCGTCTGACGGGAACGTGTTCGCGTCACCAGCGGTGGCTCAACGTGGCCATCAAGCATGCGCGGAATATTGCGCTGCTTCCATTCGCGACGGAGCTTTAGTTTCCGCAGAAATTGAGCGGAGCGCGGCTGCGAAACGATTTTGAAATTCGAAATTTGAGGAATGAGAGAGATGCCATGCAGATTATCTTGCAAGAAGACGTAGAAAAACTCGGCGTACGCGGCGACGTGGTCACCGTCGCCGAAGGCTATGCGCGAAATTTCCTGTTGCCGAAGAATTTGGCGCTGCCAGCTTCGGCGGGAAATTTGAAGCGGCTGGAGAAAATTCGCGCGACGCTTGCCAAGAAGACAGCGACCGAACGCGACCTAGCCCAGAAGGAAGCCGACACGCTTTCGGCGGTTACGATTACGCTCACCCGTAAAGCTGGAGAAAATGATCAGCTGTTCGGCTCGGTTACTTCCGCCGATATCGCGGATGCGATTGCGGCTCAAGGGCATGAAGTGGATAAGCGGCGCATTCAGCTGGCCGATCCCATCAAAGTCGTTGGCGAATATCAAGTGCCGGTGAAGCTGCACCGCGAAGTTACGGCTCAAGTGAAAGTAATTGTGCAGAAAGAGCCGCAAGAGTAGTTTTTTTGCGGTCGCTGCTCGTTTCATTAAGACAGCGTCCTTGACTGCCAAAGATTTCCACTAATTCCACAGGGCGCGAAGATTTCCTCCGGCGTGCTTGCAGATTGTTCTCCAAGGTTTTTCATTTCAAGTGGAAGATGGTTGTTTCTCGCCGAAGCTGCGTGCGTGCGGCCGTGGCCATGCCGCGAGAAGCGTACTGTTGCATCGTCCACCGGCTTGGGCGAAGATAAGGCGAATAAGGATACTGCTCGACTGATATGGCTACTGCGCAACCTACTCTCGAACGCGCGTTACCGCAGAACATCGAAGCTGAGCGCTCCGTGCTTGGCGCGGTGCTGCTGGATAATCATCAGCTCGATACCGCGCTCGATAAGCTGAAGCCCGCAGATTTCTTCGACAACGGACACCAGAAAATATTTCAGCAAATGATCGTGCTCGCAGAGAGCCGCCACGCGATTGATCTGATCACGCTCACGGAGCAATTGCAGCGCTCGAACGAACTTGAATCCGTGGGCGGCGCGGCGTATCTCGCATCGCTTGTGGATGGCGTACCGCGAATCAGCAATGTGGAGCACTACGCGCGAATCGTGAAGGAGAAAGCGATCCTTCGCAGCGTGATTCATGCTACGCAGGCGATTCAACAGCGCGCGCTCGAAGCGGAAGACGACGCCGACACGATTCTTGACGGCGCCGAATCGCAGATTTTTGAACTGGCGGAAGATCGCGTGCGTGCGGGCTTGGTGGGGATTGGCGATCTAGTCCGGGACAATTTCGATCGCATCTCGCAGTTGTTCGACGAAGGCAAACGAATTACCGGTCTCACCACGCATTACAACCAGCTGGATGATTTGACTTCCGGTCTACAACCATCCGAGCTAATTATTATTGCGGCGCGTCCGTCGGTCGGAAAAACGGCATTCGCGCTGAACATCGCGAGGAACGTGGCGCTGCAAGACGGAAAGTCTGTGGCCGTATTCAGCCTGGAAATGTCGAAAGAAGCTTTGCTGATGCGATTGCTTTCCGATCACGCACGAATTGACGCGCACAAATTTCGCACCGGACATCTATCGCGAACTGACGGCGCGCGAATTACGGATTCGCTGCGTGAACTTTCCGGCGCTCCGCTCTGGATTGATGATACCGGCGGAATTACGGTGATGGAGATGGGGGCAAAGTGCAGACGTCTGGCACGCGATAAAGGACTATCGCTTGTGCTGATCGATTATCTGCAGCTCGTTTCTTCACGCGGGCGTTTTAACAGCCGTAACGACGAAGTGGCAAGCATCACGCGCGGGCTGAAGGGCATGGCCAAAGAATTAAAGGTACCGATCGTGGTGCTGAGCCAGCTTTCGCGCGCGCCGGAAAAGCGCGAAGGGGGACCGCTGCTTTCAGATTTGCGTGATTCTGGCGCGATTGAACAGGATGCGGACGTGGTGATGTTCATCGACCGGCCGAAAATGTTTCAGGTGGGCGCGACACCTGAGGAACGTTCTGAAACAAAGCTGCACATCGCGAAGCAGCGTAACGGCCCCACGGACACGCTCGATTACGTGTTTCTGCACCAGTTCACGCGCTTTGAGGAAGCGGAGCGCAAGCGCGGCTAGCGGCATGACGCTGTTGGCATCTCGCCACATCGTGGGAGCTGAACCACGGATTCTGCCACATCCTTTGCGGCGATATTCTCCTAACTATCCATAAAATCAGTCGTTTACGCGCGCGAGTCCAGTGTTCAGCGCTGGCCGTTCGCGTGCTCCTAACGAGCTCGGGGTTAACTAACTTGAGCGCATAAGACTTCGCGGAGTTCGCGGCGGCTGCGGTGTTGAATTACTCTCAATACTTACGCAGCGCCTATGGTCGAGGATTTCGCCGCGCACGCGCATCACGAGTGAACATGTCAGCCGAACCAAAACTCGCAGGACGTCCCATCTGGATGGAAGTGCATACTGATGCGCTCGAAGCAAATTTCCGCGCAATTCGCAAACACCTTGATTCAAGCCCCGCGACAAATGGCTTACATGCGACTCCAGGGAAGCTCGTAAGGATTCTTGCGGTTGTAAAAGGCGGAGGCTACGGGCACGGCACTGTCGCCGCTGCAAAAGCATTTGGGCGAGCCGGCGCCGATTGGTTTGGCGTGACTTCCGCCGATGAGGGAGCGGAACTTCGAGAAGCAGGAGTCCGCAAGCCGGTACTTGTACTCGCAGGATTTTGGCACGGCGAAGAAAAACGGCTGATCGAAAATAATTTGACGCCTGCTGTTACGGATTGCACGCAACTTCGCGACCTCGAACGAGTTGCTGCGCGCGCATCGCGCACGAGCCGCGGTGCAAAGCGTCTTCGAACTCCGTTTGATTTTCATCTGAAGATTGATAGCGGAATGAATCGGCTCGGCATCGCTCCAACCGCGATTGAATGCGTTGTGCGCACTCTCGAAAGGTGTCCGCATCTGCGCTTGAGTGGCACGTTCACGCACCTGGCTTCGTCAGAAGATTTTGCGTCAGAGCAAAGCGACGAGCAGATGCGAGTTTTTCATGCGGCCCTGGATAACATGCGTCAGAGAAATCTTTCGCCCGGCATCGTACACGTTGCTAACAGCGCGGCAGTGATTCACCGTCCCGAAACCTGGGAGAACATGGTGCGGCCAGGGGCGATCCTTTATGGATATCACCAGAATTTTAATCCTGCGCAATTGCACGCCGATGCGGTTCGCGATGTTCCATTGAGGCCTGCCGTGAATTTTTTCGCTCGCGTGGTGGCGATAAAAGAGGTTGCTGCCGGCGGAGTGGTTGGATACAACGCGCGATTCCGCGCCACGCAGGCGACGCGCGTGGCGATTGTGTGCGCCGGATACGCGGACGGATTGCCGAGGACGCTCAGCAACCGCGGGCGAATGATTCTGCGCGGTCAGTTTGCGCCGATCGTGGGAACGGTTTCGATGGATTTAACCGCGATAGATGTCACCGCGATTGACGGAGTGCAGATCGGCGACGTCGCCACAATCTACGGCACACGCGAAACCGGCGGCGACACGCCCGCGCAGGCGGCGTCTGATGTAGCGCGATTGCTGGGCACAGCCACATCGGAATTACTGTGCGCGATCAGCAAGCGTGTACCACGCATTATCATGCACTAAATTACGCATTTCGTTCGGCAATCCAGCAAAACAGCTTCAACCTTCGCCATAAAACAATTGCTGTGCCGTCTACGTATTGTTCCATCTTTCCTTGACGCTCGTGGAAGCAGGGTGTATATCTGCCCGTAAAGTCGGGGCAAGAGACTACAGCCCGGAACACATTCTTCGAAATCGTTCGTTTCGGGACTAATTTCATTCATACGCGAGTGCTCTTGATTGCGATTTATATTTCCGTTCATACGAGGTCGCTTTTATGCCACGCAATTATGTACGGGCCGCCGCGTCGCCGCAGGAAACTGCTTCCATTGTAGAGATGCCGTCGCGGAAGGGATCCGGATTTGCGCCGGCCAAAGACACGTTGATCGGCAGCATTTGGGACCGCGTAATCATCCGCACGATATTTATCATTGCTTGTGTCGCGGCGGGCTATCACTTTCATCCGTTCCGCCTGAACCAATGGCAGGCAGCCGCGGCGGGGCTAGCGTTTGCGGGGCTCGTATTTCTGCTGGAATTTCGCCTCAAGCGCACCAGCCTTCGCCGATTGATTGGAGTTTCCATCGGTTCGATCATCGGAATTCTCGCGGCCTACTTGATGCTTCTGGTGCTCACGCACACGTCTATGCCGGAAGCTGAGCGCTCCTTCATTGGTCTTGCGTTGCTGCTCGTGCTCGCATACATCGGGATCGTCGTCGGCGCGAGCAAGGGAGAGATGCTCAATTTGCAAGCCTTCGGCGGAATCTTCGGCAGCGAACGCGGACAGCGCCGCATGGTGAAGGTGCTCGACACGAGCGTGATCATTGACGGTCGCGTCGCCGACATCTGCGAAACGCACTTTGTGGATGGCACGCTGCTGATTCCAAATTTCGTTCTTCGCGAATTGCAGATGGTTGCGGATTCTGGAGATCCTCTGAAACGCCAGCGGGGACGCCGCGGCCTTGAGGTGCTGCAGCGCATTCAGAAGATGACGCATCTCGATGTGGAAGTGATCAACGACGATTTCACGAACGTCCCCGAAGTGGATCTGAAGCTGATCGAGCTTGCCAAGCGCTACGACTGCAAAATCGTCACGAACGATTTCAATCTCAATAAAGTTGCTGCCGTGCACGGGATTGAAATTCTAAATGTGAATCAGCTGGCGAATGCGCTGAAGCCAGTTGTGCTGCCCGGCGAAGCGAATGCGCGTCTTCATTCTTCGCGAAGGCAAGGAATACAACCAGGGCGTCGCATATCTCGATGACGGCACGATGGTAGTTGTGGATGGCGCTCGCCGCATGATCAACAAGACCGTGGACATCACCGTCACGTCCGTTCACCAGACCACCGCCGGGAAAATGATTTTTGGCCGCTTCGATGATCGCAACGAACAAGTGCGGAGTGTTGCCGCTGCGCACGCCACGGTTGAGCCCCCGCACGCTGATCCGGTTCCGCGTCCAGTGGATGTAGTCGATCGCGGCCCGCGGCCGATTGTTCCCGAATCGCCCGTCGAGTAGCGTCCGGGAAATCCGCCCGAGCCCGAGCAGTATCGCGGATAGCCAGCTTCGGTTAGACTTTGCTCCTGCTGGGAAGCCGCTGCGACATGCGACTCGCGGCATCCCGCATAAGGAGGCTATCCGCGCCATGGGGCGCACCATCGCAATTCTGCCAGCCGCCGGTCTGGGAACCCGCATGGGTGCCGAGACGCCAAAGCAATTTCTTGAGCTCGATGGCGTGCCGCTGCTCATCTTCACGCTGCGGCGCCTCGCGGCTTGCAAAGAGATTTCCGAGTTTCTGATCGCAACGCTTGCGGAAGAAGCCGAGCCATTGAAGGCGAGACTCGCGAGCGAGAAAATCGGCCGGCCGGTGCGAGTTGTGCGCGGAGGCGGCTCGCGGCATGAATCTGTGGGAAATGCGCTCGCTGAAATTGGAGATGACGCAGAAATCGTATGTGGTACACGACGCGGTGCGCCCGCTCGTCACCTGTGATCTGGTAGATCGAGCTATCGCAGCTGCGCGAGAACACGGCGCAGCCATCGTTGGAATTCCTGCGCTCGATACCGTGAAGGAAGTGAAGCGTACCAGCCTGCCCGGCGATGTTGCGCTGATCACTGCAACGATTCCCCGAGAGCGGATTGTGCTCGCGCAGACCCCGCAGGCGTTTCGCGTTTCGCTATTGCGCGAGGCGTACGCCAACGCTGCAAGCGACGGTTATATCGCCAGCGACGAAGCTGGGCTTGTGGAACGGATAGGCCACGATGTGTTCGTAATACTCGGCTCCGCTCGCAATCTGAAAGTTACGCGTCCTGGTGACATGGAGCTTGTGCGTTTCTATCTTGAGCAGGAGCGGGCGTCGGCGACTCATGCTTGAACGATCTTTCGCGCCGCATACAGGCATTGGCTATGACCTGCATCGTCTAGAAGCCGGACGAAAACTCATCATCGGCGGCATCGAGGTTCCATTCGATAAAGGATCCGTTGGCCATTCCGATGGCGATGTACTCGCGCACGCGATTTGCGATGCTGTGCTTGGCGCCGCGGGTCTTGGCGACATCGGCACACATTTTCCCGACACCGATCCGAAGTGGAAGGGTGCGTCAAGTCTCGGATTTCTCACACATTTGCGCAAACTGCTTGCAGAACGAAATGCAGCAATCGTTCACATCGATGCCGTTGTAATCCTCGAACGGCCGAAGCTTGGGCCTCATTTTCCAGCGATGCGAAAGGAACTGTCTCTAGCGCTCGCGATCGACGAGGAACAAGTTCATCTCAAGGCGAAGACGAACGAAGGAGTGGATGCCGTTGGCCGAGGTGAAGCCATTGCCTGCTTTGCGGTTGCCACGATTTCTTCGTAAACCTGTACATGCACTCTGATTCCCTCGCAATGAATGCAAATCCTGTTGCCGGTTCCGATCAGCCGCGCGAAAACCTGTTCACGGCTTCTGATGTGGAAACGATTCTCATCGAGCGGGGGTGGCTCGATTCATCTGCCGAAATTGCTCCACAAACGCAAGAATGGATTGCCCTCGCGGCAGCCTATCTTGGCCCACAGGCAGCGGATCGCGACGAACTAACTGGTTTGCTCGGTCTGTTCTTTCAGTATGACGCCGCACAAATCCTCGCTCAATCCGCAAGCCACGCTGTTCTTGCTCGTGCTGGCGCCCGCGACGTCATCCGCGAACTTGCGCGCGAAATTATTGGCGGCGATGCCGTCGACTCCGAGCGCTTCAAGGCGATTATTGAATCGCTGAGGCCCAAAGTTTCTTCTCGAAGCCGCCATCTTTTCCATCCCATTCGTCTTGCACTCGCGGGACGCGCCGGCGAAGGCGAACTCGATCGTGTGATTCTGTTGCTGGATTCTGCCGCTGTTGCTCCCGGCCTTGCGCCCGTAAAAAACACCGGCCAGCGCATGCTCGAATTCTGCGCTGCGCTACACTAGCGATACACATGGACCGTCTAACTGGAATTCATTCCGTTCGCGAAGCGCTGGAGAGTGGCCGCGCGCTGGATCACATTGTTATCGCTCGCGGACGCCACGGCGAACGCATGGAAGAAATTGTGCGCAGTGCGCGCGAGCGCGGTGTTCCCGTGCGCTTCGAAGAGCGCGCGCAACTCGATCGCATGGCAGGTACTCCGCAGCATCAGGGAATCATGGCGCTTGCAGCCGCGAAGCAATCGCTAAGCCTTGAGGATTTGTTGCGAATCTCAGCGAAGAAGCCGGACCACACGGGACTGCTCGTCCTTGTTGATGGCGTGGAAGATCCGCACAATCTGGGTGCCATCATTCGAACGTCGCTCGCCGCTGGAGCCGATGGCGTGATTCTCCCCGAACGCCGCGCCGCGGGCCTGGGCGATACCGTTGCGCGTGCATCGGCCGGAGCGTTGGAACACATGCCAGTCGCGCGCGTGGTGAACATGTCGCAAGCGATGGAAGAATTGAAGGAGTCCGGCTACTGGCTGGTGGGCCTTGATGAGCGTGCTGAAAAAACATCTTACTGAGATTGATCTAACGGGCTCAATCGGTTTGGTGATGGGCGGCGAAGGCGGCGGGCTGCACGACCTCGTCCGCAAGCGCTGCGATTTTCTCGCATCGATTCCTACTACTGGCCCGGTGCGCTCGCTCAATGTTTCCGTGGCGGCTGGAATTGTTCTATTCGAAGCCGTGCGTCAGCGCCGCGCGAAATCACGAACGAAATCCGGAGCGAAGTCCGGAACAAAGTCCGGTGCAAAATAATCTCTACTTGTCGTACTGAATTAACGAAAACACATCGAGCCCCGGCAATTTGCTGCGTCCGTTCAAAAAACTCAGTTCGATTGCGAACGACGCGCCGCTCACTTCGCCGCCAAGCTGCCTGATCAGTTTTACCGTTGCCGCCGCGGTGCCACCGGTTGCGAGCAAGTCATCGCAAATAAGCACCTTCTGTCCGCGGATGATCGCATCCTCATGGATTTCCAATGAGTCCGATCCGTATTCCAATTCGTAAGACACGGCGGAAGTTTTTCCCGGCAGTTTTTTCGGCTTGCGAATCGGCACGAATCCCTGCACCCATGCTGTACGCGAGCGCCGGGCCCGAGAATAAATCCGCGCGCTTCGATTCCCGCAACGAGATCCACGTGCGCTTTCTCATAATGCTTGCACAGCGCATCAACCAGCGCGTGAAATCCGTGTTTATCCTTCAGCAGGGTGGTGATGTCATAGAAAAGTATTCCCGGCTTCGGATAATCCGGAATTTCCCGGATCAGTTTTTTCAGATTTTCCATTTACACGTCTCCACGCTGCATGAGTTTCGAATTTAGTCTTCATGCTCGATCGAAAATCCGCCAGCGAATTCTTCCAGCATCTCCGCTTCAGCTTCGGCTACTTCGTTCACGTTTGCGAATGAAGGTCCTTTGCGCAATTCATCGCGAAACGCTTTCTGCTTTTCCGGCGAGCCAATCGCATAAACTTCCACGCGGCCATCGAAAAGATTTTTCACGCAGCCGCGAATTCCTAGTCTGTTGGCCACGCGTTGAGCAAAGAAGCGGTAGCCAACCCCCTGCACCATTCCAGAAACGTAAAATCGCTTTGCAATCTGATCATTCACGGCCGGCGACGCATTCTATCAGAGCTCTGTACCAGCAGAGCCTAACTACATCGCTGATTTCGCGCCATCCCGACCGCTCATGTAAACTTCCCAGCAGGAATCGTGCGGCGTGGATCGTGCTGCCAAAATCTTCGGGTTCACTAGGAGCAATTGTGGCGCACTCTTCGCGCTACTACTACTTTCGTTGCTGAATTGCGCCCACGGCGCGTATGCGAAGCAGCAGGCGGCCAGCGCGGATCATGGAAACACCGCGTCTCGCACCGCATCAAATATCGAATTCACTTCCTCGGATGGCTATCCCGAACTTCGCGTCGGCGGCCAGCCATTTTTTGTTCACGCCGCGGAGTTCGATTACTTTTCAATTCCACGCGATCTTTGGGAACACACTCTCGACAGCTACAAGGAACTCGGTTTCAACACGATTGAGCTGCGTATTCCCTGGAATTGGCATGAGCCCCAGGAAGGCGAATTCGATTTCGATGGCCACACAAATCCGCGACGCGATCTTCGATCGCTACTGCGCTTAATTTCTCGAAAGGGACTCAAGCTCATTGCCGCACCCGGCCCTCTTCTCGGGCCAGTCAGTGAAGAACGCTGGCCGCATGGCGGCTATCCAGATTGGCTCCTCTCCCGCCCCGAGTTTCAAATGGGTGCGCTTGCGCTTCTCGCGGGCGCTGACTCGACGATCGCAAATCGCCTGGCAACGAACGCCGACGAAGCCGCCGGCCTCTGGTTGAGTAATGAAACTCATGCCCGCTTCAGCCTGCAATGGCTCACCGCCGTAGCGCATGAACTGATTCCCTATTCTTCCGGCAAGTCCACCACTCTCGAAGATTCAAATGTGCCATTACTTTTCGTATTGCTCGATGCGCCCGCCAGACTTCAATACGCTTCGACGGATAAATATTGGCGTTACGCCGCGCAACTCAAGCAATCACTGATAAGTGGAGGCCTCGACTCAAATTATCTCGTTACGGCCGCGACTCAGCAGGACACAGCTGCGCGAGCCCCGGCGGACGACTCTCTCGGTGTCGCTGGAAACCCGCTTGAAAGGAAAGGCGCGGCGGCCGAAACCGCTGCGCCGCAGGATTCGCTTCCAAGCCAGAACCTTAGCGATGCCGAAGAGACGATTTCTCTTCTCGCTCAGTCGCTGCGGCTCGCCCAACGAATGCCGGCAATCATCTCCAACTTCAGCATGGAGTCGCCGCTCCCCGCCAAAACTCCTACTGCGGCTCAGTCCCCTGCAGATCGTTTCCTCGCCTGGTCCGCGTTCGTCACGAACGGCGCAGCGGGCGTGATCCATACCGATTTGCAAAACACTCTTCCGCCCGCAGGTTATCTGATGAACGATCGCGGAGAAGATATCCGCCCTTATGCGGCCGTCGATTTTTCCGGCGATCTTCTTCCTCACTCCGAGCGAATCCGCCACGAGCGCGCGCTCCTGAATCGCCTCGGTACTTTTCTCGCGAGTTCGCACCGTCGCACGATTCTCGGCATCGTCGATTGGCGCAGCGGCGCCTCATTCAGTGACGCGCTCACACGCGAAACACAGAATCTGATAGCGGGCGATTTCAATCGCACGCTTCGCCAAATCGATCGAGTCGCCACGCTCGCAAGCATTCCTGCCCAGCTGGCAGATCCCGGCGCACAATCTCCTGCCTCGCTTGGGCTCAATCCGGTAATCCTCCTCGTGGTCCCCGAAAGTTTGCGCGGAAAGCAATTCCTCTCTGTCTCTGCGCAAAAATCGCTTCTCGAATTTGTTCGTGCCGGTGGCGCGCTGATTTGCAATCCCGAACTGCCGTTGGGAGATCAATTTTCCGACGCATTGGCGAAAGTGGACGCCCTCCCAGCCGCCGATGGCGTCACCGTCCGAATTCTTGGTGAGGGCCGCATCATCGTGTGGAGCAAGATTTTCTTCGATTGGGTCAACCCAGACGAATCTGTCAGTGGTTCGCGCGCACATCTGGAATCGGCGTGGGCTGTCGAGAATCTGCGCACTCTAGTCACCCAGCAGTCGCCAAGCCTTCCAGTCGCTCGCTTGAACCTATCCTCGGATGCTCTTACCGTCTCGGAGCTGGTTCCGAACAGGCCAGGATCGAGCAGTGCTGACTCCTCCTCTCCCCAGTGCAGGCCTGCTCAGCAATGCACCCAGGGCGTGCTCAGCGTCGCAAATTGGAGCGATTCTGAAATACAGGAAACCCTGCGAATCTTGCACCCGGCGATCGGCGAACGTACTGCCCAACCCGAGGATTACGTCGAATTACCTGTGACGGTTCGCCCGCATGACGCCCTCTTCTTGCCGCTCGACGTGCCCCTATGCAGCGCCGCGAGAAAATACGAACCGTGTAATGATCGCATAATTGCTGCGGGCGCCGAATTTGTCGGGGCTACACGGGAGGGCAGGTTTCTCGAATTGACGTTTTACTCTCCATCCACAGCAACAATCGTCCTGCATCTGGCAGCTCCGCCTCGCCATCTGGAGTTGCCGGAACGAACTCTCCAGGGTCAGTATGTCGTTGCGGCGCAGACCTTCACCATGAGTTTGCCGCGTGGCTCCGCCCCGGATTTTCTTCGCACCGTAAAAATTGACCTGCCATATACACCCTTCGTTCCCGAGGTTCCCAAGCCCGAGCATTCGAAATCTCACGCCTACACTTTCTCGGTTGCGAACGCGGTCCGGCTTCCGCTTGGTGAAGGCGCTTCGCTCGCAACGAACCCGCCATTGGTATCTCTCGCACCCGACCTCGGCGGCCGCGTCCTGCTCCATGTTCAAAATCTGGGAGACTCGCTGCTCGCACTTCGGGTAGAAATATCGGGAGCGGCCACCGCTTCGCGAACTTTGCGGCTCGAACCTAAGGAACGGAATGAGTACGCATTAGACGTTCATGGTAGCGGCTCTCCGCTTCCTGATTCCGACGGATTGCTGCACGGATTGATCCACATTTCCGGCGGCGATAAAGATTCGGATCTGCCGATCGAATTTGTCATCGAAGACCCGAAATCAATTCTGCGCTACCGGAAGGATTTCGCGCGTGATGCCGCAACGAATTGGGTCCTCGAAAACGAACGGCTCCGGTTGATCGTTTCCCCCGCGACAGACGGGAGCATCGCGGCCCTCGTGGATAAAGATACCCATAACAACATTTTTGCCGCAGGAGGAGGTCAGCACGATCTGTTGCGTTTCGCGGATCAGCCGTCGGCTCTCGACATCATGCGGAACGCAGTATTCACGGCAGATTGGGACACTGATTCCAGCAGAGATGCCATTCATCTTCGGGGAAGCACTCCCGAAAGTTTGTCCCCGCAACTACAGATCGAAAAAACTCTTCGCCTGGTTGATGCGAACAATTTGCAGATCGAATATCGCGTGACACATGCGCCGCAAACTCAAGACTCGCCCCCGGCGCCCATTCTCATCAGCGAATTTTCTTTTCCTGCTTTTGCCGGAGGCGCAACCGGAACTCAATTTTGTTGGGACACTGTGTCCGCCGGCCAAAGCGCGACACCGCCGATGCATTGCGAGCCATTCACTCCAAACGCACAGCCGTTGCAGGTTCCGCAAGACGTCACCAAGATCGAGATCCGCAGCCTGAATCGCGCCACACTTTCTCTCTCTTGGCACGACGGAAGTTTCACGATCGATCAGAAAGGATCCTTCGCACGCCTCCTCTGGGAACTGCCAGCCGTCAAAACGCAGAGCGATTCGCAAACATATAGATTAACCCTCGCGCTAGGCGAATCGCGTTAGCCACTCTCAACGGTAATGCCAGTTCGCCGACTGCTTGCGCTCGTGTGATGGAATGGACTACAAAATGTCTAGGAACTGCATCTAAATACTCTATGCGGGCAGCCACGATTTCTCGCCGTATGTTGTCGTTTTTGTTCTTGTGTAGCTGCGCGCTTCCAGCGTTCGCGCAAGGCCGCCCTGGCCCATTGCCCCAATCTCCGCCGTCCGGGCCGATCATACTTCCAGGTCCGCGCAAGACGCCCGACGCTCCCCCGGTGCCGCCGGAAGAAATTATCAAGAGATTCTCGGAAAACGAAGACGCGATGCTCCACGCGCGCGAAGGCTACAGTTTCCGAAAGACAATCCGTGTGCAGGAGCTGGACGAGAAGGGGCAAGTCACCGGTGAATTCCAAATCGTCGCGGACGACATGCCAGGACCCGATGGCAAGCTTTACGAATCGGTCGTGAAGCATCCGCCTTCCACCATGATGGTGATGAACATGGTCGCGGAAGACGCCGACGTTCTCAATCGCATGCCGTTGTTCCCGCTGACTACGTCGCAAATTCCGAAATATGACGTCAAATATATCGGCATGCAAAAACTTGACGAGCTTACGACTTACATTTTCGAAATTAAGCCCAAGCAAGTGGAACGCACGCGCGCGCTATTCGACGGAGTCGTTTGGGTCGACAGTACGGACTTCGCGATTGTTAAGACCACTGGAAAATGGATTACCGAACTCGGAGAAGTTTCCTCACCGCAATTTCCGTTCACAACTTACGATTCGCTCCGTGAAAATGTTGCCGCCAAACAATGGTTTCCGTCGTACATCCGCTCCGATGCCAGCGTGCCGCTGAAGAATTCCAACCTGCACGTTCGTCTGACTGTTCTTTGGCAGGAGTACAAACCAGCCGCCGCAACGCCAGCCAAGACTGGCACGGTAACTCCAGATCACCGTATGTCTCTTCCGTCTCAGTGATCGAAATATTTTTAGCTTGCGCGTAATTGCGTTGAACTACGCGGCGAACCGCGGCGGCGCCGGATCGTGCCGCTCGAAAGTAATGTCATCGAAGCTGAACGCGAGCCCGTACCATCCTTCTCGCACATCGCTCTGCTCACGCACCACGTGCGCCACTGTCAGCATTTGCACCTGGCCGTACCGTCCAGCATGTTTCATCAGTTCGATCTCCAGATCGACAGGAGTATCCACTTCCAGCGCAAACGGGCACCGCACCAGCGCGCCGCTCGAACTGATATCCACGCTGTAAAGCATGTCGGGGTTTTCAACTCGGCGCCCCGCGATCCGCAGAATTCTGGTCGCCAACCGTAATTTTGCGCGCGCGTACGCGCGGCGTTCCGCGGGCCGTACCACTGGATTTGAAGTTCGGAATTCGATCCCGCCCGTGAGATTCAATCCATCTCCCAGCATCGCTCCGGGAAGGATTTCAACGGGATCTTCGGCTTCAAGTACTTCGCCGCGTGGTGAGATTTGCAGTTTGCGGCCAGGCAGATGCTTTGTATTCGGTAGTCGTCGCGCCGTAGGCATAATTCCCCTTAATCTAAAACGCCTCTGGCGCAGCGGCGCTAATATGAATCGTGATTCAGCAAGGGTCAATCGCGGCAATGCCAAGGGTTTCCTGCAGCACAACTGCGCCGCCGAGATTCATTTCCACCCCCTCCCAGGCCACCAAAATGGTGCTCGACGCGCGTCTCCACTTTTCTTATGCTTGCGAGCCTACTTGTCTAAAATAATTTATCTGCGATGAGCGGCCCCACCGAATCCGTCCTCTCGTCCGCTCCGCGCGCTGAAGTCCATCACCCAACGCGGACGATCGTCCTTGCGTTCGCCACCGTATATTTTTTTTGGGGCGCCACGTTTCTCGCCATTCGTTACGGCGTCGAATCTATCCCGCCACTCTTGATGCAGGGCACGAGGCATCTTGTCGCCGGAACTGCTCTCTACGCGATCGCTCGCGCCCGCGGTGCGGAAGCTCCCACAAAACGCCACTGGCTCGGAGCCGCAATGGTTGGAGGCCTGCTCCTTCTCGGCGGCAACGGGATCCTGGCTTTCGCTGAGCGAGTCCTCCCCTCCGGCGTCTCCGCTCTCCTAGTTGCCACTGTTTCTCTTTGGATCGCAATCATCGAATGGCTGCGCCCGGGTGGCGTCAGACCAACGCTGCGGGTAGCTGCCGGTTTGGCCCTCGGATTTTTCGGAGTGGCTCTTCTCGTGAGTCCGCGCACTCTCTTTGGCCACGCATCAGGCGACTCAATTCGCATCGCTCCAGCCCTCGCACTTATCGTGGGCTCAATGTTGTGGGCTTCGGGGTCGATGTTATCCCGCCACGTGAGCCTGCCGCGTTCAGCTCTACTCGCCGCGGCAATGTATGCGCTCACGGGCGGCACGCTCTTGTGGATCGTCGGACTCGGATTAGGCGAGGGAGCAGCGCTGGATATTCACGCGATCACGCTCCGTTCGTGGCTTTCGATTCTTTATCTCGCCGTCTTCGGATCGTTCCTCGGTCTAAGCGCGTATGCATTCTTGCTGCACAACGTCGCGCCGTCCCGCGTCGCCACCTACGCGTACGTGAATCCAATCGTCGCCGTATTTCTAGGCTGGGCCGTCGCCGGCGAGCGCATCACCACGCAAATACTGGTCGCCGCAGCAGTGATTATCGTTTCGGTGGTTCTGGTAATCACCGCTCCGCGCGCGCCGGTAGCAACCGACGTAGGCTCGCAGCCCGCAATCTCCGAATAGCGCACGCGTTCAACGTGCCGTTGCTTCACACTAAAACTCGTTCTTGTGGACCGTCCCGCCTTTCATCACAAATTTCACATGCTGCAGTTGCTTGATGTCGGTCAGCGGATCGCCGCTCACCGCCACGACATCCGCGAAGTGCCCCGCTTCGATCGATCCGATTTTGTCGCTCCATCCCATCAGATCCGCCGCATTCACCGTACCCGCTTGCAGCGCCTGCACAGGAGTCATTCCTAGTTCCACCATCGCCCAGAATTCGCCGCCATTCATTCCGTGCGGCAGTACTCCAGCATCCGTGCCCAGCGCCACTTTCACGCCCTCGCGAAACGCTTTCGCCATGCTCAATTTCGCTGCGGGAATAATGATCGCGGCTTTCTCCACGACATATGGCGGCATATTCAGGCTTTTCACGTTGTCCGCGAACCAGTAAAGCGCGTAGCTCGTCGGCACCAGATACGTGCCGTGCTGCTTCATCAACTGGATTCCTTCTTCGTCGAGAAAAATTCCGTGCTCGATCGAATCCACCCCAGCGCGTACCGCATCTTTAATCGCAATCGTTGCATGCGCGTGGGTTGCGACTTTTCTGCCTTCACGGTGCGCCTCTGCGATCAGCGCCTGCATTTCTTCAGGGCTGTAGGCTTCATTCTGCGGATTATCGCCCTTCGAAAACACTCCGCCGCTTGCGGCAAACTTGATCACGTCTGCGCCGTACTTGATTTCCTCGCGCACTTTCGCCATCACGCCAGGCACTCCGTCCGCAACTCCCTCACCGGAAATGTGCCAGTCAAACGGAAACGTGCTGATGTCGCCGTGTCCACCTGTGATGCTGATGATCGGCCCAGACGCCTGCATCCGCGGCCCGATCACGTCGCCATCATTGATCGCATCGCGCAACGCCATATCTGCGTAGCCATCCGCGCCAAGATTTCGAACCGATGTAAATCCCGCCAGCAAAGTCAATCGCGCATTCGCCGCCCCATAAAGAGCTGCGCGCGGCGCGGAAACTATTCCCAGTCCGCCACGCGCAGAGGTCAAATGCACGTGGCAATCAATAAATCCTGGAAGCACGGTCGCCTTGCGAAGATCAATCTCCTCCGCTCCCGCCGGCACCGCGATGTTCGCGCCCACTTGCACGATCTTGTCGCCGCGAATCAATATGTCTTGGTTGTCAAGCATGCGGCCTGCCTTCGCATCGAACAGATGGCCGGCATGAATCACTTTTACCTCTGCCGCAGGCATCGCCTGCGCCCGCAGACCTGCTAGTCCCGGCAACAGCAACACGCACGCCACTGCCGCAAACCACTTCCATCGATTGGCCATCAGCTCTCTCCTCAAAGGCAATCCTTCGCACGCAGCTCAAACGAGAGCCGCGCGGTTACGCGATTCAATCTCGAGCACCAACTACGCGCGGTCGTACAAACTTTCTGGAAACGGCCAACGCGGGAGTCTCTGGGGTAAACGCGCGATCCATGCGTGCGGAATCGAGATGGCTTATAGAATCGCGCGCCCGGAATGTCAAGCCGTATTTCGTATATCAGTTGTACGCACTGGGTGTGCCACCGCGCGCCGCGTGTCAACTCGCGTTCACCGCTCCAACTTCGCCGCAAGAACCGGATAGCGCCATTTTTCTCACACTCGTATTCTTGCCTCATGAACGCTACCCTGATTGCAACTTTGATGACCGCACCACCCCGCCATTCCGATCGACTCAACACGATCGACTCCACCGCCGACCGCCGGTGGGAAGCAGTGCTGTCTCGCGATCCACGCATGGAGCGTGGCTTTGTTTACGCCGTGCGCTCCACTGGAATTTATTGCCGGCCCACTTGCCCGTCTCGCCGCCCGCGGCGCGATCAAGTGGAATTTTTCACACAACCGGAAGCCGCGGAGCGCGCCGGATTCCGCGCCTGCCGAAGGTGCAAGCCGCAACTCGCGAATGAAGTCGGCAGCAATCCGGCGCAACGCATGTCGAAACAGGTCGCTGACATTTGCCGCGCGATTGAAACAAATCTCGATGGTCCGGTGAAACTCGAATCGCTCGCCACGCAAGCGGGCGCTTCCACTCACGCCGTGCTTCGCGCGTTCCGCAAAACTATGGGAATTACTCCGCGCCAGTACGCCGATGCTGTTCGATTGCGCCGCCTTAAAGGTCATCTGAAAAAAGGAAGCGATGTAACTACCGCGCTCTACGAAGCGGGCTATAGTTCGCCAAGCCGCCTCTACGAATCTGCTTCATCCGCGCTGGGCATGACTCCCGGCACATATCTAAAAGGAGGAGAAGGAATGCAAATCGCATATACGATCGCGCCGAGCCCGATGGGCCGCGTGCTGGTGGCGGCAACAGGCCGCGGAATTTCGGCGGTTTATTTGGGAGACAAAGACGCTCCGCTCGAACGCGCGCTCCGCGAAGAATATCCGCGAGCCGAAATTCGCCGCGACTCCGCATCGCTCGGAAATTTCGTCAGCGAAATAGTTCATCATCTCAAGGGAGCGCAGCCGCAACTCAATCTGCCGCTCGATGTGCAAGCCACAGCATTTCAGCGCCGCGTGTGGGAAGAGTTGAAGAAAATTCCCTACGGCGCAACGCGATCTTATTCGCAGGTCGCGCGCGCCATCGGCCGTCCGAAAGCAACGCGCGCGGTCGCCCGCGCCTGTGCCACAAATCCGGTTTCCATCGTGGTTCCTTGCCATCGCGTAGTTCGCGAGGATGGCCAACTAGCGGGCTACCGCTGGGGGCTCGCCAAGAAAACTGCGCTCCTCGCCCACGAGCGCAAATGAAACTACCTACATCCTGCTGGGTTAAGGTTTAGATTGGGACACGCCATCGGCCGAGATCCAGTAGCCTGGTCGCGTCCGAACCGTAACGTGTGGACGAGAAACGGTGACCCGGATTTCATTGAATCCGGGCGCTCGTTCGCCATTTGGTGCATACGTCAAAACGTACTGAGATCGGAGTTCGGCGCCGATTCGATCGAGAGCTTTCGATACACTCGAGGTGCTTGGACCGTTGTAGTGCGCCCCGCCTGTTGCCGCGATGCCGGCTGCAAACCTGTGATTGCGGATCTGGTTTGTCGCTCGCTCCAGGATCCAAATCGATGGCGTCATCCAATCGACGTATGGTAGATCAAATCTCGGATCCCTACCAGGAGGCGCCGCCGCGATCGGAGGCGTATCTTTCCCGATCGTTAGCGGCAGAGTGTCTCCACCGCCTAATTCCGCTTCACTGCTGCTGAGTCCGATTGCGTAGATCGAAATATCAGCACGCAACGCATTTCCCATTATTTCATTCGGTTTGGCCGAGCTTCCAAAATCCTGCGCTTCCCCGATAATCAGCATTACCCGACGTCGATTCTTGGGCTGGGCTTCAAGCATTCGTTCCGATTCAGCCATCGCGTCATACAGCCTGATTCCGGGCTCGCCACTCACTGTCTGCTCGATCGATTTCTCGACAGCGTCATGATCCCGCGTGAACGGCTGCACAACTTTTACACCCGAGTCGTAGCTGATCACACCAGCTTCGGCTTCAAGCGCCATAACCTGCTCGGTAAAAACGATCGCATTTTTGTGAATCATCGGCATCAGAGATTCCACGTGCGAACTCGTTTCGATCACAAGGACCAAGCTGAGCGGCTCATTCTCGGCGCTCCAGGTTCGTATCGATTGTTCGATACCGCCATCGAAGACGTGAAATTCATTGCGTGCAAGATCCGGTACGAACTCGCCCTTTACATTGGTCACAGTCACGGGAACAATCACTTCGTTCACGCGCACGCGAATCTCGTTACTTCCATTTTGAGAGCTCTTGTCTTGCGGGTCGCTGGCTCTGGAGGGCGATGCCGGAGTGGCGGCGCCAGTTCGAGTTTGTGCGCGAGCGGTGTTAGGAAGAAATGTTGCAATTACTAAAAAAGAAAGTGGAACACAATCGAGTCTTGGTCTCTGCGCCATTCGCGTTGGTAAATGTGATTCTCCTGCCACCTACTCAGTTGCTCTGTGTATTCCAATCGTGCATGATTTCCTCGCCTATGAGAACCGGCGGAGTTGTTGAGATCCATATCCTTCACAATTTCGACGGCGTGATTCTCCACACTACGCCAGCCTTGAGATTCGTCAGCCAGATTGAATTCAGCCCAGCGCGGATACTGTCCCCGCCTTCGCCTGTCCATTGATTCACCACGCTGTTCGTTCGCGCGTCGATTCGCGTGATTGGCGTGTGAATCATCGTGACCCACACAGATCCGAACCCGAACGCGATCTCGCCGCCATGCCCGTTCAATCCCGCCGCAATATTGGCGACCAGTCTTCCACTCTCCGTATCTACGCGGGAAACCGTTCCGTCGCCCTGATTCAGCGTCCACACTGCTCCCGCTCCCGATGTGGCAAATCGCGGATTTTTTCCAACCGGAATTTCCGCCACAGTCGTGTTCGTGCCTGGATCGATCTTGGCGAGCACGCTGTGCTCCGTCGAAGTCACCCAAACAAACCCGTCGGCGAACACTGGACAGAAAGATCCCGATGGGATCGTAATCGACGCAACCACCGCATTCGCCTTCGGATCGATTCGAGAAAGCATTCCCGTTCGGTTCGTCGCGAGCCAAACGCTGTCAGCTCCTACAGCCACGCAACCTTCGGAATCAGCGGGACCAATCGGAATTGTCGCTTGCACGCCTCCCGTTTTCAGATCTGCGCGTACCAGCGAGTGCGTCCCGCAGCTCGGAATCCACACACTCCCGAATCCAGCGACAAGCCCCGAGCACGGTTCCTGCACCGGGATCGAAATTGCCACTTCATTTCGCGCCGCAGATAATTGCGTCACGCGATTCAACGATGCAATCGCCACCCACACCGCATCATCCGCCACTGCCATCCAGTCCGGATCACCGCCTACTTGAAAAATGGCGTTTGGCTGCAACGATGTCATTTGCGTCGACACACTCGAATTGGTGCTCACAGGGTTTTGCGCGGACTCGCCGGTCGCTGCTACTGCGACTGAGAAAACGAAAATTAAGAGCCCGCATCTGAAGCCGCCGAAGCGACGCGAAAAAGATTTCATGAGGATTTGTCGGATTTCATTTCTAACCGTGCGCGTATCCGCTCTGACTTGCTCTAACTTCTACTTCAGCGTATCGGTGCGATAAATCTCCCCAAGATCCGCGCCATAGGTAAAAGCGAGCCATTTTCCATCCGGTGTAATCCCTGTCGGCAGGGACATTGGCGCCAGCCCGATCTGTTCCTTCGGCTTGATTACCTGCCAAACTTCGCGGGAGCCCGTATCCACATCAATCTTATATATCGTCAATCCCGTTTCGTTCGGTTTTTGGGTAAACACATGGTTCGCGTCAGACGCAAACGCGATCGGATACTCGGGGTTCTGAACTCCCGGGATTGGTTTTGCGCTTCCATCTGCCACGGAAATCACCACCCAGCCGCCATTCTGCATGGTGTAGATTGATTTCCCATCTAGGGAGGCACCCGCCCAAACCGTGAATCCTGATGAGACCATTTTCGGCGTTGCCCCACTCACGTCTGTGACATACAAGCTCACGGTCTTGCCAGCCTCACTCGCGCTCAAGAGAATGTGTTGTTCGTCGTGAAACCATCGCGCCCATTGGGGCGTGTATCCCGTCAAATTCAACACCCGTGCTTGGCCTGGACCGACCGGAACGATTTGTATGCGTCCCTGCGGGTCACCGGGTAGTACGATGAGCGCAAATTTGCCATCCGGTGAAATCGCCGAACCGAATCCACCACCGCCGATTCGAACCGCCGGCGATCCATCCGTCTTTCGCTCGTACACCGAATAATCAGTGCCTGCTATTCCAGACTCGTCTGTGAACAGCATCTCGCTTCCGTCATCGCTCAAAAAAGGTAAAGACGGCGCATCCAGCCAGCTAAGGTCGTGTTCGTCAGCCGAGCCATGCTGCACCGCGACCATCGTTACCCGATGATCATCGGTGGAGAGAAGAACGCGGCCCGACGCGGACGCATCCAGAATTCGCGTCGCCGCTGTTCCGCAAGATACGACTCTTTGCTGGCCGGATAAATTTGCGGCATGCACGCAATACTGTTCACCCGATGCTGCCGCGGAAAACCAGACCTCTTTCCCGGATGCGGACCAGGCCAGCCCCTCTTCGGATTCCCATCCCGTCGAAACCGTGCGCACCTGGCCAGAACGGTCCGCAACAATCACATCGCCCCGATCGTCTGGGTTCGGTGGATGGCGAAACATTGCGACGCGTTGTCCATCCGGCGATACCCGCAGATCGGTAAGCCAGTTGTCCAGTTCTAATATTGTTTTTCCGATGGGATACTGCACTCGCCATTTGGTTTGATCGCGATCGATTACTGCTAGTTCATTCCCATCCGGCGACCAATCCGCATCGAAAACATTCTCAAGAATTTCGCGCGGTGATCCTCCGCCCGTTGGCGCTGTTGCCAGCGTGCCGGACCACTGGAAATGCGCGTAATGTACAGGCCGCACCAGCAGCGCCATTTGCCCCTGTCGCGAAATCGAGAGCAGAGCCCCGCCGTGCAGCCCGACAGGCACAGACTCTGGATAATCCTCGCGCACCACGTATGTATCCACAGGTGTGCCATTCAATTTGGCGCTGTAAAAAACGGATTTTCCATCGGGAGCCAGCCGCGCTCGCACCACTTGGCCGCGATGGAATGAAACTCGCGAGAAAACCGCAGGCATGATCGCGGCAGGCCGCAGATAGAATGCGATCGCCGCCACGATCGCCATACCTAGTAACGCAGCGATAGCTGGCGTGAGCCAGTTGCGCGATTTGCCGCGACTGCCAATCGCCGCGACCGCAACTCTCGATGCAGCGGTACTGCTTAGCGCGTCGAGCGCGAACGCAAGATCCTTTGCGGATTGGAATCGCTGCTCCGGATTTTTCTCCAAGCACCGTCGCACAATCCGCTCAAGTCCCGGCGGTACGGGGTGCGAAGGTTCATTCAATTCGGGCGGATCGTCTTTGAGAATCGCCGTCATTGTTTCGGCGGAAGTGTCGCGCTGGAACGCGCGCCGCCCGGAAACCATTTCGTACAACACGGCTCCGAACGCAAAAATATCCGTTCGCGAATCCACTGCCGCGCCACGCACCTGTTCGGGCGCCATGTAACCCGCGGTTCCCATCACCACGCCGGCTTCCGTCGGCGAACTCGTCACCGTAAATGTTGCGCCCTCGGCGTTCGGCCCCGACGCGATCGTTGCGAGCTTCGCCAATCCGAAATCGAGAATTTTTACGCGGCCTTCCCTCGATACAAACACATTCTCCGGTTTCAGATCGCGGTGAATGATGTTCTTGTCGTGGGCTGCTGCAAGTCCCTGCGCGATCTGCACCGCATAGTCGCTCGCCCTGCGCGGTGAAAGCGCGCCGTGCTGCAGCTCCGCGCGCAAAGTATTTCCTTCCAGCAACTCAGACACGATAAACGGCGCGCCATTCTGCTCGCCGATATCGTGAATCGCCAGAATGTTTGGATGATTCAGCGCGGCAACCGCTCGCGCCTCTTGTTCAAATCGCCGAAGTCGATCCGCATCGCGCGAAAAAGATTCCGGCAGCACCTTCAGCGCTACTTCGCGCCCGAGCCGCGTGTCGCGCGCGCGATACACTTCCCCCATTCCACCCGCGCCGATGGGCGCAATGATTTCGTATGGACCAAGCTTCGTACCAGGCGTCAGTGTCATTCGCGCGGCATTATAGACCGAACACGATTCGCTAGTTGCAAAGACCAAAAAATCTTGCCGGCAATTTTCGGCGCCATGTACCGAATGTAAAGCAGTCGCAGGGGCGGGGCTTGTCCCCGCCCGCTACCACGATCTGACGAACGCCTTTATCCCTAGCTACTCAGCCGCCTCACCAATGTTCACCTCTTAAATGGAAAGGAGTGGATAGCAGATCCCAATGCCACAATCCTGCCGAACTATTAGCGCGATATTGCGAATCGGTATCGCGATCGCGCTCATCTCTGGAACGACAGCGCTAATGAATGGGAATGGCCAACCCGGATCGGAGCCAAGTTGGTGTTCAAAGCTGGGCGAACGAAAACTTGGGGAATTATATATTCAACTTTTTTGATCCCCGAAACGCGAGAACGGGCTGCATATGGCGGCGGACAGCGAGGAATATTTTGATCGAGGCATCCGCAGCGGGCCCAGCGCGGGATCGATGTGATGTGGTCCCAAGTTCCGCTAGGGCGGGACCTGGGAGAGGCCTGCCTGCTCCGCAGGCGCGCCTCTCCCCTGCGTGACGGCGAGAGTTAAGTATGCATAGCCCAAAACTTGTACCGGCTCGATGCACAAGCTAACGGCATTCGGGGTTTTAACTGTCGCGATCCTCGGCAGCACCCGATTCGGAAGGCGATTCTCTGTCCCACGAATTTCAGATCGCTCACCCACGTGAGGGAAATGAATGAGTTTCGCTTAGACACAGCCTACTCGTGAGATTCCTTCCTCGGTCGCGAAAGCAGACGGTGTAGATTTTTAAATCCCTCTTTTTCGTAATTCTCTACTCCAAGCTGCAAAAGAATCTCGCAGACCTGCGAAATACTGCGAGCTTCGCGTTTGGCGAGGTCTTGTAGCTTTCGTTTTAGGTCAGTCGAAATGCGAAATGCAAGGGGAGCATCTTTCGTCATGGCGAAGCGATTGTAAGAGAAACGATAAGTTTTTCCAATACGCGTCTTGACATTATGGCGATGAGAATGTATGCTATTGTAAGTGAATGCGAGAGAGGTGGAATATGAAAAGGGATGGATTCACGAAGTCAAATCACATTTCGAGGAATTGCCGGCTCGCTAAGTCGCGGTGGCCGAACGAAATCGGGCGCCTTCAGCTTGAGCGATTGAAGATTCTTTTACGGCAGTATTCGATTTCCGTTGCGAGCGGCGACGTTTTGTTGTTAAGCGGGGATTGGTACATCACTCATGCCGGTCTTCTCGGCATAGCTCTTCGGCGTCGATGCCACGGAATTATCACTTCGATCCAACATCGACAGTCGGACCTAAACGGTAACCGCTGGATCTTCAAAGCCACTGTTTACAAAAGAGAGGATTCGAAGGGTTTCGTCGGTTATGGCGACGCCGATCCTTCGAATGTTTCACCTCTCGTTCGCGGTGCCGAGATGCGAGTCGCCGAAACCCGCGCCGTGAATCGTGCATTGCGAAAAGCCTACGGTATCGGTTTGTGCTCGATCGAAGAACTCGGCTGGACTCCTCGCTCCACTGACTCTTCGACTGAAACGAAGCCGACGAAGAACGGCAGTGGAAACGGCAACGGCAACGGCAACGGCAACGGGACTCACGTCAATTATCAACAGCCTCGCCTACGCGATCGGCTCTGCCTTCTGATCCGCCAGCATCGCCTCGATCCGAATCTCGTCAAGTCCTACGCCGCTGACTTTTGTGGCACGCCGGCCTTGCGCGATGCGAGTCGCGAACGGCTCGAAGAATTTGTAAATCGACTCTCCGAGCAAGCCACAACCGATCGCGACGCGTTGATCTGCCAACTGAACAACTTCGCTCCGGCTTCCGAGGTGCACCCATGAAACGCTATATTCCCGGACTCCATACTCGTGGTGCCAAAGATCGTGGTGACGATCTGCTCGAGGGAGCTTTCCTCGTCCGCCTCGATCGTGCGTTCTACCGTTGGCATCCGCAACGGCCGTTTTATCTGCTTCGATTCGTAATTCTCGAACCGTCTGAAAAACAAGGTCAGTCATTCAGCGGGCGTCTGTACTGCACACCTCGCGCGATGTGGAAGTTCGATTGGTTCCTTCGTGACTTCCGATATGACACCGATCTTCTTGGCCGTGACGAAGTCGATGAAAAGGCGCTGATCGGCCTGCGCGGTGTTGTCCGCATCTCCCACACCGTTCTGAACGGCCACAACTATTTGAATCTCTCCGGCTTCGCCCCCGCCGAGGATTGGGACGGAACGAGCGAATCGACGCAAGGCGGCGAGGAGGCACGGACGTGACCTTCAGCCACTCGCAAATTTCCCAATATCTTCGCTGCCCGAAAGCCTATCGCTATCGGTATCTCGAAGGGTGGCAGGACAAGGGAGATCGCGCGTCGCTCGTCTTCGGTCGCACGTTTGAAAAGGCTCTGGCCGCTTACTTCGAGGGCAAAGACAGCTCGGTTGTGTTGTTCGAGGAATGGTCCCTGCACAAAGATGCGGATCTCGAATACGGACGAGGTGATAGCTGGGATCACATGCTGCGGCAGGGAATTCAGCTGCTGGAGCGCCTGGCACAGGACAACCGCATCGTGGTTCCCGATCCGAAGAAAGATTTGCAGATCAAAGTCCTGCGTCCACTTTCAAGCGGCAACGATTTCGTATCGTATATCGATGGCATCGGAACGCTCGATGGCAAACGCACGCTGCTTGAGTGGAAGACAACAACCGCTCGATATCCTGAAGAGCCCGAAGGCCTCTTGGCACTCGATCCCCAGGTCATTTGCTACAGCTGGATGAGCGGTATCGCGGATGTTGCGATCATCGCCTTCGTTCGCAAACGAATTTCAGAGATTCAGTATCTCAAGGCGACCATCTCGGACCAGCAACGCGAGGAATTCGGCGAATTGGTTCAGAACACCGTGAGCCAGATCGAAGCCGGCCAGTTTCATTCGCATCCCGGAATTCGGTTTCCATCGAACGGCTGTATCAGCTGCTCGCAGCTTGGCCTGTGTCTTGATAATCCGCAAATGGTGGAAGCGAAACTGATTCGACGAACTGGAGCGAGCGATCTTGATTGGATTAACGAACTTCAGGAATAGCCAGAAGACTTGGGTGGAACCGAAACTCAACCGTCGCAGGGCCGCGTATGTGCTCACCCGGATTGATGAAATCTTGGCGTGGGAACAGAACATGAATCGCGAACGGGATACGCGATTTGTGGAGTTGGGGCGGTATCTGTGTGAGGTACGTTCCGGCCAGTACTGGCGCCTCGACAATCTCAAATCGTTCGATGATTTCCTGGATCAGAAATTCCCAGAATCAAGACGCAAGGCCTATTACTTGTTGGCGATCAGCGAGCGGCTGCACCGAGTGAGCAAGCCCGAACTGAAACAGGTCGGCTGGACCAAGGCGGTGGAGTTGGCGCAGAGTCGCGCGGCGAGATGGACACGAATTCGATAGTGCAACCTGGTTGCACAAAGCCCGGGAGTTGCCGAAGGAAGAATTCAAGCACGAAGTCTTCAAGCACTTGACGGGCAAAGATACAGAGCGCCACGAGTTGCTGTATTTCAAGATTTACCGAAGCCAGTTGCAAGTGATCGAGCAGGCGCTGGAAACGGCGTCGCTGATGCTCGGTGGAGATAAGTCCCGTGGTTACTGCTTGGAGATGATCTGTGCAGACTTTCTCGCCGGCGCGAGTCTGGAAGTTGGTGACGACGAGAAACTGCTGTTTGCGCTCGTTAGATTGATCGGCTCACTTTGCGTGGAGCAACGAAATAAATTGCTCGAAGTTGTGAGGACCAGCGTTGAAATCGTTCCGGAACAAGCGGCCGCGGCTACGGCTTGAGCCCAAGCCTTACCGTCGGCTATGGCTTCAGATTTTGAAGCGCGACGGATGGGCATGCCAGGACTGTGGGACGGGAGTCGGGCTACAGGTTCACCACATTCAGTCGAGAGGCAGGATGGGCGACGACGCGGAAGAGAATCTGATCACGCTATGCGCGCCATGTCATGCGGCGCGGCACCGACGCATATAGCCCCGCGAGAGATTCAAACGAATGCGGAAACCACTTGATGGTGAGTTCGAGTGGAAAAAGAAAGTGACGATGGCGAAGAAACAAAAACCGCGGGGTGTGCCGAGTTTACACCAAGCCATCAAACTGTTTACGAGCGACAACTAACCCAGATCGCGCGGAGAGTCGAAAGGCGAAACACCATGCCGCAGAAGAGGTTCCTCGAACTCCACGGTAATGTCGTGGGCATCATCAACCAATAGACCAAGCACGGAGCGCTTTTACATTTCTGTTCGGTTCAAAGACAACACCGACTTTTCGCTGCGGTACGCGAGCAAGATGTTCTTGGAGGGCGCAGAATTTTGTAATGTGTCTGGCAGAAATTATGATCAGATTTGTAATTACATCAGCTGACTAGCTGTATGAACATGAATAAGCTGAGTCATCTGCGCACACAGCAGTTCGAAAAAACAAAAATTGCGATCTGGCTGCCATCCCCGAATCTTGGAATCGGGTCTCTGTCGTTCGCGATCCACTTTTTTGAAAAATGTGCGGACCTTCGATTTCCGATGTATATCTACACGACAGATACGCGAGCGATTTCGCTTGACAAGGGGAATTTACAGACAGAGAATTCCACTAGAACGCTACCCCTGTAATACCCCGCACGCCGTTTCTTCCTAAGAGCCCGCTGGCCTGTTTCCACTATTACGCTTGGAGAATCAAAGTGAATCGCGAATTCGATCATTCAGTAGATTCAGACCTGATTTCAGGCTGCTTGGTGCATCTACCAGGCATCCCTAGCAATCTCCCTGCTCGCCAACGAACTTTGCAAATCCGTCGGCATCTTTCGATGCTGATGGGTGTGTGGCTAGACGGCCGTATTTCGATTCGCAACAAATATTTCGTGTGCGCACTGTACGTGAATAACGATCACCTAATCGGCAGCTTTCAACTGGTGTGCGCCCGGAATTTTTTCGATGCCATGGTACAGGCTCGGCGCATGGAACGGGCGATTGGCGATGTTGTCGGCGACCCGACATTTGTCGAGGTGGCGGGGTTTTGCAACAACGTTCAATGCCCATGCGGCAACGGGCTGCATTGCGTAGTTTGGCGTTCCTGAAGTCCGACAACAGCATGTATCAGCATGTCGTCGTGTCAGCTGCAATGCCGCCGACGAAATGAAACGTGGATCAGAACTATCGACGTTTCGATCCCCAAGCGTTTCATTTTCGCGGCGGAAATATTGAATCCAGGTAATCCATGAAAAAGAACCTATCCAGCTCTCGTAGTCATGCTCGCGAAATCGATTTCGCGCAGCTTCCTGGAGATGTACTCGTTGAAATGGTTTTGGATCCTCTCGAT
Organism: uncultured Acidobacteriota bacterium; assembly: GCA_963721845.1. Classification (GTDB taxonomy): domain Bacteria; phylum Acidobacteriota; class Terriglobia; order Acidiferrales; family UBA7541; genus DASTCZ01. The sequence goes on along the minus strand of CAVRKW010000002.1, from coordinate 281,039 downwards.
CATCAGAAAGCGATGCTCGCGATCTACGAACGGGGCGAGGTTCGATACGCATCAAAATTTCAATCGAATCGCTGCGCACTGGTCCCGCGCTCGAACGAAGATGGCATTCTCGGACACATCCACTTCGCTGACGCTGCGGAAAAATGGATTGAACACATCGGCCCCCTCGCCGAAATATTAGTGCTTCTTAAGAATTGCCTCGACGTCAGTATCGAGTCTCAAATCGCGATGGCGGCTTTTGCGATGAGCACGTGGTTCCCAGAAAAAATGTCGTTCGCTCCCTACCTCGCATTGGTAGGCCCACCTGGCGCGGGCAAGACAACGGCGTTGCGCGTAATGAGCCAGCTGTGCCGTCGCGGATTGCTCACTGCGGATATTTCGTCGGCAGCGTTTTACGATATCTGCAACAGATTTTCACCGACTGTACTGATCGATGAAACGCTCACCGCGGGAAATCCGCGCAAACTTTTGCATCTGTTGAGAGCGAGCAGCTCGCGTGGCCTGGTCTCACTTCGCAAAGACAATGCACAGCTCGCCTACGGTCCAAAAGTGCTTTCGTGGGTGCAACTCCCAAATGACGGGCAGCTCTGCAGCCGCTGCCTGATTCTCCCGATGCACAAGAGTTTGCGCACGGATCTGATCCCTCCTGACGATCCGCGGGTATTGGAGATTGCAGCACGCGCTCGAAGGTATCTGCTTCAAATGCGTTTCGAAAAATTTTCACAGCTTTCGATCTCAGACGTTCCGGTTGATGCAAGATTGTCAGGGCGGGCGCTGGATATCTATCGTGCACTTGCGCTGCCGCTGGCTGAATACCCGGAATTTTGCGGAGTACTCGCTGATTTGATCGTGAGTCAACGTCAGTATCAGCCGGAGATGCTTTCGTCGGTTCAAGTGTCGATCCTCCGTATTTTGCACAACGTCATTCACGAACGCCCGGCGGATGGCGGTCTGTTGATCAACGCGTTGACAACGGCGATGAACCTCGACCTCGAAAGTCACGGCGAGCCGGCTGGATTGAATCCGCGAAAGGTCGGGGATGTTTTGACATCACTTGGATTTACGAATCGAACAAGAACCAATGTTGGATACGTGTTGCATCTGGGCCGATCCGAGCGATTGAACATTCACCGCGCAGTCCGCGGCTACGCGGTAGATGTTCTTCTCGGCGAACCCGCATCAGATACGAGTTGCGAACTGTGCCTTGAATTGTCCCAGCCTTCTTCTCAAAAAGACACGAGTCTCATCTCCCGCCATATCGCGACTAGCGCGGCCGAGACGAGCAGTGAACGTCGTGAACTTCGTGCACGTCGGGCGAATATGCGGGGACGCCGTGGCAAGCAGTCAGGTGCGCGAAGTCCCATAGGACCGCGCAGGTCGAACGTTTAGAAGTGAGCGCATCGCGGACAAGTTTACGCGTTTTGGACTGTGGTGTTTCTCCGTTTTTTTGATAGCCAATTTGCGAGGCCCATGTCCAATATATTCTGATGTTTTGGAGGCAGCAGGTCTGGTACCAGCAATTCTCGCTGGCTGAAATCGTCATTTATAACTGATCTCAAGTGCATTGAAGCTCCCGCCAGCCAGGGTGTAGCGATCAGTTTCAGCGAAATTGACCGATCGACACCGGTCTCGCTTGGCGCGACTCTCTCGCGGCTACAATGTTCTACGGCTGCGTTTGGGGGAACGTGTTTGACGTGGCTGAAACTATCCTTTCCGGAAAATACGTTTGGATTTCATTCTAAAAACCGAAGATTTGTGGAAGGTTTACCACGCGGGCCGGGTCGAAGTACCCGCCCTTCGCGGCGTGAACTTTGCCGTTCCACAAGGCCGCTTCATTTCCGTCATGGGCCCGTCCGGCTGCGGGAAATCCACCCTGCTCTACATCATAGGGGGCCTGGCACAAGCGTCGCGCGGCAAAGTCCTCGTCGACGGAAACGATCTCACGTCGATGACAGATGCGGGGCGCACAAAACTTCGGCGGCACAAAATTGGATTTGTTTTTCAAAAATATAATTTGTTGCCCACGCTCGATGCATTTGGAAATATCGCAATTGCGCAGCACATTCACGGCGATGGATTTGATCCGCATCGTTTTGATGTCATTGTAAAAATGTTGGGGTTGAGCGATCGTTTGCGTCACCGGCCGTCAGAAATGTCGGGCGGCGAACAACAGCGCGTGGCGATCGCGCGCGCCATCATCAACGAGCCGAAAATTTTGCTGGCCGATGAACCCACGGGAAATCTCGACACAAAGAATTCGGAAGTGGTGCTGGCGATGCTTCGCCAGTTGAATCGCGAATTCGGACAGACGATTGTGATGATCACTCACAATCCAGAAGCTGCGGCGTATGGCGATTCCGTGGTACATATGCGCGACGGAATCATTCCAGACGCCGTGGTCGCCAACTGAAATGCGCAAGTTCGGACGCACGCTGTTAAGTTTTATCTTCTGGACGTACGAGCGCGGCTCGATTCAATACGATATCGCCGTGATCTTGATCGTTGTGTTTGTTCTCGCCACTCCGCGCGGCTGGTTCCACGATCGTCCGCAGGAGGCGTCCACAAAACCCGCGGGTGTGGTGCTGATCACCATCGATTCAACGACGGGCGTGCAGACGTATTCTGTTGATACTCGATCGCTGGCGTCACCGTTTCCCGAGCCAGAGCTCGAGCATCTTGTGCATGACGCCGTTCGAAAAAATGTACCGTCGTTGCAGGGGCGTCCTTTTCACATTGTTGGTATGCGGGCGGTGATGAATTCTGCCGGAGAAGTAGTCTCCTACGAAGTTTCGATTAAGCCCTGAAACGGACGGCGGTTGGCGTTTCCGAAACAGACCGCTGTTGTTCCCAGAACAATTGTTACGCGCAGCGCCCTTCGCGCGTCTAACACTATGGTAGGATTCACGGCCTCAGGCCTTGCACGCCGCAGGGGAATGCTAGATGTATCTTCGTCTCAGATTGTGGATATTTTTCGTGCTGGTGGGTGTCGCGGCATTGATGCCGCCGCACATACGTGCCGCCAGAGTGCAGACGAATCATTGGACTACGGATTCGATCCTCGATCAACTCGATAACGAAGCGAGAACTTTTCGCAGCCTCACTGCTGATATTGAACGCACGAAAGTTACGGTCGTCGTGGATGATAAGTCGACCGAGTCGGGGCAGATTCTCGTTCGCCGCGACGACAAGATGCGTATCGATTTCACCAAACCAGACCCGCGTACAATTTTGCGTATTGGGAATGATCTGTATCTTTACAATCCAAAAATAAATCAGCTTGAGGAATACGATTTGAGCAAGCGTCGCGCGCTTGTCGATCAATTCCTGCTGTTGGGATTCGGAACGTCGGGAAACGCATTGAAGAAAAGTTTTCTGCTGGTACTTCTCGGCGAAGAAATAATCGACAATCGAAAGACACTGAAGATTGAGCTCACTCCGAAATCGGACGACGTACGCAACGAAGTTTCTAAGATTCAAATCTGGGTTGATGAAGCGACATGGCTGCCTGACCAACAGGAATTCTTCGAAACGGGTTCCGGCGATTACTTGATCATCCGTTACGCTAATGTCGTCCGGAACGCCAACATCTCTGACAACAGCTTTAAACAGAAGTGGCCGAAAGATGTATCCCGCGTAAAACCCCAAGTTTAGATTCTCAGAATTGGACCGTTAGATTCGGCGATAGCAACTGCTCGAGATAAAGCATGGACGCCCTCTGACGCAGCAGCGCCTCCGACTCTTTAGCCTGCAGCAAGAGCGTAGGTCAAAAACTCCGACACCTCTATGCGACGCATCGGGAATCTGCAATTGACAACTTCCAATTGCATGATGTCTCGACCATGCGCTCAAAGTCGCGCTGTCTCGATGCGAAATTGGCACGGTTGTATAATGCGTGAATTGAAATAGGCTACGGGAATGGAAGCTTCAAACATCGACGAGATCGCTGATCTGCGTCTTCGGATGGCGCGGCTGGACGCGTTTGATACGCGCAGCTTTTGCGGGCTGTTTAATTCGCTGTACGCGCGCAAGGTGGATGAAAATTACTATCGCTGGCAATTCTTTGCGACTCCGTTTCCGAGCGAGCTTGCGGTGGCAACGACCGCGGATGGAAAGTGGGTCGGGTGTTATGGGTATCACGTGGTGCCGAGCAGCGGCGGCTGTTCGCCCGTTGCGTGGATGCTGGACATCATGGTGGCTCCCGAATTTCAGCGGAAGGGCGTGTTTGGGAGGCTCGCTGGTTTCGCGGCGGAGGCGGCCGTGGAGTACAAGCCCGCTGCGCTTTGCGTGATGGCGAACGCGAAGGCGGATGCGGCGCACTCGCGTTTGCTCGGTTGGAAGCGCGTGATGGAAATTTCTACGTTTGTGCGGCCGACGGTTGATGTGCCGGAGATGTCCGGGAAATTTGAGTGCCGGTACGAAGAGAAAATCGATTTGGGAGTGCTGAGCACGATTGGCGCGGGATTTCCGGAGGGGTTGGTTTCGCAGGTTCGGAGTGAAAGTTATTTGCGGTGGCGATTCGCGGAAAATGACGTGGTATCGCTACTCTATGTTAGTGGCTTCGCACGGTGGAACTGACGTTGCGGCTCTGGTGGTTAAATCGTTTCGCGATCCGCAATCGGGAGAGTCTTTCGGCGACATCGTAGATGTAATTCTGAATTCCGAGGGCGAAGCCGCGATCCGGGATTTGTTTTGCAGCGCGTTAAAACTTTTTGGCGAGCAAGGTGTTCGAAGCGCAGCTACCTGGCTTCAAACAAATTCCGTGCTCGATTCCGTGGGGCGGGAATTGGGTTTTGTACCGGGCGGGCAGAAGCGATATCTCTGCGGACGTGCGGTCGATTCAAATTGCGAACGGTTGGAATCCGCAGCAAACTGGTTTTTGACAATGTCTGCCGCCGAAATTTATTAGAGCGGCGAGCAAGCTGGAGGCGACTATCAAGATCCTAGTTACAGGGGCTGCAGGCTATATCGGTTCTGTACTGGTTCCCGCGTTACTTGAGAAGGGGCATCAAGTCCGCGCGCTCGACAACCTGACGTATAGCGGAACGAGCCTGTTGGCGTATTTTCGCGACCCGCGGTTTGAATTCGTACGGGGCGATGTTCGCGAAGATCAGACGCTTCGCGATGCAGTGAAGGATCGCGATGCCGTGATTCATCTCGCGGCGATCGTGGGATTTCCCGCGTGCCGCAAAGCTCCGCAGGCCGCCGAGGAAATAAATTGGGGCGCGTCAAAACTTCTGGGCGACATCATTGGCCGCGAGCGGCTGGTGCTGTATGGATCGACCGGAAGCAATTATGGCGCGGTGACGGATCAGGTGTGCACGGAAGAAACTCCGCTGAATCCACTGAGCCTTTACGCGCAAACGAAAGCGAAGGCAGAGGAATATCTGCTGCAGAATTGCCGCACTGTAGCGTTCCGATTCGCGACAGGTTTCGGGCTCTCGCCGAGAATGCGTCTCGATCTGCTGGTGAACGATTTCGTGAACACGGCGATGAAGATGCGCTATCTCGTTGTGTATGAATCCCATTTCATGCGCAGCTTCATCCATGTGACAGACATGGCTCGCGCGTTTGTGTTCGCGCTGGAGAATTCGCCGCGGATGGAAGGCCAAATATATAACGTCGGCTCCGAATCGATGAATTACAGCAAGGCGCAAGTATGCGAGTTGATTCGAAAGCGCGTGGATTATTATTTGCATTACGCCGATGTTGGCGAAGATCCCGACAAGCGCAGCTATGAGGTTTCGTACAAAAAAATCTCTAGTCTCGGATACCGCACGCAAATGGATCTTGAGGCCGGAATTGACGAGCTTGTGCGCGGGATGCCGCTTCTCGATTTCCGCACTCCGTATTCGAATGTGTAACGCATGAGCCAGATCGCCATTCGCGGAGAAAATCTTGGAAAGCAATTTCAGATCGGCGAACGCGCCGGATATATGCCTCCGCTGCGCGAAGTTTTGGGAAATTCCATGAGAGCCCCGCGCGAATTATTCCAACGAAAAAGCGCAATAGAACACATCCGCTCACGCACCGCGAAACGATCTGGGCGCTGCGTGACGCTGTCGTTTGAAATCCAAGAGGGCGAAGTTGTGGGACTCATTGGACGCAACGGCGCCGGCAAAACGACGCTACTGAAAATTCTGGCCCGCATTACTCGCCCCACTGTGGGATTCGCCGAAGTGCACGGACGGATGGGCAGCCTGCTCGAAGTCGGAACAGGATTTCATTACGAACTTACCGGCCGCGAAAATTGTTACTTGAGCGGCGCAATTCTCGGGATGAGGAAGCGTGAAATCGAGCGGAAATTCGACGAGATTGTGGCATTCGCCGAAGTGGAAAAATTCATCGACACGCCGATCAAGCACTACAGCACGGGAATGCAGATGCGGCTGGCGTTTGCCATTGCTGCACATCTTGAGCCCGAGATTCTTCTGGTGGATGAAGTTCTCGCAGTAGGCGATCTAGCGTTTCAGAAAAAATGCCTGGGCAAAATGGAATCGGTGGCGAAGGGCGGGCGCACCATCGTTTTGGTGAGCCACAGCATGGATGCGATCACACGTCTGTGCGATCGGGCGATGCTGCTACGAGGCGGAGAACTTATTCAATCGGGACGCACGGCGGATGTAGTTTCCGCGTATCTTTCGGACCTTGCCAAGATGAAGTCATCGTTCGAGATTGACTACGCGAATCAAGAAGTGCCTAACGACAGCGGGTATCTTCTATCAGGCGGAATTTGGCAGGAAGGATCGCTTGTGTCGAGCGACGGCGAACTGACAGGCGTGCTCTATAGCAAACCATGGAGCATCAAAATTCGGTATCGAGTCACTCGCCCCGTCGGGAACGTGACTTGTGGACTCAGGATCAGTGATTCCCGGGAACATTTTGTATTGAATTCCGCGGAGTGTTTTACAAAGAGCTTGAGTCTTGAGCGGAAACCGGGTGACTACGAAGCCGTATGCCATGTGCCGCAGGGGCTGATTCTTCCGGGGGAGTATTCGCTCGACATTGGTCTTGATATTCTCTGCGGACCCTGCATTCAAGGTATTCAGAGCGTGGCTCGATGGAGAATTATTAATGACGATCCTGTTCTCGGGCAGCTTGAGGACGGTAGGTTGGTAGGGTCCATTGGTGCGACGATCACGCCTTGGACAGTTTCACGCATCGAATAAGTCTGATGTCACCGCGTGACTCCATTCGAAAAGCGCTCGGGTTTCTTGATGCTGCGTGGTTTAAGAAGCGCCAGCCACTCGTTGACCCGCCAGTTGATTCGCTATTAAGCGCCGAACAATCATATCTTCTTGAACTAATGAGGCGGGATAATGCAGTTTGCAAGCCGCCCTTTCGCGCGTCGGCGCACTGGCAGCATGTCGCGAAAATTTTCGAAGATGCGTTTCGATCCGAAGGACTCGAAAGTCCGGAGGATCAGTCCTATAACTTTCGCTTTTCCGGATTCGCAGCCGGCGACTTCAGGCTGCATCGCTACGTTTGCTGGCTCTATTATCGGCGCCTGAAAGAGGAGGACCGGCTGGGGCTTTTTCGAAAATTGCGAGCGACGTGCAAGCATGGCCGTGGATATGCGTATGATTTTGACGGCGATCTGGTCTCCCTCGACCTTTTGTTTTCCATTGATGACTTCTATTCGCTTTATGAACTTAATCCCCTGATCGCAACGGAGCATGTGACGCTCGGAGAGCTGGGGGCAGGCTGGGGCAGGCTTGCCTATGTAGTATGTGAAGTAAATCCCCGCTGCTCCTACGTAATATTTGATTTACCCGAAATTCTCATGATCAGCCAGGACTACTTGCCGCGACTTTTACCCGCGAGCAACATCCACCGCTACGAACGGAATCGCGAACTGGCAGAAGTGGGACGAGAAGCTTTGGCTGATGCAGGCCTTTGGTTCTTTGGGCCGCAGCACATGGAAAAATTCTCAACCGGCAGCTTGGATTTGGTGGTGAATATCGCGAGCTTTCAGGAAATGCCGTCTGAATACATCGCGCTGTACGCAAATTCTTTTTCTAGAATAGCGTCAGGTGGAACTGCTTCCTCCGCCAGCTCAAATTCGGCAAGAGTCATGAGCATAGCTTTGATGAGATCGAATCATTTGATGCGTACCCGCTTCCGGGTAATTGGGATCGCCGGTTTCTTGGCCAACCTTGATGAGCGACGAGTTCGTCGAGGCCGGGTATCGCATCGGTCAAACGCCATCTCTTGATAACCACTGACGATTAGTTTCGAACGCCCCGCTGAATGGTCATGGAAGACAATCCGTCAGACGCGGTTGCGAAAAACTCTGGCCCGCGTCCCTGTCTCGTGCTCACGCGGAATCGGGCTGAATACCTTGAGCGGGCCTTGCGATCGATTTTCGCGGCGATTGAACTCTATCCGAATACTGAAGTCATTGTGATTGATGGCGCCTCAGTCGATGGCACGGTGGAGCTTCTTCATAGCTTCAGCGCACAAATTGCCTTTTGGATTTCGGAACGAGACTCGGCATCGGCGAGGCGATGAATAAGGGCCTTGCGAAAGCTCAGGGCGAAATCTATTCACCTCTTTGCGGACGATGACGAATTTCTTCCTGACGCGATCCAATATATGGCGAGTTACCTCCTTGCTCATCCTGAGGTGGATGCGGTATTCGGCGAGCCGATAGTTTTTGGGCAAATTCTAAAGACGGAACTGCAAGCAATGATTTACCGTGTCGCTGGGTTGTCTCAGCTCAAACGGCTGCTCAGAGTGCAGATGGGACGCGTGGCCAGCTCCTGAAATGCAGCTTACCCGGCGGCGACTTTATGACTCTTCGGGCGGTTATGACACGAAGTACCGGTATGCTGGCTGCTTGGACATGTATGGTGCCGGCACGCAAAAGAAGGAGCAATCTTCGATCAGATCGATCGCGTAACTGTGCGGCGAAACTACAGCCTCGAGAGTGGAAACGTGAAGGGGAGCAAAATGCTTGCACGCGAGGCAACGCAGATTATTTGGCGACACGGCGGGATGTTCGCGGTATCCCGCGTGCTCCTTCACCGTTCCCGGCTGCGGTTGACGAAATTGTGGTACAAAATTCTCTCCTACAGTAGGTCTCTTCGACATCCGGTAAAAACTCTTCGAGGCGAATGATGGAAAAAATGAGCGTGCCTGCGCCGCGCTGGCTGCATCAGGCGCTTCGCAAAATCAAGTACACGTTCGTCGATCGGCCGAAAGTGCTGCACGAAACGCTCGAAGGCTACAAAGACGTGGAACGAAGTTTTGTATCGACTAATATCCCGCCCGGTCCGGGGGGGGCGCTCGACTTTGGCTGCGATGGAACCACGCTAAGCCTCGTGGCGGCTTTTCGGAGTTACCACACAACTGCGATTTATCCTGAAGCATGCGAGTGCCGTGGGCGCATGCTAATCGTAAGTTTCTCCGCTCGTATTTATTGGAGGTAAAGCTTCCGGCGAATTCGTTTGACGTGATAATTACGTGATCTACAGTCGAGTATTTGGGATTGACAACGGCAGGTATGGGCGTGGCAGAGCTCCGTTTCGAACGGAGACCTAGTAAGCCATGTCGATTTTGCGCGGGCTGATGAAACCTGAAGAGGGATTGATATTCTTACAGTTCCGGTGGGGCGCGATGCAGTGTTTTCATCTTGGCACCGCGTTTACGGTAGGCGAATGAGATTGCCGAAACTTCTGCGGGGCTACAACGTCGAGAAGAGCGAATTCTGGCGGAAGACCGACGGAGCTTGGGGCCAGTGTAGCCGCGACGAAGCGCCGAAGAAGCACATGGGGAAGAGGAAATACACATTCTGACGCCGTGGGGTGCTTCGGACCTTCGGCTGAATTCAGACGATTCCGATAAATAAATTACTAGACAATAAATATAGCGTCGACACATGATGCGCCCTAATCGGCCGAGCGGAGTAGCGGCCGGGGGTAGCGCCATGCTGACAATCTTTTCCACGCCTAAACCTTTTGTTGGGCATCCCGGGGTGATCCAGAGGAACGCAATTGAAAGCTGGAAGGGGATGGGTCCCAAGCCGAAGTAATACTTTTCGGGGATGAGGAAGGGGCGGCGGACGCCTGCCGAGAACTGGAAATCGGGCACGTGCCGACGTGAGCGAAGCAGGATTCGGACGCGAAGCTTCTGGGTTCGCTTTTCGCGAACGCCAGAAGCTTGCCTCAAACGACGTTCTCTGCTACATCAATTGCGACATTATTTTTCCGCGCACCTTTCTGGATGCGATCGGTCAGGCCGCATCCTTGGGTAGGCCGTTCCTTATGGTTGGACAACGCTGGGACACGGACGTTACTGCAGGCGATCGATTTTTCAGCAGCCGGATTGGGAAGAGAGTGCAGTGGATCTTGCAAAGGAACATGGCAAGCCGATGGGCTCGTGGTTCGCGGATTACTTTGCGTTTTCCGCGGGTTTATCGCAGCTTTCCGCCACTGGTTATTGGGCGATGGTATTGGGATCCGTGGATTGTGTGGAAGGCACGAACAACGCGTGGAGCGATTGTGGTGGATGCCTCGAGGGCCGTGGTTGTCCGGTTCATCAGAACCATGATTATGGATATCATCCCGCTGGTTTCGCGGGAGTGGAAGGTGATGAGGACGCGCACGCGTAACCGGCGATCGACAATGGACGGCGACTGGTATTCGCGCTATTTCGCTACCTTGCGACCCGCCGAAAGGGTTGAGGCGGCATTGGTCGGGGATTACCCCACTTCCGCAGCTTCGATATTTCATGCCGCGATTGTGAGAGGATTCGACGGAATTACTTGTGGTTTCCGTTTCTGGCGCTGACTCGCCCGGTGCGGAGTTGGTTGGGGATGGATGGTGCGTGGACAGTCGGATGAAAAATAGGATTCGGTCTATCTGGTCTCGCAAGGGTGCGGCGACGACGGCGAATTGAGTTGAAGACAGCTGCAGTATCCCCTCACCCGCTTAAGCGGGATTCGGGATGACAGCAGAGGCAACGGAGACACCGACAGAAATACCGCATCCTTGAACGGCAAAGGATGCGGCACCCGCGGAAAACAATATCCTTCGGGCATCCTGCCCGGATGCCTCTCAGCCTGACCGATTCAAAGAGCATCGGGGAATGCGACTGGGTGTAATTCTGGGCGGGGACTGCCCGAAATGGCGCAGCCCGGCCCCTACTGACAAGAGAATCACGAACGCCGATGCGGAGATCGGCGTTCTCAGGGATTTACCATTGCACTCCGGGATACAGGCTTGGGATGCGGAAGGCACGGTAGAGATTTGTGCCGTTGACCCGCATGTGCCAGACGGTTTGCGGCGAAGCGACCTGAGTAACTTCGAAGACGTCGGATCCCGCTCCGGGAGCACCGACACCGCAAAGGTCGTATTCCACGTTGCCGTTTGCAAGTTGATCCATACTGCCGCCGAAAAAACTATAGAGACTGGGGTCAAGAATCTGGTGAAATGTGAAGGTGGCCGTTTTGGCGGTTTCGTCGATCTGCCATACCGGGATCGTTGAATAAAGACACGCCGGTTCTCCGGCTGTGCCGCAACGTTACGCCTGTTGGAAATATCCTGTCGTCACCATTATCCATCACGCCGAGAGAGAAGACACCTGTAGTATTCGCGCTGAAAAATGACGGGTAGTGTTGTGCGTATTGCCAGTCGGTGGGATCGGTTCCACCGATTAGCGAGAAATCTCCACCTTCACCCAGATGCCATAGGATGCTGCCGTTTCCGCTTCCATTGGCATAATTTACTTTCATGACCCAGTTCTGGTGCCGGCATCGAGACGAGGAGATTTCCATCGTCTGGCGAGTAAAGGACGGCGTTGGTATGAGTCCAATCGGGGAACGAATAAGGATGGCGATTGGGATCAAGGTGATTAAATTCGTTCCACACCCATACCGGCTTCATGTTTTGATCCAGGTCGATGATGATGTCGCCAAGCACGGTTGTCGCAGGGAGATTGGTGAGTGGCGGAACGGTGGTGCTCGAGAGTGCTACGGCGGCGTTCGCGAGCACCAACCAGTGGCCATTGGGCAAGGGGGTAACGTCGTGATGAAAGGTGTAAAACGGAGGTACGTTACATTCGGCGCAGCTTGCCGAAGCCAGGGCTGCATTCAGGTCGGCGATTGAAATTTCGCGAACCGTGTCTCCGGCGAGATTGATCTCTCGAATCTCGTCAACCGATACCTTCCGGAGCCAAAGACCCGGCCGGAGGGACGCCTGGGTAGCAATGCCCATCGCTAGCAAGAAATCCCCATTTGGCAACATTTTGGCGCCGTTGATCGGGCTTGCAACTGTTGCAGAGGGATTGGCGTAAGCCCACAGCACATTGCCGGAGAGATCTGTGGCGAGGAGGCCGCTGGGAGTTCCGTTCAGTGGATTCATCAATTCGATGCCAGGCTGCGGAGTCATTCCCGGCGTGGTCGTGGTGGTTACGTTGAGGAGCAGACTTGCTGGCAGAGCTTGCGTGGTGAAAGTGTGGTCGGAGTCGTTGGCAGAGAGTCCGTTTGTAAATTGCAGCGCGGCTTGCATGTGATAGAGCGTGCTTTGCAAGCATGCCAGCGACGAAGATGCTGACTTGGCCGCCCGCGACTGCGGTGGATTGCGTCCAGGTGGAGAGGCCGTAGCCGGTGGTGGTGCCGAAGTTGACGGTCATGGTGCCGGGGAAAGGCAGCGTCATTGTGTAGAGAGCGACCTGGGGATTATCGGTTGGCGTGACGATGCCGGCGGCGAGCGCGGCGGAAACTCCGGTGATTGCGACGGTGTCTGCGGTGCCGGCGGCGGCGTTGGAGAATCCTAAATTCAAAGTGGCGTTTTGCGCGGCGGGAGTGGAAGCGGTGGTGGGATCGTAAGTGAGCGAGACGGTGCAGCTTGATCCCGCGGCAAGCGTGGTGGTGCAGGTGCTGGCGTTGGAGATGGAATAGCTGGAGTCGCCGGAGAGTCCGGGGCTGAGGTTGAGCGCGATCGTGCCGGCGTTGGTGACGGTGACGACCGGATCGGTGATGGAGTTGTTGACGAGATTGTTGCCGAAATTAAAAGACGAAGCGCTGAGGGAGGCGTTGGTGGTGGTGACGGCTGGCTGACTGGAATTGGCGCAGCCTGCAAGTGCTACGGACAAAAGAATAATTACAGACGGGAGAAAATTTCGGCCTCATTTATCACCTGCAGGAATTGGATTTGACACAGAAGAGCGCGTTCCCAAGTTGTGCCCTGCCATTTCGAAAAAATGTTTATCTCCGCTAGGAGATTGGTGCGGTAGCGTACACGACCGAATTCGAACACCGGGATAATAATGGAGAATCGGTCAGGGAATTCGATGCATGAGATGGAAAGTTGGAGCAATTGTTACGAAAAGAATAAGATGGGCGGAAGCAGGGGCGAGGGCGCGGAGCGTTTGACGCAGGCGGTGAAGGAAAAATGCAAGTGCGAGGGCGGCGTGCGAGTGGAAAGCGATAAAATGGGACGATGCTGACGATTTTTTCCACCGGAAAACCATTTCGCGGGCACGCGGGGATGATCCAGCGCAATGCGATCCGCAGCTGGACGGAGCTCGATCCCAGCGTGGAAGTGATTTTGTTTGGCGATGAAGATGGCGCGGCGGAAATCGCGCGCGAATTTCATTTTCGGAACGAGCGCGAAGTGGAGCGGTCGGAGACCGGGACGAAGTACCTGCGATTTCTTTTTGCGCGAGCGCAGGAAATCGCGAGCAACGACATTCTTTGCTACGTGAATTGCGACATTATTTTGCTGAAGAGTTTTTGGCGCGCGGTGCAGGAAGTGGCGGCGCTGCAGAAACCGTTCTTGATGGTGGGCCGCAGGACGAACACAGATGTAATGGAGCCGGTGGATTTCGCGCAGCCGGATTGGGAGGCGGCGAGTCGAACGGCTCGCGCGAGAGACGGGCACGCTGGCGAATGAGTGGTGCGCGGATTACTTCGTATTCCGGCGGGGCCTGTATAAAGATTTGCCTCCGCTGGTGAACGGACGAAATTACTGGGACAACTGGCTGATCTGGCGGCGCAGTCGTTGGGCGTGATGGTGGTGGATGCGTCGCGAGTGGTGACAGCAGTGCATCAGAATCACGATTACGGTTATCACCCCGGCGGTGAGAGGGGAGTTGTGAACGATCCTCAGACGAGAAGCAACTATGCGATTGGCAAAAACGGATGGCACTTGCGGAATATTCGCGAGGTGTCACACAAGTTGACGCCGCAGGGTGTCCAGAGAAATTGGATTGGCCCGGCAGCGCGCGTAGAAAGAGCCTTCAGGCCATACTGGCATGGAATGCTGAATTTTACGCGACCGGTGCGGCATCCGCTGGGATTACGCCAGAGCACGATGAAAAAAATTAGCCGCCGGCGCGAATAAGGCGGCTGGATCATCAGATCCGCGCCAGTAGAAATTTCAGGATGCCGTCTTGCTTCTGGCAGTAGCGGCGTAGTGGGCGACGATTTCGTCGAGCAGTTTTTTCAAGTCGTATTCCAACTTCCAATTCGGAAAATGTTTGCGAATCTTCGAGAGATCGGAGATGTAGCAGATATGGTCGCCCACGCGCGCCTTATCCACATATTTCGATTCAAGTGTGAAGCCCATCGCCTTTAGCGCGGAAATCGTTTCGTGGATGGAAAGCGCATTTTCGCGGCCGCCGCCGAGGTTGTAGACCTCGCCGCAACGGGGATTTTCGTAAAAATCGAGAAACGTCCGCGCGACGTCGTTCGCGTGAATCTGATCGCGCACTTGTTTTCCGCCGTAACCGTAAATTGTGTACGGCACACCCATCACCGCGCAGCGCACGATGTAATTCAAGTAGCCGTGAAGCTCCACTCCCGCGTGCTGCGGCCCCGTCAAGCATCCGCAGCGGAAAATTCCGATCGGCATTTGGAAATAACGGCCATATTCCTGGCACAGAACGTCCGCAGCAACTTTCGACGCGCCAAACGGGCTGTGAAGACACTGGTCGATGGACATGTCTTCGGCGATTCCATCAAGTCCATTGGCGTAATCCCAGCGCGTTTCTTTTTCCACAAGAGGCAGAAAATTCGGGCGGTCGCCGTAAACTTTATTCGTGCTCGTAAAACAAATCGGCGATTCGCGCACGAAATCGCGCGCGGCGACTAAGACATTCAATGTGCCAACTGCATTGACGTCGAAATCTTCGTAAGGTAAGTCCGCGGATTTATCGTGCGAAGGCTGCGCCGCCGCATGCACGATCAGTCCGGGCCGCAGGTCGCGAATCAAATCGCGAACAGCCTGTCGATCGCGAATATCAAAACTGTGATGCTGGTAATTGGCGAAAGTGCTTTGCAGATCGGCGAGCACCGGTTTCGTTGTACCACCCTCGCCGAAAAACCACGCGCGCATATCATTATCAATGCCGGAGACGTCCCAGCCGCGTTCGCATAGAAACTTCACGCACTGCGAACCGATTAATCCCGTAGAGCCAGTAACGAGAGCTTTCATTTGGTCGCAAGCACCTTTATGTCCGTTGCGCGAAAGTATCCGTCGAGATTGCACAGACTGCAACTCTTTGATGCGGAAATAGTTCGTGAGATGTTTCGCGGCCCAGAGAATATTCAGCGATGATAATCGCGCGCGTACGCAGGTGGATCAATCAGGTGCGCAAGCCGAGGATCGGGCACCGGTGCGCTTGCTTTCAGTTGCAGCGGCACAACTCCCGCCCAAATCGGCAGTGAGTAATCGGCGTCGTCGTCCACGGGAGGCCCTGTGCGGATTTTTGCGGACACTTCCTCAAGCGGCAGCGCAAGCACCGAGGTTCCTTTCAATTCCTGCGGTGTCGGTTGCCGAACATCATCCCATCGGCCCGGTACAACGTGATTCGTAAACGTACTCAGCGCTTGTAGTTTTTCATCGTCGCTCAAAACCGGACGCGCCGTACCCAAAATCACCACGCTGCGGTAGTTCATCGAGTGATGAAACGCGGAGCGCGCGAGAACCAACCCATCCAACAGCGTCACCGTTACGCACACCGGAATTCCCTCTCCAATTTCGCCAAGCATCCTGCTCGCCGCCGATCCGTGAAGGTAAAGGACATCCTCGCGCCGGCCAAATCCCGTGGGAATCACGTATGGCTGGCCATCCGCCACGAATCCCACGTGGCAGATCAACGCTTCATCAAGAATCTTGTACACGGTATCGCGATCGTAGATTCCCGCGCTTAGGCAGGCGATGCACTTGCGTCCGTTTGGTGGGAGTGAATTCGCTCATGCCGCTAAAGTTACGATTCGCGCAAAATCCGCGCAAGGGCCATGTGTGCCATTCAGCAGCGGCCCAGATTCCAAAATGGCCGCGCGCACGGCCCAGCCAGCTTCAACTCAAAAGTAAGCTCCGCCTACTAGCATTCCTCGTATTTGAAACGGTTGAAACTCACCGCCGCGACTTGGCGTCTCAGGGTATGATTCCGTCGATTTCCGATTTGTTTTGATGCGGTACGCAACTTTTGTGCGCCGCCCGCGGAAGGCAGCGCCGCGATTCGCAGCCCAGCACTTCTGCGACATCGTAAATTTGCAGCGAGATGGAAATGGAAAGGAGCAGCATGACGAACTTCACGAAGCGAATCGTCATCGCAAGTTTCAGCGCGCTGGTAGCCGTAGGCTACGCAGCCGCGCAAGGCCGCGGAGATTTTCCTCCAGGACAATTCCCGGGCCGCGGTGAACAAGCACAGCAAGCGACGGCCGACAAAGACCGCCCGAAGTTGCCCGCGCCGGAAGAAAAAAGTTCGGTCACTCATCACACCGTGAGCATCGGCGGGCAGCAAATCGCTTACACGGCGACCGCTGCAACCTACGTTTTGAAGGCTGATGACGGCACGCCCAAAGCGTCGATGTTTTTCGTCGCCTACACAAAAGACGGCGTGGACGACATTACCAAACGCCCGATCGCATTCTCATTCAACGGCGGCCCGGGCTCGGCATCCTGTTTCGTCCACATGGGTTTCGGTCCCAAGCGCCCGGTTGTCACCGCCGATGGCCACGGAATGCCCGCTCCATACGAATTCGTCGATAACGATCAATCGTTTCTCGATTCCACCGATATCGTTTTCGTCGACGCCATCTCTACCGGCTACAGCCGCCCCGCGCCCGGCGAAAACGCGAATCAATTCCACGGTGTAATCGAAGACGCCACCTGGTTTTCCGATTTCATCTACCAATACATCACGCGCAATCAGCGCTGGGGTTCGCCGAAATATTTGATCGGCGAAAGTTACGGCACCACGCGCTCCGCGCAGCTCTCGGGAATCCTCGAGAATCGCCACCAGATTTACTTGAATGGAATCGTGCTGGTCTCCACAGTCGCTTTCGCCACGGCCGATCCCGACGCCCGCGTGCTTTTCCCGTTTCCAAGTTTCGCGGCCACCGCGTGGTACCACCACTTGCTCGCTCCAGATTTACAGTCGCTGCCGGTAGATCAAGTGGTGCAGCAAGCGCGCGATTTCGCGAGAGGCGAATATCACGCTGCTCTGCTGAAGGGCGACAAAATTTCGCCCGAAGAAAAACAAAAAGTGATCGCGCAAATCGCGCGCCTCACCGCACTCTCTCCAAAATATATCGAGGAAGCGAATCTTCGAATCAGCTCTTTCCGCTGGTTCAAAGAACTCGAACGCGACAAGCGCCGCACCGTCGGCCGTCTCGATTCTCGTTTCGAGGGAATCGATGCCGATGCCGCCGGCGAACGCGATGAATACGATCCCAGCGAAGCCTCATACGAAGGCGTTTGGGTCGCCGCGTTTCAGGATTACACCCGCCGCGAGCTGAAGTGGAATACAGACATGTATTACACGGTGACGGCAAGCGTTCAGCCGTGGGATCAGAACGGCAACAACTACGTCGCCGAAACTTTGCGGTCAGCCATGTCGCATGAGTCCACGCTGAAAGTTCTCGTCGTCTGCGGCTACTACGATTTCGCCACACCATTTTTCGGAATCGAGTACACCGTGGACCACATGGGCCTCGATCCCGCGATTCGTAAAAATATCAGCTTCACCTACTACGAATCGGGCCACATGGTTTACATCGACGAAAAAGCTCACGCGAAACTTCACAAGGATGTCGGCGACTTTATCAACGGCAGCTACACGCACTAAGCCGTTCAGAAAAAATATCGAAATGTTGAGACTGAGAAAGTTCGAGAGGAGATCGAGCGCGATGAATACGAAGCGCGTTGTATTTTCAGCATTGGCGGTGTTCCTGTCGGCAGGCATCGCAGCAGCGCAAGGCCGCCGCGGAAATGCGCCGGTGCAGCAAACCACTCCGCAAGCTGCCGATCAGCAGAAAAAGTTGCCGCCGCCCGAAGAAAAATCTTCGGTCACGCACCACTCCGCGAAAATCGGCGGCCAGGTAATCAATTACACCGCTACCGCGGGCACCTACGTAATCAAGGATGACGACGGCAATCCGAAAACGTCATTCTTCTACGTCGCCTACACCAAAGATGGCTCCGACGATCATTCCAAGCGTCCCATCTCGTTTTCTTACAATGGTGGCCCCGGCTCCGCGTCTCTCTTTGTCCACATGGGCTTCGGTCCGCGGCGCGTCGGTTCTCACTCCCGATGGCCACGGCATGCCCGCGCCCTACACGATCGTCGATAACGAAGATTCGCTCCTCGATGGCACCGACATCGTTTTCATTGACGCTGTCACCACCGGCTACAGCCGCTCCGCGCCGGGAGAAAATCCCGCGCAATTTCACGGCCTTGTGGAAGACGCGAATTATTTCGCCGATTTCATCTACCAGTACATCACCCGCAACGAACGCTGGGCCTCGCCGAAATATCTCATCGGCGAAAGTTACGGCACCACGCGTTCCGCCGAACTCTCCGGCGTTCTCGAGCGCCGCCACGAGATCTATCTCAATGGCATCGTTCTGGTTTCCGCCGTGCTGAATTTCGACTCTTTGGATGGCAGCCCCGGAAACGATTTGCCGGCCATGACTTTCCTTCCCACCTTCGCAACCACGGCGTGGTATCACCATCTTCTCTCGCGCCGATCTGCAGAAGCTCACCGTCGAGCAAGTCGCTCAGCAGGCGCGTGAATTCGCCGATGGCGAGTACGCCGCAGCGTTGATGAAGGGCGATCAGCTCCAAGGCGCCGAGCGCGACAAGATCGTCAAGGAACTCGCTCACTTCACATCGCTCTCGCCGAAATATCTCGAGCAGACCAACCTGCGCATCAGCGATGGCCGCTGGTTCCGCGAACTCGAACGCGAAAAGCGCCGCACCGTAGGCCGTCTCGATTCGCGCTTCGAAGGCATGGAAGCCGACGCCGCCGGTGAACAGAGCCCAGTACGATCCCAGCGAAGCTTCCTACGAAGGCGCATTCGTCGCCGCATTTCAAAATTACGCGCGCAGCGAGCTGAAGTGGGATTCCGAAGCGTATTACACCGTCAGCGCTCGCGTTTACCCGTGGGACCAAACCGGTTACAACCAGGTCGCGGAAACTTTGCGCGCCGCGATGACTCAGCAAACCTATCTCAAAGTTCTGGTCGTCTGCGGCTACTACGACGTCGCCACCGTTTTCCACGCCGTGGAACACACCGTGGATCACATGGGCCTCGAACCCTCGATTCGCAAAAACATCAGCTTCACGTACTACGAATCGGGGCACATGGTGTACATTGACGACAAGGCGCGCGCGAAGTTGCATCGCGACGTCAATAGCTTCATCAATTCCAGTTACGCGCATTGAAAAAACTGCTTCGTGTCATTCTGTGGGCCGCGGTGGCGCTGGCTGGCGCCGCTGGACTTGCCGCGATCGCATTCGAACGCGGTGAGCCGCTCAACGCTACTTGGTTTATCGTCGCCGCGGCCTGCACTTTCCTTGTTGCTTACCGTTTTTATTCCGCGTTCATCGCCGCAAAAGTTCTCGCGCTCGATCCCAATCGCGCTACTCCCGCTGAACGCCTCGATGACGGCCGCGATTTCGTTCCCACAAATAAATGGGTACTGCTCGGCCATCATTTCGCCGCCATCGCCGGCCCTGGGCCTCTCGTCGGCCCCACGCTTGCAGCGCAATTCGGTTATTTGCCCGGAACGCTTTGGCTGATCATCGGCTCGGTTCTCGGCGGCTGCGTGCAGGATTTCGTAGTTTTGTTTTGCTCCATTCGCCGCGACGGTAAATCGCTCGGCCAGATGGCGCGCGAAGAGGTGGGCAAGTGGGGCGGCGTCATCGCGCAACTCGCCGTGCTCATCATCATGATTATTTTGCTCGCGGTCGTCGGCCTCGTGGTCGTCAACGCGCTAAAAGCCTCGCCGTGGGGCACGTTCACTCTGGCGATGACGTTCCCGATCGCGATGCTCGTCGGCCTCTATCTTCGTTTCTGGCGGCCGGGCCGCGTTCTCGAAGCTTCCGCGATCGGCGTCGTGCTGATTCTTTTCGCAGTCGTCGCTGG
This sequence comes from uncultured Acidobacteriota bacterium, assembly GCA_963721845.1. Classification (GTDB taxonomy): domain Bacteria; phylum Acidobacteriota; class Terriglobia; order Acidiferrales; family UBA7541; genus DASTCZ01. Next base: position 260,661 of record CAVRKW010000002.1, on the reverse strand, counting down.
CCAGTGGGTCGCCGCGTCCCCGTCATGGGCGCACGCGTTCACCGTGAGCGGCAGCGCGCTTGCGATCGCGCTGATCGCTTACGGATTCGCCGCGTCCGCGCTGCCCATCTGGCTGCTTCTCGCGCCGCGCGATTATCTCAGCGCCTTCATCAAAATTGGCGCGATCGCCGCACTTGCTGGCGGAATTCTTGTCGTTCGTCCAGTAATTCAAATGCCAGCTCTCTCGCGATTCGCGGATGGCACCGGCCCCGTCTTCGCCGGAAAAATTTTCCCGTTCTGTTTCATCACCATCGCCTGCGGCGCCGTCAGCGGATTTCACGCTCTGATTTCTTCCGGCACCACTCCAAAAATGATCACGCGTGAAACTCACGCCCGCCTCGTCGGCTACGGCGCGATGCTCATGGAATCGTTTGTCGGAGTCATGGCCATGGTCGCCGCGTGCGCTCTTTCCCCCGGCGTCTATTTCGCGATGAATAGTCCGCCGGCGATCGTCGGGGCCACCGCAACCGCCGCAGCCGATAAAATTTCCAGTTGGGGTTACGCACTCGCGCCGCAGACGATGACCGATCTCGCGCGCATGGTCGGCGAACAAACTCTGCTCAATCGCGCGGGCGGCGCGCCTTCTCTCGCCGTCGGCATGGCGCAAATTTTCAGCCACACCATCGGCGGCGCGCACTTGATGGCGCTCTGGTACCACTTCGCGATCATGTTCGAAGCGCTGTTCATTCTCACCGTGCTCGACGCAGGCACGCGCGTAGGCCGCTTCATGATTCAGGATTTGCTCGGCCACGTCAGTCCCAAGCTTGGCCGCCACGGCTGGTATCCCGGAATTATTTTTTCCAGCGCGCTCATCGTCGGCGCGTGGGGATACTTTCTTTATCTGGGAGTGCTCGATCCGCTCGGCGGAATTAATTCGCTCTGGCCGCTGTTCGGAATCTCAAATCAATTGTTGGCCGCGGTCGCGCTCGTCGTCGCCACCACAATTCTTTTGAAAATGGGCAAGCTGCGATGGATTTGGGTCACGCTGCTGCCCGCGGCGGCGCTCGTCATCGTCACCATGACCGCCAGCTACGAAAAAATATTCAGCGCCGATCCGCGCCTGGGTTTTCTTTCTGCCGCGAATCAAATGTCCGCAGCAATCGTCCGCGGGCTCGATCCCCGCCGCGAAAATGGCCGATACTGCGCGCCTCATTTTCAATCAGCGTCTCGACGCCGCGATCACCGCCGTCCTCGCGTTGATGGTGATGGCTCTGGTTGTAAACGCTCTTTGGGAATGGGCGCGAATTCTTACGGGCGCAACAAAGCCGCAGCTCCATGAAGCTCCAAATATCCAAACGCAATGGGCGGAGGGCGACTGATGCGAAAATCTCTGACTGCAATTACGAGTTGCCAGCCGCGAATCTCTGGCACGGTTTCCGCCAAGCCACGGGCGACGCAGCCTACGAAAGCTACCTGCGCAGCAAAGCCCGCAAGGGCGTCGCACAAACCGACACTTGCTCAGCACCACTCTCCCAGCGCGATTTCTATCTCGATTCCCTCCGCCGAAAATATTCCACCATCAATCGCTGCTGCTGAATTCGAGTTATGCCTTCGTAGGGGTAGGGCTTGCCCTACCCACCGGGTACCCCACACGCCGTAGTTGCGTGTGGGTTCTCTAAGCCTCTCGCCTAAACGGTGCCGCACCCTTTGCCGTATAAGGGTGCGGATTTTGACTTTTCCTCCGGGTGCCCCACACGCCGTAGTGCGTGTGGGTTCTCTACGCCTCTGCCTCAAAGGGTGCCGCACCCTTTGTACAAGGGCGTCTTTTGATTTTTTCCCCCTCTCACCCCCACCCATTTCCTGATGTAAAATTTCAATCATGTCTCGTCCAAGACGCATCGGCATTCTCACCGGCGGCGGCGATGTCCCCGGCCTAAACCCCGTAATCAAAAGTGTCGTCTACAAATCCACCGAAATTGGTTTCGAAGTTTTCGGATTCCGCCGCGGCTGGCAGGGACTCACACACATGCGCCCGGGACCCGAACTCGATTCCGAAAATGTTCGCCAGCTCAATCGTGACAACACGCGCGGCATCGATCGCACCGGCGGCACCATGCTCCATACTTCGCGTGTGAATCCCAGAAAAATGAAGAAGAGCCAGTTGCCGCCGCACTTTCCCCAGGATGAGCTGAAAAAATTTCAGTCGGGCGAATCGGCGTGGGATCTCACTCCAGTTGTTCTGAAAAATTTCGGAATCCTTGGGCATCGACGAATTAATCGTCATCGGCGGTGACGACACGCTCAGCTTTGCCTACGCGCTCGATCGCGCCGGAGTTCGCGTTACCGGCATTCCGAAAACAATGGATAACGATGTGCGCGGCACCGAATACTGCATCGGCTTTTCCACCGCCATCACGCGCGCTAAAGAATTAATTACTCGCCAGCGCACCACGCTCGGTTCGCACGAACGCATCGGCGTCTTCCGAATTTTCGGCCGCGATTCCGGATTCACAGCGCTCTTCACCGCTTACGTTACGTCCACGCGCTGCGTGATTCCTGAATGTCCGTTCGATCTCAATAGCCTCGTTGAACTTTTATTCGAAGACCGCAAGAACAATCCCAGCCGCTATTCGCTCGTAATTGCTTCCGAGGGAGCAACGTGGAACGGCCGCGCCACCGCCGAATACGGAGAAGCAGACGCCTACGGCCATAGAAAAAAAGTCGATATCGGCGAAGCTCTCTCCGATGAAATCAAACGCATCACCGGAGTCGAATCGATCTCCAGCGACCTCACCTACGATCTTCGCAGTGGCGAACCGGACGCTCTCGATGAAATGGTCGCCATCACTTTCGCAAACGTCGCGATGGACCTAATTCGAGACGGCATCCACGGCCGCCTGGTGGCAATCCAGGAAGGAAAATACGCCCACGCGCCAATCCCCGATCCAAAACTTGGCGCCGTAAAAGTTGACGTCGAAAAACTCTACAACATCAATCGCTTCCGCCCTCACTACTCCCACAAATTGGGCATGCCGCTTCTCCTAACTCCCAGCCGCACCACCACCTAAACAAGACATTGGGAAGGTTTTCTCTGCGCCCTGAACCCGCCATAGCCTTCGCAAATAAGAAGGCGACGGAGGGCTGTGTCTCTGTGGTGAGCGCATTAGCTTTTGCCCCGATGTTTTCTTTCTTACGACGCGCCATTCCAAACCAAATCCGGTCGCCCCGAGGCCCCACTCACCCACACCTCTTGTCCCCCGACCCGAATTTCTCTATGATTCCTCCCAACGGTATTCGGAGGCAGCTTGTATGAGCTGCGCATTTTTCGTAGGCCTGTCACAATCGAATCGTCCAGCCCGCTATTCAATCAAATGCATTTTGTGTCCGCGCCGCGATCCTGAGGAGAATCTATGTCCCTAAACATGCAAAAGCTGGATGAATTGCTCGGCAAAGGCGTAGTCGATTTCGGCGCAACATTTCATGCCGCGCTCGTCGTCATCGGCGATCGCCTCGGACTCTACAAAGCCCTCGCGCAAGGCGGCGCGGCCACCGCTGCCGATCTCGCAAAGCGCACCAACACAAACGAACGGTATGTTCTCGAATGGCTTTCTTCGCAAGCCGCCGGCGGCTACGTCACCTACGATCCCGCAACCACTCGCTTCAGCCTCACCGAAGAACAAGTCTTTGCTCTCGCCGACGAAAACAGTCCCGCGTTTCTTCCCGGCGCATTTCAATTCGCGCTCGCCGCCACTCGCTCCGTCGACAAAATTACAGACGCATTCAAAACCGGCGCAGGCGTCGGGTGGCACGAACACGATCCCGAACTTTTCGCCGGCACCGAAAGATTTTTCCGTCCCGGCTACGCAGCGAATCTCGTCTCATCTTGGATTCCCGCTCTCGAAGGAGTGGACGCAAAACTTAAAGCCGGCGCGCGCGTCGCCGACGTCGGTTGCGGTCACGGCGCTTCCACAATTTTGATGGCGCAAGCCTACCCGGCCAGCACTTTCGTGGGGTTCGACTATCACAAGAGTTCGATCGACGCCGCCACGGAACGCGCCAAAAAAGCTGGCGTCACAAAAAACACTTCCTTCACTGCGGCCAGCGCGAAGGAATATCCGGGCAACGATTTTGATTTCGTAACCTTTTTCGATTGCTTGCACGACATGGGAGATCCGATCGGCGCCGCCATGCATGTGCGGCGTTCGCTGAAACGTGATGGCACTTGGATGATCGTCGAGCCCTTCGCAAACGATAAGCTCGAGCAAAACCTAAATCCGGTGGGACGCGTTTATTATTCTGCTTCCACAATGCTCTGCACGCCGTGTTCGCGTTCCCAAGAAGTTGGTTTGGGTTTGGGCGCGCAAAGCGGCGAAGCCCGCATGCGCGAAGTTGTAATGAGCGGCGGCTTTTCCAGATTCCGCCGCGCAACCCAAACGCCTTTCAATTTAGTCTACGAAGCGCGTCCGTAACGCCGGAACGCCGTGATTTTCGCGGCGAGCTGAACATTTGCTCTTAGGTTGTAGGGGCGAGGCTCGACCGCGAAGCGTGCAGGCCTCGCCCTGCATCGCTAATATTCTTCATCGTCTTCCAACATCTTCAGCCGCATAACTTTTTCGCTGATGCGGATGCCTTTGCCACGCGCCTGCGCAAGAATTGCTCTGCGAATTTCTGTCGGCAATTCTTCGGGCGCAAAAACTCCCTCTTCATCACGAGGAAAATTCTTCACAAACAGCGATGCCATCACCGCCGTCGTGAACGTCACCGGCGTAACATGCAAGCCGCGCTGCCGGATCAAATACAACGAAGGAAACTGGCAGTCGTAACGGATTTCCACTCGCCGATCTTTCTTAATTCCGCGCACCAAAACCGCCGCTGCGAATCGCGCGTTGTGCAGCACTCCCCGCCGGATTAATCCCGCCACCATCCGCGGTGAAGCCGTCTTCGGAAATCTTTTCTGCGTCATGCCGCGAGACTTTGTCAGCTTTCCCTGCTTGTGCCACCGGCGCAGCCGGTCAATTTCATTTCCGCCGATCTTCACATCCATTTCCTTCATCGGCACGGAGTAAGGCAGCGTCGCCACTTCATCCTGCGCCGCCAGCACCACTCCGCTCTCGCCAATCGGCGGAGGAAAACGAAAAAGTTCGCGCTCCGCAAATCGTTTTGCGAATTTGAATTTTCCGCCGCGCAAAATCCGCGGCGAAGAAATCGCCTCATCAAACGTATCGTGTGCAGACCATTGCGACACCGGATCATCACTCTCAATTTCTTCGAACAGCCGAATGTAAATCGATTCCACTTTGTCCAGCTGATCCGCCGCGCGCCGCGCCAATAAATTCGTCAGCCCCGGCGCCGCTCCTGCATTTATCACCGCCGCGCGATGTTTTTCCGCAAATCGCTTCGAGTATCGAAGCTGCTCTGCCTTAAACGGATTGCGCGTGAGATGGCTCGACATGTCCAGGTAATGCGCGCGCAACCGCAGCGCCGCGCGCAAAACAATTTCGTTGAACACACTCGAAGATGTATTGACGATCAGTTGAGTGCGCCGCGCCGCCCGCACAATTCCCCAAAGATTGCGCGCATTCACTTCGCGAACTTCAATTGAACTCTTGCGCCCCAGAAATTTGCGCGCGCGCTCAGGATCTTTATCGCCACAAATAACTTCGTGGCCCTGTCGATCGAGCAGGTGGGCGAGCAGGGAGCCGGTAGCTCCCGTGCCAAGAACGAAAATCCGCATCGGTGCCAAACTTTACCATAGCGCCGCCAACCGTTGGGGTTTGCAGAAACTCGGTTTGCTCTGTGAAAAACACGGAAGCTATGGCGATGTACAATCTTAAAGTCCAATGAGCGAAGAACCAGAGCCGCGCGAAGAGCATCTTTTCACGCTGACCGAAGCGGAACGCACGCGCCGCGAAATCGAGCCGCAGCTCATCGAAGCGATGGACTCCCGCCGAAAACTCGCCGAGGCTGATGGACATCTTGGCGATATCGCGACGCGCATCATGATGGCCGGTGGCATGGTCGTAAATTATGAGCGCGCTTCGCGATTGCGCACCGAGCACACGCGTCTCTCGAACTCTCTCCGCGAAGCGTTGGAAACCATCGAAGCTACCGGATGTGTTGTTAAAGATCTCGATATCGGGCTTCTCGATTTTCCTGCGCGCATGAATGGACAAGCGGTTTATCTTTGCTGGCGGCTCGGCGAAGATCGCATTCGTTTTTGGCACGCTCAAGATGAAGGCTTCGGCGGACGCAAGCCAATCGATCCGCGCGACACTGGCCCAGACAACACAGTGCAATAACATCGCGCAGCATCCGTTACTTGACCTCGCCACTTTCCACTGCGAGAGTTGATTGTCTTTCCGAAAGATACAGGCCAACAAATAATGAGCAGACTCGCCGACGCAACAAGTCCATACCTCCGCTCCGCCGCGCATCAACCTGTCGATTGGTATGAATGGGGCGATGCCGCGTTTGCAAGCGCGCGCGAGAAGGACAAACCAATCTTGTTGGATATCGGCGCAGTGTGGTGCCATTGGTGCCATGTCATTGATCGCGAGAGCTACGAGAATCCCGAAATCGCTGCGCTGATCAACGAACTATTCGTCGCGGTGAAAGTGGATCGCGATGAACGTCCTGATGTTGACTCACGATATCAATCCGCGGTGAGCGCAGTTTCGGGTCAAGGTGGTTGGCCGTTGACTGCATTCTTGTTGCCGGATGGCAGACCGTTTTTCGGCGGCACATATTTCCCGCCGGAAGATGCAATGGGCCGCCCGGGTTTCAAACGGATTCTGCACGCCGTCTCGGAAGCGTACGGAAAGCGCCGCGAGGAAGTGGAGAAAGCAGCGGCCGCTCTCGTGCAAGCTGTCGCGCAGTCTGAACTATTCTCCGGCGCGGGCGCGACATTCGATGCGGTGATCGTGCACGAAATAATAGAGAGCGCCGCGGCAACATTTGATCCGCGCCATGGCGGCTTTGGCCAGATGCCGAAGTTTCCGCACTCGCAAGCGACTGATCTTCTCCTCGAGGAATATCAGCGTTCGCGTGAGCCGCGCCTTCTGGATATTTGCGAGCGCACGTTAACTGGAATGGCGCGCGGCGGCGTGTACGATCAACTCGCCGGCGGATTTCATCGCTACTCCGTGGACGAACGCTGGCTCGTGCCGCACTTCGAGAAGATGTCATACGATAATTCGGAGCTGCTCAAGAATTACATTCACGGATGGCAAGTTACACGCAATCCGTTTTACCGCGAGATCGCCGAAGGAATTATTGGTTGGGTTGACCGCGAACTCTCCGATCGTGAGCACGGCGGATTTTACGGCAGCCAGGACGCCGATTATTCGCTGGATGATGACGGCGATTATTTCACGTGGACGCTCGACGAACTTCGAGCCGCGCTCACGCCCGATGAAGCGCGCGTTGCGGAGCTGCGCTTCGATGTGGAAGAGCACGGCGAGATGCATCACAACCCCGCGAAGAATGTTCTGTGGATCGCGCAGGAGATTCCCGAGATCGCCGCGAAGACCGGCAAAGCCGAGAGCGATGTTCGTTTGTTGGTCGCGTCCGCGATGCGCAAGATGTTTGCGGCGCGCGTCACGCGGCCAACTCCGGCGATTGATCGCACGGTCTACGTTTCGTGGAACGCGATGTTCGTCTCCGCGTATCTCGATGCGGCGCGAGTATTCGGCGGCGAACTTGGTTCGCGTTGCCGCGCATTCGCGCTGAAGACTCTCGATCGTATTCTCGCGGAATGGGATGACGCGAAAGGATTTCCGCATCGCATTGGCGGCGAATGGCTCAGCGGAACTCTCGACGATCAATCGTGCATGTCGCTCGCATTGCTCGATGCGTATGAAGCGACACTCGATCAACGCTATTTCGCGGCCGCGGAACTCGCGATGGTGCGCGCACTTGTTCAGCATTGGGATGATGCGGGCGGCGGATTCTTCGATCGTCCATCTGATGCGCCGCAAATGCTCGGGCTCGATGTGCGGCGCAAACCCTTACAGGATTCTCCAACTCCTGCGGGAAATGGAACCGCTGCGATTGCGCTTACGCGTCTTTATGCGCTCACGGGCAAGAAACTATTTCAGGAGCGCGCGCAGCAAACTCTGGAAGCATTCGCGGGAGTTGCGCCGCGTTACGGAATGTTCGCCGCCACTTATGGATTGGCCGCGTTGCTACATTCGCGCGGCGCGATGCAAATCGTAATTACCGGCCGCGCTGACGATTCCGCCGCGCAGCAACTTGAACGCGCGGCCGCGGAAACATATCGCTTCGGCAAAGCCGTGCTGCGAATTACGCCGGAGACAAAAGCAAGCGGCTGGCTTGCGCCCGCGCTCGGGGAAACTTTGCCGCACCTCGATGCGGAAACCGCCGCGGCGTTTGTGTGCGTGGAGACTACTTGTTATCCGCCGGTGACTTCTCCCGAAGGATTAAGCGCGCTGCTGCTCGGCTCGAAAAGTGGCGCGGCCGCGAATTCCCAAGCAAAATAAATTTTCGCGCGTCGCAAAACTATTTGTGCCGCGTAAACTTCGTTTCTTCAGAAAAAACTTTTGTGTCGTTTGCGTATTTCAGCGCGAAAGCCTGCAATTGCGCGGTGGTCGCGGTGACGATGAGTTGTTTGTCGGGCTCCACGAAACTTAGCTCCGGCGCGCCATTTTTCGCCGAGTCTCGCAACCAGTCATCGCTTAGCATTTCGATCCGCAGCGCATCTTTCTCGATCCAGATTCTTCCGATTCCGTGAGCCTTCAGTACCGGCGAGCTTACTTTCGTGGTCTTCGAATAACTTACGTCGCCGCTTTCAGCGTCGAAAAACAATGCGTCGCCCAGTTTCAGAAGATGAAGTTTGCTAACCCAAATTAGTTTGTTGTCGGTATCGTCGAGCAGTGAAACGTAGGCGTCGCCATCTTTCTGGATGGTCCAGCAGCAATTATTTTTATTGCCGGCCTTTTTCTGTTTATCGGTCAGTTTTTGACTGGCATCTGGTTGGTCTACGCCATCCCAGCGGCCGACGATGGTGTCGTCTGTCGCGGTGACCGATTTATCGTAGAGTGGATAAAGAGTTGGCGCGGCGACGCATCCCACCGAGACGATCGCGGCGAGGAGAAGCGGCAGAAATAGCAGCACGAAAGTGTGGCGGCGTACGGTTGAGTTTTCCGCAAGATGCATTGCTGCAATCCTTTGCCGCGCATGTCGCGGCAGAAAAAACTACTTTGGTTGCGGACGCGATTCCGGGGGCACCAAGTTATTTGCGCGGTAGTACACCACGAGTTGGCCATAGTGTTCGCCGGAGTGTTCGATTATGCCGGTCCACAAGTCGGAGGCGTGCACCAGCATGTTTGCCCAGGGATATTTCACTACGGCATTTAATCCCGCATCGCCTTGCGATTTAATTAAGGATGCGCCATCGCTTGCAGCCTGCTTGATTAGCGCAACGACTTGCGCTTTGGTCTTGTACTCATCGCGCGAGGGATTTTCCTGGTCCTTCAGTTCCGGTCCCATCTTTTTTCCGGCCACTGCGCTGATCGCTTCGAAATCGACTCCGGCGATGTGCAGAATATTTTGTGCGAAGGTGCGCTGGTCTTTTTGCACTTTGAAATCGTATTTGTCTTCGGGGAAATCCTGCGCCATGGAGATCACTTTGTCGGCGATGCCATTCCATTCGCGGAGCATTTCGGCGCTGGCGCTCGCCGCGGGCTTGGGAGCTTGATTCGATTGCGCCTGCGCCAGAAGCATTCCGCTGGCAAGAAAAATCGAGCACGCAAGCAGGACAAATTTAGATGTGGAACGCATCAATGAAATCCTCCGAAAGTGAAATTTGATCGGCCGAGTGCGAAGTGCGGAGAGTGTATCACGGCATCTCCCAGGTGGCGCGAGAAGCAGGGAAGCGCCGAGGATTCCCAATTCTGGGTAGAGCGTTCTACCGCGCGGGCCAATTCCCAATCTGGGAAAGATGATGGGGTGATTTTTCTCAAGCCGAGGTACCCCCCACTCCCCCTGTTTTTTTGTAAGTGCGGATTCTAAAGGGGTTGCGGCAAACGGAGACACGTTTTGGGCGGATTTGAGCACGGTTCGGCGCAACTTCAGTCTCCTCTCAAGCGGGCTCGCGACAACGAGAGCGTTCGCGTCGTGCCGGAATACGTCACTTTCCCGATTCGGGACGGAATCGTGGCGTTCGGGGTTTGGTACAGGGGTTCTTGCGGGGCTATGCTACTAAAACTGAAGCGGATTATAACCGATGAGGTAGATGATGTCAAGCAGAATTTTCGGGAATTATATATTTGAGTTGCAATTGCGCGGACGAAACGGCGCACAACCCACCACAGAGACACAGAGGACACGGAGAATTTCATGTAAGCGGGAGCGTAGTTTGTGGATGGAGAACGCGCTAGCGGCCTAGCAAAACTTAACGCCAACGTGTTTCGTGCTAGTACAGATTCAAGGTTACGGTGACGAGAACGCGGCGAACGACTGCTACGCCATTTTGGTCTTTCGCGGGTTTGAACGTCCATGTTTTCACGGTACTGACGGAGGCTTTATCCATTCCGTACGGGGCGCCCTTGAGCACTTCGACTTGACTGGGTTTGCCGTTGGTTTCTACCGTTACGATCAGAAGCAAGGAACCTTGGAACCTGTTTCTGCTGGCTGATTCGGTATATTCCGGCGTTGGGCAATTGACGCATTGAGGCAGCGTGATTCCATTGAGGATTTTTTCGGTCTTCGTGGTGACAGGGCTTTCGCTGGCCTCAAGCATGGATTGATCGAGATCGATTCCGAAGCGCCATCCGGTTTGCGATTTATTCTTTCCCTTAAACGTAACCCCTCCTGGGGTTGGCAACGCACTCTTAAGAAGGTAAGCGGTGATGACGGCTTTATCTTGATCAATCTTTTCGAGCTTCACCAAAACATAGGCTTCTGATCGTGTGCCGAAACAAATTGCTTCACTCAGCTCGTTGGTGAGAACGCTGTTTGGGTTGGCCATCACGCTTTCGAGAAATGCGCGACTCGCGTCTCGCGTGACGACTTGAAAGCCCTCAGCGCGCTTTTCGAGAGAAGCGCTGAATGCGTCTCCGACGCTCATCCCAAGTTGAGAATCCTGTGCGCCGGGCCCTTCCGCTCCCAGCACAAGGACATTTGCGTAGTGGTTTGAACGAATGGCGTCGCTGATCATCGCGGTGACCGAATCGATGTTTGACAGGACCGCGGCAGGTAACGGAGTGGCGATCGGCGTTGCTGGCGAGTTCTGTTTTTCCTGGGCTGCGGTAGCGTCGGTGGGATAGGTGACAGAAACCGCGCCTCCCGCCACGATGACGACGGCAGCAGCGAAGGATAACGGGATGCGAAGAAAATTCATTTCGTAAAAGTGTATCAGGGCATAACCATTGAGGAGCATTTTTTGTCTGATGGAATATGAAACAAGATTGGCGGGAGCGCTCTTCGTTATTCGCGACATGGAGTGATGAGAAGGATTTCCGTTTGGTTCCGCGCTGACAGCGCTCCGGAAAACCGAAATAAATAGGGGATGGTGGACGGCACGACCGGAGGTCGTGCCCTGATACGGGACGCCGATCGCAGGGGAATTCAAACACAAACGTCGCACGTCAAAGGAGCCCACGTCCGCCCTCTGTGCGGGGCGAACGTGGGGCACCGAGTGGGCGCCGAAATGAATGTCAACTTCCGCACCCTTAGCAGACAAAGGGTGCGGCATCCCGGACGACAAAAATGCGACATTCGCCTGCGAGCGTGGCACGACAGGGGTGCACGGCTCACAGGCTTAGAGCCTGTGCCACTGCGGCGGCGTTGACTGACATGTATGATTTGATTAGGATCGAAGTATGGATGTAGAGGATTACGCAGAGGTTGCGGTATCGCGGATCGCGGCGGCGATTGGGGAGCCGGCGCGGGCGCGGATGCTGTTTTGTTTGATGGATGGGCACGCGCGGACCAGCACGGAGCTTTCGGTGGTGGCGGAGGTGAGTCCCTCGACGGCGAGCGTACACCTGAATCGATTGAAGGTTGAGGGGCTGGTAAAAGTTTTGGTGCAGGGAAAGCACCGATTCTACAGTTTGCACGGGCCGGAGGTAGCGCGGGCGCTGGAAGGATTGAGCGTGCTGGCGGGCGGCTCGCGGGAAAAATTTGAGCCGAGCACTCCGAGCCGATTGCGCGCGGCGCGAACTTGTTACGATCACATCGCGGGGACGCTGGGAGTCGCGCTGCACGACAGATTCGCTGCACTGGGATGGATTTCGAATGGCGACGGTTCGTACGAGCTTACGGCGCGCGGAGTGAAAGCGCTGGAGGCGCTGGGAATTGATGTTGAGGCGGCTCGAGCGCTGCGGCGGCGATTTGGATGTGCGTGCCTGGATTGGAGCGAGCGGAGGCCGCATGTGGGAGGAGCGCTTGGTGCGGCGCTACTGAAATTAGCGCTGAAGAAAAAGTGGGTGGTACAGGATTTGGATAGCAGGGCGCTGGCTGTGACAAGTTTTGGGCGGCGGGAAATGTTGGCGCGATTTGGCGTTCGCGTGCAGTAGTCCGCGAAGCGGGCTCTGGCGCTCGCCCTCATAGGTCGAACTCCCCCACATAAATGTGGAGGCTTTCACGCACGGCGCGCAATCATTTCCACTGTGCGCCGCTTCTTGCGATAATCGGTCGCGGTTGGGCGCGTGAGTTGTTGCGCGCTGGGATGGAGACGCTTCATGGCTTTGCGAGATCAGTGGATTGAAGAACGGATTGCAGCGGCGGCCGGCGCAAATGGAAACCGGAACTTGTCGCAGATGCATTTTGCGCGCGCAGGAAAAATTACGCAGGAAATGGAATATGTGGCGAAGCGCGAGCAGCTCGCTGCCGATGTGGTGCGCGACGAAATTGCGCGAGGGCGCGCGATTATTCCCGCGAATATTCATCACCGGTCGCTGGAGCCGATGGGAATTGGCGTAGCGTTCCACTGCAAGATCAACGCGAATATCGGAAATTCGGCGGTGACGAGCGAAATTGAAGCGGAGTTGAAGAAGCTGCATTGGGCGGTGCACTACGGGTCGGACACGGTGATGGACCTTTCGACCGGCGGAGATATTCCGCGGATTCGGAAAGCGATTATTGAAGCGTCTCCTGTGCCGGTGGGGACGGTGCCGATTTACGAAGCGATTTCGCGCGTGAAGCGGACGGAGGATTTGACCGCGGAGTTGATGCTGGAAGTGATCGAGGAGCAGGCGGAGCAGGGCGTGGATTACATGACGATTCATGCGGGAGTGATGCGCGAATTTTTGCCGATGGTGCGAAAGCGAATCACGGGAATTGTGAGCCGGGGCGGCGCGTTGATGGCGCAGTGGATGAATTTTCACAAGAAAGATAATTTTCTGTACGAGCGGTTTGACGACATTTGCAAAATTTTCAAGAAGCACGATGTGTCGTTTTCGCTGGGAGATGGATTGCGTCCGGGATGTCTGGCGGATGCGAGCGACGAAGCGCAGTTTGGCGAGCTTGCGCGTGCTGGGCGATCTGACGAAGATGGCGTGGAAGCACGACATACAAGTGATGATCGAAGGGCCGGGCCACGTGCCGATGGACCAGATCGAGCTGCAAGTGCAAAAGGAAGTTGAGCTGTGCCACGAGGCGCCGTTTTACACTTTGGGGCCGCTGGTGACGGATATCGCTCCGGGGTATGACCACATCACGAGCGCGATTGGCGCGGCGATGATCGGAATGTATGGCGCGGCGATGCTGTGTTACGTGACTCCGAAAGAGCATTTGGGATTGCCGAATGCGGAAGATGTGAAACAGGGAGTGATCGCGTACAAGATTGCGGCGCACGCGGCGGATGTGGCGCGGAAGCGTCCCGGGGCGCGCGATCGCGATGATGCGCTTTCTTATGCGCGATTTCTTTTTGATTGGAACAAACAGTTTGAGCTTTCTTTGGATCCGGAGACAGCAAAGGCGATGCACGATGAATCGCTGCCGGATGATTTCTACAAGGATGCGAAATTCTGTTCGATGTGCGGACCGAAATTCTGCTCGATGAATATTACGCAGCTGGCGGAAGGTCATGCGGGGCAGGATCAGGCGGAGCGGCAGGAAAAATTTGTGCAGCTTTTGGCGAAGGTGCAGCATCAATAGGGTGCCGGGAAGCCGGACGGACAACTCCGCCGCTGGAAGTACCGGGTGGACTTGACCTATAGGCGAAGAAAAGGCGAAACTTACCGACCCTGCAGAATTTTAAAGCCAAGGAGATTCATTATGAACATTGCACAGTCGTTGCTCGCAGAAATGGATCACGAAATGCCCAACACGCGAAAAGAACTGGAGCGGGTTCCGGAAGACAAGTTCGATTGGGCGCCGCACGCGAAGTCGGCGAAGATGGGGAAGCTGGCGCAACATCTCGCCATGCTGCCAAGCTGGACGAAAGAGACGATGACGCGCGATTCGCTGGAACTGGGAAGTTCGGTACCGCCGCCGGCGCCGAAGACGCGGAAGGAAATTCTGGATCTGTTCGATCAGAATGTAAAAGTTGCGAGGGAAGTGCTTGCGTCGGCGAAAGATGAGGATTTTTTCAAGCCGTGGTCGCTGATGATGAACGGCAAAACTCTGGTGACGATGCCGAGAATCGCTGTCATCCGAAACTTCGTGATGAACCACAACGTGCATCATCGGGCGCAGCTTGGTGTGTACCTGCGATTGAATGATGTGGCGGTGCCGTCGATTTATGGACCGTCGGCGGACGAAAATCCATTTGGATAGTGAGTGGGCCGGGATTGAAGGAACTTCGCGGTGATTGAGCGGGCCGGCATGATGTGCCGGCCTGCACTTTTTTGACTGACGATGACATTTTTCAATATGGCTGACGCAAATCAAAGCGAACAACTTCGCGCGGAATTCAATCGTTGGGCAGAGGCGGGCCGTGGCGAAGGAATGGAGCGCGACCATCTTGCCGATTGTGCTGCCGATGCTCGCGCAAATGGGAATTCGCGAGGACGAAAATGTTTTGGATTTAGGGTGCGGGTCCGGCTGGCTTTCAAAGCTGATTGGCGGCGAGGTGGAGGAAGGCCGCGTGGTTGGCGTGGATGTTTCGGACGAGATGGTGCGGCTTGCGCGGCGCGCGTGCGCTGAATTGCCGAATGCGATGTTTGTGGTGGGCACGGCGGAAGAAATTCCGTGGCAGCCGAATTTTTTCACGCGAGTGGTGAGCGTGGAGTCTTCCTATTATTGGCCCGATCCTGTGAAAGGCATAGCGGAGATTTTTCGCGTGCTGCACGAAGGCGGGTCAGCGTGGATTTTGATCAATTATTACCGGGACAATATTTATTGTCATCAGTGGGGGGCGTTGCTGCCGATTCCGGCGAAGTTATTTTCTGCGGAGGAGTGGGCGGAAATGTTTCGCGGAGCGGGATTTGTGGATGTGGCTACTGAGCGGATTCCGGATCCGACTCCTACTCCCGAGGTTTACAACGGGAGATGGTTTAAGGATGCGGCGGAGTTGGAGGCGTTTCGGAAGGAAGGGGCGCTTTTGATTCGGGGGACGAAGAACACGGCGGGGTAGGTGGCCGGAAAAACGCACAGGCAAGAGTGCCTGTGCCACTGAGGCGATCCTTCGGCCATCCTGATCGGATGGCTCTCAGGATGACGCGCGAATATAAACGTGCCGACGGGCTTTGTGAGGGTGACGTGCCGCGGTATACTCACTTTTCTTTGATGGAGGAGCGGGCGGGGCCATGGGCGTAATCGATCAGCGATTCGAGAAAAATTTCCTGATTACCTCGGTGGACTATGTTTTTAACTGGGCGCGGAAGAGCGCGATCTGGCCGCTGACGTTTGGGCTGGCGTGCTGCGCGATTGAGATGATCGCATCGACGACATCGCGATTTGATATGGCTCGGTTTGGCGCAGAAGTTTTTCGGCCATCGCCGCGGCAAGCGGATTTGATGATCGTGGCGGGAACGGTGACGCTGAAGATGGCTCCGGTGCTGAAGCGCGTGTGGGACCAGATGCCCGATCCGAAGTGGTGCATTTCGATGGGAGCGTGCTCGAGCGTTGGCGGGCCGTTCAATGCGTATTCGGTGTTGCAGGGCGTGGATAAAATTGTGCCGGTGGATGTGTATGTGGTGGGTTGTCCGCCGCGGCCCGAGGGGCTATTTTTCGCGTTGCTGAAACTGCAAGACAAGATTGATCAGATGTCGCTGGCGAAGCGGCCGACGGAAGTGCGGCTGCACACGGGCATGGCGGACGAATTCAAGCGCGGCGTGATGGTGGCGCAAACGCCGTCGCCGCGGTAAGCAAGACACTTGCTGAGGAATCCCGGTTTTGATTTAATCGATTGAGGAGTTTGCATGGCATTTCTGCGAACCGCGCGTAAAGACGAAATTCCTGCTGGGTCCATTCGCGAATTTCAAGTGGAAGGCGCGACGATTGCGCTGGCGAATGTGGATGGCAAGTTCTTCGCGATTAATAATACGTGCCTGCACCGCGGCGGTCCGCTGGCAGAAGGCGAGCTAAACGGGAAAGTGGTGACGTGTCCGTGGCACGGCTGGCAGTACGATGTGACGACCGGGCAAGTTGGTCGATGAATCCCACCGTGGGAGTAAATTGTTATCCGGTGGAAGTTCGCGGGGAAGATATTTTTGTGGATTGCTCGTAAGTACAGCTAAATCAACTAGATAGACTTACTTGCGCCAATTTGGATGGCCCGGTTTCTTCCACACACCCTTCCATTTTTCTTCGATTAATCTTCGACATTCGTGCGCGAGTTGTGTATATTCTCGCGCCTGAGTATGGCATGCCATCTACGTCCGGCACGCCGCCTGCAGGACCGAGGCCCGGACGCTCCGGTAAAAAATTGAGATGACCGTTCAACCGCCCAAGCGACGACATTGGATGTTCAGCGCAGACCCACACCACTATCACTGGGACACCCTTTTTGTGAAGGGCAAGGAGATGTGGCGCGGCGCGCGGAATAAGGCGGATGCGCAGCGCCAGTTGAAGCAAGTGCGGCGTGGCGATCGCGTGGTGTGCTATCACGCGGCGCCGGAGCGCGCGATCTATGCGCTGGCGGAAGTGACGCGCGATCCGTATGCCGATCCGGATGATTCCACGGGGAAGAATCTGGTGGCGGATTTGCGGGCGCTGGAGCGGCTGCCGCGGCAGGTGTCGCTGGTGGAGCTGCGCGAGAATCGCACGATCCGCAAAGTAAAATTTTTCAAGAATGTGCGCCTGCTGATTTCGCCGCTGGAAGAAGATGAGTATCAGGAAATTTTGCGGATGGCGGGAATTGTGGCGGCGCCGGGATTGCCGCTGCCTTAAGTGATTTCTTGTGCGTGAGTGCTGGCGCGTGTGCGCCCGCTTAAATTCTTCGGATGACTTTTCCTTTCAAATTTTCGCGAATTATTGATCTAACGCACGCGATCAACGATCATCTGCCGCCGTGGCCCGGCGACAAGAAATCGTTTGAGGCGATGCCGAACGCGACGTTTGAGCGTGACGGATTTTTTACGCGAAGTTTCTGGTCGCTGGAACATTATGGGACGCATCTGGATGCGCCGATTCATTTCGCGCGAGGTGGCGCGACGGTGGATGATATTCCAGCGGAGAAATTGTTTGGCTCAGCGGTATTGTTTGACGTTCGCGGAGATGGGGAACGCGACGCGGATTACGCGCTGCCGGCCGATCGCGTTGCGGCGTGGGAAAAGAACATCGGCGCGATTCCTGCGGGAGCGATTGTAATTCTGCGCACGGGACGCGCGGCGGATTGGGATGATGCGGTGAAGTATCGGGGTCTCGACGCGGCGGGCGGAATGCATTTCCCCGGATTTTCAGCGGGGGCGGTGAAAGTTTTTCTCGCGCGAGGAGTGGTGGGATTGGCGGCGGATGCGATGAGCGTGGATGTGGGCGCGTCGAAGAGTTACGAAGTCCACTATCTGGCGCTGGGCGCGGGAATCTGGCAGGTGGAGAATCTTTCGGATTTGAGCGAAATTCCTGAGGCTGGAGCGACTATCATTGCGGCGCCGATCAAGTTGGAAGGTGGGTCCGGCGGGCCGTGCCGGGTGTTTGCGCTGATCCCATGAGCAATTTTCGCGGTTTAGTAAATTGAGTTTGAATCTGCGATTCGAAAGGCAATTGAGTATGCGAAGAAATGCAATGCGAGGAATGATCTTAGCGGGAATAGCGATCGCGCTGGCGGGTTTTTGCGTAGTGCAGCCGGTTGCGGCGCAAAATTTCGATGTGAAAACTCACATGCTGAAAAATGGGATGAAGGTGATGGTGGAAGAGGATCATTCCATCCCGACTGTCGCGCTGTATGTGTTTTATCGCATCGGGTCGCGCAACGAGCGGCCGGGCACAACGGGCATTTCGCACTTTTTCGAGCACATGATGTTTAACGGCGCGAAAAAATATGGGCCGGGAGAATTCGATCGCACGATGGAAGGTGGGGGAGGATCGAACAACGCGTATACGTCGTATGACGTTACCGTTTATCAGGATTGGTTTCCGCCCACTGCGCTCGAATCGATTTTCGATTTGGAAGCGGATCGCATACAGAATTTGTCTTTCGATCCGGAAAAAATTAAATCGGAGCGAGGAGTGGTGGCGTCGGAGCGGCGATCGTCTGTGGACGCGAGTAATTTTGGAATTCTCAACGAGCAGCTTTGGGCGGCGGCGTTCACCGCACATCCTTATCAATGGCCCGTGGTGGGATGGATGGTGGATATCCAGAACTGGACGATGGAAGATTTGAAGCACCATTTCCAGATGGGATATTCGCCGAGCAACGCGACGATGGTGGTGGTGGGCGACATCACGTCTGAACAGATTTTCAAGCTCGCGGATAAATATATCGAGCCAATTCCGTCGCACGATCCTCCTCCTCCGGTGACGACGCAAGAACCGCCGCAAATGGGCGAACGCCGCATCGTGGTGAAGAAATTCGCGCAGTTACCGATTGTGATGATGGGTTACCACGTGCCGCGCAGTTCAGATGCGGACTACTACGCGCTGAGCGTGCTGCAGACGATTTTGTTTTCGGGGCAGTCTTCGCGAATGTACCAGCGGCTGGTAGATAAGGATCAACTGGCGCTTTCAATTCGCGGCGGATCGCAGTTCGCATTGGATCCCACACTGTTTACGATCACAGCGCAGCCGAAGGCGGGAGTTGATCCGCAGGCTTGCGAAAAAGCCGTGTACGAAGAACTCGACAAAGTGAAGAATTCTGGTGTGACGCCTGAAGAGTTAGACAAGGCGAAGAATATTCTGCTGGCACAGTTCTACCGGCAAATGAAAACGGGAAGCGGCAGCGCGAACGCGATTGGAACGTACGAAGTATATTTCGGCGATTATCACAAGTTGTTTGACGCTGCGGGCGCCTACCAGCACGTAACGCGCGAAGATGTTGAGCGCGTGGCGAAGACTTACTTCGGCGAGGACAATCGCACCGTTGCGACGCTCGTGCCGGATAAAAATGCTGAGACGAAGAATGCGGGAGGAGCGCAGCAATGAGATTTCGACGCGAGAATTACAAGTTGCTTCGCTACATCACTATTTTTGCTGTCGCGTTATTTACGACCACAAGCGCGTTCGCGCAGGCGGGCGGCTCTCTCAAGCTGCCGCAGTACCAGAAGACACGGCTGCCGAACGGACTCACTCTGCTTTTGATGGAAAAGCACAATCTGCCGCTGGTGAGTTTTGAGGCCGTGATCAAAACGGGTTCCTCGGCCGATCCGGCTGGCGAGGAAGGAACGGCTTCGGCGACTGCGGCGCTCTTGCGGAGCGGCACGCAATCGCGTTCAGCAGATCAATTTTCGGAACAGATCGATTTCATCGGCGGAATATTCGGTACCAACGTGAATTCCGATTACACCACCGTATCCGCTGAATTCATGAAGAAAGATCTTGAGAAGGGACTCGATCTTCTCGCCGATCCGCTACTGCATCCCACATTTCCGCAGGAAGAAATCGCGAAGATGATGAAGCAGCGCATCGATGGGATCCGAGCGGCGAAAGATCAGGCTGCGGGCGTGATTGGATTGTATTTCAACGCGTATCTCTATGGCGCGAACGCGTACGGACGGCCAACGGGCGGCGACGAGCAATCTCTTGCGCGCATCGATCGCGACGCAATCGCAAAGTTTTACGCGACGTACTTCAAACCTGGTAATACGATTCTCGCTGTCGTCGGCGATTTCGATTCCGCGCAGATGCAGAATGAACTGGCAGCGCGGTTCGGCTCATGGGCGGCGGGAGAAGCGCCTCGCCCGGCCGTGCAATCCGCGGCTTCCATTCAAGGAAAGCATTTGTTGCTGGTGGATAAACCGGATTCGACACAGACATATTTTCGGATCGGAAATATCGGGATCGCTCGCACGAGCCCCGATCACGTAAATCTAATGGTGGTAAACACGCTCTTCGGAGGCCGTTTCACTTCGCTGATTAATACGGCGCTGCGCATTCAGTCGGGCCTCACCTATGGCGCGAATTCCGCTTTCGACGAGCGGCGCAACGCGGGTTCCTTTTACATATCCAGCTACACCCGCAACGCCACCACCGAGCGCGCGCTGGATATGTCGCTCGACGTGCTGAAACAATTTCGTGACAAGGGAGTTTCCGCCGAGCAACTGACTTCAGCGAAGAATTACATCAAGGGGCAGTATCCCCAGCGGATCGAAACGTCAGACCAGCTTGCAACTTTGATTTCGCAGCTCGAGTTCTACGGATTCGATCGCGGCGAGGTAGACAATTTTTATTCCAAGATCGATGCGATGACGCTTGCTGACGCCAAGCGCGCGATCGATCAATACTATCCGGCCGACAATCTCGTATTTGTGATCGTTGGGAAAGCAAGCGAGATTGGCCCGATCGTGAAGAAGTACGCGCCACAAGTGGATACGCGATCGATTTCGGATCCGGGATTCTCGGCTGCACCCGGTTCTCACTGATCGCGGTAAATATTCGATAACAATTTGATCATCGCTTGTGAATTGCACCCTGCGCCTTTTCCGGGCGACGTACTTTCGCGCGCGATAGAATAGACCTTCGCGCTCATTATGCCGGAACTTCCTGAAGTCGAAACAGTTGTACGCGGACTCCGCGCGTCGGTACTTGAGCGCCGCATTGTCGGCGTGCGCATCGGCAAGAGCGACTTCATCGACGATCCGGGCGCACTTGCGGAGCATCTTCCTGGCGCGCAGATCACAGCGGTTGAGCGTTTCGGAAAATTCATCGCGATTTCGCTGGGGCTCGCGCCGAGGGAACGTGCAAGTGGTGGCGGCGCGGATAACGCGGTGCGAACCAAGGGATTTCTCATCGTTCATTTGGGAATGACGGGTCAGCTTATCCCGCGAGCCGGTGCGGATTCGGTCGCGGCGCACACTCACGTTTTTTTTGAGCTCGATGATGGTCGCGAGATTCGCTACACAGACGTTCGCCGCTTCGGGCGCATCGCGTATGTTCCGGAATCGCAAATCGGCCAATTTCAAGGAAAAACTTGGCGCCGATCCGCTCGAGGTCACCGCAAAAGAATTCGTCGAGCAATTTCGATCGCGCGGCGCGCGTGTGAAGGCATTGCTGCTCGATCAATCCGTGCTTCGCGGCATGGGGAATATTTATGCGGACGAATCTCTCTTTCGAGCGCGCATTCATCCGGCGCGAATCGCGGCCAATTTGAAAGCGGAACAGTTGCGAGCGCTTCACACGGCGATGCGAAATGTTCTCGACCGCCGCGATTCGCCTGCGCGGTTCTTCGATTTCGGATTTTCTGGATTCTGAAGGCCAGCCGGGAAGCTACCAATTACGCCATCGAGTATACGGCCGCAAGGGAAAGCCATGTCCTCGTTGCGGAACTGCGATTCGCCGAACAATCGTCGCGGGACGCAGCAGTCACTTTTGCCCGCAATGCCAACCATCTCCGCGTGCTCGCCAAAAACGGAAATCCCAAATTCGCAAACGCGCGTGACACTTCCGACGGTCTGACCTGCTGTATCATGCCGCTCGCATCGTGGAGGATTTCATGATTAAGCGTTCAGCTTTTCTGGCAGGTACCATCATCGCGCGCGTCGCTGGTTGCGATCGCGCCAAACGCGCAGCAAGCGCCTGCGGCTGACGCGCTGAAAACCGAAGCGCTCGCTCAAGTCGACGGCCTGCAAACGCTCACGCAGCAAATGGTTGACGAAATCTTCAGCTACAGCGAATTGGGTTTTCAGGAATTTGAGACTTCGCGCTACGTAACGGGAATTCTCGAGCAGCACGGTTTTCACGTCGATCGCGGCGTCGCGGGCATTCCCACGTCGTGGGTTGCCACATATGGTTCCGGCAAACCGGTGATCGCCTTCATCACAGATATCGATTGCATTCCGCAAGCATCGCAGAAACCCGGCGTGGCGTATCACGATCCAATCGTCGCCGGCGCTCCGGGCCATGGCGAGGGCCACAATTCCGGGCAAGCTGTGAACGTCACCGCCGCGATCGTCCTCAAGAATTTGATGGAGAAAAATCATATCGCGGGCACGCTGAAACTTTTTCCCGGAGTTGCCGAAGAACTCCTCGGCACGAAAGCGTTTTACGTTCAGGCGGGTCTTTTCAAGGATGTCGATCTCGTTCTCGGCGTCCACGTGGGAACTGAATTCACTACAAGCTACGGCGGTGGCGGTTTTACCGGAGTTGTTTCGGTACAGTATTCATTTCACGGAAAGGCTGCACACGCAGCTGCCGATCCGTGGGATGGCCATAGTGCATTGGCCGCCGTTGAGCTGATGGACGTTGGCTGGGATTTCCGCCGCGAATATCTCCGCATTCAGCAGCGTTCTCATCACGTGATTTTCAATGGTGGCGATCAACCCAACGTGGTGCCGCCGGAAGCCGGCGATTGGTGGTACTTCCGCGAGTCGGATTACCAGCACACCAAAGATCTCTACGATCTTGGCAACACGATGGCACAAGCAGCGGCGATGATGACTTCCACTACATTCGACAAGCGGCTCGTTGGTTCCGCATGGCCCTCTTTTTTCAACAAGGTCATCGCCGAAGATCAGATGAAAAACATCAAAACGGTCGGCATGCCGCAATGGTCTGAAGACGATCAAACGCTAGCGAAGGCATTGCAGAAGGAAGTTGGCAAACCTGTCGTCGGATTACACACTGCAATTCAGGAGCTAAAAGAACCGCATCCCGAACTTTCCACCGGCGGCGGATCCGACGATGTCGGCGATATTTCGTGGAATGTCCCGACGGTCTACATGCGCTACCCATCGAATATTCCCAATGTCGCGGGACATAGTTGGGAAAGCGGAGTTGCGATGGCCACGCCAATCGCGCATAAAGGCGCGACCGCTGGCGCGAAAGTGCAGGCTATGACGGCGCTAGATTTTCTGCTGAATCCAGCGCTCGTTCAACAGTCGTGGGATTATTTCCGCGACGTGCAAACGAAAGATGTGAAATACAAATCGTTCATCGAGCCTGGGGACACACCGGCGATCGATATGAACAAAGCGCGGATGGCACAATTCATTCCCGACTTGAAAAAATACTATTACGATCCGGCGAAATACAAAACGTATCTGGAGCAGCTAGGAATTAAATATCCGACTGTGAAGCAGCAATAAGAGGAAGCGTCGCTTTCCTCAACGACCCGCGGCAGGGTCGTGCGGCGGAAACAAAAACGCCAGCGCAGCGGGAAGTCTCTTTGCCCAAGCCTCTTCATTATGGTGGCCGCTTGTAATGTTGACGAGTATCCGTCTTCGGTCTACTCCGTTCGCTTCGAGTGCACGCACAGCTTTTTCAATATCGCCGGGGATTGTCTCCGCGGCTCCCGGCGGATCTTCGTCCGTGCCTCCGCCGAAATAGATTCTTTCAGGCCAATCGGCGTGGTGTTCCGCCTGCTTGAGTACCTCGAAATCCATCACGTCGAGCGAAGGACTTTCGATCAGCACGCGCCCAAAAATATTCTTCGTATGCAGCGCCGTATAAAAGGTGATCAGGCCGCCGTATGAGGATCCACCCAGCCCCGTATTCTCCGGACCCGTTTTCACGCGATAGTTTTGCTCGATAAACAGCATCACTTCTGTCGTTAGAAATTTCGGATATTCAGTCCCGTGTGGATTTGCCATGTAGGGCTTGAGGGTGTCGTCGGGGAAAGGTAAGTACTCGTTCGGGCGTTCGTGCTTGCCGGGATTATCCATTCCCACGATGATGATCGGCTCCATCTTTCCTTCCGCGATCATCCGATCCGCTGTTTCGTCCACTTGCCATTCCATTGGCTGAAATACCGCAGTGCAAACGTCAAACAAATCTTGGCCATCGTTTAAATAGAGGACGGGATACGTCCGCTGCGCGTTTTTCATCTCGCGATAACCAGGTGGCAGCAACACGCGCAACTTACGGGTGTTGAGAAATACCCTGCTTTTGAAATCCCGGATTTCCAGATCACCAGTTGCAGTGCACGTTTGTTGAGTCGCATTCGGTGTCGTCTGTTCCTGCGGATAAGGCCAAAACACAATCACGCTCGCAATAATCATGCACACCAGTCGCATGGTTCCCCCGCATGATTTGACGACCGCGCTTCGGGTAAGACAGTTTTAAGTCGCAGCCTACGCGGACATTCTCTTCGAGCGGATTCGCTGTAACGAAACGGTTCGCGCTGGCGTAACCAATGTATGTCGGAAAAACTGGTGTCTTCGTGCATCCAGGTCGTGGTTATTGAATGATTCTCGCAGTCGGTTTTACTTGACCAGTTCAGTCTGCCACCGGCCAGTCGGCGGTCCCGCTGGCCGGCGGCGCACTGAAAATCGTTGATGGTCTCTCAAGAAAAAAAGTATGTCGCAAATCAGCATAACTATTAACGGCCAGAAGCACACGCTGCAAGCTGATCCCGATATGCCTTTGTTGTGGGTCTTGCGCGATCTGCTGAATTTTACCGGCACGAAATATGGCTGCGGAGTTGGTGTTTGCGGTGCATGCACGATTCACGAAGATGGCGTCGCGGTTCGCTGCTGCCAAATTCCAGCGTCTGCGGCCGATGGAAAGAGTTTCACGACCATTGAGGGCCTAAGCGGCGACGGCACCCATCCCTGCCAGCGCGCATGGATCGACGAAGACGTTTCGCAATGCGGCTATTGCCAGCCCGGCATGATCATGACGGCTGCCGCGCTGCTTCGACACATTCCAAATCCCACCGAACTCGAAATTGATGCCGCGATGTCCAACTCCGTTTGCCGCTGCGGAACTTACGGCCGCATGAAACGCGCGATTCACCGCGCGGCGCACGAAGCGAGCCGAAAATGACTCTAACTCGTCGCAAATTTCTCCACGCGAGCGCCGCCACTAGCGCGGGACTCGTCATCGGCTTTGATTTCGAAATCCCGCTTCGCGCCGCCGATTCCACCTTCGTCTTCGAGCCCAACGCGTACATCAGCATCGCTCCCGACAACGCGATTACTTTGTGGGTCACGCGCTCCGAAATGGGGCAGGGTGTTCGCACGAATCTGCCTGCCGCTCTCGCTGAAGAATTGGAAGTTGAACTCAGCCAGGTTCGTCTCGAACAGGCGATGCCCGGCGCGCGCTTCAAAAATATTCGGCTTCGCACGAGTGGTAGCGGCAGCAGTTCAGGAACTTTCACCGCGCTCCGCCGGGCAGGCGCGGCCGCGCGCGAAATGTTGATCTCCGCTGCGGCAGAAAATTGGGGCGTCGATCACGCCACGTGCCGCGCGGCGCGCGGCTCAGTGATCCACTCCGCGAGCGGCCGCGCGCTTACTTACGGCCAGCTCGCTGATCAAGCTGCGCGGCTTCCTGTACCGGCAAATCCTCCGCTGAAGAATGCTGCCCAATTTCGTTTGATTGGCAAATCCCTGAAACGCGCCGATGGCCCCGCGATTGTTAGCGGGCAGGCCGTTTATGGGTTCGATGTACGCATACCGAACATGCTCGTCGCAGTGATGGAGCGGTGCCCCATCGTGGGCGGCAAGCTCGCGCGTTTCGACGCAGCGAAAGCTCTCGCAGTTCCCGGAGTTCGTCAGGTTGTTCCCATCACCAGCGGAATTTTCGGTGGCGTCGCTATCGTCGCTGACAATACGTGGTCCGCGATGAAGGGCCGCGACGCGCTTCACGTGGAATGGGACAATGGCGCGCACGCCGATTTCGATTCCGATCGCCACATCGAAAATCTGAAAGCGGTGCACACGCAGGATGGCTTCCCGATTCGCCGCGATGGCGATGCGCCGCAAGCGCTTGCCGCAGCCGCGCAACATCTCGAAGCAGTTTACGAATTTCCTTTTCAGGCGCACGCGCCTTTGGAAACGATGAATTGCGTCGCCGACGTTCGCAGCGACTCATGCGAAATCTGGGTGCCGACGCAGACGCCGCAAACTGCTTTCGACAACATCGCGAAGTCGCTTAGCTTGCCGCCGGAAAAAATTAAAGTTCACACCACGCTTCTCGGCGGCGGCTTTGGTCGCCGCCTATTCGTGGACTACGCCGACGAAGCTGTAGAGCTCTCGAAAACGATCGGCAAGCCCGTGCAACTAGTCTGGTCGCGCAACGACGACATGCGCAACGGTTTTTTCCATCCAGCATCCATCGAACACATGAACGCGGGCCTAGACGCAACTGGCAATCCAATCGCCTGGCTGCATAAATCCGTCGGCTCCGGGCTTTCCATGTTCGGCTTGCCAAGCGCGGAGGATTTGAAAGATCCGCAGCACTTCGCCAAAGATGAAAGTCCCTGGGGTGCATTCGATACGTTTTATAACTTCAAGAATCTCAAAGTGGATTACGTCCCGGTGGATTGTCCTGTGCCCACCGGCGCCTGGCGCGCGGTGGAATATCCGTCCAGAGTCTTCGCGCGCGAATCTTTTTTTGACGAAGTCGCCCACGCGACAGGCAAAGATCCGTTGCAGCTTCGCATCGATCTCCTTCAGCCGGCAGATATCTTAAAACTTGGCAGCCAGATGATCGATCGCGCTCGGATCATCAAAGTCCTCCACACTGCGCGTGAGAAATCCGGATGGACGAAGCCGCTCGCCGCCACCGATGGACGCCTTCACGGCCGCGGCATCGCCACAAATGTCTACGATGGCGAAAGTTACATCGCGCAAGTCGCCGAGATTTCCGTCGCGCGCGATTTCACCGATCTGCGCGTTCATCGCATCGTTTGCGTTGTGGATTGCGGCCTCGTCATCAATCCCACTGGTCTCGAAGGCCAGGTGGAAAGCGGAATCACCTGGGGACTTAGCGCGACGCTTCACGGAAAAATCGATTTCCGCGAGGGCCGCGCCGTGCAGGGCACTTACGGCGACTTTCGCGTGATGCGCATGAGCGAAATGCCCCGCGTGGAAACTTACATCGTGCCCAGCAATGTCGCGCCCAGCGGTTTCGGCGAACACAGCGTCCCGCCGGTTGCGCCCGCCGTTGCAAACGCAGTTTTCGCCGCAACCGGTAAGCGTCTTCGCCGGCTTCCGCTCACACTCGCTACTTGATCGCGCGCCCGCAATTTGCTCGCGCGTTGACCCGCTGCGCATGCCGTCCTAATATGACGCATCTCGCGAATGCCCAACGCGATGCGTCACCCATTCCCCTTGCCGAAAATTGCCACGCGCTCGCTCGCGCCGTTCATCGCGTCGCTGCTATTTCTCGCGATCGTCGCAGCGCAGCAGCCGAAAACTCTTAAACCGCAAGGCTATGTGAATGATTTCGCGGGAGTGGTCAGCGCCGCCGCGAACCAACAGCTCGCGGACCTCTGCAAGGAAGTCGATCAGAAAGCAGACGCGCAAATCGCCGTCGTCACCGTGAAATCTCTCGAAGGCGAGCAGATCGAGGATTACTCGATTGATCTCGCAACACAGTGGGGCGTCGGCCCAAAACAGAAATCGCGCGGCGTGATGATTCTTCTCGCGCCCAGCGAACACAAATATCGCTTCGAAGTTGGCTACGGACTCGAAGCGATTCTTCCCGATGGCAAAGTCGGCGGATTCGGCCGCGATGCGGTTCCTCTCTTGCGCCAAAACGATTACAGCGGCGCGGTGCTTCAAATGACGCGCAGCGTCGCGTCCGTCATCGCGCAAGACAAGGGCCTAACCCTCGATTCGCTAAGTGGTGTAAGCGTTCCGCCGCCGCAAACGAGCGCGCCGCCGGAATCCGTGTTTCCAATTCTCTTTTTCATTTTCATTATTTTCATCTTCATCATCTCCTTCATCCGTCGACTCGCGCGAGCCGGCTCGGGAACATCGCGCGGTCACTTCCCGTGGTGGATGATTGGACCAATGCTTGGCGGAATGGGCGGCGGCTCCAGTGGAAGTTCGTGGGGCGGTGGAAGTTTCGGCGGCGGAGGCGGAGGATTTGGCGGCTTCGGCGGCGGCTCATTCGGTGGCGGGGGCGCAAGCGGCAGCTGGTAGAGGTTTTACAAAAGGTGGTTTTGGATATGAAAGAAAACCTAAACGAATTTATTGCGAAATTGAAATCCGCAGCCGGAGCAAATCTCTCCGCTGTCGTTCTTTATGGCTCGGCCGTCAGCGGCGAATTTCACGAAAAGCATTCGAATTTCAATCTCCTGTGCATCGTTGCCCGCATGGATACTCCGAGACTCGAAGAGCTCCATCCCGCGATAATCTGGTGGAAATCGCAGGGACATCCCGCACCGCTCGTTTTCACTCTCGATGAACTTCGCCGCTCCGCCGATGTTTTCGCCATCGAGCTTCTCGATATGAAGGCGCACCATCAGATGCTTTTCGGCGACGATTTCTTCGGCTCTCTCGAAGTTCCGCTTCGCTTCCATCGCATTCAGGTGGAACGCGAACTCCGCACCGGCTGGCTGCATCTTCGCCAGGCGGTTCTCACCGCGCCCGAAGAAAAAAAATCGCTGCTCGCACTGATGACGGCGACCTTTTCCACATTCACCACACTATTCCGCCACGCCCTCATCGCCATAGGCGAAGCTCCCGCGCGCGACAAGCGCGACGCCATCCAGCGCATCGCAAAACTCGCGAAAGCCAACGCCGCCGGTTTCGAAGCCATTCTCGATTTTCGCGAGGGCAAGCGCACCGAAGCCGAAATAACGATCGACGAAACTTTGCAGCTCTACTGCGGGATGGTCGAAGCTGTCGCAAACGATGTGGATCGCCGTCTGGATGAAAGCTCGAAATAATGCGCGTCGCTTTTAGCGCGCCTGTTGTGATCGCGCACCCAGATTTCGGACAGAATTATTTGAAAATGCTCGGAGGAAGCCAATGAAGAAATTGCTCGCAGTTCTCGCAGTCGTCGTGCTGATCGCCATCATCCTCGGCAGCAGCTACGTCGGCCGCCGCAATCAAATGGTCACGAAAAACGAAGCCGTAAAATCCGAGTGGTCCCAGGTCGATGTCGTCCTTCAGCGCCGCGCCGACCTCATTCCGAATCTCGTCGAAACCGTAAAGGGCTACGCCGCGCAGGAGCAAACCGTCTTCCACGATATCGCCGCCGCGCGTTCCGCGCTCATGGGCGCCCAGACGCCGCAGGATAAAATCGCCGCCAATGGCCAGCTCGATGGTGCCCTCAGCCGATTGCTCGTCATCGTCGAAAATTATCCCACTCTCAAATCCAACGAAAATTTTATGCGCCTGCAAGACGAACTCGCCGGCACCGAAAATCGCATCGCCATCGAGCGTAAACGCTACAACGACACTCTGCAGGACTACAACACCTACATCGGCCTCTTCCCGAATAGCCTGTACGCGTCATGGGCCGGCTTCAAGCGTAACGATGCGTATTTCACCGCCACTCCCGAATCGCGCGAAGCGCCCAAGGTCCAATTCCCCGCGCCCACTCGCTGAAGTTTTTCCCGGGAGCGCCAATCTCCGCATTGGCGCCGTTGTAAAAAAAAGAGGCTCGCGCACCATCGCGAGCCTCGAAGAAAATCGGGTTTCTGGCGGAGAGGGGGGGATTCGAACCCCCGACACCCTTTTGGGGTGTAACTGCTTAGCAGGCAGCCCTGTTCGGCCACTCCAGCACCTCTCCGTGATTTCGAGCGGGCCTTTTGGTCAGGGCGTGCAGCGGGAATTATAGCACCGCGCAATCGCCCGCGGCTCGCGCGCCCAGAATGCTGTGCTTACATCGGAGGGTCGTGCGAATTCGCCGCGCGATTTTCTTTTGTCGCGCGCATTGTGCCGCCATCATCCAGATAAAAATTCCGGTATCCGTAATTTCCAGCGCGCGCCAAAAGCGAATATCCGCGAATCACTCCATCCGCTCCCGGATCACCGGGCGTGTACGTCAATTGATATCCCACGCTCTGCGCCAGTTGAGCGTCCGCGCGCGCGCGATCCCCCAGCGATTCCAGCGAAGTCGGATACGCGTGATCCGGCTGCGCCGCCGCGAATGTCGATAGCGCCGTATGCAAGTCTCCCAATGACGCAATCGCTCCGCTCTCAGCGCGTCCGCGCTGGATCGCCCTTTCTCCGCCGGCAGCACAAACCACAAAAATCCCCACAGCGCTCCCGCCACGCTCAACACAATAATTCCCCAAATCGTCAGCACTCGTCGCAGCGAACGTGGAGCCGCCGGCACCGCTCCCTCCACAGGCAGCGTCAAATCCACATTGCAGTGCGGACAAATCTCCGTCCCCTGATTAATGTCTTCTCCGCATTGTGGGCATAGATACATTTCGCGTTATACCTGCGGTCCGAATCCGCTTACCACCAGCCCGATTCGCGTAGGCGTCGAACCAAACGTCACCGTAAATTCCGCAATCCACAGATCATCATCGGTGTCGTGTTTCATCGCCGCTGCCGCGCCCGCATCGCCATCCCCAGGAAATAACGGCCACGGAGACGGATGCGCCGATCCAATCGTCTTTTTCGAAAGCTCAATCGTCTGCGCTTCGCTCACCGTCGCGGGATCAAGCATCCGCAGCCGCCGGAATCGCCAAAAAAAAATCGCGCTGCGGAGCCACATCCTGATGATTCCCATTCACCGGCGACAAGCAATATCGCATCGTGTAAACGCCCGCCTTCACAGCCTGCCGCCGGTAATCCCGCGTGTCCGCAGCCACGCGCATCGCCGCCACCAACGTTCCTTCATCCAGCTGAGTGAACGTAACTCCCAGCGCCGTCGCTGCCGCTTTCGCAGGCACAGCCTTCCTCAGCCAAATTTCGCAAATTAATCCACTCGGCCCCGAAACGCGCAGCACCGAATCCCCCAGCACGGCCCGCACCGCCGCCGAAAGTTCCGATGGCGGAGCAGCCGTTGCCTGCACAACAGAAAATCCCTGCGCCGAAGCCCGCGACACAAATCCCAAAACCAAAATCAGCCGCAACCGCCACGCCAAAAATTTCCGTCGCCGCAACAATCCCCTCATCCCATTCCACCAATCCTCCCCAATCAATATAGTTTCGCGCCGCCGTTCTCTCAACTCCACAGCACTCTCATCCCGCCACGAGCTGGATCCGTAGGGGCGAGGCTCGGCCGCGAAGTGGTCGAGTCCTCGCCCTTCGCCTAAATTTCGTGACGCCTAACGCCGTGCGATTCGGGTTGACTTCGTAATATACTGAGAAGTAAAATTATAGAATTAAGCTAGACAGCCGGAGGCCCGCCCGCCGCTTGTCCCAGACAAGCTCCGGACCCGCCATCCGCTTATCCCAGGATACAGGAGCCACACAATGATCATCCTAAAAGGCCGCGTAGTCGAAGGCGCCCGCGATTTCTGCTGGCGCATGACCGAATTCGCCCCCGCTTTCCGCAAGCCACCGGCGAATACCTCTACCCAGGCACGCTCAACGTAAAAGTCGATCGCGAAATCCCTTCAAAGAGCAATTCCGCATCCAGGGCTACAAGATTCGGCGAGCCCGGCCACGATATCCTGTTCGAAGTCTGCCGCATCAATCGCCTCTGGGCCTACCGCGTCCAGCTCGTGCGATCTCAACATCGCGACGCGGTCATGGCGACGACGTCATCGAAATTATCTGCGCCCAGAAAATCCCAAACGCCCTTCCCGGAAACCCAGTCAACGCGTCGAATTGCTCCGCGACGACATCCCGCAACCAAAGTCCGTCTCCCGCAACCTCGGCGAGCTCGCTGAACCAGAAATGATGCTTCCGATCTTGAGCCGAGTAACTCCGCCGAGGGCTTTCCAAAAATATAGGAAAGCGAGGTCCGCAGCACGATAACTCGTGTAAATTCAGCGATTTGCGCACTCTTGCGCAGGTGCAAAATGCATAACTCCAGTGTTTTCAATAGTATGGACGAAAACAAGCATGTCGAGAAATTCTCGTCATTCACAACATTCGAGCCAAAGCATTTGCCGTATTTTCAGAGAGATAGCTTCAGAAATGCTCTCAAAAGGAGTTACAGCTTAAACAAGCATTAGCCAGTTACTCGCTCCGCAGCGCGATGATCGGATCAACCCGCGTCGCGCGCCGTGCCGGCAGCCAGCAAGCCGCCAGCGCCACCGCGCAGAGCACCGCCGCGACAGCTCGCGTATGTCGCCGCATCAGTCGGCTTCACGCCGTACAGGAGTTTCGTCATCAGCCGCGTAAGCAGCAACGCGCCAACCAATCCGCCCAACGCTCCCGCGAGAGTGAGCAACATTCCCTCACGCATCACCATCCCGAGAACCGTGCTTCTCTGCGCGCCCAGCGCCATCCGAATTCCAATCTCTTGCGAACGCGCTCGCACCGCTCCCGCCAGCACTCCGAAAAGTCCAAACGCCGCAAGAAAAAGTGCCAGCGCGCCGTACAAAGTCGTCAGCGCCGCGAGCGAACGGCTGCTGGTTTCCTGTCCGATGCCAGCCGCTCGTCCAGCATCGCCATGTCATACACCGGCAAGCGTTGGATCAATCGCTCGCATCACTCCGCGCACCGCGCGCGTCACCGATCCGGCATCGCCTTGCACTCGCAACGCCAGCACCATCGCCTGATTCGGCCGCTGCGCATACGGAAGATATATGTCGAGTTGCGGACCTGTCCCCGGCGGCGGTAATCCCTTGCGCAGCATCGCTCAGATTGAATCGCTCGCGTTGCCGCGCATCGGCAGCAATTCCGATCACGGTGAGCCAATTGGAGAATCGCGAAGTGTGGAATCGTTTACCGATCGGGTCCTCTCCGGCCAAAAAGTTTTCGCCAGGCTGTCGCTGATGATTGCGACGAACGGTTTATCCAGCGTGTCCTGCCAGGTGAAATCGCGTCCGCGAAGAATTGGATCGCAAGATTCCCAAGCGCGCCGGGACTAATTCCGTGCCGCGAGTACTCGATGGTGTTCTGCGGATCGTTCGGGTCGCGCCCCTCGGGGACAGCGTCCATAACCCAAGTCGATCGCGCCAGCATCGCTGGTCCCCAGATGGTTGCGGACTCAACGCCCGGAATCGTCTGCGCGTTTTCCACGAGTTGTTTTGCGAACTGCACTCGCGGCAGCAGATCTGCGTATCGCGCGGAGCGCAAATCAGTGCGAAGTGTAAGCAGATTCTTCGTATCGAAACCGAGATCCACATCGAAGTTAGCTGCCGGAAACTTTTCACCAACAATCCCGCGCCCACCAGCAGCGCCATCGCCATCGCCACTTCCGCCGCCACCAGAAATTTCGAGGCCATGCGCCGCCGCCCGCCAGCTTCCCTGCGCTTCCGCCCTGGCTCAACGCATCCCGCAAATCCACCTGCGGCTCCCATTACTGCGGGGCCCACGCCAAAAAGTAATCCGGTCAGCAACGAAGCGCCCATCGAAGCCGCCAGCATCCAGCGATCGGCTGAGAAATCGCACGATCGAGGGCAAATTTTGATGCGCCCACGAATTCAATCCGCGGATGCACCCCAGCGCAAACAGCAATCCGAGCGCGCCCGCGGCAATACTGTCAGCAAAAGATTTTCGGCGAGCACTTGCCGCACCAGCCGCGATTTTCCCGCGCCCAGTGCCGATCGCACCGCAAATTCCCTTTGCCTTGCGATCAGCCGCGCCAGCAAAAGATTCGCCACGTTCGCGCAACCGATCAACAAAATGAATATCGATCCGGCGGTCAACAGCCACACCGCACTGTAAAACTGGCCCACCAGTTGATCGCGAAGTGGAATCGCGCACGATTCCGAAACCGCGGTCCGTCGCGGGATATTGTTTTTCGGCGCGAGCGGCCACCGCCGCCAAATCCTGATTCGCCTGCGCAATGCTCACGCCGGGTCTCAACCTTCGCCACTGCCCACAAAGAATTGCGGAGTCGCGATCCTTCGGCTTGAACATGCCGGAAAGTTCGGGCGACAAAGCCAGCGGCACCCACACATCCGGCGCTGCCTGGCCATCGAATCTCGCCCACAGCTCGTCGAAAGATTTCCAGCCATCACGCCGACCACCGTCACCGGACGCTGGTTCAAATGAATCGTCCGGCCCAATAATATCCGGCGCCGCTCCGAACTGCCGCGTTCCCAGAATCCGTAGCTCATCACCGCGACTTGTTCCGCGCTTTCGTACCGATTTTCTTCGGGCCGGATCAGGCGTCCCATCGCAGTTTTCGCGTCCAGCAAACTGAAATACCGCGGCGTCGACGTAGTTCGCCTCCACTCGCACCGGCTCAACACCATCAGTAAGCGCGAGCGAACCCCAGTTTTGAAATGCCGCGAACGCATCGAACGAACTTGTCTGCTCGCCAATGTCGCGCCCGCCGGGATACGAAAAATTTCCGCCCGCCACACTTTGACCCAGGAAAAATTCGCGAGATAAACGTCAGCCGCCAAGCATTGGGAAATGGCATCGAGTGCAGAAATATTGCCTGCGCGGCGCTGAAGATCGCGGTGTTCACTCCGATTCCCAGCGCGAGCGTCAGAATCACCACGCATGCGAATCCAGGATTTTTGCCCAGCATTCGCAAACCGAATCGAATGTCCTGCGCAGAAAATTTCCAGCCATTGCGCCAGCTCCGCGCGATTCGCGGCACTGCTCCGATAATTTTGCACGCCGCCAAATTCCACTGCGCGCGCGCCGCAACGCATCTTCGCTCGAGATTCCAGCCGCGCACGAGTTCTTCCGCGCGCGTTTCGATGTGAAATTGCAATTCGGAATTCATCGAGCTATCGAACTCGTTCTTGCGGGAATTCCGGCGAGTGAGCGGAAAAATAAACGGATGCGATTGAACATTTCCAACACTCCTCTCAGCTCATTCGTCTCGCAGCGCGACGATCGGATCCACCAGCGTCGCTCGCCGCGCTGGCATGTAACTCGCCAGAAACGCCGCCAGCAAAAGCACGATCGGCACAACGATCAGCACCAGCGGATCGGCAACGCTTCACTCCATACATCATCCCAGCCAGCACTCGGCTGAACACCAGCGAACCCAACAACTCCGATCGCCATCCCCATCCAATCGGACGCATTCCCTGCCACAGCACCATCCGCGCCACCGCTCCAGCCGCAGCTCCCAGCGCCATCCGAATTCCAATTTCGCGCGTGCGCTGCCCCACGAAATATGCCAGCACGCCATAAATTCCGATCGCAGCCAGCAACAATGCCAGCGCCGCGAATGTTCCCATCAATTCCGCGGAAAATCTTCGTGGCGCGAGCGAAGTCGCCAGAATGCTGCCAAATGTACTGATTCCAAATACCGGCAGCTTCGGATCCACCGCTTGAATTTCGCTTCGTATCGCTTCACCAAGTCTCTGCGGATCGCCCGGGCTCCGCACCACCACCGCCATCACTTTGTTTCCCGCCTGATAAATCGAAAAATAGATGTGCGGCACGCCGTCGTTATCCACTCCATCGTGGCGAATGTCGCCCACCATTCCCACGATCGTCGCCCACGGACTTTTCGATTGCGTGCGGCCCAGATGGACGCGCTTGCCAATCGCCGAATCTCCCGGCCAGAATTTCGCCGCTGTGCTGCGATCCACAATCGCCACTCGGTCCACGCCGGTCTGATCAGACTCGGCAAACTCGCGGCCTTGAATCAGCGGCGTTCCAAGCACGCTGAAATATTCGGGGCTCACGCTGATCGGTTCCGCCAGCGTCGCGTCGCCCGCGCTCGCTTGCCGTCCCTCGATCGTCACCGGATTTGCGATGCCGCGAGCGCTCAGCGGAACGCTCGTACTCATCGCCACACCAGTGACGCCCGGCAGCGCGCTCACTCGGCGAAGCACTTCGCGTACAAACACACTGCGATCATCCACTTTTGCATACACGTCCTGCTTGGGGTCATTCGGCGTCGCCAACCAGATGCGCGCGACAAGGGTGTTCTGCGGATTGAATCCGGGATTCGTTTGCGAAAGTTTCCAGAAACTGTGTACCAGGCCGCCCGCGCCGGTCATCAATATCAAACAGATTGCGAATTCCGCAGTCACCAGCGCCGAACTTGTGCGGCTCTGCTGTCGCCCGCCAGATCCCCTCGCCGATTCCTTCAGCGATCCCGCGATCTGGAATCCCGAAGATTGCAACGCGGGCACAAGTCCAAACAAAACGCCGGTAATCACGCATACCGCGAAAGCAAAAATCAGCACCCTCGCGTCCACTCCAATTTCTTCCACGCGTGGAACTCTCGATGGCACCAGATACAGCAGCAAACGCAATCCCCACGCAGCACACGCCACTCCAACCATTCCCGCGGCCACCGCGAGCAGCACGCTTTCAGTAAGCAATTGCCGAATCAGCCTTCCGCGCGCCGCTCCCAGCGATTGCCGAATCGCGAATTCCGCGCTGGCGTCCCGCGGCGCGCGCCAGCAGCAGATTCGCAATATTCACGCAGCCGATCAGCAGCATCATTCCCACTGCGCCGAGCAGTGTGAGCAGCATCGGCCGCACCTTGCCGACGATCGTTTCCTTCAGTGGCTCAAGCTGTATCGAGAAATGGCCCTCGGGTCTGTAGTCGGCGGGATACTGCGCTCGCAATTGCGCCGCAAAACTGTCGAGCCGTCGCTTGCGCTTCCGCCAGCGACATTCCCGGACGAATCCGCGCGATGGCTCCTGGCAAAAACAATGCGCTGCGTTAGCGGTGGTCTGCCGGAAATGGATCGGCGGCAAATCCAGCGGTGCCCCAAACCTCCACATCCGTCGAGAGTGTTTCTCCCGGGATGCCGAAATCCCGCTGGCATCACTCCCACGATGGTGTATGCGTCGCCATCGAGCCGAACTCGCGTGCCCAATCACTTTCGGATCGCCGCCAAATTCGCGGCGCCACAATCCATCGCTGATCACCACTGCCTCAGCGAATCCAAGAGCAACATCTTCACTCCCAAGAACGCGGCCAATCTGCGGACGCGCGCCGAGCAAAGAAAAATAATTGGGACTGATGACCAGCAACTCGATTCGTTCCGGATGGCCCGTGCCTGTGACGTTCGCGTCCACCGGCCACACCGCCGAAATATCCTGAAAAACTCCGCTGCGTTCCTGCAGATCGCGCAACTCCGGCTGCGACATTCCAATGTTGTGCAGTCCCGCGCCGGGCGCATTATCAATTACGCGAACCAAGTTGTTCGGGCGACTGGAAATTCCAACGGACGAAGCAGCACCCCGTCCACGATGCTGAAAATCGCTGTGTTTGCGCCGATGCCGAGCGCGAGCGTGAGAATCGCAACCAGCCGCGAATCCTGGATTTTTTCGCAGCATCCGCAACCCAAACCGCAGATCCTGCGAAAATGTTTCCAGCCATTGCGCGAAGCCGCGCGACTCGCGAATTTGCTCCCGATAATTTTGCATCCGCCGAACTCCACGCGCGCACGCAGCTCCGCTTCATCGTGCGAAATTCCGCCGCGCTCCAGTTCCTCGGTGCGCGCCGCAAGATGAAATCGCAATTCATCGCTCATGCGCGAATCGAATTCCTGTTTGCGAAATGTTCGGAAAAATGCGCGAATGCGTGACGCCATTTTTAACTCTCCTGGGGCTTCGCTCGCAGCGCCGCGCCAATCGCGGTCACCAGCCGGTTCCAGCTCTTTTCCTCCTCGCGCAGCCGCCGCCGACCCGGCCGGCGTCAGCCGGTAAAATTTCGCCTTCCGATTGTTGTCGGAGACTCCCCACTCCGAATCCAGCAGCCCCTGGTTTTCCAGCCGGTACAACGCGGGATAAAGTGCGCCCTGTTCGGTGAGCAGCGCGCCGCCAGTGATCTGCGCGATCCGCAGCAGCACTCCATAGCCGTGCAGCGAGCCGAGGGATACGGCTTTCAAAATAAGCAAATCAAGCGTGCCGGGAAGCAGTTCCGCCGATTCAGGCAAGGGGTTCTCCTAAGCAGACTTAGGAAGCAGATTCGCTCTCCTAAGTTGTATAGGAATAGATACGCTGGCGCATGAAAAGTGTTTCATCCAAAAACATCGGGGAAAGTTGCGGCAGGGCGGCAATCGATCTTGTGTGCGGCAAAAACTAGAAGCTGGAATTCCCGGAAGCGGCTTGCTGGGGTTCTGCTGGAACCGCAGGCGCGGCGGGCAGCGAACGGAAGCGGAATTTTTCAAACCACGATTGCCCCAGCGACATAAATCCCGTGTACAGATATCCCCACACAAAAAGAATCAAAAACGGAATTGTCGCGTAATTCCGATTGATCGCCGCGTACATAATTGTGAGCGTGAAATAAAATCCCAATCCGATTTCCAAAAATGGCAGCCAGCCAGAACGGTTGCGATACGATTTCGCAACAATACTTCCTTTGTCGTCCCTGAATGCCGCGCTTCGGAGTTCGCGCAAAATCCGATTGCTTGCCGCAAATCGCTTCGATCACCGCAATCGCGTTGCGCACCGAAATCCCAATTCCCACCGCCATCACAAACGGCACGTACACAATCATCTGTTTCCAGCCCTTTGGATTCAGGCTGCGCTGCGCCACCAGATAAAAACTGGAAATGCTGAAGCTCGATGCCATGAACAGCGGCAGATCGATCACCAGCATCTGAAACATTCCCTGATAAAACCGCACGATCATCGCCGGCAGCAGCATCGTGGAAAGAATAATCATCAGCGGATAGCTGATGTTCGCGGTGAGATGAAAAAACGCTTCCGCTTTTACGTGCAGACGGTTCTTCGATCGCATCACGCGCGGCAAAATTTTCTTCGCCGTCTGCATCAAGCCCTTCGCCCAGCGCGCTTGCTGCGCTTTGAACGAATTCATTTCCACTGGCAATTCCGATGCGCACCCGATTCCCGGCACATACACAAAACGCCAGCCGCAAAGCTGCGCGCGATAAGAAAGGTCAGTGTCTTCGGTGAGCGTGTCGTGCTGCCACCCGCCCGCATCTTCGATCGCCGTGCGCCGCCAGATTCCCGCGGTGCCATTGAAATTAAAAAACGAACCGCGGCGCGAACGCGCGCCATGCTCGATCACGAAATGGCCATCGAGCAGGATGCGCTCCACTTGCGTGAGCAGCGAATAATCCGCGTTGAGATATGTCCATCGCGTCTGCACCATCGCGATTTGCGGTTCGTGAAAATACGGAATCGGCGCGCCGCAGAAAATCGGGAGCAGGAACGAAATCAGCGTCGAAAATCGCGACGTATTCGCCCTGCGCGGTCTTCAATCCTTCCGCCAGCGCGCCCGCTTTGAATCCGGTGCGATCGGTGCGGTGCAAATAACTGAATCGGCAGGCCGAGCGCTTGAAATCGCTCCACGCACGCGCGCGCAATTTCGCGCGTCTCGTCGGTCGAATCGTCCAGCACTTGCACATCCAGCAATTCGCGCGGGTAATCAAATCGCGAAACCGCTTCCACCAGCCGCTCAATCACATAACGCTCGTTGAAAATCGGAAGCTGAATCGTCACCCGCGGCCACTATTTTACTTCGGGCGGAGTGGGCGGCACGTTGTCGCGATATTTGTAAAAATTGTAGACCAGCCAGTAGCGATGCAATCCGTACATCGCCAGAATAAAAAGTACCATGAAATAAGGAATGATGATGTACAGGTCAAACGAATTCAGCTGGTACATTCCGCGAAATGGATTGCGTGCGCGGATCGGTTTGCCGATGCCAATACTCCCAGATCGGATTCTGGGCGATACAATATCGCGGCGGCGGAATGGAAAATGCCGAAACATGTTCAGTTGAACGCCGCTCCACACAGCGAAGCGTAACGCGACATATCGATTCCGTCAGTTAGATACTTCTCAGATTGACAAAACGACGCAATTGCGATCGCGCATCTCCCCAGCGGGATGCGGGCTCTAACAACGTATGAATTATATGTGGCGCTTAGCTAGGAGTCAACCTACGGTGCGGCGTTTAGTCGCCGATCTCCGCCCTTTGGCGCGATGTATCCTTCGCGCGCGTACACCACCAGTTTTACTTTCTTTCCTTTTTCATTTGTCACCACCAGCGGGCCGCCATCGGGCGCGCACAGCTGCACTTTTATCTTGTGATATTTTCCGTCGAGCGAATTTTCAGACGGCACATATCCCAGCGAATACTGGCTCCGCAAACTTTCGGCAACCTGCTGCAACACGCCGGGAATTTCGCCATCGAATATCGGAAACAAAGACACGCCGCCCGTGAACGCCGCATAATTCTTGATTTCATTTTGCGCTACGATGTACGGCTCGCCGCTGTAAGCGATGCCGCCCGGAAGTTTGATACGCCGTTCATGTAAGCTTGCTTGGCCCACGCCCACTACGAAAATCGTTACGTCGGTTTGCTTCAACTGCTTAACATCTGGTCCATCGTGTGTTTGCTGAATGTGTCGAAGCCGGAAGCGAGCAGCAGGATCGCTTTCTTGCCTTTACATCTTTCAATCGGTCGATCGTTTCCAGCACAGCATCGCGAAGATTGGCTTCGCGAAAATCCGGCATGATCAATTGATTCAAGACCATCCAAAATTTCCTCGGGATCGTGAGTGAAATCCACATCCACCCGCGTCTTCATCGAAAAATCTTCCAGAGCGATCCAATCGTTCGGCTTCAAATTCTCGCAGAAACGCGCGCCCCAATAGCGCGCGGTGTAGCCATAGATTCCGTAAAAAATCTTGCTGAATTCCATCAGCATCACCATGCGTGATCGGCGCGTCGCCCTTGCGAAAAGCTCACGATCTCCTGCGGCTTGCCGTCTTCCAGTATCCGAAAATTTTCTTTCTTCAAATCTCGCATGTACGCGCCGTTGTCGTCGGTGACGATCGCATCCACGCTCACGTTGTGTACCGCGACGGCGATCGATCCCTGCGATGTTGAGGGCGCGGCTCTGTTGCGGCGGAGTTTGCTGTGATTGTTGCTGTGGCGTAAGCTTGCCCTCGCCGGCTGCTGCCGACCACGCAAGCTTGATCCGGAGGAATGATCAGCGTGTAGATAATGATGCCGAGTATCGACGGCGCGAAATGAACTGAGACGCATGCGTTCTCCTTGAGAAGGTACGATGCTGCCATTAAACGAAACGATGTTCAATGCATCGCTCTCACATCGTATTTTAGCGGCCACGCGATAAGCACGCATCGCTCGCGGCATCGTCCGAGGCGGCTGCGGATGCGCATGTTAGTATTGATGCGCTTTCTCGCTGAAATTCGAGTGTCTTTGCGGAGGTTTCGAAGTGGCATGGATCGCAAATTTTGCGGCGTGTGTCGCAGTGCGTAGTTTTGCTTTGCGTTCCGCCGTTTTGCTGCGGCCGCGACGCGCAGTCAAACCGCCCACGCAACCGCCGCAAGCAGCACCGCCGCAGATGACAGCAAGCGCCTCCTGCTTCGCAAGCCGGGTATGCCGGATTTCGCCGCGCTTTCACAGGAAGCACTGGGCTGGCTGCAAGGACTCGTCCGCATTGACACCACGAATCCGCCTGGCAACGAAATGGCCGCCGCGAAATATGTGGCCGATATTCTCACTCACGAAGGAATCCCAAACGAAATTCTAGAAATGACGCCCGATCGCGGAATCGTTGTCGCGCGATTGAATTCCGGGGCGATGTCCGATCCTTCGCGCGCACTTTTGCTGATCGCGCATCTCGATGTCGTCGGAGTCTCGCGCGACAAATGGACTGTGGATCCCTTCGCCGCCGAAATTAAAGACGGCTACATCTGGGGACGCGGCACGATCGACGATAAGAGCATGGTCGCAGCAAATCTCGCGGCCATCATCGCGCTAAAGCGCGGCGCGGTTCGCTCGATCGTGACGTAATTTTTCTCGCCGATGATGATGAAGAGCAAGGCGGCGCAGCGGGAATCAAAGCCGCGATTCAAAAATACTGGGACAAATTTGGCGCTGGCTTCGCGCTCAACGAAGAAGGCCGCGTCATCCTGAAAGATGGCGCGGTGCAGTACGTGGGAATCCAGGCGAGTGAAAAAGTTCCGTTCAATATTACTGTGACTTCCACTGGCACTTCGGGGCACGCGTCCGTGCCGCGAGCCGATAATGCCGTGACTCATCTCGCCGCTGCCGTCGCAAAAATCGGCGACTACGAAACGCCTGTAAAACTCAGCGTAATCGTGGAAAGTTATTTCGAGCAGCTCGCGAAAGTGGAACCCGATGAAATCGCAAAGTGGATGCGCGCGCTGGAAACGGAGCGCAAAGATCTCGCCGCGAAACGCGTCGCGGAAATGAGCCCGATCTGGAATTCGATGATGCGCGACACAATTGCTCCCACGATGTTGCAAGCGGGCGTGCGCGCAAACGTGATCCCCAGCGAAGCCCACGCAAATTTAAATGTGCG
The DNA here is from genome assembly GCA_963721845.1 of uncultured Acidobacteriota bacterium. Classification (GTDB taxonomy): domain Bacteria; phylum Acidobacteriota; class Terriglobia; order Acidiferrales; family UBA7541; genus DASTCZ01. The sequence goes on along the minus strand of CAVRKW010000002.1, from coordinate 218,175 downwards.
GCTGCTCCCCGGCGATTCTATTCAGGAGCTGATCGCAAATTTGACGAAGCTCGTGAACGACAAGCAAATCAAATTCGAACTCGCAGCAGATCCCGGAAGCCCTGCGCCACCATCGTCTCTCGATACCGATCTGTACCGCTCCATCTCAAAAGTAAGTAACTCATTTTTTCCGAACGCCGCGATCGCTCCATTCATGTCCACCGGCGCCACGGATTCTTCGCAGCTCCGATTGCACAATGTTCAGGCGTATGGTCTGCTCCCGTTTCCAATCACCGAAGCAGACGTTCTGCGAATGCACGCTGACGACGAGCGCCTCTCCGTGGATTCGTTTCACAAGGGTGTGGAATTTTATTATCGTGTGGTCTACGATTTTTCCGCCCATAAACAATAACCGCGCAGCCGGCGCACAAGTCGCTGTGACGTTTTTATGAACTTTCGCCGATCAAAAATCGTCTGCACTCTCGGCCCCGCGAGCGATTCCGCGAAATCCATCGAAAGCCTGATGCACGCAGGAATGGATGTCGTCCGCCTGAATTTTTCGCACGGTACCCACGATTGGCATGCCCGCACGATTTCGCGCATCCGCGCGGCCTCCGCACGATTACGAAAACCCGTCGCGATTCTTGGCGATCTGGGCGGACCGAAAATCCGCACCGGCTCTTTGATCGGCGGCGGCACGGTAATTTTGCGAGCGGGCCAGCGATTCACAATTTGCGCCGGCGATTCCGCCGGCGATGCCAGTGGAGTCAGCACCACATTCACGCAACTTCCGCATGAAGTGCACCGCGGCGCGCGCATCCTCCTCGCCGATGGGCTGATCGAATTGCGCGTTCAGCAAACCCGGCACAACTGCGTGATCTGCGAAGTCCTTGATGGCGGCGAACTCGGCGAGCACAAAGGCATCAATCTTCCCGGAATTGAGATGCGCGTTCCTGCTCTCACCAAAAAAGATTATGGCGATCTCGCATTCGCGTTGAAGAACGACGTGAATTACATTGCGGTAAGTTTCGTGCGCCGCGCCTCCGATGTCGCCGCCGCAAAAAAAGCGATCCGCGCCGCGGGACGCGACACGCCCGTCATCGCAAAACTCGAAAAGCCGCAGGCGATCGAAAATCTCGATGCTATTCTCGAAATATCCGATGGCGTCATGGTCGCGCGCGGCGATCTCGGCGTTGAAATGAATCCCGAAAGCGTCCCCGTCGTGCAGAAGCAAATCATTCAGCGCGCCAGCGAAGCTCGCCGTCCCGTGATCACAGCCACGCAGATGCTGGAGTCCATGACGCAGCACCCGCGGCCCACTCGCGCCGAAGCTTCCGATGTTGCGAACGCAGTTCTCGACGGTAGCGACGCGCTAATGCTCTCCGCCGAAACCGCTTCCGGAAAATTTCCGCTCGAAAGCGTGCGCATGATGGATCGCATCATCCGCGCCGCCGAATCAAGCGTCAGTTCGTTTTCGCATCCTCACGAAGCCGCAGTTCACGACATCGCCGGCACTGTCGCAGAGACCGTCGCCGAACTTATTTGTCACGCTGCAGATGAGGCGCCCATTAAATTAATCGCCGTTTTCACCGAGACTGGTTCCACCGCCCGCCTGATTTCAAAGCATCGCCCCAAAACTCCGATCATCGCGTTTACTCCGTTCGCCGAAACTCGCCGCCGTCTCGCGCTTCTTTGGGGCGTGGTGCCGCGCAGCATCGCTCGCGTGCGCGACATCGATGGCCTCGCAGAGATCGCTGAGAGACGCTTACTCGAAGAAAAACTTGTGAAGCGCGGAGAAGTCGTCGGCATCGTCGCCGGAACTCCCCTGGGAATTCGCGGAACCACGAATTTCATCAAACTTCACGTGGTGGGAATGCATTCCAGATGACATCCGCGAAACAGAGTAGCCCAATAACAGACCGCAGCTCGTGACGCGCCCGTAACTCAAACAAAATAAATCACTTAACCGGCCGCCTCGGAACGGAGTTCCATTTTGGGAATCATATCAACCGACGTTTTCGGTCAAATGGTGCGAAATTGTTTCACGTGAAACAATTTTGGTGATGCGCTCAACAAATACGCTAATTCACCCAACTTCCAGGATTCGACGGCGGCCGCTTCTGCTGGTCGTTCATATACACTTCAAATTTTCGCCGCAGCCGCTTCCGTTTCCAATCCGCAAGGGAATTCCGCATGTTGAAAAAAAACGAGCCGCGCCGCAAATAAATATATCCAATCGCGATTCCGCCCAAATGGCAGAAGTGCGCGATCGTGTCGCCCGGACCCACACCGGTGGATACGGTGAGCGTGGAATAAAATTCAATCGCCACCATCACCCACACATATACGCGCATCGAAATCGAAACCGGCGGCAGAATCAAAAATACCTGGCGATCCGGAAACATCACCGCCGCTGCGATCAAAACTCCGAAAATCGCGCCAGACGCGCCGATCGTGGGCACCGCGGATAATTCATGACCAAACGCAACAGGAACCAAATTAGCGATCACGTCGATCAGTCCCGCGCCAACTCCACAAATGAAAAAGTATTGGTAGAAGCGTTTCGCTCCCCACGCGCGTTCCACGTCGCAGCCAAACATCCACAGCACCAGCAGGTTGATCAGAATGTGCCACAGCCCGCCGTGCAAAAAAATGTACGTAAACGGCTGCCACACGCGCAGCCCTTTCACTACGGCAAGCGGCACCAGCCCAAACCAGTGGTAGATCCAGATTTCGCCTTGATCGTGAAACACGATGCTGACAATCGTTTGCACCACAAACACCGCTGTCATCGTGATCAGCAGCGTTTTAATTGCAGGAGGGGTGCCTCCGCCCATCCACGTCATGCGCGGACGCCCGTAATTTCGTGACGACGATCCCATCACCCATCAGTCTAAGAGCCGCGCCGAGCCAATGTCAAAAAAGTGATTTCCAGGAGCGTGCTGCGCAAGTTTATGTGGCGGGCATTTCCGATACAACGCCGCGGAGCTACAATGAATCCTCTCATGATGCAAATGTCTCGCGCCAAATTCGCGCCGTACCAATTCACAATTTTTCTTTTTGCATTTCTAATTTGTCTCATTCAACTGCCTGCTCGCGCCAATGTTCGCGGCACGCGCCCACCTCAGGATCAGAAAGAAGTTCAAGGCCAGCAGCCGATCCGCGTCGGCGTAAATCTTGTGATGCTCGACGCAACGGTGAAAACAAAATCCGGCGAAATCATGGCCGATCTCAAGAAAGAAGATTTCGAAGTCCGTGAAGATGGCGCCCTGCAAAAAATTTCGATTTTCAGCCGCGACGAATTGCCTCTCAATGTCGCGCTCGTTCTCGACCTCAGCGATTCCATCGGTCCGTTTCTCGGCCCGCTGCGCGACGCCGCCAACACAACTCTCTCTGTGCTGAAGCCCGACGATGAAGTCGCGCTCTTCACCTTCAGCACCGAAGCCCAAATCGAAATGCCGTTTACCAAGGACAAGCCTTCTATCGCAGAAAAAATCGGCTCCTTCAAAGCGCGCGGCGCCACCAACATCAATGACGGTATCTTCGTCGCCGCGCAATATTTCCTGACGAAAGCTCCCAAAGGCCGCCGCGTAATCATCCTGATCAGCGACGACGTTGGCACCAGCGCCGGCGGCCAGGGCACGAAAGATATCGTCACCGAAACTGTCGCGGCGGATGCCAGCCTCTACAATTTGAAAATTCCCGGTTACAACCCGCCAGGCACGCGCTTCTACGCGTCGCAAGTTCCCGGCCTCGTAAATATTGGGAAAGTCGCCGAGGAAACCGGCGGAGAAATTTTCGACGTGCAAAACGTCACGTCGCTCGATGCCACATTTCGCGCGCTGATCGAACGCATCAAAACGCGCTACGCCATTGGCTATTACACAAACGCGGAAAGCGGCAGCGGCAAAGCCCACAAACTCGATGTGCGCTTGGTGAAATCACACGGAACAAAAGGAAAAGACTACGTAGTTCTCGCGCGCAATTCCTACTACCTGATCACGCCCTGATTTTATTTACCGAATCGCTAGAATTGTCGGTCTCGCGGCGTCATTTTGAGGATCAACGTCGTAGACCCGTGGGGATCGATCGTAACGTGTTCGGCGCTGCGGTGATGTCGCTCCGCGAAGTCAGGCGCCCAGGGCGATTCCTCGCTTCCTCTGGGTAGAGCAAAAATCTCGTAATCGCCGGGAATAAGATCCAGAAATTCGTAATGTCCGTCCGCGTCCGATCGCGAGCTCTGGAGATATTCCGGCCACCGCCGAAGCTCCGGCCGCGTTGGAATTGCAACGAGCATCACGTCTGGCGCGGGTTTTTCGCTGTCCTTTACCTGACCGCTCAGTGTTCCCGCATCATCCGCCACATTGATCGTGCACCGGTTTACCGTTCCGGGCTCCGCATTCAATCGCTGCACCGACTGTCCACCTCCGCCACAGCGGACAGACTTCACATAAACATTCATTTTTGGGGGATGCATCACGGATACCACATAGTGTTCCGGCAGGATGTTTTGAAAGTCGAACACGCCGTCGTCGTTGAGCTTAACTTGAAGCACGGATCCAAATGTAACTTCAGGAATCAGGGAAACCCGAAATCCTTTAAACTCTTTCCGATTTGTGTCCTCGAATTCGATGTCTCCACGGACCACTGTGGGCGAAGAGATGTCGACTTCCACCGGGACGTCCGCGTCGCCAACTTTTATGCTTGTTGTCCCGGCATTTTCGCGTCCCACATGTGTCGGCCCGATGAGCGGTTTCGGCGGATCGGCGCTGCGTGAAACAACCTTGATCGTGTAGTCGCCGCTGGGAACATTGCGGATCACAAAAGAACCGTCCGCGTGAATCTCCGACGGACCACCTGTCCACACTGGCCACGCCGAAAGCGGACTATCACCTGCTTCTCGTAGCAGTCGTATGGAATAAACCACATCGCCGTGCGTGGTGGAATCAACCAACTTGCCATTCACCCGATACGACTCCACTGGGGCCACTGCGATGTTTATTCCCGGCGTCTCAGACCCCGGCGCTACGAAAACCTGTTGGGCACTATCGAGGGTGCGCGTTCCCGGATAAAACGTTTGGCCATACGTTATATTTCCTGCGCGCGGACCGCCCACCAGGAATCCGGCAGCGACGTAGTAAGGGCCCGGCTGCAAATCCAGAATTCTGAAATTGCCAAGGTCATCCGTTTCCCCGGTCTGGACGTTTTCGATATATTCTCCGCTCGTCGAGAATTGAATACGGACCGCACTGATCGCGAGCTTCTTCACCGGCGCGCCATCCTCATCAACCACATTTCCTGAGATGACGCTCGTGGCTTCCAGGCGAACGTCGATATCTTTTTTCACTTCTCCGGCGACTAGCGTGACCCAGTCGAATGCGTCGTGAGTACGTACTGCGCCGTAACCGTTTTCCAGAAATCCATCTCTTTCTGCCTCCACGAGATATGTACCGGGGCCCACACGATCGAACCGATAGCCTCCGTCCTCACCAGTTAAAACCGTTTGTACATTAGTCAGCGAATTGCTTTTCGTTTCAAGAACCAGAGTCACGTGGGCTTTGGGAACTACCGCGCCGGTATCCATTCGAAAAACGCGTCCAGAAATACTGCCGAACGATTCGGCTGCCGGATTATCTTGCGCCTGCGCGATTCGTGGGGAATAAGCAGCGAGGGATACAACCCCGAAGATGACAGCCGTCAGAATGCGAGTGTCGGGCATCGCGTGGTGCTCGAGGGCGATTGTCTGCCCGCGCGTCGTAATGTGTCAACGCCGTACAGAAACTGTAAACACGCGGGCCAACGTCAGCCGCCGATTGATCCTTTCAACGTCCGCGCGGCGTCGCAGCTACTCCACTTTTTTCTTCGCGAAAAGAAACAGCGATGTGCCCAGTGCGACAAACACCACGACTCCCAGCCACGAATTTGTCGCCAGGCTGCCGAGTATTTTCGGCCCCACCAGCAGCATATCTTTGGGCACCCAGTGATAGTCTTCCATCACTTTAATGATGATCGCCATCAGTCCAAACACGCCGCCCGCCGCGATCAATCCGCTGGAATACAGCGCGCCAGGACTTACTTCGCTTTCAGACGCCGAAGTTTTTTCCTCGCCTCGTTCCGCGAGCCAGCGCACCAATCCTCCGGCAAACATCGCCATCGTAGTCGCAATGCTTAAATAAGATCCCACCGCAAATGGCAGCGATCGAATCCCGAGCAACTCCACAGCGATAACCAGAAACACTCCGAGCAGCACCAGCCGCCACGGCAGCCGCTGATTCAGAATTCCGTTGATCACGGTCGCCATCAATCGCGCCTGCGGAGCTGCTGCCTGATCGCTACCGATTCCCTGTACCCACTGAATTTCAATTTTCTGCGCCGCGGGATCGTACAAATATTTTCCGTCCGGGATTGTAGTCGTGCCGATCGCATTCACCAGCACATACGTTTTCCCTTCGTGCTCGTAATTCTGCGTTTCCACTTTCGCGCCGGCCGGCAGTTGCTCGATGTTCAGCGGGATTTCTACCGGATTAAATTTCTCCAGCCCCTTGTTCATCACGATCAGCGTGACGCCCACTGCGAATGTGGAAACCAATACTCCGATTACTAATCCGATTTGCTGATATCTCGGCGTTGCTCCGACCAAATATCCCGTTTTCAAATCCTGCGAAGTGGCGCCAGCGATCGCGGACGCGAGACACACCACGCCGCCGATCATCAGGGCGAGCACCGCAAACGGAGGCTGCTTCCATCCCGCGATCAGAAACACCGCGCAGGTGGCCATCAAAGTCGCAATCGTCATTCCACTGATTGGATTCGAACTGTTTCCAATCAGCCCGCTGATTCGCGACGCCACCGTCACAAACAAAAATCCGAAAATCACCACGATGATCGACGCGAGCAAATTCGAAAACACTCCGGTCTTTGCGCCCTGCACCGGCACAAACGTCAGCATCGCCCACATCAAAACCACTATCACCAGCGAACCAATCAGCACCAGGCTGATCGGCAGGTCGCGATCCGTCCGCGCCTTGCCCGCTGCCGCCGCGTTTCCGGCGCGCACATCTTTCATTCCGGCTTTCAGCGCGGAAATAATTGTCGGCAAAGTTTTGATCAATGTGATCAAACCCGCGGCCGCCACCGCTCCAGCTCCCATGGGGCGGATGTAGCTCGCCCACAACTGATCGGGAGTCATCAGCGGTATTGGAATTGTGCTCGGATATAGCGCCGCATTCGGCGCCAGCGATCCGAAAAATTTAATCGCGGGCATCAGCACCAACCAGGAAAAAACTCCGCCAGCAAAAAGTATTCCAGCGACCTTCGGCCCGATGATGTAGCCCACTCCCAAATATTCCGAAGTAATCGCAGCGCGAAACGACGATCCCGGCAGCCAATCCGGACGATATTCCGGTTGCCCCGGCCACGCTCCCACGCTGTTCATCAAAAATGTATAAATTCCACCGAGTCCCAATCCCCAAAACACACGCGACGCAAAAGAACCGCCCCGCTCGCCCGCCACCAGCACGTCGGCGCAAGCTGTGCCTTCGGGAAACGCCAGCGCGCCGTGCTCCTTCACAATCAGTTGCCGCCGCAGCGGAATCATCAACAGCACGCCCAGCGTTCCGCCCAGCAGCGCCAGCATAAAGATGCGCATGTATTCCAGCGAAAATCCCAGGAAGATCAGCGCGGGCAAAGTGAAAATCACGCCCGCGGCAAGCGATTCGCCGGCCGAGCCGGTGGTCTGCACAATATTATTTTCCAGAATTGTCGAGCGCCCGAACGCGCGCAAAATGCTGATGCTCAGCACAGCGATGGGTATCGATGCGGAAACGGTAAGCCCAGCGCGCAATCCCACATACACAGACACCGCGCCGAATAAAATTCCAAACGCTGCGCCCAGAAGCACGGCGCGGACGGTGAACTCCGCCACATTTTCCTCAGCCGCCACAAACGGCTGGAAATCGGCGGCAGGAGCGGTGGAACTCCACGGCTTCGTAGCCAAGCGTCACCTCCGGTGAATTACATCGACAATATTGAGCGCAAATCGCAGCCACGCGATTCGCCGCGGTATCCCAGCAAACCTACAAGTATCGCGGCAAGCTAGCACCCCTTGCCCGTCGAGGCAAGCACATGCGTGCGGTAACCGCTCGAAAGTTCAGCGAAATGGAAGTAGTACTGCGAGTACCAATCACCACAGCATTATAAGAAACGGTTCTTGACAACTCGCCGCAACGCGCGTAGCGTCCCTTGCACGGTACGGGTAAATCAACCCGGCCCAAAACTGCCATATTCGACCAGGTCATCTTGTAGCTCGTCGTTCTGCGGCAGAGCTGTCTGAATTCGGAGGCGAACCGATATGCGTGCGACCCATCCCGCGCGATTAATACGTTTCTCGTATTCCCGTTTCTTTCCTGCGCTGCGCCTTTCCATCCGCGCTCGCTCTCATACTTCTTTGCGATTGCGCCACAGCTCGCGCGGCGGATTGGCCGCCCATCGTCCCCGCCGAACTCGCCATGAAAGATAATCCCGCCGAACCCGGCGCCGACGCGATGATCCTCTATCGCGAACAAATCGCCGACGGCACCAAATCCTCCGAATCTATTTACTGCCGCATCAAAGTTTTCACTGAAGAGGGCAAAAAATACGCCGATATCGAAATCCCTTTTTTCAAGAGAAGTGGCGACATTCGCGAAGTTCAGGGCCGCACCATCCATCCGGATGGTCAGGCCATCGAGTTTGACGGAAAAGTTCTCGAAAAAACCGTCGTCAAGGCCGGCTCCATTAAGGTACTCGTCAAATCGATCACGCTGCCCGGATGTCACTCCCGGCAGCATCATCGAATACCGTTACAAAATTCAGCGCGATACCGATTACATCTACAACGTTTACTGGCGCGTTCAGGAAGGTCTCTACACCAAGCACGCTCATTTTCTTTTTAAGCCTTACGAAAGCGTTGGCGCCCCCTTGCCACCCATGTTTTTCCGCTTGCTCCGCCTGCAGGGGCTCACTCCGCAGAAGCAGAAAAATGGCACTTATACTCTCGATGTCAATGATCTCGCCGGTGTTCCCGAAGAGGAATACATGTTGCCCGTCGCAGAACTCCGCGGCAGCATCGAGTTCGTATACTCCTGGGATCCACCCACCCCAAATGCCGAAGATTACTGGAACGCGGTCGGAAAACGCGTCTTCGCCGAAGATGCTGGCTTCATCGGCAAACGCGGCGCCATCAAGCAGGCCGCTGACGAGGCCATCGGCTCCGCATCCACCCCGGAAGAAAAATTGCGCTTGTTATACGTCCGCGCCCAGCAGCTGAAGAATACTCAGATCGACGCCGGCGAAAAAACACCTCAAGAGATGAAGCGCGAAAACCAAAAGGATAATAAGACTGTCGAAGATGTCCTCAAGCGCGGCTATGGCTCCTACGACGACATCAACCGCCTCTTCGTCGCCTTCGTTCAAGCCGAAGGCTTTGAAGCGCAAAGTGTCTTCGGCACTTTGCGCACCAACGGAATCTTCCACATGGCTTTGCAGGATCAGCGCGAACTCGACGACGACTTTGTCTGGATTCATCTCGGCGACAAAGATGTCTTCGTCGATCCGTCCGTCGCTCTCTGCCCCTACGGCATGCTCCCCTGGTACGAGACCGCCATCAAAGTCCTTCGCCCCACCAAACAGGGCGCTGTTTTCATGGACGTCCCCGTAACGGACAGCTCTCTCACCGTCACCGATCGCAACGCCAATCTCTCCGTCGACGAGCAGGGCAACGTCACCGGAACTTTTGTCGTCACCTTCACCGGCGACCGCGCTCTCTCCTGGCGCCAGGAAGGCCGCACCAAAGACGAAGAAGCTCGCCGGAAGATGATGAAGGACGAAGTGAAGCAATGGTTTCCCATCGACACCAAAATTGATATCACCGCAATCAAAAATTGGGACGTCACCGACAAGCCTCTCTCCGTCGAATGCAAAATCGAAACGAATGGAATTTTGCAATCCGCCGGACACCGCGTCTTGATGCCCGTCAGTCTCTACACTTCCGGCCGTCCGCAGATGTTGCAGCACGACGCCCGCAAGCAGCCCGTGTTTTTCGCCCTCCCCTACGAAGAGACCGACGAAATTCGCATTCAAGTTCCGCTCACCTGGCGGCTCGAATCGCTTCCCACTCGCAAACGCATTGACCCGGGCGCGCATTTCCTCTACGAAATATCGTCCATTCAGCAAGGCGGTTTCCTCGAAATCAAGCGCCGGTTTTCGATCGGCCAGCAAATTTATCCGGTCGAGCAATACGCAACGCTGCGCCACATTTTTGGTAGCGTAAAGGCAGACGATGAACAACAAGTGGTTTTCCAAACGCAAGGCGGCTCAAGCGGCGGCAATTAGTTTCGCGGCGCTCTTCGCAATTTGTTTCGCAAGCCCCACCACGCGCGCCGCGGACGTCCCGGCGTGGCTGCGCGAAGCTGCCCTAAAAGTTGACGCTCCCGCCGGCCCGCCGAATGGCAACGCCAACGCCGTAATCCTTTACGACGAGCTGGAAAACACCGTCAAGGAAAACGGTGAGATCGAGACCACATATCGCCGCGCCTATCTTGTTCTCCGTCCCGACGGTAAACGCTTCGGCCTCCTCACCATCCCCTTCGATTCGCTAACGAAGATTACTTCCATCCGCGGCTGGTGCCTTCCTAAAACCGGCAAGGAATACGAAGTAAAAGATAAAGACGCGGTTGAAATTAATTTCGATGAAAATTTTTATTCCGATCTGCGTAGCAAGGTCCTTGAAATTCCGGCCGCTCTGCCCGGCAACGTCATCGGTTACGAATTCCATCAAAAGAGCCGCCCGTTCATCCTTCAGGACGAGTGGGCGTTTCAGGACGAGATTCCCGTTCGCCGCTCGCGCTTCACCGTAAATCTTCCTTCGGGTTGGAAATTCAGATCCTACTGGATGCACTACCCCGAGCAGTCTCCGAAAGTGGAAACCGCTTCCGAAATGCAGTGGGAAGTCGAAAACATTCCTGCGATGAAAGGCGAAGCTGACATGCCAGCTTGGCGTGCCGTCGCCTCTCGTATGGGAGTCACCTACGCTCCTCCGGCTGGCTCCTCCGCCCTCGGCCCTGTCGATTGGTCTGAAATCGGAAAATGGTTTGACGCTCTCGCCGTAAATTCCAACCAGTCCACTCCGGAAATTCAGCAGCGCGTAAAAGAACTCACCGCGGGTGCCACCACTTGGCTTCAAAAGGCTCAGGCAATTGCCGCTTACGTCCAAAGCCAGGTTCGCTATGTCGCGATTGAAGTTGGCATTGGCGGTTTTCAACCGCACAACGCGGGCGACATTTTCAAACACCAGTATGGCGACTGCAAAGATAAAGCTACGCTTCTCCGCGTGATGCTTCATGAGGCGGGCATCGAATCCTATCTTGCCCTCGCGCAAGTTGATCGCGGCGTTGTAAATCCCGAATTCGCTTCTGCTATTACTTTCAATCACGCGATTCTTGCTATGCGCGTCCCAGACGACGCGCCGCCGCAAACCCTGATTTCTCTAATCAACGATCCCAAACTCGGCAAGCTTCTTTTCTTCGATCCAACTTCCACCTACACACCCTTCGGATATTTGCCCAGCTACCTGCAGGACAATTATGTCCTGCTCGCCGCCAATCAGGGTGGCGAACTCATTCATCTTCCTCTTTCGCCGTCGTCCAGCAATCGCATCGTGCGCACCGCGAAACTCCAACTCGATCCCGATGGCTCCCTGCACGGCTCGGTGGACGAGCAACGCGTCGGAGCCAACGCCAGTTCCGAGCGCTACCGTCTCTTAAGCGTTCAGGGAGCCGATAGCTCCAAAGCCATCGAAAGTTTCCTCGCCACTTTTCTCGGGGGTTTTCACGTCACCCAAGCCACAACCAGCAAGCTTGATACAGCCGACGCCACTCTCACGATTCATTACGAATTCACCGCCGAGCATTACGCGAAACCCGCTGGTGATCTATTGATCGTTCGCCCGCGCGTTATCGGAGAAAAAGCGTCGCGGATCACTGAAGAAGAACCGCGCAAATTTCCTGTGGAATTTAGAGAAGCGTCACTGCAAACAGACGATTTCGAGATCAGCCTGCCGCCGGGATATTCTGTGGACGACGCCCCCTCGCCCGTGAAAGCCGATACCGGCTTCGCCACTTACTCCAGCGAAGTCCAGGTCACTCCCGGAAAAATCCGCTACGTCCGCACCTATCAGGTAACTCAAGACACCGTTCCGGCCGATCAAATCGCCGCCGTCAGAAAATTTAATCGCCAGGTCTCCGCCGACGAAAACGCCAGCGTGGTGCTGAAGAAATCGCAGTAGCGCGCCAGTCGGTTCTAATTTTGTCACGTTAAAGATTCGTTGTCGTTCAACGCTGGGATGTTTTCGTAGGGGCGGGGCTTGCCCCGCCCAGCTTTCAAATTCTATTTCCGCGCGCACACAAACGTAACCCGCGCAATCTCGCCAGCCGTTTCAAATTTCGGCCGAGTTGCACGCGGCGCAAGTTTCGCGGCATCGCTCGCAAGTTGTTGCCGCTGTTCGGCGGTGAGCGTCACCTGAAACAAATCGGCGCGCCGATCAAACGAATATCCCGCGTAAGTAACGCCCGCGCCGCCTGCAGCAGCGCCCGCAGAATTCCCCGTCAGCGCAATTAGGCAATCCCAAAAACTTCTCGCTGCGAAAAGCGGTTTCCGTTCTGCGGCGCCGCGGTCGATTTCAATCGCGCGCCGCCCCGCCGTCGCTGGCTCCAGGATAATCAGCGCGCATTCGTCGGCGCGAAACGCGCGCCGCGGCTCGTCTCCCGGAAATTCCGCGAGCAACGCAGCAAGTTCAGCGGCATCAGTTTCAAATCCCGGCCACCAGTATCGAAAAAAATGGTAGACCAGCGTGCCCGATTTCAAAATCTGCTGCACGCGCGCCTGATCTTTTCCCGTCACGCGCAAAATCATGTCCACCAATTCGCGCAGCCGGAATGTCTGCCGTTTTACCGGACGAATGCTGAAATTATCGGCTTCCTCTTCGGTGTAGCGGACGGGAATAGTTTCCGGCAGGGGCACGCAACTTGCTCGTAAGAAATTATCCGCCGAGCTTCGTGCGAATCAAATCGCTCAGCGCTTTGCCATCCACAGTTTTTCCTTCCAGCTTTGCGCGCGCGGCCTTCACTACCGCGCCCATCTGCTTCGGCGAATTCGCGCCGGTCTCTGCCATCGCCGCGGCGATCGCGCGATCCATATCTTCGGCGCTCGCTCCCGCCGGCAAATACGTTTCCAGAATCGCGATCTCTTTCAATTCCTTTTCGGCGAGTTCCATGCGCCCGCCCTTCGTAAACATTTCCACCGATTCGCGGCGCTGTTTCAGCAATGTTTGCAGCACCTGCATTGATTCCGCTTCATCCAGCGGACGAATCTTTTCGATCTCTTTGTGCTTCAGCGCGGCTTTCACCATTCGCACCACGCTCAGGCGCAACTCGTCTTTCGCCCGCATCGCGTCCACAAGATCCTTCTGAATTTTCTCAAGCGTTGTCATACGAAATTTCCCAACCTCTCTCGCCTTTCCACAAACACACGCAAATATAGCACGCGCGTTTACTCTGGCAGCCGCACCAGCCGCGCTTCCGTGATGCTCGAAATTGCGCGCAGCGAATCCAGCGTCGAATCCGGCACATCGCCATCAAGCTGCATCAGCGCCAGCGCGTCGGCGCCCGGCTTCGTACGCCCAAGCGCAAACGTGGAAATATTTACGCCGCGCGAACCCAGCGCCGTTCCGATTTGCCCGATCACTCCGGGCACATCGCGATTCCTAAAAAATAGCATCGAGCCTGCCAGCGGCGCTTCCAACTCCATTCCATCCACGCTCAAAATTCGCGTCGAAGTTTCGTTCACCACGGTTCCGCTCGCCTTCACATGCTGCGCGTTTCCCGCGCCCGAAATCGCCAGCTCGATCACATTCGCGTAGCCGTGATCGCGCCGCCGCGTGCGCTCCTCGATCGCGAGGCCTCGCGCCGCCGCGAATTGCCCAGCGTTCACCAGATTCACTTTTTCATCCAGCACCGTATTCATCATGCCCGCAAGCGCCGCGTTACGAAGCACGCTCGCGCCCATCTCCGCCGGCTCACCCGCGGTTGTAAATGTGACGCGCTCAAATCTCCACGCCGCGATCTGCGCCACAAAAGATCCCAGCCGCTCCGCAAGTTCAATCCACGGTTTCGCGCGGCGATATTGCTCGCCTGAAAGCGAAGGCAAATTCACCGCGTTGCGCAGCGCGCCATCCGCCAGAAAATCGCGCACCTGCTGCGCGATCAACGTGCCCACTTCTTCCTGCGCTTCGCGCGTTGATCCCGCCACGTGCGGCGTCGCAATCACATTCGGCATTTCGATCAGCGGCGAATTCAGCGGCGGCTCGGTCGCAAACACATCCAGCGCCGCGCCCGAAAGTTGTCCACTTCGCAACGCATCCGCCAGCGCCACTTCATCCACAAGTTCGCCGCGCGCCGTATTGATCAGCGCCGCACCGCGTTTGCATTGTGCGAGCGCCGCAGCGTTGATCAATTTCTCCGTCGCCGCGCTCAGCGCCGTGTGCAGCGAAACGTAATCCGATTGCGCCAGCAATTCCGCCAACGAAACCAAATTCACTTGCGCGTCTCGCGCCGCCGATTCGCTCACATACGGATCGTACGCAACCACGCGCATCTCAAAAGCGATCGCGCGCCGCGCCACTTCGCTTCCCACTCGTCCCAATCCCACCAACCCCAAAGTTTTTCCGCGCAATTCCGTTCCCGCCGCGCCGCTTTTTTCCCAGCGCCCCGCGTGAATCGCCGCGCTCAGTTGCGGCACGCGCCGCGCCAGCGAAAGCAGCAGCGCCAAAGTATGTTCTGCCACGCTCACGGCGTTTCCGCCGGGAGTATTCATCACCAGCACGCCGCGCCGTGTCGCCGCATCCAGCGCGATGTTGTCCACGCCCACGCCCGCGCGGCCCACCACGCGAAGTTTCGGCGCGCGCTCAATCAAATCCGCGGTGACGCGCGTCGCGCTCCGCACAATCAGCGCATCCGCCTCAACCAACGCCGCAGCCAGCGCATCTTTCGCGGGAGTAACCACCTCCCATCCGCCCGCGCGCAAAAGCGCCAGCCCCTGTTCGCTGATCGGATCGGCGACAACAATTTTCATCGGTGAGTTCCCATCTGCGTTGAGCCTACGGAGACGATTACCCACTGTCAATCTTCATCGCTCAGTGGCACAACTCTCAGCCGGCCTTTATCTTTCATCGCTCGCGCTCGCAGCTTCGGTCCCGGCATCATCAATCAACATGAGATACGTGTCCCGCATGTAAGCTCCAGCTTCATCGGGCGAAAGTGAGGCCTTTGAATTTCTTCCCGCCCGCTCCCCGCATCCCCAAAACAAAACGCCCGGCAGGCCTTTCGAAGCCTTACCGGGCGTTCTGTGCGTTTGCGAAAATCGTTCGGCGTTAATTTCTATCGCCGGAACAATTCCCGAAATTATTTACTGCGATCCGCCAACCACCACGTATGCAGGTACTCCATCCGAGTTCGGCGAAACCACCACCAACAGCACCGAACCCTTTCCAGCGTGCGACAGCGCATCTTTGTATTCCTGCACGTTGTGGACGGGATGATGGTTCACTTCGGTGATCACCAATCCACGTTGCAATCCTGCATCCGCGGCAGCGCTATCGGGCGACACTTGTTCGATCACCACGCCCGAAGCGACTTTGGTGAGGTTGAGTTCGTGCGTGAGTTGCGGTGTAAGAGTCTCCACCGAAACTCCAGACATGATTCCCTGGCTCGATTCACCCTTGCCATTGTCGTTGTCGTTGCCTTCTTGGTCTCCGGGTTGCTCAACATCTTTCAGCGTGTCCAGAGTGATGGTGACTTCCATTGGCTTTCCGTCACGGACGATTTGCAACTTCGACGTTGTGCCCGGAGCGGATTCCGCAATATGCAGACGCAATGAGCTCGAATCCGCATATTCCTGACCATCCATTCCGAGAATTATGTCGCCCTGCTTCAAGCCCGCTTTCTCTGCAGGACCGTTCGGAATCATGTCCACAATGATGGCGCCTTCCGCTTTCGGCAGGCCAAACTGTTTTGCAAGTTGCGGGGTCACTGCTTGAATGTGCGCGCCGATTTCTGCGCGGATCACTTTTCCGTGCTCCACGATTTGCATCATCACGCTACGCACCAGATCGATTGGCACCGCGAATCCCACGCCTGCGCTGCCTTCTCCGCCGCCGCCCATTTCGGAGCCGCCGGTGAGAATCGCAGTGTTGATTCCAACGAGTTCGCCGTGAACGTCCACCAGCGCGCCGCCCGAGTTTCCATGATTGATCGCCGCATCTGTCTGGATGAAGTTCTCGTACGAATTGCGGCCTTCAATTCCCAGACTGCTGCGGCCAAGAGCGCTCACGATTCCCATCGACACGCTTTCGCCCACTCCAAACGGATTGCCGATCGCCAGAACAAAATCGCCAACTTCAAGCGCGCTGGAATGCCCAAGGGGCATCGCAGTGAGTCCCGGAGCGTCGATCTTCAAAACCGCGATATCGGTGCGATCATCCGTTCCCACAACTTTCGCGGTGAAGTGCCGCTTGTCAGAAAGATCCACGGTCACATCAGACGCGCCATCCACTACGTGATTGTTTGTGAGAATGTAGCCTTCGGGGCTCACGATTACGCCGGAACCGAGCGCGTATTCTTTCTGCTCGCGCGGCTGCTGTTGCTGAAATTGCCGCCCGCCATCCTGTCCGAAAAATTGTTGGAAGAAGGGATCATTCATAAACGGATTTTGCTGCTGTCCGCGATTCTTGATCACTTTCGTGGAGGAAATGTTTACAACTTCCGGAAGCGATGCCTTCACGATCGGAGCAAATCCATTCGCAAACGAAATGGAATTCGCCACGCGCGCGGGGTCCGGCGCCGATGCCAGGGTGATATGCGCCGTGCCTTCCTGCTGCCTGGCGTGTTCAGACATGCCGAGCGCGCCGATGGCGCCTCCGGCGACCAGCGCCAGTGCCACCGCGAGTACGGTTCCGCGGCGGCGTATGGTTGCGGATTCTACGTTCATCGTGTTCTCCTGCTCTTTCTCTGTGTTTGAATTAAATTGCTGGAAGCTCAAGACTTCGCACTCCCCGCGGTGGGAATTCCCACCGCCTGAATAAGACCGTTATCGAATATCGAGGTTCAAAGCCGCCTCGACTATTATGATGCACCCGCGCTGGCGAAAGCTTCCGTTTCACTCGAAAGAGTTACCCGGAACTTCCGCCGCGAACTTCGCGATTGCGTCCGCAATTTCTGCGGCGCGGCGCCGTGCTGGGCCGCTAATTCTGTCTGCCACCGGCGTTTCTGGGGAGGTTGCTCAGACGCTTATCTTCCAGCTGGTTGGAAGCGGTACATCTAGATCGCGCGTCGTGCGGCTCCCGCATTACGTTTGCGGCAGTGATTGCGATCGCTACATTCTTCCCACAACCAATTAGACGTATCAGACGCCAGAACAGCTTCCACGAATAAACGATTTATTATCAAGCGCTTAGTGCATTTAACTCGTCCCGGAGCATGTCTCTCTCAATTTGCCGGATCGTCGCTCAACGTCGCAGTTTCCGGCGCTTCCTAACAGTTCGCAAAGAGCGGATCGGCGACGGTCCAGCTTTCGAAACAGCATTCTTTGGCTTGAGTAGAAATTCCAAATCGAGCGCGTCCGCGATCGCCATAAAAGTGCCCAATCTTGGGTTGCCATCCTTCGACAGTGCCCGATAGAGGTGTTCCCGATTCACTTGCGCACGAGCCGCCACCCTCCCTACGCCTCGCTGCGCTTCGGCCACGTCTCTCAGCGCAATCAACAGGGCCTCTTTCGAATCCTTAGCGGCGGCGGATAGATATTCAGCCAGGAACCCTTCATCGCTTCGGAGATCTTCCAGCAGGTCCGCTTTGTAATTGATGTTTTTCGGCATCGGCTTTTCGCCTCTTATATTCCCGCCAATAAACTTGCGCCGTAACAATATCTTTAGACTGCGTGGATTTGTCTCCGCCAAGCAACAAGAAAATGTTTTCACCGTCTACGCCGTAATAAACACGGAGCCCAGGCCCGAAATCGATCCTGTTTTCAAATGCTCCCTGGCCAATTGAGCGGGAGTCCGAAAAATTTCCACCGCGAAGTCTGGCAATCCTTGCGCTGATCGCGGCGCGTACCCGGGCGTCAGAAAGAGAACCGCGCCAGACGCCGAATGGGGCAACTGCGGCATCCGCAGGAATGTAGTACTCGACGTTTCTTTCTCGCGCTTCCAAGCGTCGCACCGATTCCGCTATGCTTGTAGCGCATAAGCTACAATCTTAGCAGCCACTTTTGGCCACGTCAACGGCCATCAACGAGTTCAAGTGTATCGTAAGAATTAATGACATGTGAAATTAATTGAGTGACATCATTCTACGCGCTAGTGGAATCCGGGAATTTGGTCACCTGCACCCCATTCTTCCACCAACCCTTCCAAGCAACCCGATTTCCCTTCGTTGCGCTCCTATCGGATAATGAAGAGCCCGAGGGAGAGCGAAAGTATATGAGTGCAGAAACGCGAACCCGATTTTTTCTATGCGCATCAATTTCCGCGCTGATTTTCGCGAGCGGTGTTGCGTTGTTGCCGCTGGCCGCGCAACAAAAAGGTCCCATCAAGCCGCCGCCTCCCGCCGCTGCGCCAACCACTGCGCCCGATGCAACATCTCCCACTCCGGCTGCGAACGGCACATCCGCCGCCCCTGCTGTTAGCTCTCCGAATTCCGGAACCGCGCCGATGCGAGAGCGGACTTCTTCTGGAATTCGAAATGAACCTCCCGCCATGCCGGTGGAGCAGGTGATTCAAAAATTCGGCGCGCACGAACACGATTTCAAAGTCGAGCGCGAAAATTACACTTACACTCAAACAGTTCTTGTCGAAACGCTGGATGTCGATGGGCGGCCCGACGGCGAGTACCGGATGACCAGCGATATCGTTTTCACTCCCGAGGGCAAACGCTACGAAAAAGTCACTTACGCGCCGCAATCCACGCTCGAGCGGATTTCTCTCACTCCCGAAGACATGGCCGATCTCCAAAACGTTCAGCCATTCGTTCTTACTACCGAAGACCTGCCGAAATATGACGTCAAATATGTGGGCCGCGAACACCTCGACGAACTCGACACTTACGTGTTCGACGTTGGCCCCAAGAAGATTGAAAAGGGGCAGCGATACTTCCAGGGCAGAATCTGGGTGGAAGATAAAGATCTCGCTGTCGTAAAAACTTTCGGAAAAGCGGTTCCAGACATTCGCTCAAGGTCCGGTGAAAATGTATTTCCGAAATTCGAAACATATCGCGAAAACATCGAAAAAGATTACTGGTTCCCTACGATGACGCGCGCCGACGATGCGCTTCACTTCGCAACTGGAGACATTCACATGCGAATGTCGGTGCGCTATTCGAACTACAAGCGATTCGGAGTGAAAATTCAGATTAAAGCTGATCCGAATCACAACTGAGTACCGCCTACGGTGTCTGCGCCGGAATTATTTTTCGGCGGTCACACAATCGTCGCCAGATGCCGCAGCGATTCACGATACGGCGGACGCGCCACACCTCGTTCGGTGATGATCGCGGAAATAAATCGCGCCGGAGTTACATCGAACGCGGGATGCGCCACCTCCACCGGCGGCGCGATGCGTACTCCCTGAATGTGCGTGACTTCTTCCGCCGATCGCTGCTCGATCGGAATATCGTCGCCTGAAGCGATGCTCAAATCGAAAGTAGAAATCGGCGCGGCGATATAAAAAGGAATGTCGTGTTCGTGCGCGAGCACCGCCATCTGATATGTGCCGATTTTATTTGCGGTGTCGCCATTCGCGGCGATGCGATCCGCGCCAGTGACCACCGCGCCCACACCGCCTTGCTTCATAAAATGCCCCACCATGTTGTCTGTAATTAATGTGAGCGGCACTCCCGCTTCGTGAAGTTCCCATGCCGTGAGCCGCGCGCCTTGTAAATAAGGACGCGTTTCGGGAACGAACACGTGAAGTTTGTGGCCTTCTTCAATCGCAACACGAATTACTCCGAGCGCTGTGCCGATTCCCGCCGTAGCGAGCGCGCCGGCGTTGCACTGCGTCATCACTCCGCCATCTTCAGGCATCAGCTCCGCGCCGAATCTTCCCATGGCTTCATCGAGCGCGCGCTTTTCGCTGTGAACGAGGCGCGCTTCGGCGACCATCGCCGCGCGAACTGCTTCCAGATTTCCATTCGCGGATGCTGCGGAAAATTTGCGCGTCATTCTTTCGATCGCCCAGAATAAATCCACTGCTGTTGGACGAGTGCGCGCGAGCGTTTCGCAAATTTCCGGAAATTCATTTTGCATTTCGGCGATCGATTTCGCGCGCGAATGTAAAACTCCAAGCGCGACCCCCATCGCAGCAGCGACGCCAATCGCAGGAGCGCCGCGAATCACCATCGTCTGAATCGCGTCCGCTACTTCACGATAATTTGTGTACGTGTAGCGAATTACTTCCGTAGGCAGCCGGCGCTGGTCGAGCATCACTACTCCAGCGTCCGTCCATTCGATCGGTTGCGCCGCGTGCATCGGTTGTTGCGATTTTTGGGGAGTGTTCATCGCGAATCGCTCACGGTTGAAGATGACGAAATCCACCGGTGGAAATTATTGAGATCAGCGTGATCGTAAAATTATAGGTGATGTGGATAAGAAAACTCGCGAGTACCGTACGCTGCCTCGCACGCGCCCAAGTTAAGACGATTCCGACAATCATTATCGAACCGATCTGCAACCAGCCTCCCCACAACTGCAGAGCGTGAATGCTGCCGAAAAGCAGTCCGGTAATTACGATTGCTTGAGCCGCGCCGAGCCTCCGCCCAATGACTGGATAAAGCAGCCCCCTAAAGACTGTTTCCTCAAAGAA
The DNA here is from genome assembly GCA_963721845.1 of uncultured Acidobacteriota bacterium. Classification (GTDB taxonomy): domain Bacteria; phylum Acidobacteriota; class Terriglobia; order Acidiferrales; family UBA7541; genus DASTCZ01. The sequence continues at coordinate 197,255 of CAVRKW010000002.1, read as the reverse complement.
AGGGGCGATTAGAACCGCATAAAGAGAGAGCAGTATCAAAGCACTACGCGTTTGAAACGCCTCTTCCATCGGCAACATTTGTTTGGACGGGAACAAGACAGAGGCGCCGACGGTGATCAGCGCCAGCCCGATTCCTGCAGAGACAAACGGCCAAGCTCGCACACGGTCCGTGGAGTTTTGGCTCAACGGACGCCAGCCAATCGCTTGCCAAAACGGCCCTCCTAAGCGCTTGCGAATTAGGGCCCAGAGAAAGAGGAGAGACAGCGGTGTGCCGATCGTCTGGGAAAGGATTCCGATTCCGGCACCAAATGATTTGTCACCCTTAAGGGCTTCCAGACTGCGGTGTGTCACTCCAGCAGCGATTCCGATACATATGATTTCAATTGCAATCGATATGCCCAAATAAAAAATCGCGAACAGGACGATGTCTGTCCAACTCCACGGCACGCGAAAATCTGGCGGAACATTCTGCGCGGCGCGCAGAGTTTCGTGCTGATCGACCGGCAGGTATTGAATGTCGTAGCCCGGAGGTGTGGGATCTTCGGGCGGAATTAAATCCGGCGGAACGTGAATCACGGAATCGCTGCGGATTTCTGGCGCAGGCAAATTTGTTGAAGAATTCGCGGCAGATGCGGATTCTTCCGGGCTCGGCGATGTGGGATTTGAATTCATTAATTTTACGAGCGCTTAGCGCTTGATTCCTTCGATGAGTGCCGCGGCCAAAAGTGGCATAAGAATTTCGTGATGTCCCGTGATCGCGTAACCATGCGAACGATGTCCGCGCGACGCAGCCGTCGGACGTCGAATCACATTTTGCAGCGGCCGGTAGTGCTGCAAGAAATCGAAATTCGCGGTGGTGATTGGATCGAGCGGCGCTCCCAGATTTCGCGCCACCGAAACAGCTTTCAAAAATATTTCCGGCAAAATCACCGCCGAACCCCAATTCAAATAGACGCCGCCGGGATGCATGCGTTTTACGAGCGCGCAAAAAAGCCTGAAATCGTAATGCGTTGCCGCGCCGAGCGCCGCTCCATCGGCGGAGCGATGCATGTGCGGAATATCCGCGCCGATCGCAAGGTGCACGGTCACAGGAATGCGCGCGCGATAGGCGGCGGCAAGCACGCTCGATTTTGCGAATCGCGCGTGCAATCTTCCGTTCACAATTAATTTTCCCGCTGCTTCGCCGAGGCCAATGTTGCTGCGCTGCGCGCCCACCGCGATTTCATTCAAGTAAAGTCCGGTTTCTTCCGCCATTCCGAATTTTCCGTGGCCGAGGCCGGCTTCCACATCTTCCGAAGTATTTCCCGCGAGTGCGATTTCGAAATCGTGAACCATCGCCGCGCCATTCATCGCGATTCCGCTGATGAATCCACGCTTCATCAAGTCAATCAGGATTGGACCCAAGCCAACTTTTATGACGTGGCCACCCATGCCCCACAAAATCGGTTTTCGCGCTGCGCGAGCGCGTTGAATTGCGATTGCAACCGCGCGCAAATCTTCCGCGCCCAGCATTTTCGGAAGCGATGCCAGAAACTTGCGGACAGAATTTCCGCGTTGATGCGGTTGCGCGAACTGCGCGACATTCACTTTGCTTTTGCGCGAAGCCAGCGGATACGTGCGGATGCGTTCAAATGTCAGCGGCTTAATGTCGTATTCGCTCATCGGAATCGAGAAACGCAATTTAGCTTCATTTCTTGTGGCGATGCAAGCTCACGCACTTTTCTTCTCGCTGAGCTTCAACATTCGCGCCAACGCCTGGCCTGTATACGATTTTTTTACGCGCGCCACTTGTTCCGGCGTGCCTTGCGCCACCACGCGCCCGCCGCCAGCGCCACCTTCGGGCCCGAGATCGATAATCCAATCGGCTTGCTTGATCACATCGAGGTGGTGCTCGATCACTAAAACTGTGTTGCCGAGATCTACCAGGCGATTGAGCACGTCGAGCAATTTTCGAACGTCGTCGAAATGAAGGCCGGTGGTGGGCTCGTCAAGAATGTAGAGCGTGCGGCCGGTTTGCCGCTTGCTCAATTCGCGCGCAAGTTTTATACGTTGCGCTTCGCCGCCGGAAAGTGTTGTGGAAGATTGGCCGAGCCGCACGTAGCCGAGACCAACCTCCACGAGGGTCGCAAGTTTTTGATGAATCTGCGGAATGTTCGCGAGCAGCGGATCCGCCTCTTCGATGGGCATCGCCAGAATGTCTGAGATCGATTTGCCTTTGTAGCGCACAGCGAGAGTTTCCGCGTTGTAGCGGCGCGCGCGGCACACTTCGCAGGTGACATAAACATCCGGAAGAAAATTCATTTCGATGCGGCGCAGGCCATCGCCCTGGCATGCTTCGCAGCGGCCGCCTTTTACGTTGAAGCTGAAGCGGCCCGGTTTGTATCCGCGCTCGCGCGATTCAGGAAGCATCGCGTACAAGATCGCGAATCGGCGAGAAAACTCCGGTGTATGTGGCGGGATTCGATCGCGGCGTGCGGCCGATCGGCGCCTGATCGATCTCGATAATTTTATCGAGCTGATCGATTCCTTCAATGGCGCGATGTTCGCCCGGCCGTTCGCTGGAGCGATAAAGTTTCTGAGCGACCGCGCGATACAAAATATCGTTCACGAGAGTGGATTTTCCGGAGCCAGAAACTCCAGTGACCACGGTGAGCAAGCCGAGCGGCAAACTCACATCAATATTTTTCAAATTGTTCGCCGTCGCGCCCGAGAATTCGGATTGCTTTTCCGTTTGCTGCGCGGCGTTGCGGTGGGACTTCGATGCGTTGCGCTCCGGAAAGATAGCGGCCGGTAAGCGAGGTGACATTCGCTTCAATTTCCGCGGGTTTTCCGATGGCGACGAGATGTCCGCCGGCATTTCCAGCGCCGGGGCCGAGATCGACGACGTAATCGGCGCGCCGAATTGTTTCTTCGTCGTGCTCTACGACGAGCACGGTGTTGCCGAGATCGCGCAAACGTTCGAGCGCAACGATCAGTTGGTCGTTGTCGCGTGCGTGCAGTCCGATGGAAGGCTCATCGAAAACGTAGAGAACTCCGCGCAATCGCGAACCGATTTGTGTCGCCAGTCGAATGCGCTGCGCTTCACCGCCGGAAAGTGTTGCGGCGGAACGCGCGAGGCTGAGATATCCGAGGCCGACTGCGTTTAGAAATTGCAGACGTGCGCCGATTTCTTCGAGCACGCGCGCCGCGATTTCTTTCTGGCGCGGCGTGAGCTTCTTCAAAATTTCATCCACTGCGGGCCGCGCGTCGCTGATGGCGAGATCGCACGAATTCTGAAATTGCGCGCCCGGCGATTTTCACGGCGAGACTTTCTGGACGCAGCCTGCGCTCGCCGCAAACGGCGCACGGTACGGGAGACATGTATTGCGTCATCCACTCGCGATATGCATCGGAGCTTGATTCCTTCGAAATTTTTCTCGAGCAATCCCACGATGCCGAGGAATCGGAATCCGCGTTTTTCTTTTGCGGTGCGTGATTTGGCGGCGACATTTTCTTCGCCGTGCCGCAGCGCCATTTTTCTTCGGCGGAAATCCGTAGAGGATTAAATTCTGCACGCGGCGCGGAAGCGAATCGAATGGTTTGCTCAAATCGAATTCGTGCGCGTAAGCAGCGAGTTCCAAAGTGCGCTTCACGTAGGCGGAACTCGAGCCTGGCCCTAATCCGCCTTCAAATAACGGCTTCGACCAATCGACGATTACTTTCGACGGATCGAGTTCGTATTTCGAACCGAGTCCGTGGCATGTGGGGCAAGCGCCGTAGGGCGAATTAAAGCTGAACGAGCGCGGCTCGAGTTGCGGCACTGAAATTCCGCAATCAGGGCACGCCAATTTTTCGGAGTAAGTGCGCTCCTCGCCGCCGACAAGTGCGATCGTCACCAAACCTTGCGCAAGTTTCAGCGCAGTGGTCACGCGATTGTTCGAGACGCTGCGCGATACCGGGTTTTACGAGCAGGCGATCGATCACAATTTCGATGGTGTGATTTTTGCGGCGATCGAGGCGGATCGGTTCATCGAGTTGCCGCAATTCGCCATCGATTCGCGCGCGCAAAAATCCATCGCGCGCAAATTTTTCCAATTCTTTTCGATATTCGCCTTTGCGGCCGCGCACGACCGGCGCGAGCACCATGACGCGATCGTCGTTTTTACAAAAATCTCCGACGAGAGTGGACTGGACGATTTGCTCTGTGGATTGCCGATGAATCGGCTTGCCACAATTCGGACAGTGCGGCACGCCGACGGTGGCGTAGAGCACGCGGAGGTAATCGTAAATTTCCGTAATCGTTCCAACTGTCGATCGCGGCGAGCGCGAAGTTGTTTTCTGTTCGATGGCAATCGAAGGCGAAAGCCCCTCGATTGAATCGACGTCGGGCCGCTCCATCTGATCCAGAAACTGGCGCGCGTAGGCGGAGAGAGATTCCACGTAGCGGCGCTGGCCCTCGGCGTAAATCGTGTCGAACGCCAGGGACGATTTGCCCGAACCTGAAAGCCCCGTGATCACCGAAAGCGTGTTCCGCGGAATTTCCACGTGGATATTCTTCAGGTTGTGCTGGCGCGCTCCCCGAACGATGATCTTTGTAAGACTCATGAACTCAACAGGCTCTCTCTGTGCGGGCCGCCTACAGGTGGGTAGAATGCGGCCAGCTTAATCCATCAACATAAACAAAGGGCGCGGTACGGGTCAAGCGCGAGCGTGACCGGGGACGAGAATCGTCGCTCTGCCGGGCATCAACGCGAACGCATTCGCACGCTGCCTGGATTTCGCCAGACCAACCACCGGAATCTAGTACCCCCCCCCCCCGAATTTCGCTTCTGTTTTCGTAAATCATTGATTACAAAATACTTAATCAAAATCCGTGACGCCAAAAACGGCCTTTGCCTTCAGCCTTCGCCGAAAAACGGCTACGGCGGACAAGTCATGGTCGATCTACATTGGGTTGTGGCCCCCCCCCGCTTTCTTGTAACTGCAGATATATAAGGACTTAGGTCGCGAATTGGCGAACCGAGTCCTGGTTAATCCCGTTTCGGAACTGATTTGGACGAAAATCAGCCGATAAACGCATTTGTGGGGATGGAATCTGACGAGATGCGACATCGCATTATCTCAAAACGTGAAATGAATGTCAAGATAATTATTTATTATTTAAGTACTAGAACTAGGCCTGAAGAAAATTCCCGAATCGGGAAATGTTTGAATTGGTGCGGAATCGAAGAAGGAGGAAGGAGGAAGAAGGAAGAAGTTCGTGGGAATGACGTGAGAAAAGATGCTGTCGATGCGGGCGGGGGCGAGCCGCGCTCCTAGAATCACCGCTGCCGACCGAGTGATGCGACGACGCGGCGCAGCAGAGATTCTGGAGAACATGTGAATGGACGATTACGATTATCGAGGGAGGTGGGGGCAAAATTTTCATTGCGAGGATGTTTTTACCTGGGCGCGTTTTGGGAAAGCCTTTGTTTTCAATGCGTTCAGTTTGGCATTGAGCTTGCATCCTAAGAAGCTCGACGAGGGAAGGCGAGCCGAGGATCCCTTTAGGGGATTGAGGGCTGGGCCGGCCCGCCTTTCCTCTCAATTCTTCCGCCGCGTACCTTCCACCACACCCAATTCCGTACCCAAGACCGGCGGAAGTACGTCTGCACTTCTTTTTTTTAGCTCCCACTTAATTTCAATCACGATAAAAATTTAGGGAATTATTTAATTGATTCCGAGTTCTGCGCGTGAGGACGTGTTAGCACGGGCGGATGCATGCGAATTTGATGTCAGTCGAGATATGAAAACCTGGTGCGAAAAACGCGAGGCGTCCACCACAGAGACACAGCCCGCCGTCGCCTTCGCGTTCGCGAAGGCTATGGCGGATTCAGGACACGGAGAATCGGCGGTAGGTTGCGGCCGCGGCGTCGAGAGCGACGACGTGCGGTCACGCGAGAAACTTAGTGGTGTCCGTTTCAAATTTTTTGTGACGTCAGTCACAGCCGCGAGGCGCGTCCGCGAAATTATTTTGCGCCGCGAATCCTTGCGCCGTTGAAAAATCGGCGATATGCTGCCGCCGTCGGTTTTTTTTTGCCCCTTCCGCGGCGCGATCGCGCCGGCAGCAGAGTGCCGGTAAATAAAACGGCCGACATTTTGGTACAGAGCTGGCCAGGGAAAAGAATTCGAGCGAATGGCATCCGCCGAAAACCCGCCTGTTATAGAGCCCGGACATTCGTACGCTTCCGTCACTGACAAAATCAGTTCGATAGTTTTGACACGCAGGACTCCGCGCGGCTGGATGATCGGCTTCGGCATCTCGCTGGTGCTGTTCATGCTGTTCAACTACGCGGTGACGTTTCTTCTGGTAAAGGGCGTGGGAATTTGGGGCATCAATATTCCCGTTGGCTGGGGATTTGCGATTGTAAATTTCGTTTGGTGGATTGGAATTGGCCACGCGGGCACGCTGATCTCCGCGATTCTTCTTTTGTTGAAACAGCAGTGGCGCACTTCGATCAACCGGTTCGCGGAAGCGATGACGCTTTTTGCGGTGGCGTGCGCAGGAATGTTTCCGCTGCTGCACATGGGGCGTCCGTGGCTTTTTTACTGGCTGATGCCGTATCCAAACACGATGTATTTGTGGCCGCAATTTCGCAGCCCGCTGGTATGGGACGTGTTCGCGGTTTCCACCTACGCGACCGTGTCGCTGCTATTTTGGTTTGTGGGATTGATTCCCGATCTTGCGACGTTGCGCGATCGCGCGGCAAATCGAATCGCGAAAGTAATTTATGGAGTGCTCGCGATGGGATGGCGCGGGTCGGCGGTACACTGGTCGCGATTTGAGACGGCGTCATTGTTGCTTGCGGGGCTCGCGACGCCGTTGGTTGTGTCTGTACACACCGTGGTGAGCTTCGATTTTGCGGTTGCGATTGTTCCCGGGTGGCACACGACTATTTTCCCGCCGTACTTTGTTGCGGGCGCAATTTATTCAGGGTTCGCGATGGTGCTGACGCTCGCGATTCCGATGCGAAAGTTTTATGGTTTGGAAGATTTCATCACGATGCGGCATCTGGACAACATGGCGAAAGTGATGCTCGCGACGGGATTGATTGTGGCTTATGGCTATGCGATGGAGGCGTTTGGCTCGTTTTACAGCGGCAATCAATTCGAAAAATTTATGACGTTGAACCGCTGGTCGGGACCGTACGCGTTTTTTTACTGGCTGCTGATCGCCTGCAACATCGTGATCCCGCAATCGCTGTGGTTTAAGAAAGTGCGCTCGAATGTGCTGGCGCTATTTGTACTGTCGCTGGTGGTGAATTGCGGGATGTGGCTGGAGCGATTCATCATCGTGGTCACCAGCCTGCATCGCGATTACGTGCCCTCGGCGTGGGGGATGTATTACCCCACTCGATGGGACTGGGCGACGTTCGTGGGCACGATCGGATTATTCCTGACGCTATTCTTCCTGTTCATTCGATTTTTGCCGGCGATTTCGATTTTCGAAATGCGTACGCTGGTGCCCGCTCCTCAAGAGGAGGCGAAGCGCTTGCCGTAGTTTGCGGCGGCTAGAAAAAGTTTATGGCGCAGATATTTCATCGCAGCACGAACACGATTTCGCGCTTGAGCATTTATGGCGCGCTGTTTCTCGCGGTGGGCGGCGTGTTTTTGCTGTATGGATTTTCGAAATCGACATACGTGACGGACGTGAACGAAGCGAAAGTGCAACCGGTTCCGTTTAGCCACCGGCATCATGCGGGCGAGCTGGGAATCGATTGCCGGTACTGCCACACGTCGGTGGAAAATTCCGCAGATGCGGGAATGCCGCCGACAAAAACTTGTATGACGTGCCATTCACAAATCTGGGTGACCAGTCCGATGCTGGAGCCGGTGCGCGCGAGCTATCGCGACGACCGCTCGATCGAATGGAGCCGCGTAAACGCGGTGCCGGATTTCGTTTATTTCAATCACAGCATTCACGTGAGCAAAGGCGTGGGCTGCACCACGTGCCACGGACCGATGGGCGATATGCCGCTGACGTTTCGCGCGAACACGATGCTGATGGGCTGGTGCCTGGATTGCCATCGCGCGCCGCAAAATTTTGTGCGGCCGCGCAGCGAAGTTTTCAGCATCAACTATCAGCCGCCGGCGAATCAGAATGAAATTGGGATGAAATTGGTGAAGGAATACAAAATCCAAAGTCTGACGAATTGCACGACGTGCCACCGATGAGCGCAGAACACAATCCGAATCCTTTGCACGACGTAGCCGCGATGAGCGCGCGCGCGACAGAGCGCCGCGGAAAATTGTGGCGAAGTCTGGAAGAGCTTGCGGAAACGCAGGAGTATCGCGCGTTTCTTGAACATGAATTTCCGCACGATCCGAAAGACGAACCGGAAAATGTAAATCGCCGCGACGTTTTGAAATGGATGGCTGCGTCAGCTGCGCTTGCGGGATTGACCGGCTGCACGAAAATGCCGGAGCAAAAAATTGTTCCGTACGTGAGTTCACCAGAACAAATTATTCCCGGCAAGCCGCTGTTCTATGCGACTTCGCTGACGAATGGCGGAATTGCCACCGGCGTGCTGGTGGAAAGCCACATGGGGCGGCCGACGAAAGTGGAAGGCAATCCGCTGCATCCGGCGAGCCTGGGCGCGACGGATATTTTCGCGCAGGCGGCGGTGCTGGGTTTGTACGATCCGGATCGCTCGCAGACTGTGATTCGCGAAGGGCGGATCAGCAGCTGGGGCGCGTTTCTTGGAGTGATCGGCGATCTGCGCACGAATCTTGCGGCGAATAAAGGCGAAGGGCTGCGGATTCTTACGGGAACTGTCACATCGCCAACGCTTGCCGCGCAGATTCGCGATGTGCTGGAGCAATTTCCGCAGGCGCGATGGCATCAATGGGAAGCGTGTGGACGCGACGGCGCGCGGGAAGGCGCGAAGATTGCGTTTGGAAAATACGCGAATACTTTTTATCGGCTGGAAAAAGCGGATGTGATTGTTTCGCTCGATGCGGATTTTCTGTATCGCGGCGCGGGGGCTGTGAGATACGCGCGAGACTTTGCGGCGCGGCGCGATCCGAATGGCGCGCGATCGATGAATCGTTTGTATGTGATCGAGCAAGCTGCGACGACAACTGGCGCGATGGCGGATCACCGGCTGGCGATTCGCGCGGCGGATGTTGAAGGTTTTGCGCGCGCGCTGGCTGCTGCGCTGAATGTCTCGCAGGCGGGCGGCGGTGCGGCGGCCGCGGCTTCGGCTCCGCAGCATGTGCCCGCGGGTTGGATCGAAGCGCTTGCGAAAGATCTGCGCGCGCATCGCGGAGCGTGCGCGGTGATTGCGGGGGATGAGCAGCCCGCCGCCGTTCATGCGCTTGCGCATGCGATGAATGCGACGCTGGGAAATGTGGGCAACACGGTGATCTGCACCGATCCCGTGGAAGCGAATCCAGAAAATCAAATCGAATCCATCCAGCAACTTGCCGGCGATATGGCCATGGGGCGCGTGCAAAGCATTTTTATGTTTGGCGTGAATCCGGTTTACGACGCGCCGCACGATTTAAATTTTGCGGAGAATTTGCTGAAGGTAAATTTCCGCGTACACAACGGATTGTACGAAGACGAAACCGCGGAACTTTGCCACTGGCACATTCCGGCAGCGCACGATCTGGAATCGTGGAGCGATGCGCGAGCGTATGACGGCACGGCGAGCATCGTGCAGCCGCTGATCGCTCCGCTGTATGACGGGAAGAGCGCGCATGAAGTGATGGCGGGATTGCAGGGGAAGCAAGATCAGTCCGCGCACGATTTGCTGCGGGCGAGGTGGCAAATACAGCATTGGTTGAACGCTGGGGAGGATTTCGAAGCGTTCTGGGAAACTTCGCTGCACGACGGCGTGATCGCGGGAACGGCGTTCGAGGCGCGCACGCTGGCGATCGCTGGAAAATTTTCCGGCGCCGCAGCACAGCAAACGCAAAATTCATCTTCATCGCAAACCGGCGCGCTGGAAATTGTTTTTCGTGGCGATCCAAGCATCGGCGATGGCCGCCACGCAAATAGCGGCTGGCTGCAGGAATTGCCGAAGCCGATCACGCGGCTGACGTGGGAAAACACGGCGCAGATGAGTCCTGTGACCGCGCAGCGAATGGGATTTATCAATGGCGATTACGTTCGCATCGATTTGAATTCCACTTATGTGCAAGCGCCGGTGTGGATTGTGCCGGGCCACGCGGATGATTCGGTGACGCTGCACCTTGGCTACGGACGGCGGCGCGCGGGGCGCGTTGGCAGCCACATCGGATTCGACGCGAATCTGGTGCGCAATTCCTCCGCGGCATTTTTTGCGTTTGGCGCGGCGATCAAAAAAATTGGCAGCGGCTATCAGCTTGCGGCGACGCAACATCACAGCGCGATCGAGCAGGGCGGGCAATCGGGCGAATTGGAAAGTGAAAACGCGTTCAAGCGCGATCTGGTGCGCATCGGCACGCTCGATGAATACCGCGCGAATCCGAATTTCGCGCAGGAAGCGCCCGAGCCGCCGAAGGGACTCACGCTCTATCCGGGATTTGAATACAACGGCTACGCATGGGGGATGGCGATCGATCTAAATAAATGCGTGGGATGCAACGCGTGCGTGGTGGCGTGCCAGTCTGAAAATAATATTGCTGTTGTTGGGAAAGATGACGTGGGGCGCGGGCGCGAGATGCACTGGATTCGCATCGACACTTATTTCCGCGGCGAACTTGAGCAGCCGGAAACTTATTTCGAGCCGGTGGTGTGCATGCACTGCGAAAACGCGCCGTGCGAAGGCGTGTGTCCGGTGGCGGCGACGACGCACAGCCCTGAAGGGCTCAACGAAATGATTTACAACCGCTGCGTGGGCACGCGGTACTGCTCGAATAATTGTCCGTACAAAGTGCGGCATTTTAATTTCCGGCTGTATTCGGATTTCACCACGCCATCGCTTTACGCGATGCGAAATCCCAACGTGACGGTGCGCAGCCGCGGCGTCATGGAAAAATGCAGTTACTGCGTGCAGCGGATTCAGGCCGTGAAAATCGAAGCGGAAAAACAAGATCGTCCCGTGCGTGACGGCGAAATTGTTACGGCGTGCCAGGCGGTGTGCCCGGCGCAGGCGATCGTGTTCGGCGACATCAACAAAAAAGAAAATCGCGTGGCGAAAGCGAAAGCCGATCCGCGCAATTTTCATTTGCTGGCGGAATTGAACACGCGGCCGCGCACTTCGTATCTGGCGCGATTGCGAAATCCCAATCCGGAGATGCCGAAGCGATCTGCGTGATGCGCGAATAAAAATGCGACGTCATCCTATTTACGGCTTGCTTGCGGAATTCGAAACGCCCGAGGCGCTGCTGGAAGCCGCGCGCAAGACATCGAGTTCGGGATTCAAGCGCATTGATGCGTTTACGCCGATGCCGGTGGAAGGTCTCGCCGACGCGGTTGGTTTTCATAACACGAAATTGCCGCTGGTGGTTTTGATCGGCGGAATTCTGGGCGGGCTCACCGGATTTTTCATGCAGTACTACGCGAACGTGATCAGCTTCCCGCTGAATATCGCGGGCAAGCCGCTGAATTCGTGGCCCGCGTGGATTCCGATTACGTTTGAGCTGACGATTCTGGGCGCGGCACTTTCGTGCGTGTTCGGGATGCTGGCGATGAACGGACTGCCCGCGCCGTACCATCCGGTGTTCAACGCGGCGCGATTCGCGTTTGCATCGCGCGACAGATTTTTTCTGCTGATAAAGGCGCGCGACCGGCAATTCGATCCGATTCGCACCAAGGAATTCTTACAGAGTCTGCATCCGCGCGAGGTGAGCGAAATTGAAGCGTAGCCCACATTTCGTGCGCATTGCGCAACGGCGAAATATTTTTGCGATCGCGCTGATCGCAGCTGCGTTCCGCATCCGCGTGCCGCCGCGACATGCAGGTGCAGCCGCGCTACAACCCGTACGACGCGTCGAGTTTTTTCGATGATGGGCGCAGCGTTCGCCAGCCGGTTCCTGGCACAATCGCGCGCGGCCAGTTGCATCTTGACGATTTGCTTGAGACGGGCAAGCTCGACGGTAAAGATTCGGAAGTTTTTCCGTTTGCGATTACGCGCGCCGATCTCGAACGCGGCCGCCAGCAATACAACATTTATTGCACTCCCTGCCATGACTATACGGGCAGCGGACGCGGGATGATCGTGCTCCGCGGATTTCCGCAGCCGCCGTCGTTTCACATGGATCGTTTGCGGCAGGCTGCACCTGGCCATTTTGTGGATGTGATTACCAATGGGCTCGGCGTGATGTATCCGTACAACGATCGCGTGACGCCCGAAGATCGCTGGCGCATCGCGGCGTACATTCGCGCGCTGCAGCTCAGCGAAAGCGCCACTTCGGCGGATGTGCCGGCTGCGCAGCGCGGCCAATTTGCGCAGGGCACGAGCACGGCGGCCGCAGCGGCAGGAGCGGCGCACAAATGAGCGGCGAAAATTACAATTTCGCGCGCTTTGAAGGATTGCGGCGCAAGGCGCTGATTGCGGGCGGCGTGGGAATTGTTGTGTCGGCGCTGGGGCTCGCGCAGAATCCCACGATTTTCTTTCGGTCGTACCTGCTCGCGTTTATTTTCTGGGTGGCGTTTCCGCTCGGCGCGCTTGCGGTGCTGATGCTGCACAGCCTCACTGGCGGCGGTTGGGGATTTCTGATCCGGCGCGTGCTGGAAGCCTGCACACGTACGATGTGGTTGCTCGCCGTGCTCTACATTCCGTTGCTTCTTGGAATGCGCTACCTCTATATGTGGACGCGCCCTGGCGGCGCGGCGAATCCAGATGTGGCGCCGAAAGCCTTTTATCTGAACGTCCCGTTTTTTCTGGTGCGCAGCATTATTTATTTCGCGGTCTGGCTCGGTTTATCGGCGCTGATGAATCGCTGGTCGCTGGAGCAAGACCGCACCGGCGATCAAAAGTATCACAGCAAAACTTGCGGGACTCGCCGGACCTGGGATTATTTTGTATGGATTCACGATTAGTTTTGCGGCGGTGGATTGGATCATGTCGCTTGAGCCGAGTTGGTTTTCCACGATCTATGGAATGGTGATTATCGTCGCGCAGGTGCTGGTATCGTTGGCGTTCGTTGTGTTGGTCGCGCGAAAGCTCGCTGACGATTCGCCGATTTCCACGATTGTCACGCCGGTGCGCTTCAACGATCTCGGCAATTTGCTGCTCACGTTTGTAATGCTGTGGGCTTATCTTTCGTTTTCGCAATTTTTAATTATTTGGTCGGGCAATTTGCCTGACGAAATTTCCTGGTACATGAGCAGAGGCCGCGGAAGCTGGGCAGCTTTGGCGATTGTGCTGATTCTGTTTCATTTTGCGATTCCATTTTGTTTGTTGCTCTCACGAAATGTAAAACGGCATCGCGCACTCTCATTTGTCGCGGGGCTATTGATTTTTCTTACGCTTTTGGATTTTTACTGGCTCATCGTTCCAGCGTTTTATCCGGCGGCGCCGCAAGTGCACTGGACCGACATTACATTGCTGATCGGATTCGGCGGCTTGTGGCTGTGGCTGTTTTTCGGCGAGCTGGCCAAGCGCGCGCTGGTTCCCGCGCACGATCCGGGTTACATCGAGGCTCTCGAGCATGCAGAAGAGCACTGAAAATTCGCACACGCCCGCCGCTGGCAATGGCGGCCCCGGCTACGAAACGCGCGACGTCAACGTGCGCGGCGCGGCCATTTTTGGCGTGACTCTTTTTACCGTGCTGGTGATCGTAATTTTCGCGATGCGCGGCCTCTTCGCATATTTCGAAAACACGCAGCAGCTTGGTCCTGAGACGACTCCATTCAACGCCGCACGCGAATTGCCGCCGGTTCCGCGGCTTCAAGTGGATCCGAAGCAGGATTTGGCGCGCACGATCGAGGAGCAGAAGCAAATTTTGGAATCGTACGGATGGGCGGATCAGGGGACAGGAAAAGTTCGCATCCCCATCGATCGCGCGATGGATTTGATCCTGCAGCGCGGATTGCCCGTGCGCGCGCAGTCGTCAGTGAAAGGTAGCACGGAAGCTGGGGCTCAGAAATGATCATCGCTAACGGAATTCGCAAATTAAAAAGTTTGGCGCGCATCGCATCGCGCTGCCGCATCGCCAGTTACTTCGGCGCTGCCGTGCTCCTGTGTTTTGCCGCTGCGCCGTGCGCGCTCGCTCAGCAGGATCTCTTCACGCAGAATCCCAGCGGCAAGCCCGAAGTTTTGAAAAGTGTCGGCTTTGATCAGAAACTCAATTCGCAAATTCCGCTCGACATTCCGTTTCGCGATGAGCACGGCGCAAGCGTTACGCTTCGCCAATTTATGAACGGCAAGCCCGCGATTCTCACGCTCGTCTACTACCAGTGCCCGATGCTTTGCACCGAAGTCTTGAATGGCACGCTGAATTCGCTGAAGCAGGATGCCGCTCGAAATCGGCAAAGACTTCAGCGTGATCAGCGTGAGCATCGATCCAAGCGAGACGCCGGTAATCGCCGACGCGAAACAAATCATGTACGCGGGCCTCTACGGCCGCCGCGGCGCGGTGAATGGCTGGCATTTTCTTACCGGACAGCAACCGCAGATTCAGCAACTCGCCGCCAGCGTGGGATTTCGCTACGTTTACGATCAACCGTCAAAACAATTCGCGCACGCGAGTGGAATCGTAGTTCTCACTCCCGATGGACACGTCTCGCGCTACTTTTTCGGGCTCGAATATCCTGCGAGCGATGTGCGTCTCGCGCTCGTGGAAGCCTCCTCCGAAAAAATCGGCTCGCCAGTTTTAGATGCGGTGCTGCTCTACTGCTTTCACTACGACGCCGCCACGGGCCGCTATGAAATTGTGATCACAAATGTTGTGCGCGCCGGCGGCGTAATTACGGTGCTCGTTCTCGGCTTCGCAATGTTCTTTATGTTTCGCAAGGAGCGGCGCCTTTCCGCTTCGCACAAATAGCTCATGCTCACGTCGCTCCACATTTCGGCAGCTATTCTTCTCGACGGACTCGGCATTCCGCTGCGTCCGCCCCCTGGTTCCACAATTGCCGAGGGCGTGGACCGGCTGCATTTCTTTCTCACCGCGGTCACGCTGTTTTTCACCGTGCTGATTTTTTCGATTATTTTTTATTTTGCGATTCGCTATCGCCGCCGCTCCGAAGACGAATTACCGCCGCCCACGAAGACCATAATGTCGCTCGAGCTCATCTGGACGCTTGTCCCCACCGCGCTCTGCGTCGTGATTTTCTACTGGAGCTCCAGCCTCTACTTCGAAAATTCGCGCGCGCCAAACGCCTCTATGGAAATTTTTGTCATCGGCAAGCAATGGATGTGGCACTTGCAGCATCCGGAAGGCGTACGCGAAATTAACGAACTCCACGTTCCCGTTGGCGTGCCAGTGAAACTCACGATGACGTCCGAAGACGTCATCCACGGATTTTTTATCCCCGCGTTCCGCGTGAAGAAAGATGTTTTTCCGGGGCGCTACACCTCCATTTGGTTTCAGCCGACCACCATCGGCGACTACCATCTCTTCTGCTCGCAATATTGCGGCGCCGAGCATTCCGGCATGCAGGGCTGGATTCACGTCATGGCGCCCTCCGATTACGCCGCGTGGCTCGCCGGCGGCGCGAAGGGCCAATCCATGACGCAGGTCGGCGAAAAACTTTTCAATCAATACGGCTGCGACACTTGCCACAAGCCCGATGGCTCCGGCCGCGGCCCGTCTCTCGTTGGCCAGTATGGACACGAGCAAAAACTCGCCGACGGCCGCAGCCTGCTCGTCGACGAAAGTTTTATTCGCCAGGCCATCACCAATCCGAATTCCATGCCGCTGCCCGGATTCACTCCGGTGATGCCATCGTTTCAAGGCCAATTAAATGAGGAGCAGATTCTGGAGCTCATCGCGTTACGTAAAATCGTTGGGGGCTCAAGAAAGGATCAGCAAATGAGCGCCGCCGCTGTGGAATTGCCCGTCGAATCGCGGGTAAATTATCTCAACGTCAATTACGGCTGGCGCTCGTGGCTTCTCACGGTCGATCACAAGCGCATCGCGCTGCTGTATCTCGTCTCCATCACATTTATGTTTTTCATCGGAGGCGCCGCGGCGGTGCTGATGCGGCTGCATCTGCTCACGCCGCAGGGCACGCTCGTGCAGCCCGAAACGTACAACAAGCTTTTCACCGTGCACGGCCTCGTGATGGTTTTCTTTTTCATGATTCCCAGCATTCCGGCCGTGCTCGGAAATTTTCTGGTGCCCATGATGATTGGCGCGCGCGATCTCGCGTTTCCGCGCCTGAATCTGCTCAGCTGGTACATCTACATTCTCGGAGCGTGTTTCACTCTCTACGCAATTCTCAGCGGCGGCGTCGATACCGGCTGGACGTTTTACACGCCCTTCAGCAGCACCTACTCGAATTCCCACGTGCTCTCGGCCGCGCTCGGAGTTTTCATCACCGGATTCAGCTCCATCCTCACCGGCCTGAATTTCGTCGTCACCATTCACAAAATGCGCGCGCCCGGGCTCACCTGGTTCCGCATGCCGCTTTTTCTGTGGTCCATGTATGCCACTAGCATTATTTTTATTCTTGGCACGCCGGTTCTCGCGATCACGTTGCTGCTCGTCGCTGCCGAGCGCCTGCTCCACGTCGGCATTTTCGATCCGCGCCTCGGAGGCGATCCGCTCCTCTTTCAGCATCTCTTCTGGTTTTATTCGCATCCCGCTGTCTACATCATGGTGCTGCCCGCGATGGGAGTGGTCAGCGAAGTCATCGCCTGCTTCTCGCGCAAACGCATCTTCGGATATTCCTTCGTCGCGTTTTCAAGCCTCGCTATCGCCATCATCGGCTTTCTCGTTTGGGGCCACCACATGTTCGTGGCCGGCCAATCCGTTTACGCCAGTCTGATTTTTTCGGTGCTCAGTTTTCTCGTTGCGATTCCTTCCGCGATAAAAGTCTTCAACTGGACGGCTACGCTCTACAAGGGTTCGATCTCCTATCAGGCGCCCATGCTCTACGCGCTCGGCTTCATCGGACTTTTCACCATGGGCGGTCTCACCGGACTTTTCCTCGCCTCGCTTGCGACTGACGTTCATCTGCAGCGGCACATATTTCATCGTCGCCCACTTTCACTACATCATGGTCGGCGGCGCGGTGATGGGCTACATGGCGGGCATTCATTTCTGGTGGCCGAAAATCACCGGACGCCTTTATCCCGATGGCTGGGCGCGTTTCGCCGCGCTGATTATTTTCGTCGGCTTCAATCTCACTTTTTTCCCGCAATTCATGCTCGGCTATCTGGGAATGCCGCGCCGCTATGCCACCTATCCCGCGGAATTTCAGGTGCTCAACGTGATGTCCACCGCGGGCGCATCGATTCTCGCCGTGGGCTATCTGATTCCGCTGATTTATTTCATCTGGTCGATTCGCTACGGGCCGATCGCCGGCCCAAATCCCTGGCGCGCAAAAGGTCTTGAGTGGGAAACTCCGTCGCCGCCGCCCACCGAAAATTTCGAAGAGACGCCCATCGTCACCGAAGAGGCCTACGCCTACAACGATCCCTCGTCGCGCCCGCCCGCCGCGCCGATTCAAGGGGGCGCCCGTGCCTGAACTGGCCGCGATCGATACCGATAATCGCCCCGCGCGCGCCCACCACTTCGCCACCATGGGCCAGCAGCACGACGCCGGAAATCTCGGCATGTGGGTTTTTATCGTCACCGAAATAATGTTTTTCGGCGGACTTTTCTGCGGCTACGCCATCTATCGCGGACTTTATCTTTCGGCCTTCGAAGCCGGCAGCCGCCTGCTCGAAATAAAATACGGCGCCACGAACACCGCCGTCCTGATCGCCAGCAGCTTGACGATGGCTCTTAGCGTTCATTTCGCCCAAACAAATCGCCGCAAAGCGCTCATCATCTTTCTGATTCTCACCATGCTGCTCGGCTCGATTTTCATCTGCATCAAGGGGCTTGAATACGTCCACAAATGGGAGCACGGCCTCGTCCCGGGACTGCACTTCATGCCGTCGCCCGGAGAGATTCCGCCAAATATTTCGCCGCGTCACGTGGAACTTTTCCTCTGCTTCTACTTTTTCATGACCCTGCTCCATGCCACGCACATGATCATCGGCCTGGGAGTGCTCGCCGTCCTTCTCAGCATGGCCATCCGCGGCAAATTTTCCTCGGATTATTATTCGCCGGTCGAAGTCAGCGGGCTCTACTGGCACTTCGTGGATATCGTCTGGATTTTTCTTTTCCCTCTTCTCTATTTGATCGGAGGGCGCTACTGATGTCCGGCCATCGTCGTCTCCATCAAACTCTACGTAACGATTTTCATCGCGCTGTTATTTCTCACCGGGCTCACCACCGGGGTCGCTTACATCGATCTCGGCGCATTCAATACCGTGGTTGCGCTCGCCATCGCCGTCGTCAAAATGCTGCTCGTCATTCTTTTTTTCATGCACGTAAAATACAGTCCGAAACTTACCAGGCTCGTGATCGTCGCCGCGTTTTTCTGGCTCGGACTGCTTCTCACCTTCACGCTTTCAGATGTGTTCACCCGCAGTTGGACGCCCGTTCCCCAAAGTTGGGGCCCCGCAATCACCGCGCCCGCCCCTCGCACGAAGTAATTTCAAGCAAGCCCCCGCATACCCCGAATCCAAGTCCCTGTGCTAAACTACCGAAGCATTCAGGGGCAGCGTTACCGGTTTTCTTTCAGGCTCCCCGCGTGAAGCCGGCGCCCTCCACTTCGCACAGGGTTCGAGCAATCACCGGCGTAGCCCGATTTTTCGCTCCGGATTCGTCCGGCTGCGCACTTCACTTTGAGGCACTCTGATGTCAGGTCACTCAAAATGGGCAACAATCAAGCACAAGAAGGCGGCTACAGACGCCAAGCGCGGCCGCGTTTTCACCCGGCTGATTCGCGAAATTGCGATCGCCGCCCGCTCCAGCGCTGATCCGTCTACCAACGCCCGGCTGCGCACCGCCATTTCCGCGGCGAAAAACGAAAACATGCCTTCCGATAATATTGAGCGCGCCATTCTTCGCGGCAGCGGCCAGCTCGAAGGCGAACAACTCGAAGAAATCAATTTCGAAGGCTACGGTCCAGGCGGCGTCGGCCTGATCGTTCAAGTCGTCACCAGCAGCCGCAACCGCACCGTCAGCGAAATTCGCCACGCTCTCTCGAAAAATGGCGGCAACATGGCCGAAGCCGGAGCCGTCGGCTGGATGTTTGAACGCAAAGGCGAGCTCATCGTCCCCAAAGAAGAAGCCGACGAAGACAAAATGATGAGCATCGTGCTCGACGCTGGCGCCGAAGATTTGAAAGATGATGGCGAAGCCTGGGACGTGGTCACTCCTCCCGAAGCTTTCGAAGCCGTCCGCGAAGCCATCACCAAAGCCGGCATCACTCCCGCCTCCGCTGAAATCGGCATGGTTCCCAAAAGCTACGTGAAACTCGCAGGCGTACAAGCGCAGCAAATGATTCGCTTGATCGAATCCCTCGAAGAACATGACGACGTGCAGCACGTTTGGGCAAACTTCGACGTGGACGAAAAAGAACTGCAAATCGCAAACGCTTAGCCTTCGTGTAAGGGCACGAGTTTCACTCGTGCCGAAATCGCTCTTTTTTTTGTTTTTGCATCAGGGGTTTTAACCCCTGATGCGGAGTCCCCCATTTTTGCGCAGCCCCTATTCAATTTTTCCACCCAATGCCACTCACCCCCGCTCGAAAAAACTCTGGCTCGCGCCTCGCGCGCGCCGTACACTTGCGCCAATGCCCGCGAATGTAATTCGAGTGCTTGGCGTCGACCCCGCTTCCGCGGGAGCCACTGGCTATGCCGTTATCGATGGATGCGGCGCGCGCTGTGCCGCCGTGCACTACGGAATTCTTCCCGCCGCGCGCAACGCTACCAACAACATGCCTGCGCGCCTTCGCCAGATTTATACCGAGACTGCATCGCTCATCGAAAAGTACCAGCCTGATCAGGTCGCTCTCGAAGCCATCTTCGCCGCGCTCAATGTGAGAACCGCGCTGCGTCTCGCCGAAGTTCGCGGAGTGATTCTTCTCGCCGCCGCGCAATCGAATCTTCCCGTGCATAGTTATTCGCCTCGACAGGTGAAGGCCACCATCGCCGGCTACGGCCACGCCACCAAAGAGCAAATTCAGCACATGGTTCGCGCATTGCTCGGCCTTGAGGAAATTCCGCAGCCCACTCACGCGGCAGACGCGCTCGCCGTTGCTCTCTGCCACTTGCGATTTGCGCAGATGGAAGCGAAATTTGGCGCGCCGCCCAGCGCTCTGGTTCCTGCACGCAGCGCCCGGCCAGCGGCGGCTATCCGCATCTCTGCCACCGCAATCCGCGCGGCCGCGATTCCATCCACAATTTCCAAGCGCAACACTTCGCGCGCGCCGCGCGTCTTATCCGCACGATGAACTCACGCTTCCGAGTTGTCGCCTCCGTCGCAGCGTTGTTTATTTTCTCTGCTGCGATCGCTTTTGCCGCTGGCGACGACGCGGTAATTACGTATCGCAAGGTCTTCAAAGCCAGCACGCCCGAATTCGTCGAGCTCAAAATTTCGCAAGCTGGAAAAAGTTCATTCGACATCCGGCAACTCGCTGAAGAGGCTTCGCCGCAGCCGTTCGATGTCAGCGACGCTCTCCGCGAAAAAATATTCGCGCTGGCGGCGCAACTCCATAATTTCCGCGATGCCGATCTCGATGTGCATCGCAAAATCGCCAATCTAGGCGAGAAAACTTTCCGCTACGAAAAAGGCTCCGAAGTTCACGAAGCGAAATTCAATTACACCACCAACGAACCCGCAAACCAGCTCTACCAGCTTTTCGAAGGGCTTTCGCGCCAGCAGGAGCACATCGTCACGCTCGAACGCCGCCTCAAACACGATCGCCTCGGCCTCAGCGAAGAGCTGGGTTATCTCCAGAAAGATTACGACGACAAAATTATTCCCGAGCCCGAAAATCTGCTCCCCGTGCTGCAGGAAATTTCAGAGGATTCACGCGTAATCGAAGTAGCCCGCACCCACGCCCGCGCCTTAATCGCAAAAATCCACGGCGCAAAATAGCACCGCGCTGTCGACCTACTCCGCGCCCTAATCGCCAAACTTCAGCCCGGCGTTCACGCCGGGTGCCCCATGTTCGCCCACGACGTTTGGGCGAACGTGGGAGTTTTGTTTTTACGCCGTGGACGTCATCTGCGCCGTTCGCACCCCGATGTTTTGAATCGGGGGCCAAATCCCGTTTACGAGGGATCCGCAGTTCGATCCGTTTCGCATTTCGGGTTTCCGCCGGAGCGCCGCCATCGGAACATCGATCGCCACGCATTTCTAGATTTCCACGCACGCGGCCGGTACGGCCGCTACCAAACTTCAGCCCAGGCGTTCACGCCTGGGACCAAATCCGCCTAAAAAAGTTTTTCTGCGATTTGTACACCCCGATTCCTTATATCGGGGCGGAGCGCCGTAGGTGCGGCACTAAAGTCGCGATGTCCAACAATCAGTAGTGCGAAAACGTAATATCCTGACTCCCGCGCCGCAGCACCAGCTCTCCCACTTTCGCCAACTGTTCCTTTCCCTCTACGATCGTCAGAAAATGATTCCCGGCCAGCTCGCCATCCTTACAACGAAACACACATTTTCCGTACGGAATCAAAATTTCGCATTCACTATGATCCGCCGGATGAAATAAAATCTCCCCAGCCTCAGGAGTTCCCGTTGCATTTTCCAATCCAACCCCGAGATCGAAATCCGCCAACGGGATCCACGCAGCCTCGCCGCTCCACCGCGCCTGCAGCAGCTTCCCGCGAAACGGCAGCGCCGCAACAAACGCCGCGCACGTGTTCGGCGCCAGCTTCCACTCCAGCTTCGCGGTGAATTGCATATCCGCGATCGTAATCCGGATCAATTCAATTGCGCCGGTTCCGCTCGATTCAAACGCCATCGCGAATTCCTTCCTCGCTCAATCGCGCTTTTAAAATAACGCACGGATCGGCACGACGCAGCCCGCGCCAGTGGACGAGCATCACCTGCTAGAAAGCACGAACATGTTTCCATCCACATCCTTAAAAATCGCAGACGTGCCCCAGCTCTCCGCCTTCGGCTCGGCCTTAAATTCCACGCCCTTGCTCTTCATTATTTTCGCCGTCGCGAAGACATCGTCGCACCAGAAAGATATCGGTTGAAAACCGCCGATCCGGTTTTCATGTCCGTCGGGGGTGAAAAGCACCAGTCCGGTGTCGGCTCCCGGAATCAGCAGTTCAATCCACCGCTGCTTCTCGGAAAACGGCTGGTCCGTCGCCACTTTGAATCCCAGCTTCTCCGTAAAAAATTTCAACGAAGCATCCTGATTCTTCACAGGAATGCTCACAAATTTAATTCCGCGGATCATCGCGCCGTCCTCCTGAAATTGAATTCTTCACGCCGGGTCGCAGCATAGCTTCTCTTAATTTTCATTTGCAATCAGCCACTCATTCCTATATTAACCGTCGGTATAGCCATGCCTTCTCTCGATCTCTACGTTACAGACGTTCTCATGCGCGACCTCGTCGGCCACGACCGCCGTCCCGCCAGCTTCCTCGTCTATTTGTGGCTGGTCGTCGAGCAGCAGCGCAGAAATGAGCCGGTCCAAATCAGCTATCAGGAATTAGCCGAATCCATCGGCGTCTCAAAGAGTTCCGTGCAAGCCGCAATCGTTTGGCTCGTCCGCAGGAAATTAGTCGCCGCAAGCAAAGCAAACGTAACCGCGACGCCGCGCTACACCGCACTGAGCCCGTGGAAAGATCCATCTCGCGCCCGCCGCTGAATGTGACGTTTTCAAGCGTTCCTGCGTCCTCTATGCATGGTCCTTCGCACTGCGAGATTCGCATCGGCGTTTAATTCTTAATTTTATAGTTGACAAGCATTTCGTTCGCTGGTAAAAATGTCCTCGTACTCTTAATTGCTTAGTTGAAGGAGCGGCCCGTTGGCTCGAAAGAAATCTCCGAATCTCACCGAAGCGGAATTGCGGTTGATGAATGTCGTCTGGGAAAAGGGTTCGGCGACGGTTGCCACCGTGGCCGACGCGTTGCGCGATAAGCCCGAGCTGGCTTACAACACCGTGCTCACCACCATGCGAATCCTCGAGCATAAGGGTTATCTGCGCCACACCAAATCCGATGAAGGCCGCGCGTTTGTGTATCACCCGCTGATTGGCCGCGAACAAGCCAGCCGCAAAGCGGTGCGGCATCTTGTGAGCCGTTTCTTCGCGAACTCTCCCGAGTTGCTGGTGCTGAATCTTTTGGAAGACGAAGAAATCACCGAAAAAGAATTGAAGCGCATTCGAAATATTATTGCGGAGGGCGGGAAATGATCGCCACATTCGATTTTATAAATCATGCATCGGGAGTCGTGCTCGCCGCGATTCTGAATACAGCGCTCGTGGCATTTGCCGCCGCCGCAATTGTTTGGATCGCGTTGCGATTCACGCCGCGCGTGAATGCCGCCACGCGCCACGCCGCGTGGTGGGCCGTGCTGGCGCTCGTCGCGATCGTTCCTGCGTTGCCGCAATCGTTCACGCCAGCGCATCCGTCGCACCGTCCGCGCCGCATCGGCATTCATCGGCGAATCCAGTCTTCGCAAACTGGTGCGCGCTGGCGTTCAAGGCTCACTCGCCCGCAATTCATGAAGCCGCCTCCACGAATTCATCCAAGTCAGCTTCGCTATCGCTCTCACCAGCTTCGCGCTTGGCAAGCTCAGAAGTTCCGCATGCTACATCGGCCAAGCAAACTCATTCCTTTCTGCCGTTTGAATTTCGCGCGGGAAATTGGCCCGGAATTATTTTCGCGCATCTGGCTCTCCGTATTTGTGCTGTTGATGGCGCGAGTTGTTTCGAGCTACGCGCATCTTCGCGCGGTGAGGAGTCGCGCTTACGTCGTCACGGGCGAAGCCGCGCAGAAATTCGAACTCTGTTTGCAACAGGCGCGTATGACAACACAGCCGTGGTTGCTGGCATCGCGCGAAATTTTTTCCCCTCTCGCCGCGGGATTTCTTCATCCCGTGGTGATTCTGCCGGAACAATTACTGCGCGAAATGTCCGAGTCTGAACTCGAAGCCGTGCTGCTTCACGAACTCGCACATTTTGCGCGCGGCGACAATTGGACGAACTTGCTCGCGCGAATCGCAGCTCCCGTGATGATTCTGCATCCCGTCGCGGCGTGGGCACTCGTCAGAATCGAACGCGAGCGCGAAATTGCTTGCGACGACTGGGCCGTTTCAATTTCCGGATCGCCTCGAAAATACGCGGCAACTCTTGCGCGATTATTCGAAGTGTGCGGCGCGCACCGCCGCGAATTACTCGCCACTGGTATGGCGCATCGCACCTCGCGTCTCGGCGACCGCATCGAAATGCTTCTCCGCCCGAAGCGCGAATTCGCAGCGCGCACTTCGTTCACGCGCCTTGCGCTCTGCGCTGCCGCGGGATTGGTGATTCTCGCAGCAGGCACGCAACTTCCCGGCTTGATTGCGTTTGCGCAAGATTCTCCAGCCGCGCCCGCTGTTGTGATCACTGCGAAGCGTCTTGCTCCGCTGCCACAAAGTTCTCAATCGGTTCTGCCGGTACTTCCGACGCAATCAGTGTTACCGACTGAATCCGTGCAGCCCGTACTTCCCACTCTGCCGGCGGAGTCTGCGCAGGTATCGAGCCGGATGACGATCGATTCTCCCGGCGACCCACAGCAATTGGATCACATGTCCGGCCCGGGATGGACGCCGGAGTGGACGATTGAACGAAGCCGTTCGCATTCCGCGGACAAAGTGCGGTTGAGTTTCGGTTTCCGCCGCGGCGGCACGCAGTGGATCGATGAAACGGATGTGCCGATTTCAACTCTCCGCGATTTCTCTCTCTCGATGCTCGATCATCCGGGCTCGATCAAATTCGAATATGTTCGCGCCGCGGGAGAATTGATCTGCGAAGGCGACTCCAGAAACGGCCATGCATCCGGCACATTTACGGTGAACCCGAATCCGGAATTCATTTCCGCGCTCGTGAAAATGGGCTATCCAACCCCGGACGATGACGATGTGGTTTCCATGATGATGTCTGACGTGACTCTCGATTTCGCTCGCGATGTAAAGGCAACAGGTCTCGAACT
Organism: uncultured Acidobacteriota bacterium; assembly: GCA_963721845.1. GTDB lineage: Bacteria > Acidobacteriota > Terriglobia > Acidiferrales > UBA7541 > DASTCZ01. The sequence continues at coordinate 172,143 of CAVRKW010000002.1, read as the reverse complement.
GAAAGCACGCGAACTCGGCGAATTGCGATCGCATGGAGTCAGCGCCGATTACATACGCCAGGCGAGACAAGCAGGACTTACGAAGCTGAACGCCGAAGATTTCTGCGAACTGCGCACACACGGAGTGGAACCGGAATATCTAAAGCACATGTTGGAAGCCGATCCAAATCTTTCCGCTGAGGATATTTCCGATCTTCGCACGCACGGCGTGGAACCCGAGTATTACAAAGACATGAAAGCCAGCGGAGTAAATCTTTCGATCGACGACATCACCAGCCTGCGGACTCACGGCGTGGAGGCTTCGTACTTGAAACGCGTCCACGAAGCCGATCCGAAACTATCGACCGATGAGATCGACGAGCTGCGAACGCACGGCGTGGAACCGGAGTTCTTGAAGGAAATTCGCGCGAACGGAAGCAAAATGTCGATCGACGAAATCTGCGACCTGCGCACTCACGGCGTGGAACCGAATTATCTCAAGGAAATCCAGGCAGCAGACAGCAAACTAACTGCCGAAGAAATTTCCGAGTTGCGTACGCATGGCGTGGAGGCGGATTACTACAAGGAAATGAAATCGGTGGACGCAAATCTTTCGATCGAACAAATTTGCGACCTGCGGACGCATGGCGTGGAACCTTCCTACGTGAAGGAAATAAAAAACGCGGATCCGAAAGCGCAAGTCGAAGAGATGACGGAATTGCGCACGCACGGTGTTCCTGCTTCGTTTGTGAGCCAGAGCACGCGCATGGGATATCACTTCACGGCGGAAGAGCTTTCCGAATTGTGGGTGCACGGAGTTGACGAAGCTTACCTCCGCAATCTGCAAGACTTGGGAATGAAAAATTTGACACCGGAACAAATTCTGAAACTTCGCGGGCGTTGATCGCGTTGAGATTGTCGCGACTTATTTCAGTAAACTAAATTCCCCGATCTTGTAATGCGACATTTCATCGGTGTGCTTTATTGGACAGTCGCGTTCTTCCCCTTCCCGTAATCTGACTCCTCGAATCGCTCGCGATTCATAAAAACCCAGGAGAAAATAAAATGTCGAATTCGAAGGCCGAGAAATGCGCTCATCCCGTTTGTTCGTGCATGACATCGTCGGGAAAATATTGCAGCACGCAGTGTGAAGCGATGGAAAAAACGCCGGACATCGATTGCACCTGCGCGCATACAGAATGCAAAGGCAAAACGTCTTAGCAATAAGAAATTGTCACGACCATCGCTGATTTCATCTCAGCGCTTTCCGTTTGAAAAATCAGAATGCGCCGGCGAATTGTTCGAGCCTGATGTGGCGGGTGCGGCGGCGGGTTGTTGCGCTTTTTCGATGAGCCCAATCACTTGCGTCCAGGGAACCGGCGCCTGATGCATTGCGAAAACGGTGGTTACATCGAGACCTTCGCGTTTCACAGCCTGCACAACTTCGTAGGTTAATTCCGGATCGTAAAGAGAACCATCGCGATTGATGACGAGCGTGTCGCTGGCGTAGAGAATTTTATGCGCCGGGAAATAAACCATGTACTGGCGCTCGGTGCCAGCGCCCCGAAGGGGATAGAGTTCAACTCGATTGTCGCCTGCTCCGACGATTGTTTTTCCTGAAACAATTTTCCAATCGGGTTTTTTCGGCGACTGGCTTAGCGAATCGGGATTGAGAGTGCGCGGTTCGCTGACGAAGCGATCGAGCAGCGGGCGATTCAAATCGAGAATGTAAACGGGCAGCGCATCCGTAACGGCCTGGCGCACTCCCGCGACGTGCGGCCAGGAATCGGAGGTGGAGAGAACGGCTTTTATTTGCGCGCCGGGATGCATCTCTTTCGCTTTATCGATCACTCCTTGCGTATAAATACCAGACATCGGAGATTCGAGAATCACAATTCCATCATTCTGCTGAATGATCGTGGCATTCCACGGCCCCAGAAATAAATCCACGCCGGGCGCGAGAGAGTTCGGTGCGTCCGGGTGGAAAGGCGACATCGCGAAAAAAGTGGAGTGAACGCTTTGTTGCGCGACTTTTTCATCGATCGCGAAAAGTTTTTCATCGACCGCAACGTTGAATTCCACATTCACCGATTGCGACGACTGCCAAATCGCGCCGTTGCGTTCTTCGATTGCGTTTGTGGGATAGACGACTCCGTGGATGAGCATCCAGTTATCGAAATAAATTCGCTGGCGAACGTCGCCCCAATACGTCCAGAAATCATGGAATGCCTGCACGGTCTCAACGGCATCGGGCAGATGGTTGAATGAATTGATCAGAATTTTTACGGGAACTTTTTCCCAAGTGAACGCGAGAACCGCGTGCAAAGTGGAACGAAGTGTTTCCGGTTTATCGAAATGCAGATCAGAGGATTGCAGCGCCGTGAGCATCAGCCGCGCTGGCCCGAGAGCTAGCGCTTGGCGCAGATTATCGATATCTCCCACGGAGCAGGGGCGATCCGCAGTTTTTCCGCGATAGGCGCCCCCGTTTAGACCAACTGCCAGTGTCAACTGACTTTCCGATTGGCCGAGATCGGATTCGGGCCAGGTGTTCTGCGAATTGCGCAAGAGGCGCTGGCCTGCGAGATCGAGAAGGTCGTGCCTGCGGCCATACGCGGTGATGAATGGATCCTGGCGGTAAGACTGCTCCATGAGTTCGGTGTGAACAACAGTTTCCGTGCGGATATTTTTGAGCGCTTCGAGACGTTCGCGGCCACCCATGGCGTTGAGTGCGAGAGTTGCGCAATCGCGTGCGCTCAATTTAGCGCAGCTGTCTTGCGGTGTAGCAGAGCCTGCGGGTGAAGATTGGCTACGCGCCGCAGGTGCGATCGCGCAAAAAAGAAATGCGAAAAATGCTACGCGCAACATGACTGGATGATGAAGGTTCATCGATTTTGCTCCGAGAGTATGAATTGCGAACGATGCACACACTTATTACGTTGCGGCGATGAGTTCGTTTCAGTTTGACGGAGGATGATGTCACCAACCCTTCATGGAATTCGAGCGACGTGCGTTCGCAATTCGCGCGATTAGCGATTTGGTTTTCGCGCGCGGAAAAATTTCACCGGGCGCGGAGTGGGTTCGGTTGTGGATGAGTGTTTGATTTCAGGGGCGCCGCCGTGGAGGCGTCCTTGGAGGGGGATGGAGATTCCGCCGTAGGTTTGCATGTGGGTGTAGGGGATGGAGTCGTCGTTGAGATCTTGCGCGAGGGATGGTTGTGGGGGTTCGGTGGTGGGGATTGGATTTTGTTCGAGGATTTCATCGTCGGATGGTGAAGGGATTTCTGGCGATTGTGAGTTTGTGATTGGTGGGCAATTTGTTCTTGCGGCGGTGGGTAGGGCAAGCCCTACCCCTACGACGGGGTGCGCGGATGTGGATAGGTTCAACAAATTATCTACGCTTTCGCGGGCTTGAGAGAAGATGTGGTTGTTGTTCATTACGTCGGCGATGTCATCGGGATCGATGATTACGGACGTTCCATCGGGAGTTTTTACGTATGGAGCGGGAACTGGGGCTTTCGGCGTGCGCTGGCGGGGTTGGCGGAGAGAGGGTTCTTTGGCGATGGCTTGGCCGACGTAGTGGTCGCGGGAGTCGTGGCCGAGGTGGTGGCGGATTTCGTAGGCGGCTTCGTCGAGTGTTTGGCGGAGGGATTGAATGGCATAGGTGAAGACAGAGACTTCTTTGGTGGTGTAGCGGCGTTGTAGGCCGAGGATTACGACTCGCGAAAGGACTGCGTGGATGGCGATAGCGGAGTTGAAATCGGTGACTTTGCCTAGAGCTGCATCGCCCAAGGACATAGATTCGGCGTCGCGAAGCTGCATGAGTTGGCGATCGTGGAGGATGCAGAGACCTGAACCGGTGCAGCCGCGGACGCGTTGGCAGCGCCGGTTACCTGACAGGAGGAAGCGGCAGAGATGGTCTTGTGGGAAGGGTTGGTGGATGGTGCGAACGCGGGTTGAATTCTTGGAAGTTGATGATTTTGCACGGCTTATGGACATAGATTCTCCTTTGACCCCCTAGGGGGTTGTTTTTGTAAAGTGATGATTCTGTTGGGGATACCTAGTACTATTACTAAAAAGTTGTTGAAAGGAAAGGAGTTAAGTGCGTTTTCGGGTGTGTTTTTGGTGATTTTGGGACTACATTCGGATCATGGGTCGAGTTGTTGAACCGGGTTACTTTGGTGCGTTTTGACATTGGAATGCTCCGCTTAGTTGTGTGATCGGTCCCAGGTTTCGTCCGGACTGGCCGGACGAAACGTGGGGCACCCGGAAAGGGCAAAGAAAAAGACGAAACTGGGTCAAAAACAGGGTCAAGAACCGCACCCAAAAGCGTAGGGGTGCGGCACCCCGTCAAGTCAGAAGCAACGGCAACGGCGCACAGGCTGAGAGCCTGTGCCACAAAAGAAAACGCCCGAACCGTAGGGTTCGGGCGCGGAGATGCTCCGTTCATAAGATTACATGGGGGATAATATTTGTCAAGTGGGATTTGGGGGGATTCCCGAGATCGCTCCGTTGTGGTCCGGGGGGTCGTACGCAATTGGTTAGACGGCGGAAACTGAGTTGGCTTGACATACTGGCGGATAGGGAGCAGCATTCTAGAACGCTAGGGATTACTTCAGAAGACTGGTTGGGTTTCGAGTTGCCCGCGCGGCGCGGGATGTGACGAGCTACAGGCAGAGCGCGGTTGTCCGCAGGAGTTCCTCAGGGGGTGTCAGATGCACCGTAAGGCTTCCTACCTATTTGTGATTTTATTTGTTGCGATGGCAATTGTGTGGTGTAGCGGCGCCGGCGGCGCGCGCTGATGAAGTGAGCCATGCGCGAGATGGTGCGGCTGAGCTTTGTGGAAGGCGACGTGGCGTATCAGCGCGCGGGGGCGACGTGGCAACGCGCGATGATGAACCAGCCGATTCAGCAGGATTTTTCGCTGAGGACAGACGCGGGATACGCGGAAGTGGAATTCGAAACAGGATTGGTAATTCGGCTGGCCCAGAATACTCAAATGGACTTCACCGAGTTGAGCATGATTGATGGGCGTAAAGTGACGCGGCTGAAACTGGATGAGGGAACGATTATCACTACGGCGAATCTGTCGCATAACGATGAACTTTCGGTGGCGGCGGGAAACGTGGATGTGACGGTGCCGCGCAACGGGCGTTTTCGAGTGGACGCAACGGAATCGCAAAATTGGGTGACCGTGTTTCACGGAAAAGTTGAAGTGGCCAGCGGACAAACCACGAAGGAAGTTGAAAGCGGAAAGACGCTGCATGCTGGCGGCGCGTCGAGCGCGCTGAGCGTGGACGCGAGTCCGGAAGCGGATGCATTTGACAAGTGGGTGACGGATCGCGACAAGGCGGAGCAGAACTTCGCAATCAAACGCGAGCCAATATGTCTCGCAGCAAAATTATTCGTACAACGTGGGCTGATCTTTATAACTACGGGCTCTGGTACAACATGCCGGGTTACGGAATGGTGTGGCAGCCGTATGGAATGGGCGCAGGCTGGATGCCGTTTGGCAATGGGCCGTGGATGATGGGCGATCCGGGAATGGGATGGATGTGGACGAGTTTTGAACCGTGGGGATGGCTGCCGTATCACTATGGCGGATGGGTGAATTTGGCGGGCGGCGGATGGTTTTGGGTTCCGCAAAATCTTGGGAACGTTTCATGGAGCGACAGCGAATTTCGTGACCGTGGGAAATCAAGTGGGATGGACGCCGCGATCGCGCCTCCGACGAATCCTGGAAAAGTTAAGGCAGGACCGAGCGGGCCGGTGCAGGTTGTGTTTGCCGGCGGCGCTTCGAACGGCGTGATCGTGGCAGGACAGCGAGGACAACTGACTCCGGGATCGACATTGAAAATGATGCCGGCGCCAGCGGGATCGTTTTCGCAAAGCGCGCCTGCATGCGTCGACATTGGCGGCGAACGGAGTGACAGTGACGGGACGCGCGCCGGTGACGGCCAATGAGCACGGCGATTGCAGCGAGTTCGCAGGGAACGGCGAGCACGAATAATGGAGCGCAAGCGAAGTTGAATGGACCGGCAGGACGACCGACGGCGATGGCTCCGCGTTCAGCGCCGATGCCGGTGATGCGCGCGCCGAGCACGTTCGCGAGAGTCGGAGCGGGCGGCGCGGAATGCGGGAGTTACGCCCGTGAGAACGAGCGGAAACTCAGGATCGGTTATGACAGGAGCAGCGCACGGAACGGCTGCGCCTGCGAGCACCGGCGGGTTCTGCATCGCATGAGCGGCGCCGCCGTCGAGCTCGGCAGGGCCGATCAAGCACTAGACGAGCTGCGCAACTGCGTTTGATAAATCAGGGCGATTGTAAGTAATCGCTTACATTCGCGGGCAAGTTCGACGAAACGCGGGGTCCCCGCGGGCATCTATCTAAGTGAAGCAGGGGACGCTCCCCAGGGAGGGCGTTATGAAGCGCCTTCGTTTCCGTCAGGTCGTGATTTTCCTTTCGATGTTGATTTTTGCATTTTCTGCGATTCCGTCCGCGCGCGGGCAAGAAGCGGACGACTCCGCGCCCGGTTGTTCCCGATAATCCAGAAAATGTGAGCGTGGCGCGGCTGAGTTTTTTCTATGGCCGAAGCGCAGGTGGAACGTCCGGGCGCGGACTGGCAGGACGCGCAAATGAATCTGCCGATGGAAGAAGGTACAAATGCGCACGGAAGATGGGCGCGCGGAAATTCAGTTTGATGATGGATCGATATTGCGGCTGGCGCAGAGTTCGACAGCGGAACTGACGGAATTTCGGTGGCTGGCGGAAGAGCCGTCGACGAAAGTTGAATTTTGTCCGGCACAGCGATTCTGGTTGGACAGAATTAATCGGCGGCGAAAGTTTTCGAGTGGTGACGCCGACATTGATGTGGAAGTCCCGACCGGCGCAGAGTTTTCGCGTAGATGCGGCTGATGGAAATAGCTGGGTGACGGTGCTGAATGGAAATTTGCAAATCAGCGGCGGCGGGAAATGTAATCCGCTGAGCGCGGGAAACATGCTGCACCTCAGCGCGGATGGACAAACGGATGTGGAGGCGAGTCCGGAAGCGGATGATTTCGATACGTGGTCTGCAGATCGCGATCGGATGCTGGCGGCGGGATATGCGGCGGCGGAACCGTATGTGGCTTCGGATCAGCCAGAATTTTACGATGCGGCAGCGGATCTTTCCGCTTACGGATATTGGGGAAATATTGCGGGATGCGGAGCGTGCTGGATTCCGTATGGAGTTTCGGCGCGGTGGATGCCGTTTGGATTGGACTCGTGGCGCTACTACCGACATTTGGGATGGACGTGGATCAGCGCGGAGCCGTGGGGCTGGCTGCCGTATCACTACGGGAAATGGTTTTATACGACGCACGGATGGGCGTGGTCACCGAACCCCGTGAGGAGATTTAATCCTGGCGCGGTGGATTGGATTAAGGCGGAAGGAAAAACGGCGTGGGTGCCGCGGGGAAGTTTTGCGAGTGCGCGGCGTCCGGATGGAACGGCGGGATACGTGACGGGAACCGAAGAACAGCGAATGGAGTGATTCGATCGGAGCGCGGAACGGGCATGCGGAATTCCTGGCGGGACAAGTTCGTCGCCGATTGTTATTTCGGCGCGGCCGCCAGCGCCATCGTCCTCGCGAAGAGGGAACGGCCAGCGGCGGGAAAACAATTGTGTATGACCCGGGGACGAAGACGTATGTGAATGGCGAACCGCGCGGAAAGACGAGATCCGCGTGGCGATAGCGAGGTGCGACGCGCGACTCGAGAACTACGCGAAACGAGGAAGAGCCGAACAGTGAGAGGCCGATTGCGATGAGGCCACAATTTGGACCTCCGGGGGCGTTTGCTGCGGCGGCTTCGACGGCGGCGCAGAATTCTGCGGCTGGAGCTCAGAGCGGAGAGCAGGAGGGAGAAACTTCGCGGCCTATGCGTGGGGCGACGGGGTCGGCGAGTTCTGGAGCGAGAGGCGAGAGCGGATCTGCGGGAAATTCTGCGCCGCGAGAATCTGGATCGCATTCGGCTGCGCCATCGCGGCCTGCGCCGGGCCCGGTGGCTCCGCATAATTCAGCGCCGGCTCCTGCTCCGCGTGCTTCGGCGCCTGCGCCTACACCGCATGGATCGGGGCCTACGCCGCATCGGTGAGATGCGATCCGTAAGATTAAAGAGAGAGAAAAATATTGAGGGCAGCGATATCGGCACGAGTGGAACTCGTGCCCTGATACGAAGAATCGGGTTTTTGAGTTTGTTTTGAAGAGATCCAGTTTCCTCCGCTTTCGAAATTTATTTTCAATTTCGAAATCCAGTATCTTGCGCAGTTTTGATTTGCGGCGAACACCTTGGTTTAGTGCCGCGCCTACGGCGCTCCGGAAAAACCTGATTTTTTTATAAGATTACCCAGGCCCTGCGGGGCCTGGGCTGGCGTTTAGCGTGCGGCCCTACAGGCCGCAGGACGGAAAAGGCGGAAGCGACGGCAACGGCAACAGAAACAGCAACAGAAACAGCAACAGAAACAGCAACAGAAACAGCAACAGAAACAGCAACAGAAACAGCAACAGCAACAGCAACGGCAACAGCAACGGCAACGGCAACGGCAACGGCAACGGCAACGGCAACGGCAACGGCAACAGAAACAGCGACAGAAACAGCAACGGCAACAGCAATATCCAGCGCGTTCGAATCCTGGAAAAAGCTCAGAGAGAGTTGTCTATGTATTTCTCTCGGAAAATCATTCCTGCGTAGCCGACTACTTCTTCGCGATCGTTCGAGACGTCGGCTGAAGTTGCGTAGCGGATTAATTCGGATTTGCGTGGCGCCGAGTGTGAGGGCGGCTGTGAGCGTCGTGACGGCGGGGCCGATGCCGCACATGGTGATTTTTTCGCGGCGAACCACTTCGTAGAGTCCGCTGAGGATCGAATGCGAGTAATTTTTCGATGGCGAGATGATCTTTTTCGCGGGTGATGGCGTCGGACTCGTAGTGGTTCATGTCTGAGCTGGTGACGATTAGGACGGGCTCGCTCATTTTTGAGATTACGGCGGCGATGGCGTGGCCCAGCGCGGTTGAGGGTATCGAAATTAATTGTGCCGAGAGCGAGGGGACGAAGCGGAAGTTTGGAACGAGATATCTGCAAGAACGGGATTTCGACTTCGAGCGAATGTTCGGTGCGGTGGGCGAGCGTCGTCGTCTTCGAGTCTGCGGAAATGCGGCGACGAGTCGAGCGGGCGAATTCGGAATCGATTTCGGCTAGGCCTAGCGGAGTTTTCCACGATCCGTGGTGTTGATGGCGAGATTGGCTCCGCGAGGAGCATGGCGCGGGCCGATTACCAGAACTAGCGTTGCGGAATTTCGAGCTGGGAAAAAACTGCGCCTGCGACAGCGCCAGAATAAAAATATGCGGCGTGTGGGACCATGCAGGCGATTGCTTTTTGTCTTGCGTGATGGAGATTTCTGCGTGGGCGTAGAAGAATTTGTTGAAGACTTGATTCGAGTTCGCGTTTTTCACCGGGATAAAATTGACCGGCGACGGCGGGCTCGCGAATCATTTGAGCTTAGAAATGTTTTGGCTTGCTGGGCTTGCCGGAAATTTCCATTGTGCGACCGTTGTATCCGCAGCGTACTTTATCGTGACCTTGTCGCCATTTTGGTAGCCGCCCTTTTGCATGAGCGCGACAACTTTGTCATGCAATTTCGGCGTGTAAGAAAAGGATTGAATGATGCGCTCGTTGGACTGGCTGCGAAAAGTGATCGAGGCCGTGCTAAAGGTCATTACGATGCCTTTGAATTCGAGAATTTTTCCTTTGGGTGATGGCGGTTGCAACTTTGGCTGCGACTGAGCAGTTTGCGGCTCGGCCTGCTGTGTCGCGGCGTTCGCGATGGTCAGCGAAAACGTGTACATCGCAATCGCCGCGCCGAAAAGGCCTGCAGCGAAAATTCGCGCGCGAAATTTAGTGGGAGTCTTCAAGAGAGATCTTCAGTGATTTCAGAAAGCGAATGTCCTGCGGGGTGAGATCGAATTTGGAGCGGAAACAGTTTCTTCTTCGAGCGTGGCTTCGGAATCCACTTGAATGTGAATGGATTCGAGAAAGCGCCGGTCGAGAGAATTCAGGCGCGCCGGACGCGAATCGCGTTTCACGAGACCGATCGTCGCATCAAGTTTCAGCACGATGTCGTAACCGGCGGATCGTACTTCACCGATGGCGCCATTGATGCGTTCTGAATCTGCAACGGTGTCGTTGATTGCGTGGCCGAGTTCGCGGAGCAGTTGTCGAAGATGATCGTCGAGTTGCAAGCCCACCTCCAGAAACCCCTATTCGATAAATTGTAGAGGGAGGCGAGAGCGCTGACAAGGAGTGAGATGAATTCGTGTGCGAGCGCGTGCTCAACCAAGCTACAGCAGGCGACCTGTCCTTTGGTGTATTACAATTTGGCCGTGAGTACAGGTGGCATCGCTACCCCTGCAAGCAAGCCGCGCCCCGCGGATTTTTCCGCACGCTGTGGCGGGCGATGCGGCAATTGTTTCCACGAAGCTACGGGCGCGATTTTTGCGGTGTTCGCATTGGCGTCAATTACTTCCGCAGTGCGATCGTGGCGCGCTGGAGTGTCCCATTGGACGATTGCACTGCCGCTGGCATACGCAGTGATGATGATATTTTTTTCGGTGACGTCTTTTTTGAGCGCGCGACGGGTGCGATAGGCGGCATTGAAAATAGACATGAGTAGTTCAAATCCCAAAGATAAAAAAACAAACGGCTCCGCGAACAAGGAGTCGCAAAAGCGATTCGCTACGCTATCGGGAATGGAGCTGATCAGCTTTATTCCGAAGAGCCCGCGGGATGGGATGCGGAAGCTTCGCTGGGATTTCCGGGCGAATTTCCTTACACGCGCGGAATTTATCCGACGATGTATCGCGGCCGATTGTGGACGATGCGGCAGTATGCGGGATTCGGGACGGCGGCAGAATCGAACAAGCGCTATCGCTATTTGCTGAGCCGCGGGCAAGCGGGACTTTCGGTAGCGTTCGATTTGCCCACGCAAATTGGGCTGGATTCGGATCACGCGCTGGCGCAGGGCGAAGTGGGAAAAGTCGGAGTGGCGATCGATTCGCTGGAAGACATGGAGCGGCTGTTCGATGGGATTCCGCTGGAGCGCGTTTCGACTTCGATGACGATCAATGCGACGGCGGCGATTTTGCTGGCGCTGTATGTGGCGGTGGCGAAGAAACAGGGCGGCGATCCGCGAAAACTTTCCGGCACGGTGCAGAACGATGTGCTGAAGGAATACATCGCGCGCGGAACATACATTTATCCGGTGGCGCCAGCGATGCGCATCGTGACGGATATTTTTGCGTGGTGCCACGACGAACTGCCGCGATGGAATACGATTTCGATTTCGGGGTATCACATTCGCGAGGCGGGATCGACGGCGGTGCAGGAAGTAGCGTTCACGCTGGCCGACGCAATCGCATACGTGGATGCGGCGGTGCGCGCGGGATTGGCCGTGGATGATTTTGCGCCGCAGCTTTCGTTTTTCTTCAACGCGCACAACGACGTGCTCGAAGAAATCGCGAAGTATCGCGCGGCGCGGCGGCTGTGGGCGCACATCATGAAGGAACGATTCGGGGCGCGCGATCCGCGTTCGCACACTTTGCGATTTCACGCGCAGACGGCGGGCTCGTCGCTCACCGCGCAGCAGCCGGAAAATAATATTGTGCGCGTGGCGATGCAGGCGCTTGCGGCGGTGCTGGGCGGGTGCCAGTCGCTGCATACGAATGGACTGGACGAAGCGCTGGCGCTGCCGACCGAAGATGCGGCGCTGCTGGCCCTGCGCACGCAACAGATCATCGCGCATGAAACGGGCGTGACGAATACGGCCGATCCGCGTGGGCGGATCCTACGCGATTGAAAATCTCACCGAGCGAGATCGAGACGGGCGCGCGCGAATACATCGCGCGAATTGATGCGATGGGCGGGATGTTTCGCGCGATCGAAGCGGGCTACGTGCAGGGCGAAATTCAGAAGGCGGCATACGATCAGCAGCGCGCGATTGAAAAGCGGCGAACAAATCGTCGTGGGAGTGAATCGATTTCAGACGGAAGAATCGCGGCCGATTCCGACGATGCGCATCGATCCGGAAGTGGAACGCGAGCAGATCGCGCGGGTGCAAGCGCTGCGTGCGCGGCGCGATGCGAGCGCGAGTGAATAGCGCGCTAGCAGAAGTTGCAGCGGCGCGCGGCTTCTGCTGATGCGAACTTGATGCCTGCGATTTGCGCAGCCGTGGAAGCGTACGCGACGGTGGGAGAAATTTCGGACGCGATGCGGCGGGTGTTTGGCGAGTATCAGGAATCGGTGGTGGTGTGAGCGATTGAGTTTTATGCGTGCGCTGCGATATTGAGATGGAATCGCTTGCGCGACATTCTCATTACATTTACTTGCGGCATGCGGATTTAGTGTCGCGAGTGGCTTCCGAAAGAAAAAGGAGAAGTGCGATGAAAAAGCTATTGCTTGGTGTTTTGGTGCTGGGATTCGCATCGCTGCCTGCGATGGCGCAATCGGCTGGGGCAGGCGGAGGTCAAGGTTCGGGGCAAGCGGCGGCATCAAGGGACAAGCTGCGGGCGCAGGGCAGGCCGCGAGCGGGCAACAAATGCCGCCTCCGGCTGATCCGCTGGCGACATATGTGAAGAATCAATTCAAAACGAATGCGGGCTATCTGATCAAGTCAGCGCAGGAAATGCCGGAAGAAAAATATTCGGCGAAATTGGGGACGCAGCCGGAGACGCGGACATTCGCAGGGCTGATGGGGCACATCATCGACGCGAATTATTATTTCTGTGCTGCGATTAAAGGCGAAGCAGACCCGCAGACAATCCAGTACGAAAAAACGCCGCAGACGAAGGCGCAGCTTGACCGCGGCGATTCAGGCGGCGGTGGATTATTGCGCGCCGCTGTATGAATCGTTGACGGATGCGACTGCGATGCAGATGGTGACGCCGCCGACGGCTCAGGGACGCGGACCGGGAAGGCCTGTGCTGCGAGTTGCGGGACTGTTGCGAAATGTGATTCACAACAACGAAGAATACGGAAATTTGATCGGCTACTTCCGGTCGAACAACATGGTGCCGCCATCGTCGGAAAATCAACAGCCGCCGGCAGGAAGCGCGGCCAATAAATATTTTTCAGGATTTGTGGACCCGGGCGGCGTGCTTTTTTTGGCGCCGCCTTTTTTATTTGTGGCTAACGATTGGCGGCTTCGCGGGCGAGGGCGCGTTGATAAACGATGCGGCCCGCGACGATCGTGGCGATTGGAGCGCCGCGAAATTCGCGGCCGTCAAATGGAGTGTTGCGCGATTTGCTGGCGGAATCAGCGGCGCGAAACGTCCAGGGTGGTCGAGCGAGAAAAGCGTGAGATCGGAGGGCTGATCCGCGGCAGAGAGTGCGCTTCATTCCCGAGAACGCGCGCGGGGCCGGACGTGAATAATTCCACGAGGCGATTCAGCGAAATGCGGCCGGTGTGATAGAGCTGTTCGAGCGCGAGAGCGAGCGCGGATTCGAAACCGGTGATGCCGAATGGAGCTTTGTCGAACTCCACTGCTTTGCTGGCGGGCTCGTGAGGAGCGTGATCGGTGGCGATGGCGTCGACAGTGCCATCGGCGAGACCGGCGAGAAGCGCGTCACGATCTTCGCGGGAAGCCAGCGGCGGATTCATTTTGAAATTTGAATCGTAGATGACGTCTTCGTCGATGAGCGTGAAGTGGTGCGGAGTGACTTCGCAAGTCACTCCGAGGCCGCGTTCTTTTGCGGCACGCACGAGATCGAGAGAGGCTTTCGCGGAAAGATGCGCGATGTGGAGGCGCGCGCTGGTGAGTTGCGCGACTTGCACGTCGCGCGAAACGCAAACGGATTCGGCAGCGGCGGGCATGCCGCGCAGGCCGAGACGCACGGAATTATTTCCTTCGCGCATCACGGCGCCGGCAGCGAGAGAAACGTCTTCGCAATGATCGATCACGGGCAGGCCGAGCGAATTGCAGTAGTCCATCACTTGCCGCATTAATTTTGCGGAGGCGACGGGTTTGCCATCATCGCTTACGGCGACGATGCCTGCTTTTTGCATGGCGGCAATTTCGGCGAGGGCTTCACCCTTGCTGCCTTGCGAGCAGGCGCCGATGGGCCAAACGCGAACGGCGCCGCGATCCGCTGCGCGTTCGACGATGCTGCGAGTGACGCTGGCGTTGTCGTTCACCGGGCGAGTGTTGGGCATGCAGCAGACTGCTGTGAATCCGCCCGCGGCTGCGGCGCGGGTGCCGGTCTCGATTGTTTCGGAAGATTCGCCGCCGGGTTCGCGGAGGTGGCAATGCAAATCGATGAAGCCGGGAGCGACGATCAGGCCTGATGCGTCAAAAGTTTCGCATTTCTGGTTTTTATTTGTGATGGCGCGAGAGATTTCTTCGGGCGCACCGACTGATGGCGATGCGGTCGCCATCGAGCAAGACGTCGAGCAGACGCGTCGGTGTTATTCGCGGGATCGATTACCCGGCCGTTGCTAATCCGCAGCATGCGATGGGTCCTTCTGAGCGACGCCGGATTCGGTGGCTGAATTTTCAGGCGCGGCCGGTGGCGGAGCATCCGGCACGATTCCAATCATCAGGAAGAGCAGCGCCATGCGAACGGCGATTCCGTTGGTGACTTGCTCGAGAACGCAGGACTGCGGGCCGTCCGCAACCGCCGGATCGATTTCGAGTCCGCGAATCATGGGGCCGGGATGCAAGCACGAGCGCACCGGGGCGCGCGAGCGCGAGGCGTTCGGAGGTGAGTTGATAGAGCATCACGTATTCGTCGGAGGGAAGCGCGGGCTCGTTCATGCGTTCCTGCTGCACGCGAAGCGTGATGACGACATCAGCGTCGGTGAGAGCTTCTTCGATACGAGTGACGCGGCGAATTTGCGCATCGGGTCCCGCGATGTAATCGAGTTCGCGCGGCAGCCACATCGCTGGACCGCAGAGAGTGATGCGGCAGCCAAATTTTGTGAGCGCGTGAATATTGGAGCGAGCGACGCGGCTGTGCTGGATGTCGCCGAGAATTGTGACGTTCAAATTTTCGATCGAGCCGAGGCGGTCGCGAATCGTGAGCGCATCGAGAAGACCCTGCGTGGGATGTTCGTGCGTGCCATCACCGGCATTGATCACCGGAATTTCAAGATTTCGCGCGACAAAATCTGCGGCGCCAGAGGAGCTGTGGCGCATCACGATGCAATCGGGCTTCATCGCATCGAGAGTGTGAATGGTATCGAGAAGCGACTCGCCTTTTTTCAGGCTGGAAGATTCGGCCTGCAAGTTCATGCTGTCTGCGCCGAGGCGCGAAGCTGCGGTGGCGAAACTGATGCGGGTGCGAGTGGAAGGCTCGAAGAATGCTAGAGCGACAGTTTTTCCGCGCAGCGTGGCCAGTTTTTTCAGCGGATGCTTTTGAATACTTTGAAAAGTGGCGGCTTGATCGAGGAGAAAAGTAATTTGCTCAGCCGTAAGAGGCTCGAGCGCCAACAAATCATGAAGCCGATGCGGCACGCGCTCCCTCGATAAAATTTCCGCCGCGCCGAAGTGCGCTGGCCGGCTCCGCGCCGGCGAGCTTCTGCGCGGCGGCGGCGTTCATTCGGTGCGCTCAACGAGCATGACGCGCTCTTCATTATTATCCACTTCCCGGAGCCGAACTTCGATAATTTCTCGAGCGGTTGTTTGCACCATGCGGCCTACGTAGCTGGCTTCGATGGGCAGCTCGCGATGGCCGCGGTCGATCAGGACGCAGAGCGTAACGCTGCGAGGGCGGCCGAGATCGAAGAGAGCGTTCATCGCGGCGCGCGCGGTGCGGCCGGTGTAAAGAACGTCGTCGACGACGATAAGATTTTTGTCGTCCACTGAAAAGGCAATTTCGCTGGATTGCAGAACCGGCTGAGTGGCGACAGTGGAAAGATCATCGCGATAGAGCGTGATATCGAGCGTGCCGACGGGCACTTCGACTCCATCAATATCGCGCATGGCGCGCGCGATTCGCTGCGCGAGGGGAACACCGCGCCTGCGGATGCCGATCAAACCGAGATTGAGGGCGCCGCCGCTGCGTTCGACAATTTCATGCGCCAGCCGCTGCAAAGTGCGGTCAATTTCAGTGGCCGACATGAGTTGGGATTTTTCTACGGCGGGCATCGGAAAGCTATCCTAACACAGAGGAAGCGGAGCGAAGAAACGGGCAAACTGGGCGCCGAATGCATCGAATTGACGTGCTAAGATTTGTGTTTGGAAATTTTGGAGGACGAATGATGGGCCGCTGTTTTCGAATTTTGTGTTGCGCGTTGCTGCTGTGCTTATTGGGAGGGCGCGCGATCGCTCCGCAGGCGCGGCCTGCGCGGGCGTCGCATCCGAAACTGGTGGTGCTGCTGGTTGTGGATCAGATGCGCGCGGATTATGTGACGAATTTTCACTCCCAATGGACGGCGGGTTTGGCGCGGCTGGTGAATGAAGGGGCGTGGTTCCGCAATGCGAGGTATCCATACTTGAATACGGTGACGTGCGCGGGGCACGCGACAATTTCGACGGGGAGGCTGCCATCGGCGCATGGAATTATTGGCAACGGCTGGTACGACGCATCAAATCATAAATCTGTGACTTGTACCGCCGATCCTAAAATCACCAATACAGCCTACGACGCGCAAGCCAAAGGCGGAGACTCCGCGTGGCGCCTCGAAGCTCCGGCGCTCGCCGACGAACTGCGCGACCAATCCGCGCAGCCGGTACACGCAATTTCGTTTTCGATGAAGGCGCGCGCCGCCATTATGCTTGGCGGCCACAAAGCGGACGCGGTTACGTGGTTTGACGTATCAACCGGTGCGTGGGTGACTTCATCCGCGTACTCGCATTCAGATGCGATTGCCGCATTCGTGAAAGCGCATCCGGTGGCCGCCGAATTCGGCGAGTCCTGGACGCCAGTGCCGCCGGACGAAAAGTTTGTTTTCACTGTCACCCCAAATGGGCGCCAGACAATTCCGGGATGGAACGAATCGTTTCCCCACGCGATCGATGGAAATAAAGCCACTGGACCGGGGCCGGCATTTTATTCGCAGTGGGATGTCACTCCGTTTTCAAGCGCGTATCTTGTGAAGATGGCGGAAGCCACCGCAGATGCGATGAATCTGGGAAAGAGAGGAGGAATCGATTTTCTAGGAATCAGTTTTTCGTCGCTCGATTCCATCGGCCACGCGCTTGGGCCTTACAGCCATGAGGTGCAAGACACCCTCTCGCAGTTGGATCAGCAGCTTGGCGAACTCTTTGCGCACCTCGATCAAACGGTGGGCGCGGGAAATTACGTGGTGGCGCTCAGCGCCGATCACGGCGTCGCGCCAATACCCGAAGAAGGAGCGACACAAGGCCTGAATGGCGGGCGCGTTTCGGATCACGCGATCAGAGAAAATGCGGAGCGCGTACTTGACGCAAAGTGGGGCGGCAGCGGCCATGTGGTTGATTTCTCTGAAGGAAATATGTCTTTTGCGCCGGGGGACTATGCGAAATTGCGGTCTGACTCAGCAACGATGCAGGCGGTGATTGACGCGATAAAGTCGATTCACGGTGTTGCGCGCGTATTTCGTTCAGAAGAACTTGCGGCGCGCCGGGAGACGAAAGATCCACTCATGAGTGCTGCTGAATACGGATACTACCCGGGGCGCAGCGGCGATATCGTCATCGCGCTACAGCCCTACTGGATTTATAGCGAGCCGCACGCCGATGGCTCGCCGGGAACCGGAACCACTCACGGAAGCGCCAACGAATATGACCAGCGCGTCCCTGTGCTGCTCTACGGATGGGGAGTGAAAAAGGGAGAGTATGATCAAGCGGCGGCGCCGCTCGACATCGCGCCCACTCTTGCCGAACTAAGCGGAATTCACATGCCGGCGACCGACGGGCGGATTTTGAAGGAAGCGATCCGGAAGTAGATTTTTTGTATGGATTTTTTGCGGAATGCGACTTTTAGACTGGCCTAAATATTTTCCACAGACGAGCAGGTTCTATTGCTTTCGGCGCGGTATGTCGTGCTAGACTTCGCCGCAATGAGCGCACCAGGGGCAGTAGACCTAAGCGTCCAGATCGGCCCGCTACACCTGACCAACCCAGTCCTCGCTGCTAGCGGCACCTTCGGTTACGGAATTGAATTCGCGGAACTCGTCGATTTAAATCGGCTCGGCGGCTTTGTCACTAAAGGCATTGTCGCTGAAGCCCATGATGGGCGCACCCGCGCCGCGGCTCTGTGAAACGCCCGCCGGAATGTTGAATGCGGTGGGATTGCAGAACGTGGGAGTGGAAGCGTTCATCAAGGAAAAGCTGCCGCAGCTGCGAAAATTCCGCACGCATGTGGTCGCCAACATTTTTGGCGAATCCATCGCTGAATACGCAGAGGTGGCCCGCCACCTTGAGGGCGCTGAGGGGATTAGCGCTTACGAATTGAATGTATCGTGCCCGAATACGGATTGCGGGGGGATCTTGTTTGGGTATGACCCCGTCCAAACAGCGAAGGTGGTGGCGGGGATTCGAGCCGTTGCGAAGAGGCCGCTGTGGGTAAAATTGACCCCGAACGTGTCGGATATCAAGGTGATCATCCGGGCGGCAGAGGGAGCCGGGGCAGACGCGTTTACGATCGCGAATACCTACCCGGCGATGAGTGTGGACTACAAGACGACGGAAGTCCCGGTTGGGAAGGCCTACCGGCGGGTTATCGGGGCCGGCTATTCGGCCGATTACCGTCAGGCTGGTGAGCGAGGCATCGACGGCGACCACCCTCCCCATTTTGGGACTTGGAGGCATCGAATCAGCTGAGGATGTAATGGAATATATGACCGTGGGGGCGACGGCGGTACAGGTTGGGACGGCCAGTTTTGCCGATCCGAGGGCTTGCGAGCGCCTAATTGACGAACTTTTGAGGGTTTGTACTGCTAGTAACATCAGTACTATCAATTCTTTACGGGGGACTCTAGTACGGGAGTTGGATTGATTTAACAAGTCGGGAATGCTAATCTGTGTGCTGAGGAATGTTGTAAAAAAAACACACTATGCGAAAGAGACTAAGACTGCTCTTGACCTCGGTGCCCTGCCTGTTGCTGATTTTTGCCCTGGCACCCAGCCTGGAAGCCCCTCTCGTCGCTCGGCCCAGCCAGCCGATCAAGCCAATGAAGGTGTGGTGGGGGGCAGCAAGCTGGTATGGCCCAACTTTCCAAGGAAGAACAACCGCTAGCGGTGAGATTTACGACCTGACCGCCTCTACCGCAGCGCACCAGACCCTGCCTTTTGGGTCTTTGGTGAGGCTGGTGAACACCCGGAATGGACGGACGACCGTGGTCCGGATCAATGACCGGGGGCCCTATGTGGATGGCCGGGATCTCGATGTTTCCTACCAAGCTGCTGAAAAGCTTGGAATTATCGGCCGGGGAGTGGCACGGCTGCAAGATGGAACTGCTCGAGGTACCCCAATCACGGTGATACACCCTTCATCGAAGCGGCTAATCGTCGCGCTGGATTTCGACCGCCTTGCCGATGCTTATGAGCTGGCAGGGCGGTTGGTGGGTTTGGCGGGCATTTTCAAGATTGGGAAGCAATTGTTTACGTCGGAAGGGCCGGAGGCGGTGCGGAAGATCGCTTCGCTGGGGGCTGGGGTCTTCCTGGACCTTAAATACCACGACATACCTAATACAGTGGCTTGCGCTGTGCGGGCGGCGGCTAAATTGCCGGGGCTTGAAGCTACTGAACATTCATGCGTTAGGCGGTTTGGAAATGATGCGAGCCGCCGCCAAAGAGTCTCGGCATTTCCCGGCATCCTCCAAAACTGGTCGCCGTGACTGTTTTGACGAGCATGGACTCCAAGGCGCTCAAACAGGTGGGCGTATCCATATCTCCCGCGGCGGAAGTGTTGCGGCTCGCAAAGCTCGCGAAGAAGGCTGGGCTGGATGGGGTGGTGTGCTCGCCGCTCGAAGTGAAGGCTATTCGTAGAGGGCTTGGTCCGGACTTCATAACCGTCGTCCCGGGAGTTCGCCCGAAGGCGAAGCTCGTGAGCAAGCAAGACGACCAGTCGCGAATCCTCTCACCCGGCGAGGCGATAAAAGCCGGCGCGACTTATCTGGTGGTTGGGCGGCCGATCACTGCAGCGGCGGATCCAGCCGCTGCCGCTCAAGAAATTTTGGAAGAAATGGCCGAGGCGGAAGCTGTGCCGCGACGGGCGCAGGTTGTTGGACGATAGTATGGCTGGCGCGTTGGTTCATTTGACGGTGTTCCCACTCTTCAGTAGCATCCACTTTTCCTCCTGAGTTTTGCCTGCGCGCAATGAAAAATGTGGTCATCGGAACTGCGGGTCATATCGATCACGGCAAGTCGGCGTTGATCGAGGCGCTGACTGGAACGCACCCCGATCGTTTGGAAGAAGAGCGGCGGCGCGGAATTACTATCGATCTGGGCTTTGCATTCCTGAAAAATTCGGACGTGAGCATTGGATTTGTGGATGTGCCGGGGCATGAGCGGTTTGTGCGGAACATGCTGGCGGGCGTGGGCGGAATTGATTGCGTGCTGCTGGTGATTGCGGCGGACGAGGGAATCAAGCCGCAGACGCGGGAACACTTCGAGATTTGCAAACTACTGGAAATCCCGCGGGGAATTGTGGCGCTCACGAAGAGCGATCTTGTGGATGCGGACACGCTCACGCTGGCGCAGATTGAGATTGAAGATTATTTGCGCGGATCGTTTCTGGAATCCGCGCCGATTGTTCCGGTGAGCGCGCGGACTGGCGCGGGGCTTGAGAATTTGCGCGACGCGCTTCTGCGAGTCGCGAGTGAAGTTTCGGAAAAAAATTCTTCGCAATGGTTTCGATTGCCGATTGATCGAGCGTTTGCGATGAAGGGATTCGGAACGGTGGTTACCGGAACTCTGGTTTCTGGCGCCGTTGCGGTAGGCGATGAAGTGGAACTGTTTCCTGCCGGCAAGCGTGTACGTGTTCGCGGCATCCAATCGGGCGGAAGTTCCGTAGTAAGAGCCAGCGGCGGGGCAACGGACTGCTCTAAATCTCGCCGGAGTAGACGTGCCGGATTTGGGGCGAGGCATGACTCTGGCGGCGCCGGGACATTTCTCTGCGACGTTGCGTGCGGATGCCGAGATTACGCTGCTGGCGACTGCGAAAAAATCGCTGAGTACGCGTTCGAAAGTTCATTTTCATCAAGGGGCGGCGGAAACGGTTGCTGAGGTGGTTCTTCTGGGCGCGGACGAATTGAAGCCCGGAGAATCGGCTTTTGCGCAGCTTCTGTTTCAGGAAAAAGTGTTCTTGTGGCCGGGAGATCGATTTATTTTGCGGCAGTTTTCACCGGTGGTGACGATTGGTGGCGGAAAGATCTTGGATGCGCAGGCCCGGCGGCATCGTGGGAAACAAAAAGGAATAGTGAAGTATCTTGCCGCGCGGCAGAAGGGCGATCGACAAGAAATTCTGATTGCGCTGCTTAAAGAGGCAGGCCGGAGCCTTACCGAGGAAGAATTGATCGGAAAGACAGCATGGCTTTCGGCCGACATTTCGCGGGCGGCGGAAACTTTGGTGAATCGAGGCGCGTTGCGAATTTTGCAACGGCAACCGCTGCGCGTGGCGCTGGCTGAACATGTGGCGGAAAACGTGAGCGAGTTGCGGGCGGCGATTACGAAATTCCACGCCGAGAATCCATTGGCCGCCGGAATCGCAAAGGAAACTCTGCTCGCATCACGCAAACGAGATGCCGCTGTACGCCAAGCTGCGCTGGATGAGTTGATTGCGAAAGGTGAGGTTTCCGTTTCAGGTGATGTAGTGAAGCGAGCGGGAGCGTCGATCTCACTTACGGCTGAGGAGACGAAAGTACGTGCGCAAATTGCGGGGCTGTTCGAGAAAGGTGGCGTGGCTCCCGCTGCGCCCGCTGAGATTTTGAAGGGAGTGGCGATGCCTCCGGCGCAGGCGCGAAAGCTGTTGGAGCTACTCTTGAGGGAGCGGGTGCTCGTAAAGGTTTCGGCCGATCTTATTTATCACGCGAAGGCGATTGAGCAGGTGCGGGGAATGCTGGTGGAGTACAAGAAGAAGAATGGGCCGCGAATCGGAGTTGCTGCGTTCAAGGACCTGGCGGGCATCACTCGAAAACACGCTATCCCCCTGCTGGAGTACCTTGATCGCGCAGGGGTTACGCAACGGCGGGGGGATGAACGTGATATACTTTAAGCGAAATCGGGAGATCGGCGAGCGGGTTGGGGTTTGTTCGCTGGAATCCCGGGAGGCAGGTGGCGTATGGGTGAACTAAGTCCAATCCATTGGCTGATCGTGCTCGCCGTGATCGTGCTTCTATTTGGCGGCAAGAAGATCCCCGAGGTGATGCGCGGGCTGGGCGAAGGCATCCGCAGCTTTAAAGAAGGAATGCACGGCGGGAATAACGCTGGAACGCCGCCGAGCACAACGACTACGCAAGTTCCACCGGCTGCGACTCCTGCAGAAGATAAGAAGTAATTTCGCGCGAATCCACTAACTAGCCTGAGATTTTGTTTCGCTGAGTTGCAGTAGCATTGCCCACACGCGCGCGATTGGCAAACCCACTACATTGAAATAGCAGCCCTCGATTTTTGGGATGAATCGGGATGCTAGTCCCTGAATTGCGTAGGCGCCGGCTTTGTCGAGCGGCTCGCCGGTGAGGACGTACTCTTCAATTTCGGCATCGGACATTTGGGAAAACCAGACGCGAGTGGTTTCGGCTGCGAGAACTGATTCTTGCGATGGCAGAGCGAGCAGGGCGACTCCCGTGATTACGGCGTGTTCGCGACCGCGTAATTCGCGGAGCATTTTGCGAGCACGATCGGGCGTGTTTGGTTTGCCAAGGATCTGATTTCCAATCACAACAATCGTATCCGCGGCGAGGATGATTTCGTTTTGCCGCGATTTATGTGTTGAGGCGACACTGTGCGCTTTCGCGAGTGCGAGGCGCATGACCATATCTTCGGGCCGCTCGTTCGGTAGCGGGGATTCATCGATATTTGAGGCTGCGATTTCGAAATCGAAACCAGATGCACGAAGAATTTCGGCGCGGCGCGGGGATGCTGACGCGAGAATTATTTTCATGGCTTTCGCGTCGCGATGCTCAGTCATCTTGCGTGAAATAGCTTGCGGCTTAGTGAGCCGTGGGCTCGGCGGCGGGATGCATTCCGTGTTGGGGAACTTCGTGAACGCCGCGCGTGGGCGGTTCTTGATGGCTGCGATAAAAATGATCGAGCGGGCCGGGACCCTTGCCGATGCTGAAACCGTGTTCCATGGCTTTGGTGACGTAGGTCTTCGCGAGCATCACGGCTTCGCGCAAGCCGCGTCCGGAAGCAAGTTGCGCTGCGATCGCGGACGCGAATGTGCAGCCTGATCCGTGTGTGTTGTGCATCTTAACGAGGTCGCCGCCGAGAGTGACGGAATCCACGCCATCGAAAAGAACGTCGATGGGCTTTTCCATGTGGCCGCCCTTGACGACAGCGGCTTTCGCGCCGCGCTCGACGAGTTTTCGCGCGGCAGCTTCCATGGACGCCACATCTTTGATCTGAATTCCGGAGAGCAATTCAGCTTCGGGAACATTGGGCGTGATTACCGCGGCGCGCTTGATTAGTTCCTCGCCGATATATTTGACGCCTGCGGCATCGAGCAAATTCGGTCCACCTGACGTCGGCTGCATCACCGGATCGAGCACAACATTTGCCAGTTTCATACGATCAAGGAATTCCGCGACCACCGCTGCGTTTCCGCGATTCCCCAGCATGCCGATTTTGACGGCCGGAAATCTTCATCGTCTGCAAGAGTGTCAAGTTGCTCGCGCAGAGTGGCGGATGGCGTGGGGTGCACTGATTTCACGCCCTGCGTGATTGCGAAGTGAGCGCGGTGATTGCGGCGACGCCATAACAATTGTGCGCGGCGATGGTTTTCAAATCGGCTGCGACGCCCGCGCCGCACGAGGGATCAAATCCCGCGATGACGAGCACGATGGGCGGAGCCGGGTGAAAATTATGATTGGACAATTCTTATTCCCTCGCGAAGTGAATTCGCTCAAGCTGCCACAAGTTAAAAGAGCCGGCTGCGCAAAAAAACGCGAGCGAGCCAGCAGAGCAAAATGTACGCGCGGGGAACGGCGGGCGCAAGAGGAATCTTCGAGGGCGAAATAAAAACGCGGTGTTTCGAAGAGAGACAACGAAACGCCGCGCCGAGATTTGCGAGCAAAAACTATCAGGGGAACAAGCCGCGGACGGTTGTCGCTTCGGCGACGCGCCCGACGGCGAGAATGTAAGCGGCGGCGCGCATGTGACGTGCGGTACTTGCGGATGGTTTCGTGCACGTCGTTGAATGCGCGCCGCATCACAAATTCCAGTCTGGCATTCACTTCGTCTTCGGCCAGAAAAATCCCTGCAAATCCTGCGACCACTCAAAATAGCTGACGGTGACGCCGCCGGCATTGGCAAGAATATCGGGCAGCACCAAAATGCCCTTGCGGGAGAGGATTTCGTCCGCATGCGGCGTGGTGGGGCCATTGGCCGCTTCCGCGACGATCTTGGCCTTGATCTGATCGGCGTTGTGCAGCGTGATCACATTTTCGAGCGCCGCGGGAACCAGAATGTCGCACTTCATCGCGAGCAAGTCGTCGATTCGAGATGCGCGACGCGCCCGGCATGCCGACGACGGTGCCCGAACGCTCCTTGTATCGCAGCGCTTGCATCGGATCGATGCCGCGGGATTGTGCACGCCGCCGCGGGAATCGCTGATGGCGATAATTTTCGCTTTTTTCTCGGCAAACAGGCGCGCCACGGCCGAGCCGACATTGCCATAGCCCTGAATCGCGACCGTCGCGCCGCGCAACGACATTTTCTTGACCTTGCACGCTTCCTCGACGACGACGACGCACCCGCGCCCGGTGGCGTCATTGCGTCCCTGCGATCCGCCGATCGAAACTGGCTTGCCGGTCACGACACCAGGAGCCGCGTGGCCGACCGTCATGGAGTACGTGTCCATAATCCACGCCATCGTCTGCGAGTCGGTATAAACATCCGGCGCGGGGATATCGACTTCGGGTCCGATGATCGGCAGAATTTCAGACGCGTAGCGGCGCGTCATGCGTTCGAGTTCGCCCTTGGACATGCGCTTGGGATCGCAAATGATGCCGCCCTTGGCGCCGCCGTACGGAATATTTACCGTCGCGGTTTTCCAGGTCATCCACGCAGCGAGCGCCTTCACTTCATCGAGCGTTACGTTGGGGTGGTAGCGAATTCCGCCCTTGGCCGGACCGCGCGCAACGTTGTGCTGCACGCGAAATCCAGTGAATACTTTCATCTGGCCGTTATCCATTTTCACCGGCACAGAAACTTCCAGGATGCGCTTCGGAGTGCGCAGAATTTGCCGCAAGCCCGGATCGAGTTTCAAATATTCCGCGGCCATATCGAACTGGATCTGCGCGATGCGAAACGGATTCAGGTCTTCGCGCGGCATCACACGAGGAACAATCGGCTGGGCAGCCGCTTTCGGTTGCGTGGACATAGACCCCGGCTCCTTCTTTCTCTCAGCCGCGGCGAGTAGCCGCAGCGAACTGCGTTTCGAAATGGGTAGCTCTGCGTTCTGCGAAGCTGTTGCGCGCAGTCTATCCTGAAAGGGTGCTGTGACGTGCGGGCGAAGTGTAGTCAAGCCAAAACTCGCATGTCAATCAAAACACAAGGGTTTTTGGATGGAAGGTACGCTAGTGCAGCCGTGTCACCAGACACGCACTCGCCGCTAAGTGCCTATTTATCAGCTACTTAGAATCGGAAATTGAAGGCAAAATCCGGTCGCAACCCATGTATGGCCGCAGCACTTCCGGAATAATTATGCTGCCATCAGCCTGTTGATAATTCTCCACGATGGCAATCCAGGTTCGTCCGATGGGTAGCCCAGAGCCATTCAATGTGTGGACGAAATCGCTCTTGCCGCCTTTTGGCTTGTAGCGAATTCCGGCGCGGCGCGCTTGAAAAGCTTCGCAATTCGAGCAGGAAGAAATTTCCATAAACTCTTCGGATGATGGCACCCAGGCTTCGATGTCATACGTTTTCGATGACGCGAATCCAGTATCGCCGGAGCAGAGCAACATCACGCGGTAGTGAAGTCCCAGTTTTTGAAGAAGCGATTCCGCATTGGCGACAAGCGCTTCGAGCTCAGCGTAGCTTTCTTCGGGACGCGTGAATTTAAACATTTCCACTTTTTGGAACTGGTGCTGACGCTTTATCCCGCGAGTATCTTTTCCCGCGGCGCCTGCTTCAGAGCGGAAACATGATGTGTACGCGCACACGCGAATGGGAAGCGCGGCTTCATCGAGCGTTTCATCGCGGAAAAGATTCGTGAGCTCGGTTTCCGCGGTGGTAGTGAGCCACAGGTCGGTGCCCTCAAGGTGGAACATATCGCCGGCAAACTTGGGAAGCTTTCCATCGGCGATGAGCGAGGCAGTATTTACGAGGTATGGCGGCAGGATTTCCGTGTAGCCATTCACTCGCGTGTGCTCATCGAGGAAAAAATTCGCCAGAGCGCGTTCGAGACGCGCGCCTGCGCCGCGATACAGCGCAAATCGAGCGCCAGCAATTTTCACGGCGCGCTGCAAATCGAGGATTCCAGCGTCTTCGCCGACTTCCCAGTGCGGCTTCGGCTTGAAATCGAATTTCGGCGCGGAACCCCAGCGGCGGACCTCAACATTTTCCGCGGCCGATTTTCCGATGGGCACGGAGGAGTGCTGAAGATTTGGAACCGTCAGCATGAAATCGCGAAGGCGCGTGTCGAATTCGGCGGCTTTTGCGTCGTGTTCGGCGATTTGCGTGGAAACTTGTTTCATTTCGGCGAGTAGAGCAGTGGCGTCTTCGCCCGCGCGTTTGCGCCGCGCGATTTCTTCGCTGGCTTTGTTGCGTTCGGCTTTCAGGCGCTCCACCGTCGTGATGGATTCGCGCCGCTGAAGATCAAGTTCGCGAAATCCCGCGAGGTCGATTTGAATGCCGCGATTGCGCGCCAATTCTTCGAATTTTTCGGGGTGTTCCCGGAAATAGCCAAGATCGTGCATAGCGATGAGACAGAATAACGTAAAGACGGGCGGCCGCGAAACTTGGACGCGCAGTTTGCTGCCTTTACAATCCTTCGCGGACGCGAATCGATTCATGCACATAGGAGCGCACATGCCGCACGTTCAAATTACGTGGGTTGAAGGAAGATCGCCGGAGCAGAAGAAGAGTATTGCCGCGAGAATTACAGAAGTTTTGGAACAGGAAGGCCGCGCGAAGCGGGAAAATATTCATGTGGCTTTTCTGGATGTGGCGCCGACGAACTACGCGGAAGGCGGAGTGACGGTCGCGGAACAGAAGCGAAATCCATAACCAAGCAGACAGCGCTAGTGGCAATTCACTGATCTGTCTGGCGCACCTGCATCGTCTGGTCGACGATCATCGTAGGGTAGTGAAGCGTTGCAGGAGCGTTTGGCGGCGGCGTCCACTTCGCCGTCACAGTGAAACCGTTGCCGTTGGCGTCCACTGTGTAAGTGTAATTATCGCGTCCCGGCTTGGTCATGGTGAGATCGCCCGAACTGACCAGCTGGTCAAATGTGGCATAGACACCATTCGAGGTGTAATAGGTACGCTCGGCCTGGGCGATGGAGTTCAGATCCATCTCGACGCCCGTGGTTTGGATCGCAGATGTGATCGGAGCGTTGGTACCGGAGGGCACGGTTTGTTTTAGAAAATAGTAGTAGCCGCCAATGCAGATGGCCGCTGTAGCGATGAGGCTTAGAAAACCTAGTATTACGCGCATGGCACTTCCATTTTCACGCCGCTCATGCTGCACGCGCAAGGTTCATTGGAGACGTGTCGCGCGAAAGTCATTGGTGGCGCAGAGAGGCAAGTCGCGGAATGGTTTCATATTCCCGCCAACCACATCCGCAAGAGCTAGCATCTCAATTATTTGTACGCATCGATGAACGCGGGCGCGGAACGGCGTTGCTTCAGTTCGATTGACGGCGCGGACAGGCGCGTCTAGCATGATTCTTGGCGCCTTTGGGCGCCACATTCTTTCTCGGCGGGCGAAGCGCGGGGGCAATGAGCAAACTTGGGAGAATCGTTTTGGCGCAGTGCGCGCTCGTGGCGTTGTGCGTCGCGCCGGGCGTGCTCGCGCAAGTTAAGCCTGCCACTCCCTCCACGGCCGCGGAACCGGCGGCGATCGGCCCGCCTCCCTTGCACGTAGTTTCCCGCGAACTCGGAAACGGTCTTCATATTGTGATGGTGGAAGATCATGACGCGCCTGTGATTAATCTCCAGATGTGGTACCACGTGGGATCGAAGGACGAACGCGCGGGCCGCACCGGATTCGCGCATCTTTTCGAACACCTAATGTTCAAAGGTTCGGAGCACGTTGCGGCGGATCAGCATTCGCGAATCATCGAAGCGATGGGCGGGTTCGATAACGCCGGTACGTTTGATGACATGACGGTTTTTTGGGAGACGATACCCAGCAACTATCTTGAACGAGTGCTTTGGCTCGAAGCGGATCGCATGGGCAGTCTGGATGTGTCGCAAGAAAACTTCACGTCAGAGCGCGAAGTTGTGAAGGAAGAGCGGCGCGTGCGCGTGGATAACGTTCCGTACGGCCATGCGATTGAAGATCTTTATGCAGCGGCCTTTACAGTGCATCCTTACCATCACACGACCATCGGCAGCATCGAAGATCTGGATAAGGCGACCGTGGAAGACGTGCGCCAGTTTTTTCACGATTACTACCGGCCAGACAATGCGACGCTGGTGATCGTCGGCGATTTTTCCGCGGACCAGGCCGCGGCCTGGGCGCAGAAATATTTCGGCGGAATTCTGAAACCGGCGCAGCCAATCGTTCGAGTTGCCAAGCCAGAGCCGGCACAAACCGCTGAACGCGATATCACGAAATCGTATCCAAATTCGCCGCTGCCTGCCTGTGTGATTGGTTACAAGACACCCGCGGAATTCGCTCCGGATTATTACGCGCTCGACCTCGCATCGAATATTTTGTCAGGAGGAGAGAGCAGCCGCTTATATCGCAAGCTGGTGTACGAAGATCAGATCGCGGTGCAGGCGTCTGGCGCAGGAAATTTTACGGAAGACCCCAATCTATTCTTCGCGATCGCGGTGATGAATCAAGGACACACGGCCGAAGAAGGCGAAAAGGCCATGCGCGCGGTGCTGGATCAGATGAAGACGACTCCGGTTCCGGCGGAAGAGCTGCAGAAAGCGAAGAATCAGGAGATTTCAAGTTTTATTCTGGCGCGCGAAACTGCTCAATCTAAGGCGGACGCGCTTGGCCGCTATGCGGTAATTGGGAAAGATGCCAACCGCATTAATTCTGATCTGACGAATTATTTGAAAGTCACGGAAGCGGATGTTCAGCGGGTAGCTCGGCAATATTGGGCGGACAGCACGAGTACAGTCCTTCTGATTGAGCCGCCAAAATCCGCAGCGCCTGGCGGACCGCAAAACCCGGAGCAGCAACGGTGAGGATTCATCGCGCCAGAATTGGCGCCAACGTGCTTCCAATAAAAATGGGAAAGCTTCAGCCATTCATTTCAGGTTTGATACCCGTGCTTTTGGTCGCGGTATCGAGCGTTTCCGCGCAGATACAGCCAGGGCAACTGGCTAAGACTCCGCCGGGGCAGCAGGCGAAACCCAGCGACACGGCAAATCCCGCGCAACTCGTTCCGCAAATGCCGCCAGCGGAGGCGGCGAGACTTTACAAGTTCCCGCCAGTTGCGTCGAAAACACTTGCGAACGGTATGCGAGTGTTCGTTGTGAATTCTCCCGCGATGCCTGCAGTTAGCGTCCATCTGGTGTTGACGGCGGCAGGATCGGTGAACGATCCGCCGGGAAGGCCGGGCGTCGCTGCAATGGCGGCCAATCTACTGACTCAGGGAACGGACAAGCGGACGGCGCAACAAATTGCGGATTCCATCGATTTTGTGGGCGGATCGCTCGGCGCGAATTCGTCTGACGATAGCACCGCCGTTTCCGTGACGGTGGTAAAAAAGGATTTTGATCTCGCGATGGATTTGTTGTCGGACATAACGTTGCACGCAAATTTTCGCGCGGAGGAATTGGAACGCCAGCGGCAGCAACTCGTTTCTAACTTGCAGGTAAATTACGATGATGCGGATTACCTGGCTTCGGCTGCGTTTCAGCGAGTGGTCTTCGGCCAGCATCCCTACGGCCTTCCCAACGAGGGCACACCTGCCTCAGCCCCTACGATTTCGCGCGACGACGTGCTGAAGTTCCGCGATACGTATTATTCGCCGAACACCGCGCTACTCGCGTTTGCCGGCGACATTTCGCCCGAAGCCGCATTCGCCGCGGCGGAAAAGTATTTCGGCGCATGGGAAACCAAAACCGCACCACCGGCAGCTGCGCCACCACCGCAAACAACGAGCGGCTTGCACGTGATCGTGATCGACAAGCCAGACGCCGTGCAAACTCAAATTCGTGTTGGCAAAATAGGAGTGCGTCGCGCTGATCCAGATTTCATTCCGCTTTACGTCGCCAATCGAGTGTTCGGCGGAGGCTACAACAGCAGGCTAAATACTGAAGTGCGCATAAAGAAGGGACTCACCTACGGGGCGAGTTCCATATTCGATACGCGTATGCTCGGCGGAAGTTTTCTCGCCACCACTTTTACACGCACCGAAGCGACCATGGATGCCCTGAGGCTTGTAGTGGATTTGATGAAGGGCATGTCGCAGAAGAATGTGAAGCCCGAGGAATTGAAGTTCGCCGAAGATTATCTTGTCGGCGTTTATCCGATACAGACGGAAACTCCGGATGAGGTTGCCGGGCGCGTTTTGGAATGGGCGCATTACAGCTTGGCGGCGGATTACAACGAGACGTATCAGGCGCGGATTGCCGCAGTCACTCTCGACCAGGTCAACGCCATGGGTGCGAAATATTTCGATCCGGCGTCACTCGATATCATCGTCGCAGGGAACGCATCGCAATTTCGCGACGCACTGAAAAAAGAATTTCCGAGCGCGATCTATGATGAAATTCCCGCGGCTCAATTAGATTTGGGCCAGCCGGATTTGCGCAAATATGTGGAAGTAGTTCCTGCTGCCACTCCCGAATCGATCGCAGATGGCAGATCGGAATTAGCTGCTGCGGCGCAGGCTGCTGGCGGTGACGCGCTGGCCAAAGTCCAAAGCGTGGAATCCACCGCTTCCGGCAGGATTTCCATGGGGGCGAACGAGTTACCCTTCGAGGCGAAAATATACGTGATCTACCCGGATCACCTGCGGATTGATACAAAAATTCCCCTCGGCGATGTGACGCAAGGATGGGACGGCAAGACCGGATGGGTGGGTAACGCGCAGAGTTCGCAAGCCGTTCCGGCCGAGCAAGACAGCGAATTTGTGCGCACCTTGATGCTCTTCGGCGGCTGGGGTCTATTTCGCGATGTTGCGTCGGGAAAAACTCAGGCGCAATCCCTGGGCAGCCGCGACTTGATGGGTGTGAAATCCGACGCGATTGCTGTTACGGCTGGCGATCTTCACATTATTGTTTATCTTGATCCGGCCTCACATCTGTTGGTCGGGGCGCGGTACACCCAGGACACTCAGCAAGGCAAAGTGGAATCTGTGCAGGTATGGAGCGACTTTCACGATGTTCAAGGCATGAAATTTCCGTTTCACAGCATCACTTATCGAGCAGGCGCTAGATTCTCCGAGACTTCAGTGAAAGATATGAGGTTGAACACAAATCCTGATCCGTCGCTGTTCGTGAAACCTCAAAAGTAGATCGGCGGCAGCGCGCAACTATTTCAACAGTTTTGAGATCAGCAAGGAATCGCTGGGCCGGGAGCACTCCGGCGGGAAGAGACTCAATTGATATCATCGCACTCGCAATCATCAAGGCCAAATCTTTGGGCGTTCGCGGGGATGATCGTCGCCGCCATCTCGCTGCTGCCCCTCGTCGCGCCGGTGCACGCTTATCCACGGCGAATGCCGCCAGCCAAATCGCGGCCCGCAGCTGCACAGGCGCAGGCAACACCTTCGCCATTGCTGGCGGCGATGAGCGCGGAACTCGACCGCTCGCTGCCCGTTCTCAGCAAAGCCGACCCGCCGGCTTATTTTCTGAACTACACGCTGACAGACTCTGTGCGCGCGAATGTGTCGGGTTCAAACGGCGCGCTGCTCGATAGCTCAGAAAATCACATTCGCTATCTCGAAGCGCAGGTTCGAGTGGGATCCTACGATCTCGACAACACGCACAAGGTTGGTGGTACGCAGCCCGCGTTCGAACCTAGCCCCGGCACCGCGGTTCCTGTGGATGATGATCCAAGTGTACTGCGCCGGGCAATCTGGTTTGAGACGGATAAACAATATCGCGCGGCCGCTGAAGCATTGATCAAAATAAAGACGAGCAAGGATGTTCAAGTACAATCTGCGGAAGAACACGCGCCGGATTTCTCGCACGAGAAGCCGCACACTTATTTGGGCCCCACCGCTTCGTATCAGTTGGATCGAAAGCCCTGGGAACAAAAGGTGCGCAATTACACTGCTTATTTCCGGCAATCCGCGCAGATTCTCAATTCCATCGTCACGTTTACGGCGCAGGCTGAAAATCAGTATGAAGTAAATACCGAGGGCACGAAACTCCAGTTCGGCGAAGTTCGTTATCGCCTAGAACTTTTTATTCAGGGCAAAGCTCCAGACGGCATGGATATCGACCGCTACTACAATTTCGATTGGACTGATCCCAAAGAGCGACTCCATCTGACGAAGCTGTGATGGCCGCCGAGAAAACGATGCGCGGTGAACTGGAAGCGCTAGTTGCCGGCCCCGCTTGTCGAACCATTCGCCGGGCCCGCGATGCTCACCGGGCGCGCCGCCGCCGTATTCTTCCACGAAGTTTTCGGACATCGGGACGAGGGTTTCCGCCAAAAAGATGTGAACGAAGGCCAGACGTTTGCCCGCAAAGTGGGCGAACCGATCATGCCGAATTTTATTTCGATCGTGGATGATCCGACGAAATCATCTCTCGGCAAAGACGTTCTGCTCGGGACATATCCGTTCGACGACGAAGGCGTTCCGTCGGAGCGCGTCACGCTGGTGGATCACGGCGTACTGAAAAATTTTGAAATGTCGCGCCAGCCGCTCATCGATTTCCCGGTCTCGAATGGTCACGGCCGCCGCCAGCTTGGTGCCCAGCCTGTTTCTCGCCAAGGAAACTTAATCGTTGAGAGCAATAAAAATGTCAGCAACGCGGAACTTCGCCGCATGTTCATCGAAGAAATGAAAAGGCAAGGTAAACCGTTCGGCCTCTTGATTGACGACATCGCCGGCGGTTTCACATTCACCGGCCGCGGGCAGCCACAGGCTTTTCAAGTACAACCGCTCGTTGTGTACAAAGTTTTTGTCGACGGCCGTCCCGATCAACTAGTGCGCGGCGTGGACATCGTAGGCACGCCGCTGGTTTCGCTGACAAAAATCATGGCCACTGGCGACACCACGGAAGTCTTCAATGGTTATTGCGGCGCAGAATCTGGTTCGGTGCCCGTTGCAGCTGCCGCCCCGCCGATGCTAATTAGCGAAATGGAAGTTCAGAAGAAGGAAAGCTCGAGCGACGCCCCGCCGGTGCTTCCACCATCCGTTCCATGACAAGAAATCGCCGTCGAATCCAGGAGGCAATCAATGAGCCGCGCACTTCCAAAATTTTCGCAACTTTTGTTGCCGCGCTTTCTTTACGCTTGGCGCAATTGGCACAACTTCTCGCACCCGCCTCCGTGGCGCAGCAATGGCCGGCCGCCGGTGCCGATCATACTCTCGAAGCGATGCGTGCCGAATTGCAGCGCTCCAAGGCGGATCTCCAGCTGCCCTGGTCAGCAAAAGCCTTTCTTCATCGAGTACCGCCTCGTCGATCTCGACGTTCGCACGATCACGGCCTCTTTCGGCGCTCTTGTTTCCAGCACTACCACCCACAATCGCTTCATGGATGTGGGCATTCGCATCGGCGACTACAAAATTGACAACTCGAATTTCATTTCCGGCGACGAATCTCAGGGTTTTCTCGGATCCAGCGGACGAAGTCGGCGTCGATGGCGATTATGAATTCGCTTCGCCAGGATCTCTGGCTCGCCACCGATCAGGCCTACAAACAAGCTCTTGACGGTCTCGCGCAGAAGCATGGGCTTCCTCGGCACGCTTTCCAAGCCGCCCGAAGTCGCCGATTTTTCGGCCGCGAAACCCGTTCAGCAAATTGATCCGCGCGCAATTCCTGATTGGACCAATCGAAACTGGGAGCAGGAAGCTCGCCAAGCCACAGCGGGTCTCCGCAATTATCCCGATCTATACGGCAACCGCATCACCTACACTCTGATCTACGAAACCTATTACCTGATCAATTCCGAGGGCACCGAAATTCGCATGCCGCACTCGCTCGCCGCCATTGAAGCCAGCGATGGAAACGCAAGCGTCCGACGGCGTTCCCATGCATCACTTTCTATACGGCTACGGTTCGCGGCCCGCCGATCTCCCAACGGCCGATGTTGTCGCGCACGAAATTGACGCCCGCAGCAAGGCCTTGATGGCCATGCGCACCGCGGATCCGATGCCCGCCTACGGCGGCCCAGTACTTTTTGACGCGCGAGCTTCCGCCGCAGTTGATCGCGCAAATGATGCCGCCTTCCATTTCCGGCTCGCGTCCACCGCTATCGATGCTGCCGATGTATGACCAAATCATCGATAGTCGCGGTGGCCGCAACGAATGGACTGGCCGTTTGAATTCGCGCGTGTTGCCGACGGATACTTCCCTCGTCGACGATCCCTCCGCAAACGATGCGCAAGGTCGCCCGCTTCGCCGGTTCCTACGCAATTGACGATGAAGGTGTTGCGCCCGTTCGCGTCAGCTATCGTCGAAAACGGAATGCTGCGAAATTTCTTGATGTCGCGCCGCCCCGGACCTGACTCGGAGCAATCCAACGGCCACGGCCGGACAATTTTTCTCGCCACTCCGCAAGCGGCAGCAGCAATCTCGTTCTTCAGCTCCGCAAACGGAATTTCGGCCACCGATCTCAAAAAGAAATTTCTCGACTGATGCCAGAAGGATGGCCGCCAGTGGTGCTTGCTCGTCCGCGAACTCGATAATCCGGCTGCATCGGCGACATCCATGACAACGAAATTTCCGATCTCGCCGCTGGCGCCGCCAATGGCGATCGTGTTCCCCTGGAAGTCTTTAAAGTAAATGTCGCCGATGGCAGCGAACAACTTTTGCGGCCCGGCCACTTGCTGGACATGAATCTGCGCGTTGCTGCGCGACGCTACCGGCTTCGGCAACGATCAGCCATGTTTGCCTACAGCAGAGCGCCACTCGGCTCGTCGCGGGAACCGCATCTAGCTGCTTCGGCACCACGGACAACGGCATTCCCAGCACGGTAACTGCGCCCTCGATTCTTTTTCGTGATGTGGAGGGCCGCGAAGCTCGCGGCGAAATGCAGCGCCTGCCGCTAGTCCCGCCACCACCGATGCAGCCAGATCATCAATAAATCCTGCGCGGCGCGCTATACTCGCCGGCGCTCCGCTCAGTCCGATTCCTTGCGACACAATTAATTGCCCGCGCTTCCGTTCTCAGCGCGGGAATTTTCAGCACGAACAATCCTGCGCCGATTAAACAAATTACTCCGCCTCCCGCCACTGTCCATGGCGCGCCGATCCATCCCGCCAGCGCTCCGCCAAGCAGCGCGCCCAGCGGCGCCATTCCCATAAACATCATCGAGTACAGAGACATCACGCGCCCGCGCAGCCGGTCCGGCACCATGGATTGAATCAGCGTGTTCGCACACGCCATCTGCAGCATCAACGAAAATCCCACCGGCACCAACGCCACCAGCGAAAACCAGAAATTTTTCGAGAGGGCAAAAATAATCAGTGTCCCACCAAACCCAGCCGCCGCAATCGCTGCAAGCCGCCCAAGCCCGCGCACCCCGGTCCGCATCGCAAGCGTCAACGCGCCGATCACCGCGCCGATTCCCGTCGCGCCCATCAACAATCCCAGCCCGCGCGCGCCGCCATGCAAAATTCGGTCCGCGAAAATCGGCATCAATACCGAATACGGCATCCCTACCAGGCTCACCAACCCAATCAACAGCAGCAGCGTCCGCACCGGCATCGTGCGCCGCACATATCGAAATCCTTCGGCGATATGTTCAAACATCGAGCCGTGCGCCGCAATTTCGCGCGGCGTCACGTGCATCATCATCAGCCCGATAATCACCGCGATGAAGCTCACCGAATTCGCGAAAAAGCACCAGCCCTCGCCAATCCACGCCACCAGAATCCCCGCGATCGCCGGACCCACCACGCGCGCCCCATTAAACATTGATGAATTCAGCGCGATCGCGTTCAGCAAATCTTCCTTCCCCACCATCTCCACCAGAAACGCCTGCCGCGCCGGAATATCAAACGCGTTCACCACGCCCAGCAAACTCGCCAGCACCACAATTTCCCATACGCGAATCCATCCTCCCAAAATCAGCACCGCGATAAATCCCAGCCAGAATCATCGCCGTGCATTGTGTCGTGATCACTACGCGATGCCGGTTGTACCGGTCCGCCACCATCCCACCCAGCGGCGAAAACAAAAACACGGGCACTTGCGACGCGAATCCCACGATCCCCAGCATCAGCGACGATCCAGTGATTCGATACACCAGCCACGATTCCGCCACCGTCTGCATCCACGTGCCTACGAGCGATATCAGTTGCCCCGCGAAAAATAGTTGGAAGTTGCGATGCCGCAGCGCGCGCACAATCGCCGCGAACCGCCCGATCGGTTTCGCCGCGGGCCGTTCGCCGCTGCCGCCCCTTCCGTTCGAATCGCTCGCGGCCGCGTCCGTCGCCACAGATGTGTTGGATTCCTGCATGACCAAAACGAATTTCAATCTTACGTGACTAAGCGGAAGGATGCGAACGCCTGCTTCGCAGCAGTAATCGGTCAAATTGGTTTTCAGCAATCCAAGCGGGCGTACTTCAGCTTACTCGTACCGCAGCGCCACCATCGGATCCACTCGCGTCGCGCGCCACGCTGGCACCCAGCACGCTGTCATCGCCACCACAAACAGCAGCAGTGTCACTCCCACAAACGTAGCGGGATCGGTCGGCTTCACTCCGAACAGCAGTGACGCCATCAACCGAGTCAGCGCCAAAGCCGCTACCAGCCCCACCACGCTTCCGATCGCCACCAGCCGCAATCCGCGCCCCAGCACCATGCCCCAGATATGGCCGCGCGACGCGCCCAACGCCATCCGCACTCCAATCTCGCGAGTTTGTTGCGCCACGTTATATGCCAGCACGCCATAAATTCCGATTGCCGTCAGCACCAGCGCAAGCGCAGCCAAACTTCCCAGCAGCAATGCGCTGGCCCGTTGATCGCGCACCGATTTTGAAACGATGTCGTCAAGCGTCGCAACGTCGGCCAGCGGTGTTGTCGGATCGATCGAATTCAGCGTTGACCGAATCGCGCTTGTCATCGCCTCCGGATCTGATTTTGTTCGCACTGCGAAAGTGAATCCCGAATCTGGGCGTTGCGTATAGCACACGTATACTTCCGGCTCGTCCGCTGATGCGATGCTCTGCTCCTTCACGGATTTCACCACGCCGATCACTTGTTGAACGCCGCTGATTTCCCAATTGAACGCGATGCGTTCCGATAGCGGGTCTTCGTTGCCAAAATACTTTCGCGCGAAGGCTTCATTCACGATCGCTACCGGCGCCGAGCTCTTTACATCCCGCTCAGTAAACTCCCGCCCCTTCAGAATTTGAATGTGCATCGCCCGGAAATAATCCGGACCGATCATTCTCTTGTTTGCTTGCGGTCCCGAATTCTGCGCGTACGTGTGCCCCGCGATATCGATATCGCCGCTGGCGCCGCCGCCCTCGAGCGGCAGATTACTGATCATTCCCGCCGCTTCCACACCCGGCACCGCGATAAGCCGTTCGCGAAACTGAGTGAAAAACTGCGTCTGCTGCTCCGGCTTCGCATATCTCGTCGTTGAAAGATTCACATAAAACGTGAGCACGTGCGCCGAATCGAAACCTCTCGGTTCGTTCATCAGCCGCGAAAAACTTCGCAGCACCAGTCCTCCGCCTGCCATCAGCACAATCGCCAGTGCCACTTCCGCAGCCACCAGCACGCTGCGTTGTTTCCCGCCGGCTCCTGATCCTCCGCGTCCGCCTTCTCCCAGCGACGGCGTCAGCGAATTTCGCAGCAGAGTTCGCGCGGGCGCCAATCCGAAAATTATTCCCGTAGTGATCGCCACCACAAACGCGAAGAGCAGCACAGTTGAATCCATCCCCACCTCGCCCGCGCGCGGTAATCGTGGACCTAACACTGTCACCAGCGCGGCGATCGTCCATTGCCCAATCAGAAGTCCCAGCGCTCCTCCCGCCAGCGAAAGCAGCGTGCTCTCTGTAATCAGCTGCCTTACGATTCTTCCGCGTCCAGCTCCCAGCGCCACCCGCAACGCCATTTCGCGTTGCCTTCCCGACGATCGTGCCAGCAACAAATTCGCCACATTCGCGCACCCGATTAGCAGAATGAATCCCACCGCGCTAAACATCAGCGCCAGCGGCGCTCCCGATCCTTTCGTCAGGTCGCTCTTCAAATCGGTCAGCGAAGCGGCGTGATCCGTTGCTCTTTCTTTTTTCGTTTGCTCCGCCAGCACGGTCAAATCTTTTCGAGCCTGCGCCACACTCAACCCACCGCGCAGCCGTCCGTAAATATTCAGGAAGTGCAGCCCTACGTTTGTCATCGTCGCGTCTCGAAAACGCAACCCTGTGATGATGTCCGCCGCATTCAGCGGTTGATAGTCGCGCGGCAGCACTCCGATGATCGAAAAAATGTTGTCGTCCAGCGTCAGCGTCCGGTTCAGCACGTTTCGGTCTCCGCCAAACCGCGATTGCCAGAACGCGTACGTGATCATCGCCACTCGCGGCGCGGCATAATTTTCCTCCTCGTGCGTTAAATTCCGCCCGATCAGCGGTTCCACGCCCAGCAATGTCAGGTAGCTCGCCGAAACACGCAGCGCGCGGACCTCTTCTGGATTCCCTATCCCCGAAAGCACGTACAGCCCATTTGTTTGTGCCGCCAGCGTCTGAAATATCTGCGTCTTCTCCCGCCAGTCCGCATATTCCGGGTACGACATCGGCGCGTCTCCAAAATTCGCCTGCACGTCGTGCACAGCCACAATCTGCTCCGGATGCGGATACGGCAGCGGACGCAGCAGCACTCCATCCACCAGCGAAAAAATCGCCGCGTTCGCTCCGATGCCCAGCGCGAGCGTCAGCACCGCCGCGATCACAAACCCAGGACTCTTCCGCATCGTCCGCAGCGCAAATCGAATATCTTGAAACAGGGTTTCCATAATTATCCCTTTCGCGAACGACACGTCTCCCGCACCAGATTAGACCCGCGCATCTGTCCGCGGTTAGCTGGCTGCATCACCTGCGATGCCTCTGCGCTTGCAACGGTTTCTTCCCTCATCTCCCCATTCCCGTTATCCTCTACTTCCGCCAATGCAAGGAGACTGGTAATGACCTACATCGAAGAACTTCAAGACGTAATCCGCCACCGATACAACGTGGACGCGCGCCACACTGAAACTGTTCCCATAAAAGAAACGCTGCACGGCAAGACGATTTGGGATGGAAATGTAGAAGTCTTCGAATTGATCGGCCATCCCAAAGCGTCAAAAGTTTTCGCCTGGGCCTATGCCACCGAAAATCCAAAAAAACCGCGCCATGTCACCGTGCTGAATCTCGGCCCGATAAGTTCGCCGCTCTACGCCGTCCGCTACGCAATTCTCGAAGAGGCGAAGAGCAAAGAAGCCAAAAACACCGGCGTTGAAGAAACTCACGACACGCATTGAGACTGCGAAATCGCAGAACTTCAGCGACTCCGAATGAATTCGCGCTTAGCTGATCGCATCGGGGAATCTACTCGTATCGCAACGCAATCGTCGGATTCACGCGCGTCGCCCTTCTCGCCGGAATCCAGCACGCCGCCAGCGCCACAATCAGCAAGATCGCGCTCACTCCCGCAAACGTCACCGGGTCAGTCGGCTTGATTCCATAAAGCAAATTTCGCATCAAGCGCGTTAGCGCGAAAGACGCCCCCAACCCGCACACAATTCCCGTCAGCGCCAGCCACAATCCCTGCCGGAGCATCATCCCTCGCACCTGCGACGGCGCAGCTCCCAGCGCCATCCGAATTCCAATTTCTCGCGTCCGCTGGCTCACCGCGTAAGCCATCACTCCATAAATTCCCACGGCCGCCAGCAAGACGGCGAGCCCGGCGAAAAGTCCCAGCAGATATGCGTTAAATTTCTGAGAAGCAGTCAGCGGCGCCATAACTTCATCCATCGTCGCCACTTCGTAAATTGGCAAATCGTGGTCAATCGCCTCTACTTGTTCGCGCACGGCACGGGCCAAACTCTCGGGAGGAACTTGCGAGCGGATCACGATCGACATCACCGACGTAGGCGATTGCTCCATCGGAAGAAATACCACCGGCTCGATTTCGCCCGCGAGACTCTGTCTCACGTCTTGAATGACTCCCGCAATCGTCCACCAATCGCCGCCCGCAAGTTTTACCCGCACGCCAATTGGATTTGCATGCGGAAAATATCGGCGTACCAATGCCTGATTCACCACCAGCGTTCGCGGCGCAGTTGCCGCATCGCGACCATCCAGCAACCTCCCTCCTAAAAGCGAAATACGCAGAGCGGGGAAGAACCCGGGCGAGACTTGATCTACGAACACGGCGTTCGATCCCGACGCGAGCGTCCCCGCTTCCGGCGCGGGCCGCCCCTCCACTTCCAGTACCGTTGCTTCCATAAAGCCGTTGGTCGGCAGGCCGGTGGTCACAGCCGCTGATGCTACGCCCGGCAACGCTTCCACACGCCGCACAAGCTCGGAAAAAAATGCACGTTGATTTTCTAGTTCTGGGTAACTGCTTGGCGGTAAAGAAATCTGCGCAGTCAGCACGTTCCCCGCATCGAACCCGAGCGGCAACGAAGTCAGTAGAAGCAAGCTTCGCATCAGCAAGCCGGCACCGATAAATAGGACCAATGCGAGCGACACCTCGGCAATCGTAAAAATCTTCTGCGATCTGCGCGCTCCTCCCGCTGATCCCTTCTGCGCTCCTCCCTCCTTTAGTGTGCTGTTAATCGGCACTCGCACCGCGGCGAACGCTGGCGCCATTCCAAACAGCATCCCGGTCCCCAGGGAAACCCCCAGCGTGAATAACAACACGCGAAGGTCCAGATGTGCGTTTGCTAGATGTGGAATATCGCGCGGGCCCAGGACGCGCACAATCCTCAATATCCAAACCGCCAGCAGTAATCCGGCTCCGCCGCCCAGTATTGCGACGAATCCGCTCTCGGTAAGCAACTGCCGGATGATTCGCCAGCGCCCCGCGCCCAGCGCCCCGCGTAATGCAATTTCCTTTTCTCGCGTCACCGCGCGAGCGAGCTGTAGATTCGCCACATTTGCGCAAGCGATTAGCAGCACAAAACACACCGCTCCTACCAGTACCATCACCGCTTGGCGAACATTTCCCACTTCGCGCTCGTGCAGCGACACGATTCTCGTTTGCGACCCGGGGAACATTTTCGCGAAGCCGCCGGGAAAACTTGCATGCGACCGCTCGCTGATTGCGTCAACCTCTTTTATGGCCTGTGCCGCGGTAATCATCGGTCGCAGCCGCGCAACCACGTCGATCATCAGTAGCGCATCGTTTTGCTTCAGTGGTCCGTCAGACAGTGCAAGCGGCACCAGAAATTGCACCTTCCGGTGCTCAGGGAGTTCGAACTGTCGCGGCAGGATTCCCACCACCGTGTACCCTTCTCCGTTGAACGCGATCACCCGTCCAATCACTTTTGGATCGCCGCCGAATCTCTCCTTCCACAGCGCGTCGCTCAGAATCACCACATGCGTTCCGTGAACTCTGTCTTCCTCAGTCAAGAAGCCTCGGCCGAGCGCCGGGTCTACACCTAGCACGTGGAAAATGCTGGCGGACACTCGCACTCCGCTCAACTGCACCGGTTCCCCGGCGCCAGTCAAGGTACGGTCAGCCGAGGTCATGGCCGCAACGTCCTCGAATGAGTGGCTTTGTGACCGCCATGCGAAATAATCCGGATGCACCACAATGGCTTCGTTGTACTTCGGAACAAAGGAAGTCACCCACACCAGCTTGTTCGCATCGCGGTACGGCAGCGGATGCAACAGCACCGCGTTGACCACCGAAAAAATCGCCGTGTTCGCTCCGATCCCCAGCGCCAAAGCAATAATTGCCGCGGCTGTCGCCCCAGGACTCTTCTTCAACATCCGTGTCCCAAATCTAATGTCTTGCCAAAGCGTTTCCAGCCAACGGAAGTCCTCGCCGGTCGCGATATGCCTCTGTCATTGGAGCGATTCCTCCCAGTTTGATCACCGCCTGCCGGTGCGCTTCTTGCGGCAGCATTCCCGAACGCACGTTCTCTTCCTCGTGCAGCGCGAGATGCGATTCGATTTCCGCGCGCAGTTCTTCATCGCGGCGATCTTTCGCGAAAATCCCGCCCAGCCTTAGAAACCATGCACGCAGGTGTCTCATCTCTTCGTCCTATGGGAAACCAATAGAAACAATGTCACATCCTCCTGGCGATTGCAATCCCCATTTTGTTTTGCTCGGAAAGTCTTATTCGTACCGCAGCGCCACAATCGGATCCACCCGCGTCGCCCGCCTCGCCGGTATCCAGCATGCCGCCAGCGCAATCATAATCAGCGCGAGTGTCGCTCCGGCCAGCGTTGCAGGATCGTTTGGAGAAATTCCATAAAGCATCCCGCGCAGTACTCCTGCCAGCCCGATTGACGCTGCCAATCCAAGAATTGCGCCCACACCTGCCAATCGCAGTCCCTGCCACAGCACCATTCGCAGAACGCTCGTTCGCGTCGCTCCCAGCGCCATCCGCACGCCAATCTCGTGCGTGCGCTGCACCACGAAATACGAAATCACGCCATACACACCCACCGTCACGATCAGAAGCCCCATTCCGCCGAAGATCGAAAGCAGAATCGTGCGGAAGCGATCGTCAGTCATTGAAACCGAAATCAAACTGTCCACGGTTTGCATCGTTCCCACCGGCTGCGTCGGCAGCGCCGATTGCAACATTCCACGCAGCGCAGGTTCCAGCAGTTGAGGATCTTGCGTCGCGCGTATTACCAGAGTCGCTGCGCTCGCATCCTTCGATTGCGCGTACGGCTCGAACATCGTCGGACTCGGCGCCTCCGCCAGTGACGCGTCGTGTACATCTCCCACGATGCCGATGATTCTCCGCGGAGCCGGCTCTGTCCATGTTGGCCCCATCGGTTTCCCCACCCAGATTTGGTCGCCGATCGGATCGCGTCCGTGCCAGAACATATCCGCCATCGTGCGATTGATCACAATCACCGGCTCCGTACCGGCCGCGTCGGCTCGCGTAAAACCACGGCCGCGCACCAGCGGAATTCGCAGTGTTTCGAAGTAGTCCGAATTTACATACCGGAATGAAGCGTCATTGTTGCTCTCGTCTTGTTGCTTTGCGCCTGCCCCTCCGATACTGAAAAGAATGTCGCTGCCGCGCGGATCGAGCGGCATCAAATCGGCATACGCCGCCTGTTGCACTCCAGGATGCGCGGAAAGTTGCGTCAAGAAATTTTCGTAGAACGCCGTCTGGCTCGCCGCGGTGGGAAACTGCGCGTGCGGCAACTTTACTTCTACCGAAAGAAGATTCTTCGCGTCGAATCCGGGCTGGACACTCAGCACTCGCGAAAAACTCTCCAGCAATAGAGTCGCTCCAACCAACAGCACCAACGCAAGCGCCACCTCGCTCACGATCAATACCGACCGCAACTTGCCGCTCTCCCTTCCCGTTCCCGCGCGAGAAGTTCCTTCCTTCAGCGCCAAATGCAAATCTGCTTTCGAAACTCCCAGAGCTGGCGCCAGCCCAAAAGCAATTCCAGTCGCCAGGCTGATCAGAAACGCGAATATCATTACATTCGCATTCACACTCACCGACCCGATCATTACCAGATCGGCAGGCACCAGC
Source organism: uncultured Acidobacteriota bacterium (assembly GCA_963721845.1). GTDB lineage: Bacteria > Acidobacteriota > Terriglobia > Acidiferrales > UBA7541 > DASTCZ01. The sequence continues at coordinate 128,027 of CAVRKW010000002.1, read as the reverse complement.
CGCAAGATCATTCCGAAGCACGCGTAACACACCGCAAGCCCGGCCACCCCGCCCGCAAGTGCGAGCAGCACACTCTCCGTCAATAACTGCCGCACAATTCTTCCCCGAGCCGCACCCAACGCCGCTCGGATCGCCACTTCCCGTTGTCTTCCCGTCGCTCTCGCCAGTAAGAGGTTCGCGACGTTCGCGCAGGCAATTAACAACACCAATCCCACCGCGCCCAACAACAGCAGGGGTGCAGTACCCGACCATTCCCGTAAAAATGTTCCCACCAGCTCCAGCCGCGCCGTTTCGGTCGTAGCGATCATCTTCGGAAATGTTTGCGAGAGTGCCGGCAGCGCGGGAGTCAGTGCCACTTCTGCTTGCGCTGTAGAAACTCCGCGACGAAGCAATCCGATGCACCACATTCCGTTCGAAATGTTTTGGCTCGTCACCGGCACTCGATAAGGAAGCCACAATTGCGTGTCCTTCTCGCCCGGCATCGGCATCGCAAAACTCTGCGGCATCACTCCAATCACCGCGTACGAATTTCCATTGAGCGTGATCGCTCGCCCCAGCACTCCCGGATCAGCGCCAAACCTGCTCCGCCAGATTGCATCCGACAGAATCACCACATTCGCGCCGCCCTCACGCGCTTCGCTCTGATCAAAATTTCGCCCCATCGCCGGATGCACACTCAGCACGTCAAACATTTCCGGGGTCGCGGCGGACGCCAGAAATTGTTTCGGATCGCCTCCCTCCAGCAATGTCCAGTCGCCAAGCTGCCGGTAAGCCCCCAGCGAATCAAATAAGTTTTGACGTTGTTTCCACGCAAGATAAATCGGCATCGATATCGATGGCCCGCCAATCCGGTTCCCCGCGCGCCGCACCAGAAAAATTCGGCTGGCATTCGCAAAAGGCAAAGGCCGCAGCACCGTCGCATCGACGATCGAAAAAATCGCGGCGTTAGCCCCAATCCCTAGCGCCAGCGTCAGCACCGCCACTGCTGTAAACGCCGGCTGCCGCACCAGCATCCGCATCGCATATCGAATGTCACGCCACAATTCGCCCATGTTCATCCCCCTACGATTTCACACGCGATCAAGCTGCCGCACTCCTCGCCGTGAAGGGTGCGGTATTTGACTCTTACGGCCGCTAATTGTCGCGAACCATCTTTAATACTCGAATACTCGCTCCTCGTCTCGAGCGCCGATGCTCAGATATACGCCATCCAAAACAAGCATGTTCCCGCGAATGCTGCGGCGGCGCTCGAATTGCGGCAGACCCCCACAGTGAACCCCAAAACGGGCTTAACTCCTTTATTTTCAACAACTTTTTAGTAATAGTACTAGGTAACCCTTGTAGTTTCATCATTTTACAAAAACAATGGGGAGGGGGTATTCGCGCTGGCAGAACACTTCAAGCCGCTGTAACATACTGACATGAAACGAATTAGCGCAGGCATCCTCATGTTTCGCCGCGCAAAGCAGCACGCAATCGAGGTCCTTTTAGTCCATCCAGGAGGCCCCATTTGGGCCAAAAAAGACCTCGGTTCCTGGTCGATCCCCAAAGGCGAAATCGATAAAAATGAAGACCTACAGGCCGCCGCCCTCCGCGAATTCGAAGAAGAATTAGGCTCCCACCCCGAAGGGGAATTAATTCCGCTGGGCGAAATTATTCAGGCCAGCGGAAAAATTGTGCATGCCTGGGCTCTCGAAGGCGATCTCGATACCACCAAAATTCGCAGCAATACTTTCAAAATGTTGTGGCCGCCGCGCTCAAACACGATGCAGGAATTTCCAGAGGTTGATCGCGCCGAATTTTTCTCACCAGCCGCAGCGCGCGAAAAAGTGAACCCCGCACAAGTTGCTTTCATCGATCGGCTCGAACAATTTCTCAGTGGCGCATCGCAACCCTCGCGGTGATAGAGTAGCGGCCTTCGCGCATCCGCGCGCCCGATGAATCCATCATCAACTCCGCCCGCGCAAACAACATCCGCGCCGAAGCTCGCGCGCCGCATCGGCGTGTTCGGCGCGACGATGATTGTGATGGGTGGCATCGTCGGCTCTGGAATTTTCATCAATCCCTACGTCGTCGCGCGGCAAGTTTTTTCGCCCGCGCTCATTCTTGGAGCGTGGCTTGTTGGCGGAGTGATCGCGCTCGGCGGCGCATTTGTTTACGCCGAGTTGGCTTCGCGCATGCCCGCAGTTGGCGGGCAGTACGCTTACATTCGCGACGCATATCATCCCGCGATCGCGTTTGTATATGGCTGGTCGTTGCTTCTTGTAATTCAAACAGGGGGCATGGCCGCGGTCGCTGTTACGTTTGGAAAATATTTTCGTGAGCTTACGCATTCTGGCGTGTCACCCACGTCTCGTCGCTGCAATCGCGCTTGGCGCGCTTACCGCTGTGAATTGTTTTGGAGTGCGCGCGGGAAGTTCGTTGCAGAGTGGGCTGATGGTGTTGAAAATCGTGGTGATTTCCGCGCTGGTAGTTTGCGGCGCGTTCTTCGCCGGAAATTCTCACGTTGCATGGACGCCTGTACTCGATCGTCCTCCGTCATTTGGATTGATCGCTGCGTTCGGCGCGGCGATGGTTCCTGTTTATTTTTCTTATGGTGGATATCAGACTGCGAATTTCATCGCCGGAGAAGTTCGCAATCCGCGCAAAGATCTTCCGCGCGGATTAATTTTCGGAGTGATGGGAGTTGTCGCGCTGTACGTGAGCGTAAATTACATCTGCGTTCGAGCTCTGGGTCCCGTAAATCTCGCGGCTACTACAACTCCTGCGTCGGCTGTGATGAGATTGGCTTTCGGCGAGAAAGGCGCGACGTGGATCGCTGCGGGGATCACGATTTCCGCGCTTGGTTTTTTGAGTCAATCGATTCTGACTGCGCCGCGCGTTTATTTTGCGATGGCGCGCGACGGAGTTTTTTTCAAGCAAGTTGCATGGCTCAGCCCCGCCACTCGAGTGCCGGTCGTCGCGATCGCGCTGCAAGGTGTGTGGGCCATCGTGATCGCAATCTCCGGACGCTACGAACAAATTCTGAATTACGTTGTGGCGATGGATATGATTTTTATTGGATTATCGGCGACATGTCTTTTTGTTTTTCGCCGCCGCGAAGCGCGCAATCCAGCCATGCTCAATCCGGCGTTTATCACATGCCCGGACATCCCTACACAACCGCCGCGTTTACGCTTGCGTGCTGGCTCGTTGTTGCGGCAACTTTTTATCGTTATCCTCACGACTCGCTGATCGGACTGTGCATCACTTCAGCCGGCGTGCCGGTTTATTATTTATGGCGGATGCGCGGAAATATTCCTCGCGGATATGATGATGTGGAAGAACCGGGAGCCAGAAATTGACTTTCACCAATCGCACCGAAGCAAATTCTCCTTACATCGAGTGGGCCAAGCTCAAATCGCACGCGAAATTTAATCTTGCCACCAGCGGCGTCGCGAATTATCCCCTCGCGAAGCTCAGCGTTCGCATTGAAGATCTTGAAATCACAGGCGCTGGCGGCCGTTACGGTTACGGCCCTTTGCAGGAGCGTCTCGCGAAACACGCAGGAGTCCCCGAGGAATGTGTAGTCGCCGCGATTGGTACGTCGATGTCAAATTTTCTCGCGTACTGCGGCACTCTCAATGCGGGCGACGACATTATTCTCGAGCATCCTGCTTATGGACCGATGGTGGAAGCCGCGGAATTTCTTGGCGCAAATATTCGCCTGGTTCATCGGCGTTTCGAGAATGGATTCGCGATCGATCCTGCCGATGTGCAACGCGCAGTTACGCCGCGCACGCGATTAATTTCTCTTACGAATTTGCACAATCCCAGCGGCGTGTTTATGGATACTGAAACCTTGCGCGCGATCGGCAAAATTGCTCGAGAGCGCGGGCGCGCACGTCATGGTCGACGAAGTTTATCTGGATATGCTTTTCGATCCGCAAGTTCGCTCGTCATTTCATCTGGGCGGGCCGTTTATCGCGACGAGCAGCCTCACAAAAGTTTATGGATTGAGCGGCGTTCGCTGCGGGTGGATACTTGCGCCGAAGGAACTTGCCCAACGCATCTTTCGAATCAACGATTTGTTTGGAAACGTGAACGCTTATCCCGCCGAGCTGCTTTCGGTGATCGCGTTCGATCAATTCGAAAAAATCAGGGCGCGGGCAAAAACTCTGCTCGATGCGAACCGCGCGCTACTCAATCAGTTCCTCGCCACACGCACCGATATAGAATTCGTCCCACCCGCTGCGGGAACCGTGGTGTTTCCGCGCCTCAAGAAGGGCGACACGGAAGATTTCATCAAGCTATCTGCGCGAAAAATATGAAACATCCGTTGTGCCGGGAAAATTCTTCGATATGCCGCAACACTTTCGTATTGGAGTCGGCGGAGAGACGGAACAAGTGCGCGCCGCCCTCACACAACTCGCGGCGGGACTCGACGAATTCAGCGCTCGTTAATTCACTGGGAGAGTGCTTGTTGGTGGAGGCAGCGCCTTCGGTGGCGGATTTCATGTCGTTCGTAACTGCCCCACGTGTGGCTTCAAGAGTTAGCGCAACAGTTTCCTTGGGAACGCGCTCGGTAAGCGGCTTGATCAGCCAGCGAAACTCGAAAGGATCCCGCGGCTCAGCGCAATCGTTTCAATTTCCAAATACACTCCGCCATCGCGTTGCTCGAGCCGCGTAAACGTGAAGAGGCGCCACACGTAGCCGGGACCTTGATCCACCTGATCTTTCCGCTCGGAAGGTTTCCCATAATCTTCGATCGCCTGCACTCGCGTCGTTGACGAGTAGAGATATGCGTGGGTATCGTTAATCCGCTCTACTCGCCCGGCGTTGTCGGTGTCGATTGCCGCCGTAACACCCAGTTCTTTCTGTACAAACACGAGCAGGTATTTTGGCTCGATGCTGTCTTCCTGCAGGAATTGTGATTTTACTATTCGAGGCTTGTAGTAATCCTGGTAGTGGTCGTAAGCGTTCAACACCCGCATCACCTGATCAAGCGTGGCATTCGGAATGAAGATTCCGCCAATCCAATCGTGAATCAGCCCGTGAGGCACCTTCTTCGGATTGTCTTTCGCCGCGGGCAGTACCACTACTTCTCCAGCCCGCGCTCTCTTCGCCCGGTCGGGATCGCCATCGATCCATAGAAACGGGCCCTGTTGATTGGTGATTTGCTGTTCGAGCCGCGACTTGGTTTCCTGTAGGTAGTCTTCCCAGGCTTTCACCGTTTCCGGTTTCAATTCGCCCGCCACGGCGATGCCCGGAAGAATCAATGACGCCAGAATCATGAAACCCAAAAGTCTGAATCTCATCGCCGTTTGCCATCCTGATGTTTTCGGTTCCGACGGCATTGCCTATCAATCCTTCGATGCCGCCGCCGCCCCGTTGGCTAAATGGGTAGCGAGAGTTACTTAGGGGATTGCGAGTTCGATTCCACCTGAGGTTATAGCGGACGCGGCATATTCGATGTGGAGGACTCGCCGCATCGCTGAAGATTGTGATTTTGAAGAGGCATGAACAATTAGAGGTCTCATCGCCAATATCCCACCTCTTGGGACCTCGCATTCGTGCGGTGGTATCTTCTCGGCTAGCTGATGTATTGCTTCGTCGCTCAAAACTCCCAACGTATGAGTGCCTGGCAAAACGCGCAGCGGTCCATTTTGCTTAGTGGAATCATCCAAATGCAGCCGCAACGCTAAAACTTGATCGAGTGCACTCGCCGGTGCGTGTGCATAGATTATCCCAGCTTTGACTGACCAGGGCCCCCAGCCATCCGCCTCGATTTTCTGTCGGAGCGGCAACGCCGTGTCCTGGTGCCATACCACCAACCAATTCGAGACCGGCGACTTATCGAAGAGCGTTGCACGAAATGGAAAGGCTCCGCTCCCGACGACTCTATTCGCGATCTGAAGAAGGCTAGGATCGCGAGCGAGCCTTGAAACTGCCGGATTGCTTAGCGCATGACGTATGCCGGCTCGGCTCCGCAATGAGAGTGGAGTTGATAGCGCGTCCAGGACCCCTGAAACATCCGCCAGAGTAACAAGATTTGGCAGAACCGCGAAGCCCTGGTCGACGATCTCAGATTTGTAGTCTTCAAGAGTCAAGAGGAGACACTCTTCAGGTTAGTTCGATTCCGTTCTCGCAGATTATGGTATCATGGCGGAATAAGTTCTTATTTATCAGGGATATACAAATGCGTAGTGCACCGCTCGCGGTCTGGTGTTGGCAAGCCTCCAAGGAAATGTTTTGCTATGCAAGTGAGGAGCCATGTGGTATAGTCTATTTGCGTTTGTTGCTCTTGTGAAACCTTTAGACGTCATCTAAGGCCTGCAAGTCCACACTTGCGGGCTATTTTTTTGTGGCTCGAGGCCGTGGGAAAAGCACCAAATAGCTTAGAAAAAAAAGAAAAGGAAACACAACACAGTGAAAGAACAAGGAACAGTAAAGTGGTTCAATGCAAGCAAAGGTTTTGGCTTCATCCAGCGCCAATCCGGCGAGGATGTATTCGTTCATTTTTCGGCCATTCAGTCTGATGGCTACAAATCGTTGAACGAAGGCCAAGCGGTTGAATTTGAAGTGACCACCGGCCCCAAGGGCCTGCAGGCCTCGAACGTCACCAGCCTTTAGTTAGCTGGGCGGGTCTGCCACTGGCAGGCCCGCCCATTTTTTTCGGTACCAGCGCAGTTTTCCCAAGGAGGCTCCTTGAAAGCTCTCGAAGAAGGTGCGTATATCAAGCACTTCCAGTACGGTCTTGGTGTAGTCACTGAATCTGATTCAGACCGTACCTCCATCGATTTCGATCTCCACGGCGTAAAGAAATTCGTAACCAGCATAATGATTGTTGAAGCAGCGGAAGGGACCCCGCCCAAACGGAAACGGGCGAAGAGGGTCAAGAAGGTGGGCGCCGCAGCGACTGCGAAGGCGCCAGCCGCCGCATCCCGTGCTAAAGTCTCTGTCGCAGGATCCAAGTGAACCAAGAGATCATCGTGCAATTTGTGGGGTACGAAGTAACGCCGCTGGTTCGCGAATATACGTTTACCGTCCGCGAGCCCTCTGTGACGCCTCGCGAATTCACGATTTCGATCGCCAACGAAGCCTTTAACGAGCACCGAGTGCGCATTCAGGATGCCCCGGATGTTTGTTCGCTGAAACTGCGCCGCGAACTGGCGGCCAGCTCGAACCATCCCGCAGACACTCACTTTGGAATTTCTGACGCGGAACTCGAAGATTATCGCAGCAGCCATGCGCCTCGAGCTCCCAAGTCTTTGTTTGCGCGCAAAGTAGTGGAAGATTTTTAGAATTGGCGGTAAGTTTCCGTTCGATGCTGGATTAACACGAGGCTGAAATGAAGAATCTCTTTGTCGGCAACATGAGCTTTCAAACCAACGAAGCGGAGTTGCGCGCGTTGTTCGAGCCATTTGGATCGATCACGCGCGTCCATCTGGCTACCGACCGGGAGACGGGCCGCGCACGCGGTTTTGCTTTCGTGGAGATGGCCAATGACGGCGAAGCAGCCAAAGCCATCGCGGCGCTCGACGGCAAGGAAGTTGACGGGCGCAAACTGAAGGTGAATGAAGCGCGTCCAAAGGAAGACCGGGGCGGCGGTGGCGGCGGATTCAAAGGCAATCGAGGCGGTGGTGGTGGAGGCGGCAATCGAGGTGGCGGTGGAGGCGGGAGAAGCGGCGGTGGTGGACGAAATTCTTTCTCGACCGAGAATTATAGTGACGCTGCGCGCCAGCCGCGCGAACCGCGCTGGTAAATTGAAATCGCCGGTTGTAGAACGGTAAGGAGACTCCGTGGCTCGAATCACATTTCAAAAGCGCCAGAAAGAAATGAAGCGCATCGAAAAACAGAAAATGAAGGCCGAACGCCGTTTCAACAAGAAACTCGACAAGGACGGCGAACCTGAAACTCCCGTCGAGGAAATGGAAGTAATGACAGGGCCAGCGCCGCTGGACCCAGATTTTTAGGCAGCAAAGATTTTCCACCCCTTATTCTGCGACTGGATATTCCAGACGATCCTGGCGCGATCCTCGGAACCTGAAACTTGATGAAGATTTCGAGACTGTGCGTTTTTATACAGTTTTCGAGACCCCCTTCTTGCTAGTGTAAGAATGACCGCGAGACGCATACCTCTCCGTTGCGCGTCAATTTGAAAATGAAACGAAAAACACCCAAGCCGGGTAGTCGTGTCGATTCTTTCAACGCGCAAGCGTTTCTAGACACCGCGGGTGTAGCGCGGAAGGTAGTCGATTACCGCCGGCATGAGGGGATCTATTCCCAGGGCGATGTCGCTGATACCGTGATGTACATCCAGAAGGGCGGCGTGAAACTTTCTGTGGTGAACGGATCGGGAAAAGAAGCGGTGGTGGCGATGTTTGGCCCCGGCGCTTTTTTTGGCGAAGGGTGCATGGCAGGCCAAGCTCTCCGGATGGGCACGACAACGGCAATCACACCGACGACGCTTCTGGTGATCCAGAGAAAAGAGCTCCTGCGCGTGCTTCACGCAGAGCATGAGTTATCCGATCACTTCATCGCATACCTGCTGGCGCACAATATTCGCGTGGAAGAGGATTTGATCGATCAGCTTTTCAACTCCAGCGAGAAACGGCTGGCCCGCACGCTTCTGCTTCTGGCGCGCTATGGTGAGCAGGAACGGCCTGAGAGCATACTTCCCAAGGTTTCGCAGGAAACTCTGGCGAGCATGGTGGGCACCACGCGATCCCGCGTGAATTTTTTCATGAACAAGTTCCGGAAGCTGGGATTTATCGAATACAACGGCAAAATTAAGGTCAACAAATCGCTACTGACTGTTGTCTTGCACGAGTAACGCGGCCATCACTCCTTTCTCCGGGAACACTTTCAGCACATCCGGCCATAAAGCCTTTTCGCCACGCTACATCAGAAACGAAACGCCTGAAGCAGGCCGCCCCTCAGAAGGCCGCGGTGAATTTATCCGCATACAACTCGATTTACAGGAGATTGAGTGTCGCAGCCGAAATTGATTCCTCTCACCGAACCCATTGTACTGATCGAGACGGAGGCTCTCGTGTTGGACGAGAAGCCGATCGCGCTTACACCGGTACCGTCGCGCCCTGCGCTTCCGAACAGGATCGCAGTAGTGGGGAACTACTTGCCGCGGCATTGCGGAATCGCGACGTTTACAACGGATTTGTGCGACGCCATACACGCGGAATTTGGCGCGGCGGAATTGCTGGCGCTGCCGGTGAACGATACCGACGAGGGCTACACGTATCCCGCGCGAGTACGGTTTGAACTTTCCGAAGACAGCCTGGCTACTTACCGGCAGGCCGCGGACTTTCTGAACTTCAATAACGTGGATCTGGTATGCCTGCAGCATGAATACGGAATTTTTGGGGGAGTTGCAGGCGCGCACATTCTGGAACTGTTGCGGCGCCTGCAAATGCCGGTCGCGACGACGCTGCACACGGTACTGCGCGACCCCAATCCAGAACAACGCGCGGTGATGGAAGAAATCGCGACGCTTTCCGACCGGCTGATTGTGATGAGCCAGAACTCTTCGCGATATTCTGCAGGAAGTGTTCCACGTCCCGATCGAGAAGATCGATCTGATTCCGCACGGAATTCCCGATCTTCCTTTCACCGATCCAAATTTTTACAAAGATGGTTTTGGAACGGAAGGAAAAGATGTACTGCTCACATTTGGCCTGCTCTCGCCGAACAAGGGCATCGAGAATGTAATCCGGGCGCTGCCGAAAATCCTCTCGCAGCATAGCAATGTGGTCTACATGATTTCGGGCGTGACCCACCCGCACATTCTGCGGCGCGAGGGAGACGTTTACCGGGAATCGTTGCAGCAGCTGGCAAAGGATCTCGGAGTCGAGGCCAATGTAATTTTCAGAAATCGTTTTTGTGAGCCCGCAGGAAATGGTGGAACTGATCGGCGCGGCAGACATTTACATCACTCCGTACAAGCATAGGGAGCAGGTGGTTTCCGGAACGCTCGCGTATGCGTTGAGCGCCGGCAAAGCGATCATTTCGACGCCATACTTGCACGCTATCGAGCTTCTGGCCGATGATCGCGGAGCGCTGGTTCCATTTGATGATCCGGAAGCAATCGCCGACAAAACAATCGAACTTCTGGATCACGACACTGCCAGACACGCGATGCGCAAACGCGCCTACCTGTATGCGCGAGACATGGTATGGACGCGCGTAGCGCAGAAATATATGGAAAGTTTTGAGCGTATCTACAACGAGCGGTTGCGAAATCCGCGCGCCACATTTTTGGCGCAGAATACGGAAAAAACTCTCTACCGCCTCCCCGCGATCAAGCTGGATCACCTGTTTCGAATGACAGACCAGACGGGAATGCTGGAGCATTCCGTATTCACCGCTCCGAACTATCACCGAAGGCTACACGACGGATGACAACGCCCGCGCACTGATCGTCGCCATTCTTCTTGGAGAGATTGCGGGCACGCGTGCCCGCGGGATCGAGCGATCTGGCATCCCGCTATCTTGCGTTTCTGTGGCTCGCGTTTGATTCCGGCAGCAAGCGATTCCGGAACAATTTGAGCTACGAACGCCAGTGGCAGGAATCCGAGGGATCGGAAGATAGTCACGGACGAGCCGTATGGGGCTTGGGAACGGTACTCGGCAGATCGAAAAACGCGGGATGGCGCGGGATCGCGGGCCGCATGTTCGAATTGGCAGTTCCCGCGGCGACGGAATTCAAGAGTCCGCGCGCGTGCGCTTTTGCTTTGCTGGGATTGCAGGAATATCTCGAATCATTTCCCGGAGATCGCGCGGCGCTCAGCGCATCCGATGTCTTGGCAGGCCGGTTGTTGAGTTCCTATCGCGCGCAACCGTTCTCGAGACTGGCATTGGTTTGAAAATGTACTGGCGTATTCCAATGCGCGATTGCCGCAAGCTCTGATTCGAGCGGGGATGCGCGCTGGAAACGAAGAGATGATTTCGGCGGGGCTTGAGGCGTTGGATTGGCTGATTGCGATTCAGCGTTGCGAAGTGAAAGGGCACTTTGTGCCGATCGGATCGCACGGCTTTTATTCGAAGACGTCTGAGAAGGCGCGATTCGATCAACAACCCGTGGAAGCTTGCGCGATGGTCGCAGCCTGCTTGCAGGCTTATGCCGCAACGAAAAAAGGGCGCTGGCGAAAAGAAGCGTGGGCCGCGTTCAATTGGTTTTTGGGAGACAACGATCTGCAGATCGCGCTTTACGATCCCACGACGGGCGGCTGCCGCGACGGATTGCATCCCGATCGCGCGAATGAGAATCAGGGTGCGGAATCTACGCTTGTCATTTCTGATGGCGCTGCTGGAAATGCGCAAGTTGGAAGAGTCTGAGGGTGGCGGGAAACGGATGTAATCGATGTAGCGCTTGTGCATTTAAGCGCGCTGCAGAAATGCCGATCGAGAAATCGCTCCAATAAATCCGGGAAGGTTCTCCACAAATTCAGCCATGGCAAAATACGAAACTTTGTTTCACCGGCACGCCGGCAATCCTCTTCTGACGGGAAAGGATTGGCCGTACTCCATCAACAGCGTCTTCAATGCCGGCGCAACGCGCTTGCAGGATGGCACGACGCTTTTGCTGTGCCGCGTGGAAGATCGCCGCGGGCTATCGCACCTGTGCGCGGCGCGTTCAGCGAACGGAGTCGACGGCTGGAAAATCGATCCTGAGCCGACGCTGATGCCCGACCCTGAGGGCCATCCCGAAGAGGTGTGGGGCATCGAGGATCCGCGCATCACCTTCGTGCCGGAGCTGAAAAAATATGCGGTGGCTTACACTTCGTATTCGCGCGGCGGGCCGGGAGTTTCGCTGGCACTCACGGAAGATTTCCGAAAGCTTTGAAAGATTCGGCGTGGTCATGGCGCCCGACGACAAAGACGCAGCGTTGCTCCCGCGCAAAATCGGCGGATACTGGGCGCTGATTCACCGGCCGATGACGCCGCTCGGCGCACACGTTTGGATTTCGTACTCTCCCGATCTGCGCCATTGGGGAAGTCACAAGCTGATGCTGCAGGCGCGGCGGGGCGCTTGGTGGGACGCGAATAAAATTGGAATGTCGCCGCCGCCGATTGAAACGCCAAAGGGCTGGCTGATGATTTATCACGGCGTGCGAAGGACTCCGTCGAGTTCGATTTATCGGCTGGGACTCGCGCTCTTCGATATCGATGCAGCCGGAAAAATGCCTGATGCGCGGCGATTCGTGGATGTTTGCGCCCGAAGCGGAATACGAACGCCAGGGAGACGTGCAGGACGTTGTGTTTCCATGTGGATACACAGTCGCGGCCGATGGAGACACGATCAATCTTTATTATGGCGCTGCGGATTCGAGCATCGCGCTCGCGCATGGCAGCATCCGCGCATTGCTCACATGGCTCGAAGCCAACAGCCATTCGGAACATTTCAGCGACCGGCGCCAAAACTCTTTGCCTTGAAACAAATCGAGGCCAGATCGCAAAGGACGAAACAAGCATTGCGTCCTTTACGGCTGGCCTCGATGCGCAATCCAGCGAGCTGGATTGCGTCCTCCGATTAGTTCCCCGACGAGCGAGCTGAATCGTTGTGCGGTGCGCTCTTCTCAAGAACGTGTACGAGATGGCGGCCAGTTTCTGGTACGAACATTTTATCGCCTCTCACGATTTCCTTAGCCTTGATGGCATGGCCATATACGTGTTCGCTGGCGTCGTCATCGGGGCGAAGAGTGGTGCCTTCAAGTGAAATTCCGGCGAAGACTCCGCGTGAACGCGAATAGCTGAGAATTTCAGCCTTCATCCAAGCGTCTGTATCCGCGGAAATGTCGCGGCCCTTCGGTCCGCCTGCAACGGAAGCATCGCCGCCGAGCTTGACCTTGCTGCTGAGAATGGAATCCATGCCGCTGTCATTCATCACCAGCAGGATCAGGTCAGTTGCTTCGCCGCCGATTTGGAAACCGATGCTGCCGCCTTCGAGCGCGTACATCGCCGGGCGCTCCCCACGGACCGCGAAATTTTTCACCAGTGCGGCAAACCATCGCGCCGCGGCCGTAGTTGGCGCCAACTCCGAAAGCCAATTTTTTCACGGAAGGAAATACGATCACGCACTCGGCTTTTTCGAGCAAGTCATGCGGGATGTCTTCTGGAATGTTGAGCACTTCATGACATTACTACGCCGCATTCTTCGAGGCGTTTCTGTTCGTCGTTCAATTTCTGGGCGTAAACCACTCCCGCTGCCGCGAGTGAGAGACATACTGCGCCTAACAAATACCTTTTCATTGATGACCTCCAAGGTCAAAACTCTTTCTGCCTACGTTTACTTCTGCAAAATCACTGGCCGGGCTGGCTACCGCCGCCAGCTACGAATTCTTCCGGCTGCCGCCCACGAGCAGCGCGATCCCACCGATTAACGCCAAGCCGCCGAGAATTGGCGGAATCGGAATTCGATCGTGTTTTTCAACGGTGGCGTGAAGTGGACCGACATCGACAATTCTTTCCTGATGGCTGTAGTTGAGCCCTTGATACGCGAGGGCCAACGCGCCCAAGACGATCAAAACAATTCCAATCAAAACGGCAGGTTTCATAAGTTTCGCCCCCTGAGACCACGCGGCACACCAATGACCTTGGACCGATTGGCTGCTGGTAGGCCCGAAGCCACTTCTTCCTCTGAATGTAAAACTTGGCCGAGACGATCAGACGAGAGGTGAGAGGTCCTGCGTGAAAGTCTTGTTGCGCTTTTCCTACAAGATCATCTTAGCTGCGCCCAGCGCAGCAATCTGTTCACTTACGCACACATTTGAAATTAACCGCAATCCGCGGAACTCTAGACGCGCCCGAGAAGGACAAGAATAACCACGATAAGTAGCACCAAACCGAGTCCGCCAGTTGGAACGTAACCCCATTCGCGGCTGTGCGACCAGCGCGGCAAAGCTCCCAAGAGCGCAAGAACCAAGACCACGATTAGAATTGTCCAAGCATCATTCCCCCTTTTTATTTGCGAACTGCCGATTACGGATTACAGGTTCGAGGTTTGCGGGCACGCGAGGGGCGGCTAAACACACAAGTCCTTTTGCCGCCCCGAACGCAGTTTTTCAAGAGCCTTTAGAGAACCACGCTAATCGATACGCGCGCGCCCGGATAATACGGGTTATAGAGGTAATATCCGCCGTCGATGAAATCGATATAGACGTTGTCCGTGTAGTACCAGCCATCCGGCCACGGTTGCACAAATCCAAACCAATATCCGCCGTATTGGAAGCGGGAGAATCCGCCGACCATTCTGGGGCTGCTGATGCGGAAATTATGCTGGCGCCCAAAGTTTGATTGGAAACGCGCTTCGGGAATTCTGCTGTTGCTTGCGGCGCTCAGGTGAAGCGCCGGCTGTGCTCGCTGATGGGCGATTGCCTGCTGTGTGCGCTGTGGACGCTGTGAAGATGCCGCCTGTTGTTGGTGTTGCTGTGGCTGCGACTTAGCTTGTTGCTGAGCCGGTTTCTGCTGCGCGGCGTGCTGCGGCTGAGCCTTCGATTGCTGCTGCGCCTCGGGCTTTGCCTGCTGCTCCTGCTTTGGAGCTTTTGCTTCCTGTTGTTTCGCGGGCTTTGCTTGCTGTTGTTCTTGAGGTTTAGCCTGTTGCTCCTGCTTCGGAGCTCTGGCCTGTTCCTGTTGCTTCGCAGGCTTCTGCTGTTGAGGCTTCGCTTGTTGCTCCTGTTTTGGAGCCGCAGTTTTTTCCTGCTGCTTTGGCGGTGTCTCTTTCTCCTTCTGCTCCTGGCGTGCGTGGGCCGGAACAGCAAATCCTAGGAGCAAAAACACTGCCGTGGTACCGATAGCTCGAATTGATTTCACGATCGTTCCTCCATGACTGCGTTCAATGCAAAAATTCGTGGACTTCGCCGTAAACCGTTTCAACTCCACGAACCCTTGGTCTACGGAACTATCCGAAAGAACCGGCAAAGGTAAGGTCTAAAATCCTTGGCGCTTTTTGAAGGCGGTGGGGAACAATCTCTGGGCGGAGAAGATATCAGAACAACCCTTTTGCAGCATCCCAATCTTATGCTTTGTTGATTTGGCTGTCTGTTCACTTTGGTACAACGCGCGAAATGCGATTTGCGAGTTCCTGTTAATCCAATAAACGCATCGTACTCGCAAGACCAGGTTCGCCGGCACCGGCTAGGAATATCGTGCGACCGCTGGAATGGGCCCGCAATTGGCGCTAACATTGAGGGGCAAACTTGCATAGGCTTTCTAAATTGTTTGCCCACCCGAGGTGGAATTGTGCGACAGACTCCAGGCGACCGGCTCACCACTCCATTAATCCGTGAAAACGGTAAGCATCGTCCCGCGACTTGGGATGAAGCGCTCGATCGCGTCGCCGAAGGCATTCCGCAGCGAAGTCGCGCGGCACGGGCCGCGGACGTTCGGCATGTTCAGTTGCTCGAAGACCACCAACGAGCTGAATTACGTCGCGCAGAAGTTCGTGCGCTCGGTGATCGGCAGCAACAACATCGATAGCTGCAACCGCACTTGACACGCCCCCAGCGTCGCCGGTCTGGCGGCGGTATTCGGAGCGGGAGGCGGCACCAGTTCGTACCGCGAAATTGAAGAGACGGACGTGATCCTTCTGTGGGGCTCGAACGCGCGCGAGACGCACCCGATTTTTTTCCATCACGTTCTGAAGGGCGTTGCGCAACGGCGCGAAGCTTTTCGTTATCGATCCGCGGCGCACCAGTTCGGCGCAGTGGGCCGATGTGTGGCTGGGCCTCGATGTGGGCTCGGATATTTCGCTGGCGAATGCCATGGGCCGGGAGATCATCGCGGCTGGCCTCGCGAACAAAGAGTTCATCGAAAATGCCACCAGCGGATTTGAAGCTTACAAAGCGGTGCGTGGAAAAATACACGCTGGAACGCGCCGAGCGCGAGACCGGCGTGCCCGCCGCGGTGATCCGCGAACTGGCGCACGCCTATGCGAAAGCCCCGCGCGCGGAACTCTGCTGGACGCTCGGCATCACCGAGCATCACAACGCCGTCGACAATGTGCTCGCGCTGATCAATCTCGCGCTGCTCACCGGCCACGTGGGCCGCTACGGCAGCGGCCTCAATCCTCTGCGCGGCCAGAACAACGTGCAGGGCGGCGGCGACATGGGCGCGATCCCCGACCGCCTGCCCGGTTTTCAGCACGTGGAAAACGACGAACTGCGCGGCAAATTTGAGCAAGCCTGGGGCGTGAAGATCCCGCCGAAAGCGCGGCTGGCACGTGAGCGACATGTTCGACGCCATGGAGCGCGGCGAACTGACTGCGCTCTACGTGCTGGGCGAAAATCCCGCGGATTCGGAAGCCGATCGGCACCACGCGATTGAAGCTGCTGCAACGACTTGAAATTCCTGGTGGTGCAGGATCTTTTCTACACGCAACACCGCCGAGCTCGCCGACGTGGTTCTGCCCGGGCACCGCGGGCTGGTGCGAAAGCGAAGGCACCGTCACCAACAGCGAGCGCCGCGTGCAGCGCGTGCGCGCGCTGTGCCGCCTCCCGCGGAGTGCGCGACGATATTGAAATTATTTTCGAGCTGGCGCGGCGGCTGGGACACGATTGGGGCAAGCGCTGAACCGGAAAAAATCTGGAACGAACTGCGCTCGCTCAGCCCGATGCATGCCGGAATGAGCTACGCGCGCCTGGAAGAACTTGGCGGAATCCAGTGGCCCTGCTACGACGAATCGCATCCGGGCGAAATGTTTCTTGCACAGCCGGCTGTGGCAGGAACCCTGTGCTCGGCCCGCGCGCGCCATTTCAGCCCGTGGAGTTCGAGCCGCCCGTGGACGAACTGAACGAGGAATTTCCGATTCGGCTCACCACCGGCCGCCGTCTCGATTCGTACAACACCGGCGTGCAGACCGAACGGCTATACTTCGCCGCTGCGGCGGCCGAAGCGCTGGATCTTTCGCCGGAAGATGGCGCGCGCTACGATCTTGCGCGAAGGTGAGAAAGTGCGCGTCAGTTCGCGGCGCGGTTCGGTGGTCGCTCCGGTGCGCTTTGATCCGGGGCTGCGCGCCGGGCCTGGCGTTTCTGACGCATGCATTTCCACGATCAAGTGGCGACCAACGATCTGACCATTGACGCGGTCGATCCGAAATCCGGCACCGCCGAATTCAAAGCCACCGCGATTCGCATCGAAAAATATCAAGAGAACTGAGTGGACCTGCACCTCACCCAAGACCGGCCGACGAGCATCGGAGAAGACGGCGGTTGATGGCGTGCTCGGCGCGCCGGAATCTGGCTGGGAAGGCGGTGCGCGCGCGCAAACGATGGCCACGCCGCGTTCGGCAGTGCATTTGGCCGCGATCTGCTGCTTCCCGTTCTGCACGCGATTCAGGCGCGCATCGGATGGATCAGCCCCGGCGCGTTGAATTACGTCGCGCTGCGCATGAATCTGCCGCCCGCCGAAATTTATGGCGTGGCGTCGTTTTACGGAATGTTTTCGCTGGCGCCGCGCGCGCCGATCGTCGCGCACGTTTGCGACGACATCGCCTGCCTCACTCGCGGCGCGGACAAGCTCTGCGCGGAGATGGAAAAGAAATTTGGCGCGGCGGGATCTCCCAGTCGCGCAGATGGCAGTGACCTGGCTGCGCAGTCCGTGCCTGGGTCTGTGCGAGCGCGCGCCCGCAGCGCTGATTTCCGCGGCGGGCGAAAATCCCGGGAACGAGTGATTGCGCCCGCGAACTGCGAAATCGATTCAGTCTGCATTGCACGATGCGGAGCCGGGCAAGCTGCCGGGCGAATCGCAACGCTCCGCCGCGCAAAGTTCCGGTCCCCAATCAGGAGCTCGCAACTTCGTCTGCTCCGCCGCATCGGAAAAGTGGATCCAGCGAGCCTCGACGATTACCGCCGCATCGGCGGCTATGAAGCGCTGCGCCGCGCGATCGAGATTGGCCCCGAAGCCGATTGTGCGCGAAGTGATCGAATCGCGACTCCTGGGGCGCGGCGGCGCCGCTTTTCCCACCGGGAAAAAATGGGAAGCGCTGCTGCTGCAGCGCGGCTCGGCCGCCCGCACTATGTGATTTGCAACGCCGATGAATCCGAGCCCGGAACATTCAAAGACCGCGTCGTGATGGAAGGCGATCCGTTCGCAATTCTGGAAGGCATGACCATCGCCGCGCTGGCGATCGGCGCAAAGAGAGGCTTCATCTACATTCGCGGAGAATATCCGCTGGCGGCAGAGCGATTGGCGCACGCGATCACTGCGGCGCGCGCGCAAGGATTTCTAGGCGAGCAAATTCTTGGCGCCGATTATCAATTCGATATCGAAATGCGGCGCGGCGCCGGCGCCTATATCTGCGGCGAAGAAACCGCGCTCTTCAATTCCATCGAAGGCTATCGCGGCGAGCCGCGCAACAAGCCGCCCTTTCCCACGCAATCCGGCCTGTTCCACCAGCCCACTGTCGTGAACAACGTCGAGACGCTCATCAACATTCCCGGAATCATTCTCGAAGGCGGCGCGGCATTCGCGAACATCGGCACGGAGCAATCTTCCGGTACGCGATTATTCTGCCTGTCCGGCCACGTCGCGAAGCCGGGCGTGTACGAAGTTCCGTTCGGCGCCACGCTGCGCGAAGTGATCGATCTTGCGGGCGGTGTCGGCGGCACCGGAAAATTGCAGGCGATTCTGCTGGGCGGCGCGGCGGGAGCATTTGTTTCGCCGAAAGAACTCGACACGCCGCTCACTTTTGAAGGAACACGCGCGATCGGCGCGACGCTCGGCTCCGGCGTGATCATGCTCTTTGACGACTACGATTGATCTGCAAGCAAATTCTTCTGCGCATCGCCGAATTTTTCAGCGAAGAAACTTGCGGCCAGTGCGTGCCGTGCCGCGTCGGCGTCACCCGGCAAAAGGAAACGCTCGAGCGCCTGTTCGCGAAAAAGCCGCTCGGTTCGAGTGAACAGGAATTGAATTTGCTGAAGGAAATGGCGCAGGCAATGCGCGACGCTTCGATCTGCGGCCTCGGACAAACCGCTTCGAGCGCGATCCTTTCCGCAATGAGCCGCTGGAATCTCACGTCATGAGCGATCCGCAAACGCTCGACATCCGCTCGAACCCGCAGACGCGCCCGTGGCCACGATTCCGGTGCCGCGCGGTCCAGTGCCGCAGCGCCTGCCGCAATCCGCGCCGCGAAATTCGAAATCCAGATTGACGGAAAAAATGTTTCGGTTCCGCGAAGGCGCCACCATTCTGGATGCCGCCCGCCAACTGGGAATCGATACGCCCACTCTGTGCTTTCTTGAAAATCTCACTCCCGTAAATGTTTGCCGCGTTTGCGTCGTGGAACTCGAAGGCTCGCGCGTTCTGGTCCCCGCATGCTCGCGAAAAGTCGAGCCGGGCATGAAAATCAAAACCGATTCCGAGCGCGTGCGCCTGAGCCGCAAGCTCGTTCTGGAATTTCTCGCTTCGTCCGTGGATGTTTCCACCGCGCCCGCGATGCAGGAATACATGCAGCGCTACGACGCCGATCCAAAGCGTTTCGGCGAAGCCGAATCGCACGCCGAGCAGCCGCCGAAAATCGATAACGGCTTTACGTTCGCGATTACGCGAAATGCATTCTCTGCTACAAGTGCGTGGAAGCCTGCGGAGTCGACGCGCAAAATACTTTTGCCATCGGCGTCGCCGGACGCGGATTTTCAGCGCACATCGCCACCGAGTTCGATGTTCCGCTGCCCGATTCCGCCTGCGTCTACTGCGGAAATTGCATCGGCGTTTGCCCCACCGGCGCGCTGATGTTCAAAAGCGAATTCGACATGCGCGAAGCGGGAACCTGGGAAGAATCGAAGCAGGTTCACACCGATACGATCTGCCCCTACTGCGGCGTGGGCTGCACGCTCACCGTTCACGCGCAGGATGGCGAAATTGTGCGCGTGAGTTCGCCGCTGGATCACTCCGTCACGCACGGCCATCTTTGCATCAAGGGCCGATTCGGCTGGCAATTCGTGCAGATTCGCGAGAAGGGCCTGGACGCAGTACCTCCCGCAGCCTCACCCCCGCAAGAAAATAAGTAATCCAGCCTACGCAGTCAATTCCCAAAATGGGAATGTTGATACTAAAGGACTTAGGGCGGAAATTGTTTCACGTGAAACAATTTGTATACTCGCTCGCGCGAAAAATGTTTCACGTGAAACATTTCGCACATCTCAAATACACAAAATGTTTCACGTGAAACAATTTCTCGCGATGCGTGCTTAGACGCCGATAATTTCGCCGGATTCATCCACGTCGATCGACGCGGTGCGCGAAACCTTCGGAAGTCCCGGCATCAACATGATATTTCCGGAAATCACCACCACGAATCCCGCGCCCGCGGAAAGCGATGCATCGCGTCACATGCAATGTCCATCCCGTGGGCGCGCCCAGAACTTTCGGATCATCCGTAAATGAATACTGCGTTTTCGCGATGCACACCGGAAGTTTTCCGTAACCCCAATCCGAAAATTGCTGCAGCTTCGCCTTCGCCTGCTCGCTGAATTCCACCGCGCCCGCGCCATAAATATTCCGCGCGACTTTCTGATTTTTTCCGCGAGCGAATCCTGCAGGTTGTAGGCGGGCCGCACCGCCGGCATTCGGATTCTTCGCGATCAGCTCCACCACTTTTTCCGCCAGTTCTTTCGCGCCCGCCGCGCCTTTCGTAAACGCTTCCGAAAGCGCGGTAGGCGTTCCGTGCTCCGCGCAATAATCCGCGAGCACGTTTCAGATCCGCATCTGAATCTTTCGGGAAGCGATTAATCGCCGCGATCGTGGGAACTCCAAATGATTTCAAATTTTCGAGATGTCTGCCAAGATTCGGCAAGCCGCGCTCAAGATCGCCTTCGCCTTGATTGCGAATGCTCTGCACCGTGGTCACCAGCACTGCCGCTGCGGGAGTGTTTCCCGACTGCTGCATCACGATATCAATATATTTTTCCGCGTCCCAGGTCAGCCGCGAATCCCGCTTCGTTCACCACATAATCGGCGAGCCGCATTCCCATTTGCTGAGAAATAATGCTGCTGGTTCCGTGCGCGATATTTCCAAATGGACCGGCATGAACAAACGCGGGAGTGCCATCAGTCGTTTGCACAAGGTTCGGAAGAATCGCATCGGTGAGCAGCGCCATCATCGCGCCAGTGGCGGCAAGATCGCGCGCGCGAATTGGTTTTCCATCGCGCGTAACGCCGATCACGATCGCATCAAGCCGCTCGCGCAGATCCTTGCGATCTTTCGCCAGCGCGACGATCGCCATAATTTCCGACGCGGCGGTGATCACAAATCCAGTTTTGCGTCCGCCGCCATCTTTTTTGCTATCGAGCGAAACGGCGATGCGCCGCAGCGCGCGATCGTTCATATCCATGCAGCGCGGCCAGCTAATTCGGTCGGGATCGAGATTCAAATCGTTGCCGTGAAAAAGATGGGCATCGATCAGCGCCGCCAGTAAATTGTGCGCCGCCGCGATCGCGTGAAAATCGCCGTGAAAATGTAAATTGATTTTCGCGCTTGGCTCAATCTGCGAAAGTCCGCCGCCCGCCGCGCCGCCTTTCATTCCAAACACCGGCCCCAATGATGGCTCGCGCGAAGTGATCACAACTTTTTTGCCGATCGCCGCGAGTCCTTGCGTCATCCCAATGGCGGTTACAGTTTTTCCTTCACCCGAAGCGGTGGGCGAAGTCGCCGTCACCAAAATTATTTTTCCGCGTCGCGAAAACGCTGGATCGGCGAGAAGTTCCAGCCGCACCTTCGCGCCATATGGGCCAATTTGCTCAATATATTTTTCGGGAATTTCCAAGCTTGCGCGCAATATCTTGAATCGGTACTAGATTTTTTTGCATGGATGTATGAGACCGCGATCTTAGATTTAATTTCGGAACCACAGAGTAACACACGCGGATACTGCTCCAAACCGCTTAAACAAAGCCCATGCAGCTCCAAAGAATTCAGGCGCGGGGAACGGCGGGTTGATTCCCGCGGCGATTCAGCCGTTCCCCGAATCAAGATCCGGCGTTCGGGCGTTGAGTTTTATAATTCATAACTTGACAAAGCACCGGAGCCATTTATTCTCGCGACGGAACCGATCCGATTTTGCGCCAACGCAATACTTCGCAAGAAGGGGACGAAATGAAAGCGACACAGAAACGAACGACCAGAGTTTCACGGCGCGAGTTTGGCCTCGGCGCGGCCGCGGCTTTCGCGGCCGCTGCGTTAACTCCAGCCGGTGTTCTCGCGGCGGGCTCGGCCGCAACAGCGCAT
The DNA here is from genome assembly GCA_963721845.1 of uncultured Acidobacteriota bacterium. Lineage (GTDB taxonomy): Bacteria > Acidobacteriota > Terriglobia > Acidiferrales > UBA7541 > DASTCZ01. Next base: position 105,805 of record CAVRKW010000002.1, on the reverse strand, counting down.
ACCGGTTTAATGCAGGACGAACAACAGCCGGAACTCGCGCCCGAACTCAAAGCCGAAGTTGACGCCAAGGTCCAGCACATTTTCGCGAAATGGGGCGACCGTCTCAACGACGACCAGAAAAAACGGATGCGAACAATTGTCAGCGGACATGTGCGAATGCTGCAATCCATTCGCTCCACAAAAGTTTCGAACGGAGATTCACCAGCCTCGGTCCTCAAGCTGGCATACCCGCGCGGAGGAAAAACGAAATCATGATCGGCGAAGACATTCTTTACCTATCGATCCGCGAACTCGGCGAACGAATCCGTTCGCGAAAACTTTCTCCGGTGGAACTCACGGAAGCGTATCTCGATCGCAGTGAAAAGATCGGGCCGAAATTGAACGCCTACGTCACGCTCACTCGTGAGCGCGCCCTTGCACAAGCCCGCGCGATGGAAAAGGAAGCCGCCGCAGGCCACTATCGCGGACCGCTTCATGGAATTCCATACGCGGCAAAAGATTTGCTCGCCGCCAAAGGTTACCCAACCACTTGGGGCGCAAAACCGTTTGAACATCAGACCTTCGATTACGATGCAACTGTAATCGAGCGCCTCGATCACGCCGGCGCAGTGTTGATCGGAAAAGCAGCAATGATTGAACTAGCGGGCGGACTTGGATATTCCAATGGAAATGCTTCGCTCACCGGCCCATGCCGCAATCCGTGGAACACAGATTACTGGACGTGCGGCTCGTCAAGCGGCTCCGGTGCGATTATGGGCGCGGGACTTGCGGCGTTCACTCTCGGCTCAGACACGCGCGGATCGATCATCTGTCCTTCAACGCAGTGCGGAATTTCCGGAATGCGTCCCAGCTTTGGCCGCGTGCCGCGATACGGCGTGATGGCGATCGCATGGTCGATGGATAAAATCGGGCCGATGTGTCGCACCGCCGATTGCTGCGGGTTGGTGCTCTCCGCGATCGCGGGGCACGATCCAAAAGATCATGATTCGCTTCCAGCCGATGCGCCTGCGTTCACATATTCAAGTCGCGCCTCATTGGGGCCGCTGAGAATTGGGCGCATCACGAATGCCTCCGGAGGAGATCGCCCAGATCTTCAGAAGCCCGTCGATGAAGCGCTCAAACTTCTCGCCGCGCAGGGCGCTCATGTTTCAGACATCGCGATACCGGATGGCCCGTGGGAAGATGCCGCTGAACTTGTGATCCTGATCGAGGCCGCGTCTGCATACGATGAATTGATTCAATCCGGAAAGTGCGCCGAGCTCGCTGATCCGGTTGGCCAGATCAATGGGTATGCGAGCATGGAATTCTCCGCGGCGGATTATTTAAAAACGCAGCGCGTGCGCGTATTCCTGCAAGAAAAAATCGACAAACTCTTTGACGATTTCGACGTGCTTGCCGGACCCGGCGAAGATTTCCCCGCGGAATTGCTGAATCCTCCGAAGCGTACTCCTGAAGAAGAGGAAGCTCGCCGCAAACAGCCTCGCCAGCGGCCTCCAGATCTGAAACCGATGGACGGAATCTCGAGCTTGTGCGGTTTGCCGGCGATTTCCGTTCCATGCGGATTCGATCAAAGAAAATTGCCGGTCGGAATTGGATTCATGGCGCGCGCGCTGGACGATGCGAAAGTGATTGCCGCCGCCGATTTGTATCAGCAGCACACCGATTGGCACACCAAGCATCCCGTTCTGTAACCAGCGGCGCTCTAAACATTTCGCTTCGGCGGCAAAAACAGGAGAGAGAAAGATGGATGCCACTCGTGCGGTCGTCCGCGAATTCAATTTTGGCGATGCGTTTCGCGCAGCATCGTGTGCGAGTTTCGCTGCGTTGCTGCTCGTTGTTTCATCGATCCGCGGCGCGTGCGCAGGGAACTCCCGCCGATTATGAGCGAGCAAATGCATTGCAGGCTAAGTACGAAGGCGCCGCGATCGATATCGCTGGACCCGCGACGTGGATCGGCAAATCGGATAAATTGTGGTATCGCAAATTGTCGCGGGGTTCCACGCAGTATTTTATTTACGACGCGCAGTCGCAGCGCAAGCAAATCGCCTTCGACAACGAGAAAATCGCGGCATCACTCTCCAAAATCACAGGTAACACTTACGATCCGCGAAAACTGCCGTTCAATTTCATCGCGTTTGAAGAAAATGCCGAAGCATTCGCGGTCACCGTGGATGGCACACGAGTTCGCTGCACAACTGCGGATTCGGCCTGCAAGAGGATTGACACCAGCGGCGGATTCGGCGGCCGCGGCGCGCAATCCGGACGCGAAGGACAGACGCGCGTTTCGCCAGACGGAAAGTGGGAAGCGATCATCAATAATTTTAATGTCGCGGTTCGACCAGCGCACGGCCACGAATTGAAATTCCTGAGCACCGACGGCTCCGAAGGCAATCACTACGATCTCGATCGATCGAATGGTCCCCTGATTCGACAAACTCGCCGCGTATCGCGTGAGAGCCGGGATATCGCCGCGAGGTGCATTACGTGGAGTCGTCTCCGGAGGACCAGCTTCAGCCGAAGAGATGTCGCGGGCTCTACGCAAAGCCGGGAGATGTGCTGGATCTGCAGCAGCCCGTTTTATTTGACGTCGCGAGCAAAAAACAAATCAACGTGGACAACTCCTTGTTCCCGAATCCGTACGATCTCTCCGATTTCGTATGGCGGAAAGACAGCCGCGCGTTCACGTTCGAGTACAACCAGCGCGGGCATCAGGTCTATCGCGTGATCGAGGTGGATGCCGCAACGGGAAAATCGCGCGCCGTGATTTCCGAGGAGCCCACAGACATTTTTCAATTATCGCCGCGCCTCGGGGGCCTCGCCGATTCCGGCAAGGAATACCGGTACGATCTCGACGACGGCAAGGAAATCATCTGGATGTCGGAGCGCGACGGCTGGAATCATCTGTATATGTTTGATGGCGCAACGCGGCAAACTGAAATATCAGATCACGAAGGGCGAATGGGTCGTGCGCGCGGTGCAGCGCGTGGATGAAGAGAACCACCAAATTTATTTCAGCGCCGGCGGAATGTATCCCGGCAAGGATCCGTATTTCTGCGAACTATTACCGCATCAACTTCGACGGCACGGGACTGACGCGGCTCACCGATGAGGACGCAAATCACGACGGCTCGTATTCGCACGGACGGCAAGTATTTTGTCGATATCTTATTCGCGCCTCGATCTTGCCGCCAGTCCTGGAGGTCCGCAAGAGTCGCTCGACAATTCGGCGCTCGCCACTCTCGAGCATGGCGACGAGACGGAACTCGTGAAAGCCGGATGGAAGCGCACCGGAAGTTTTCGTTGCCGAAGGCGCGCGACGGCAAGACGGATATCTGGGGCGTCATTATTCGGCCAACGAATTTCGATCCCGAAGAAAAATATCCGGTCATCGAGTATATCTACGCGGGACCGCAGGGTTCGTTCGTGCCGAAAAGTTTCACGGTTTATTCGTCGATGATGGCGCAGGCGGAAGTCGGGTTCATCGTGTCGCAGATCGACGGCATGGGCACGTCGAACCGCTCGAAGGCGTTTCAAGATGTCGCGTGGAAAAATCTTGGCGATGCCGGCTTCCCCGATCGCATCCTGTGGCACAAGGCCGTCGCCGCGAAATATCCGTGGTACGACATCTCGCGCGTGGGCATCTACGGCGGCTCGGCCGGCGGCCAGAATTCGCTGGGCGCGCTGCTCTTCCATCCGGAATTTTATAAAGCCGCGGTTTCCTATCGCGGGCTGCCACGACAACCGCATGGACAAGATCTGGTGGAACGAGCAATGGATGGGCTGGCCGATCGGCCCGCAATATTCGGAGTCAGTCGAACGTGGATAACGCCTGGCGGCTGCAGGGCGATCTGTTGCTGATCGTCGGCGAACTCGATACGAACGTCGATCCATCTTCCACGATGCAGGTGGTGCACCAGCTGATGAAGCACAACAAAATTTTCGATTTGCTTGTGGTGCCCGGAGCGGATCATCCCGCCGCGCGCGGCGACCAATATTCGGCGTATGGCGATCACAAGCGGGAAGATTTCTTCGTACAACATCTATACGGGATCACTCCGCCGCAGTGGAACCACACCGCAGTGACTGCAGCGGCCGGCGGAGGCGCGGCCCAGGAATAGCGCCCGCAGAGGTTTACTTTAAGCTACGTAATTGCAAGCGACTCCGGCCGGATTTGTTTGCCGCGTCCGTCACACTTCTGTAGCTGCGCTACAGATTCTTATGGTAAAAATTATCCTCAGGGGCCGCGGTCATTCGTAAGTCAAATTTGGAATTCTCGCTCACCACTCGCACGCGAGACCGCTCTATCTCGGCATGAAAAAGAGAAAACCACTTGCGACTCATCGTTCCCGCTCGGCATCGGTTGCCACGCGCCTGCGCAAAAAAATCCTCAGCGGCGAATTACACGATGGCGACCAGCTCCACAAGGGCGGCCTCGCTTCCGAGTTCGATCTCCGCGAGGCGCCAGTCAAGCAGGCGATTCGCCAATTGGAAGCTGAAGGACTCGTAAAAACCTTCGCTCACCGGGGAGCTGTGGTCTCCGCGCTTTCCTCGGAAGAAATCGGAGAACTTTTCGAGATCCGCGGCCTGCTTGAATGCGAAGTTCTTCGTCTTTCGATCCCGTATCTCACCGAAGGCGATCTCGATAAAGCCGATTCGGTACTGAACGCGTTTGACAAAGCCTTGCTGCACGATCGCGACGCCCGCGTCTGGGGACGCATGAATGCGCATTTTCATTCAGCTCTCTATATCCGCGCGAATCGCCCGCACTTTCTTTCGTTGATCGAGATGATCAATAACCATGGTGAGCGGTACACACGCCTTCAGCTCTATCTCACCCGCGGGTTCGAACGCGCGCGCGAAGAGCACAGAATGCTTCTCGACCTCTGTAGAAAACGCGACGTCGACGCAGCCTGCACCCTGCTCGACGCGCATATCCGCCACGCGGGGCTTTCTCTAAAGGATTATCTCGGCAGCCAGCGCGGCAATCTTCAATCTCGCGCAGTCTAAGTGCGCTGCCGCACAATTCGAATTCCAGAGCCGATATACTTGGTTGCTCAACTGGGCTTTGCTCCGCCAATTCCCACCGTCCGCAAAGTTTAATGAATTTTTACTTGTTGGCACCCCTGCCGCGGATGTTTCCTGTTTCGCAAGGGCGTAGTCCGAATTCGGACGCCGGAAGTTTATTCGGGATACCGGAGGGGTGCATGAATTGGCGCAATCTGTTTCGTTTTCTTACCGTTGCTTTTGCCTTTGGAATGTTTGCATCTTTAGCTGCCGCGCAGTTGAATCCTACCGGCACACTAAACGGAACAGTTCTTGATCCCAGCGGCGCGGTGATTGCTGGCGCGACGATCGACATAAAAGATTCGGAGACCGGCTCCGCAATCCAGGCGAAATCAGACGCCGCCGGCCGGTTCACCTTCGCCAATCTCCAGCCCGGTGATTTCACCGTCACCGTCACCGCTTCCAATTTTCAGACCGGCGTTTTCAAGAACGTGAAAGTTGTCGTCGGCCAGATCTATGACCTGAAGGCGACGCTTCAAATCGGCCAAGTAAGTTCTCAAGTCGTGGTCGAGGCGGGTGAGCAAGTCATCGAGACCACGCAAACGGAAATTGGTTCTTCGGTCTCAGGCCCTGAAATCACCCACACACCCTCCAGTTCCAATAGCGCTCTTTGGGGTCTCGCGATTATTCAGCCAGAAATTCAGACCATTGGCGGCCCGCGCCAGAGCAGCGCAGAAGGACTTCCCGGTGGCGCGGTCAATATCACGTTCGATGGAATCGCGGCTCAGTGGCAATCAGGCAAGTCCGGCGATCCAATTTTTACGATGATCTATCCGAACATTGATGACGTCGCGGAATTCAACATCACATCCGCCGCGGGAAACGTCGGCGAGACCGGTGAAGGCGCTGTGCAGATCAACATGGTCAGCCAGCGCGGCACCAATGCATTTCACGGCGGCGTATGGGAGTACTTCCGAAACGACTACCTGAACGCGAACTATTATTTCAACAACCTCGCGAGCCAGCCTCGCCAGAAGATGCGGTATGACCAGTACGGCGGCAAAATTGGCGGACCCATCTGGAAGAAGAAAATTCATTTCTTCGTCGACTTCACCGACTGGAACCGTCCGCAGTCCGTCACCCGCACACGCACGATCTTGAATCCCCAGGCTGCGACGGGAATTTACACTTACACTCCGACGACGCTGCCCACCGCGGGACAGCTGGTAAATACTCCTTGGGTCACTTGCAATGGCAATGCCGCTGCTCCCCAGTGCTCCGCCAATCTGATGCAAATGGCCGGGCACTATGGTGCGACTTCCACTGTGGATACTCTCGTAGGGTCGGCGCTCTCAGCGATTCAAAGCGCCACTACGGCTCCGGGCGTCACCTCACTGGGAGCACTCTCGCTCTATCAAAACCAGATCGATTTCACGAACTCTGGCGTGTATGAACTCCGCATGCCCGACGTGCGATTGGATTTCCAAATCTCGAAAAATCACTCGTTTGAAGCCGATTACCACCTGACACGATTCAATCTATCGCCCGACATTTTGAACGCCGGTGACTCCACCTACCCCGTCGCGCCATTCAACCAAAACGAAGTTGGCTACGTATCCGACCGCCAGATATTTGCGTTCGCTGAGCGCTGGAATATCGGCTCAAGCGCGAGCAATGAAATCCGGTTCGGCTTCCAAGCTTCGCCGGAATGGTTCGCGGGCAACTTCAACTCCTCGATTTATCCAGTGGCGCAGACGAATATGGGGAGCGCGATCATTGAACCAGTATTGCCCTCGGGCCTGATGGATTCGCCTTGGTTGCTCAACACTCCATCTTCCGACAATCCAGCCGTGGGCCAGTTGAGCGATAACTTCTCGTGGACGAAGGGCAGGCACAGCATGTCCTTTGGGTTTACGCTGACGCGCCAGCTCTTTAAAGACGCCAACGACTCCCCTGCGTTCGCACAAGTCGCCCTCGGCTTGTCGGGTACAGACCCGATGCTCGTGCAGTTCGCCGATACGAACTTGCCGAACATGGGCTCATTCGATTTGTCTACTTCGGCACAGTTGTACGGCATGCTTGCGGGACGTATCACCAGCTACAGCGGTAGCGTTGCGCTCGATCCGTCCACTCGTCAGTTCACATCTGGAGTTCCGAAGAGAGACAAATACCACGAGACGGATTTCGGTCTTTACGTCAGCGATAGCTGGCGCGTCCGTCCGAACCTGACCGTCAATTACGGATTGCGGTGGCAGTATGAAGGAGTTCCGGTCGACGACCTGAACGAGTACTTCAACTTGCAGGGCGGCGCGGGCAGCATTTACGGAATTTCCGGCGCCGGCAACCTGTTCAAGCCCGGCGTGATGACCGGCTCAATCCCGACTTACACGCTCGATAACGGCGCTGCCTGGTACAAGAATTGGGACAAGGGTTTTGCTCCCAGCCTCGGTGTCGCCTGGCAGCCCAACTTTGAAAATTCTTTCGCGAAGAAGATGTTCGGAGAGTCGGGCAGCACTGTAATTCGCGCCGGCTATTCGATCGCCTACTCGCGAGAAGGACTCAACAACTGGCTTGGACCGGATAACCCGGGTAACTCTGGATTCCAATTCAGCAATCCGGTTGCGTCGAGCCCCGCGCCTGGTCAGTTCACGGCGGGCACTTTGCAGCTCCAATCGCTGAACATTCCGACCGTGGCGCAGAATCCCACTTCATTCTCACCGTCGTTCCAATTGGATCCGACGACGGGTGACTCGGTATTTGCGACCGATCCCAATCTGCACATGCCCTACGTGCAGTCATGGTCGCTGGGAGTTCAGCGTTCCCTTGGTCCCGACATGGCGCTTGAAGTTCGTTACGTTGGCAACCATGGCGTCGGCCTCTGGGAAGAAGAAAATTTGAACGAAGTGAACATTTTCGAAAACGGTTTCCTCGCTGAATTCCAGAACGCCGCAAACAATCTGAATATCTGCGAAACGAATATGGGCGCGTGCCTCACAGCAGGCGCGCCTGCAGGAGGGTCATTCGGGGACTTCGGTCTACCTGGACAGCGTCCGCTTCCGATCTTCACCGCGGCGTTTACCGGTTCATCGAATTCCTCGCCGGGGTCACCCACTCAGCTAAGCCCCAATTTCAGCAGCGGCGCATTCGTCACTCCGTTGATGACCGGGCAAGCGGGAAGCGCGGCGACCAGCCTCACGTCGTTTAGCTTCTGGCAGAATCTCGTTGCTGCCGGATATCCTGACAATTTCTGGATGGCAAATCCGGAAGCCACTGGCGGCGCGTATCTGTTGAAGAACGGATTTCAATCTACCTACAACGCTCTCGTCATCGATTTCCGCCGCAGACCGGCGAAGGGATTGTCTTTCGACGCGAACTACACTTTCTCGAAAGCGTTGACCGATGACTGGCAGCGCAACGGCAGCAATGCCCCTGAGAATTTTGTTTCGCTACGAGACACAGCCATCATGAAAGGACCCTCGCCCTACGACACTCGCGATGCGATCAAGGTGATCACCACCTATGATCTTCCGTTCGGGGCTGGGAGGCGTTGGGACTTCCATAATGGCACTGAGAACCGCATCTTCGGCGGATGGTCGATCAACACCGTCGTTCGCTGGCAGACCGGGCGTCCCACACTTCTCGTCGGAGGCTTGGGCGGCACAGTGAACCAGTACGACGGTGGAGTCCAGCTCACAGGCCTGACCCCATCACAGCTACAAAGCGATCTCGGCGTTTACAAAACCACCACTCCAGCGCCGGGAGCGGTTTGGTACGTTCCACAATCGCTGCTGGGCGCCGGTGGTCTTGGCACGAATCCGGCCGAACTCGCCGCTTGCGGCACTGCCGGTTCGTACTGCGATCGCGTCTTTGTGTACGGTCCGCAATTCTTTAACGCGGATATTTCGCTCCAGAAAACTACGAAGATTACCGAGCGGGTATCGATCGAGCTTCGCGCAGAAATGCTCGACGCATTCAACAACGCCAACTTCCTCTGGGGCGACGCTTACAACGCATCAGGGTATTCCGCCGGCGCCAGTTTCTTCAGCACGGTAACCGGTAACCTGCAAAACCCAGGCTTTGGCAGAATTCAAACCGCGTATCAGGATTTGGATACCACCGATAGCCCGGGCGGCAGAGTTCTCCAGCTTGTTTTCCGTCTCAACTTCTAATTGTTTTGTGGAGGACCGGAAGACTACGGCGAGAGGCGAACTGAGCAAAGCAAGAAACAACTAAACCAACGAGCGACCAATCCAACGCCTCCGCGTTTCAGCCCCAAAGGGCTCGAACCGGAGGCGTTGTTATTGAGGCCACTGCCGCAGGCCTGCTCCAACGTCGTCGGCGCCGCGCCCCCATTCGCGAGAGCCGCGATCGGTTCGCGCTGAATCTCGACGCCTGAGGACCGGATGCGGGGCCGATCGAACCGGGCATCGGGTTTCCGGAGCTAAACAGCGGGCTATCCGGGGGTGAAAAATCGTTATTGCGAATCGCGCGTTCCATCTGCGTCGCCAACTTTCGCGCGATCATTCCTTCCAGCTTCGATTGGTCGTTACCGGCGATATCAAACGTCGTCGCCCATCTCACTTCGCCGGTTTCCGGCACCAATACCTGTGCGCCAACGCGGATTCCGCGTTTCGTTCCCTGGATGTGCCCTTCCAGCAGAAAATCGATTCCTTCCAGCCGGTGTTGGTTTTTCATTGAGCGCACCAGCTCCAGCAGCGAATGAACGGAAGTTGTGGGAATTACTTGAAGCACGCGAAGTTTGGTGAGGTGAACGACGAGAGTATCCACGATCCCCACCTGCATCGCCGCGCGATTCCGGATCCGGCCAATTGCGGAAAATGGGAGCAGCGCAAGGCTCACCGGGGTCACACTTTGCAGAGGTCGCGAAGCGACGGGCCACGATGCCACTCGGGACTCTGCGCGGGCCGTTGCTTCACCGCTCACGCGCGAAACAAATTTATACCCGCGTCCCGGGATCGTCGCGATGCATTCGTGCTCGTCAGCTGGTTCGCCCAGAATTCTGCGGAGCGTTGAGATTGCAACTGTAAGGCTCGATTCCTGCACGTGCAAACCCGGCCAGATGTGCGAAAGCAGTTCATCGCGCGTGACCATTCGCTCCTCGTTCGATACGAGGTACAACAGCAGATCGAATATCTTGGGCCGGATCGCGACGCGCTTGTCGTCGCGGAGAAGGAGACGCTTTTCGGCGTCCAGCCTGAATGCTCCGAATACGTAGGGATGAACCTCGGACATTTGTCTTAACCCCGGGACCACCCGCAGTTGATCTATTGTATCCAAACTCCACCTCCGCGCTAGCCTTTTCTCAATACGGCCGGCGGTGGGAAGAAGTGTCGTCGACCCGCCCCAGACCACATGGAGACCGACAGAGCAGCCACGCGCCCATCCGGTGCGGCCACCCAGCGGGCGGTACAACGGCGGATTGCGATTGAAAAGTTTGAGGAGGTTCAGGCGGAAGGAGTAATCGATGCGGCCGTTCTAATACCAGCACGCGGTACCTACCAAAGCCACTGCATTAGCGAATCCGAACTGATGATGACATTCGCTGAGAGATTGAAAGGAGTGGTGGACGTGACAGGGTTCGAACCTGCGACCCCCTGGTTGCAAACCAGGTGCTCTCCCAGCTGAGCTACACGCCCACGGTAACGATCAACTTCAATTCTAAAGTATTTGCGGAGGTTCGCAAGTTCTGAACGTGTTTTGTGTTCTGAAGATGCGAATTCTTTCGTTCTCAAAAGGCGCTGCTCGAACGGAGCTGCTGTTTAGCCACCGGCGATCGCGCCGACGATAAAAAACGGTTCAGCTCCGGTCGCAACGGAATCCGGCAGTGGAGCGTCCGGCGATTCATGAGTTAGATCTTCCTGGCAGGCGAAGAATCGCAGAAACGGACGGCGCTCTTTCGTGACGTGGTCGCGAATCGTTCCGCAAAGCACTGGGTATTGAGCTTCCAGCGCATCGCAAATTGAGCGTTGCGTCACAGCACCTTTCACTTCGAGATCCACATCGCCAGTCACATGAGCCAGGGTTTTCAAGTGCGGCGGCAACACAACGTGAATCATGGAAGCGTCTGCACCTCGACCGAGAGCACCGCCGGAAGATCGCGAACGATCGGAGCCCAGTTGTCGCCTGCGTCAGACGATGCGTACACCTGGCCGCCTGTGGTGCCAAAATACACGCCGCACGAATCGAGCGAATCCACTGCCATCGCGTCGCGCAGCACGTTCACGTAGCAATCGCTCTGCGGCAAACCTTTTGTGAGAGCTTCCCATTCGTTTCCGCCGCTCTTGCTGCGATACACGCGCAACTTTCCGTCGATAGGGAAATGTTCCGAATCGCTTTTGATCGGCACCACGTAAATCGTTTCCGGTTCGTGCGCATGAACATCAATCACGAATCCGAAGTCGGTAGGCAAATTTCCGCTGACCTCTGTCCACGAGTCGCCGCTATTGTCGCTGCGCATCACGTCCCAGTGTTTCTGCATGTACAAAACATTCGGATGCGTCTTGTGCATCGCGATGCGATGAACGCAGTGGCCTACCTCGGCAGTGGGGTCGGGAATGTACAGCGACCTCAACCCATTATTGATTGGCCGCCATGTTTTACCGGCATCGTCTGTTCGAAACGCGCCCGCGGCGGAGATGGCGATGAACATTCGCTCAGGATTGGCTGGATCGAGCAAGATCGTGTGCAAACACATGCCGCCCGCGCCGGGCTGCCAGCGCGGACCCGAACCATGTTCGCGCAATCCGGAAAGTTCGTGCCACGATTGCGCGCCATCCGTCGAGCGAAACATCGCCGCGTCTTCAATTCCGGCATACACAGTGTTGGGGTCGGTGAGCGAAGGCTCCAGATGCCACACGCGCTTAAATTCCCACGGATGCGCAGTTCCGTCGTACCACTGGTGAGTGCCGGGCACTCCGTCGTACACAAATTTATTTCCCACCGGCTCCCAGGTTTTGCCGCCATCGCTCGAGCGCTGAATCAATTGGCCAAACCAGCCGCTGCATTGCGACGCATAAATGCGATTCGGATCGGCGGGCGAACCCTTCATGTGATAAATCTCCCAGCCCGCGAAGTGCGGACCGCTCACATCCCAATTCTTCCGATTGCCGTCGGACGTCAGAACAAACGCGCCCTTGCGCGTCCCGACTAAAACTCTTACTTGGCTCATAGGATTCTCCTCCGCTTCCTTCAGCTCCGTTCATTGTAAACAACTCTGCCATATCCGTGAATTTCTTCGTTACAATGCGCGCCGGTCAGTTGCCCCCTGCCGCTTTGCAAGTAAGGAGATGCCATGTTTAACGCTCGTCGTGTTTTGATGTCTCTCTGCGCCTTCGGGTTTGCCTCGCTATGTTTGGCCGGCGCTTCGGCACCCGCCGCATTTGCGCAATCCGATCGTTTGCAGGTCACTGATTACCAGCGCCTCCGCAGCGCGGGTGACGCAGATTTTTCGCCCGATGGAAATCTTCTCGCGTACTCGATCACGCGATACGACCGCCCGGGCCGCCCGTGGGGCCAGCTATTCGTGATAGATATCGCTACCGGGAAATCCACGCGCATTGGCGCCGAAAATGAATCCTCCGGCGGCGCGGTGTGGTCTCACGATGGGAAATGGATCGCCTACATGGGCGCGGCCGAAGGAAAGCACGGACTCGTCATCGCGCATCCCGATGGCAGCGCCGCAACATTTCTCGCCGAAGTCACCGGCACAAACGCGCCGCTCCCCAATTCCGGCACGGGAGTTACCTGGTCGCCCGATGGCAAACAAATCGCGTTCATCTCCGCCACGCCCGGCCCTGAAACCGCCGACGCCAGCGGTGATCCGATCGTAATCACGCGCTACATGTACAAGCCCGACGCCGGTGAAGGACTTTCGCATTTCAACGACAATCGCCGCTTGCACATTTTTGTGGTGGATGTCGCCACAAAACAAATTCGCCAACTAACCGATGGCATCAACTACGAGCACTCGATTGATTGGTCGCCCAATGGCGACGAACTTGTTTTTCTTTCCGATCCTTCTCCAAACGCCGATCAATTTTTCAATTACGATATTTTCGCGCTGAAACTCAGCGACTCTTCCATTCGCCGCATCACCGCTACCGAAAATGCCGAATACCATCCGCGCTGGTCGCCCGATGGAAAAATGATCGCCTTCAGCGCCACGAAGCGCGGACTCACCGATCGCGAAACCACGATGGAAGATACTCACGCGTGGGTGATGAATGCCGATGGCTCAAATCGCCACGAACTCGCCACCATCGATAATCGCCAGGGCGCGCCGCAGTGGTCGCCCGATGGACGCAGCGTTTACATCACCGTGCAGGAGCGCGGCAACGTCCGCCTGTATCGCCAGCCGATCGATGGCGGCAAGCCCGAACTCGTGATCAACGATCGCGGCTCCGTGGGCGCATATTCCGTTTCGAAAAATGGCGCCATCGCTTACACCTTCTCCGGCACGCGCGATATGTCTGAGCTTTACGTGAAAAATGGCGGCGACCTCGAAGCAGCTCACGAGTCTCAACGCTGAACTTCTTAGCGGAAAACAAATTGCAGACGTGGAATCTTTCACGTTCGTCAGCAACGACAATAAATTCGACGTCGAAGCCTTTCTCGTAAAGCCCGTCGGCATGACGGCCACATCAAAGCATCCGCTTATCGTAAATATTCACGGCGGCCCGCACGGACAAAACGGCCCCTCATTTAATTTCAAGGATCAAATTTACGCCGCACGCGGATGGGCCACGCTGCACGTAAATTTTCGCGGCTCCACCGGATACGGCCAGGCGTTCGCCGACGCCGTGTTCGGCGATCAAAATGGAAACGAAGCGCAAGACGTTCTCTACGGAGTCAGCGCCGCGCTTCGCCGCTACACCTGGCTCGATCGCGAACGCATGGGCGTCGAAGGGGTCAGCTACGGCGGCCAGCTTACCGATTGGCTGATCACGCAGACGCGCATGTTTCGCGCCGCGATTCCTATCGCCGGCATCTCGAATCTGATCAGCTACAACTACATGACCTACTACAACCAGTACGAACAAATGGAATTCGGCCAGCTTCCGCATCAGGACGATTTGATGAACATCATGTGGGAACGCTCCGCGCTCAAGCACGTCGCCGCCGTCGCCACTCCCACAATGTTCATGCACGGCGAAAACGATGCCGACGTGCCCATCGCCGAAGCCGAGCAGTATTACATCGCGCTAAAAGATGTCGGCGTGGAAACAATTTTCGTTCGCTACCCGCGCGAAGGCCACGGCATCCGCGAATCCGCTCACACCGTGGATAGCATCAATCGCTGCATCGCGTGGTACGAGGCCCATTTCCCAGCCACCGATCCGAAAAATCCGAGCCCCGCCGTGCCCTAGGGCAGGGTGGCGAAAATTTTGTGCGGCCTAAAATGTACGGCTTGTCGTTGTAACGGTGGGCGGATTGATGTTTCACGGCGTCTCAGGCGAAATGAACTGTTAACCGTCCGTCGCGCCGCCGGGTGGCCGGCTTCACAAAGATTTGAACGTCGCGTCCGAGCCGCGTCAGGCAACGCAGTAGCCGCCGCTCCGAAACGCCTCGGAATTCACCTTTTAGAAGTCTTGAAATTTTCGGCTGCGTGAGCCCCAGGATTTCTGCGGCTTTGTGCTGGGTAAGGCGCCGCTCCCTGATAATGTCGGAAATTCTTGTCATAAGTTGAGCCTTTACGAGCATGTCTTCCGCGTCGGCGACGCCCAAATCCGCGTAAATGTTTGTGCTGCCTTTCTGAATGGCAATTCCCCTGATGATGCGCTCTTTCGTCATGGCTCCAACTCCAAGCGCAACGGTTTTAGCGTGGGCGATTTCTTTGCCAGCATTTCAAGGGTATGCCAAAATGGGCATAATTCACAAGCGGATTGCGATTCTCGCCCAACTCGCACTGGCATTCTATTTTTTGCGTCGCGGCTTCTCTCCGCTCCAATTCCAGTTCGGTTCCACGACGCTGCCATGCTTCGCGAGCCACGCATTCACTCGCGCATTCACTGCAATATGCCGCTCCGGAATTTTCGCGCCCGCCGCAAACAGCGCTTCCAGAATTGCAACGTAAGCTTTCGCGTCGCCGCCGTGGGCTGCTGACCACAGAGTCTGCCCGAGCACTGTTCCACCATACATGTTGCAGGCTTCAAGTGGAGGATCGTGTTTGAGCAGCATCTTGATGGTTTCGAGCTGTGCGCCCATCACTGCGTAATGCAGTCCAGTTTGCCCGTCGCCGCTATGGCCCGTGGGATCAGTTCCGCGCTCCAAAAGAAATTCAGCGACTTCCGTTTTTCCGTAGAAGCACGCATATCGAAACGCGGAATTAATTTCGTCGCTCGAGACACCGTGCATCGGCGCGCCATCTTCGTCGAAAAATTTCTTCACCTCGTCAAGCCGCGCGATTCCCGCAGCCTCCTCAATCCCAACTTTAGCGCCGCGATCCGCAAGAAATTCCGCTGCCTCCGGGCACCCGTTCGCGAGACAAGACATCACAGCGCTGTGCCGATTTCCTCCAATGCCTGGAAGTTCCATCTGCGCGCCGTGATCAAGCAGAATTTGCAACAGCGCGATTTGCACGCCTGCTGCGCGAGGATGCGCGCTCGTCGCCGCCAATCCCAGCGTCGTCGCCCCGCCGCCATACACGTCCGCCGTCGCATCAACTTCCGCGCCCGCATCCAGCAGCAACCTGGCGATCGCGACAATATTTTTCGGAGTGCGCTGCCGGTATCCCTCCACGCCGTTCGCCGATACGTAGTGCAGCAGCGTCGCGCCATGTTCCCGCGAGGATCGCGCGCGAATCAGCGATGGGGTCGTCGCGCAGCATCCGCTTCAGCGCGGCAGCATCGCCTTTCACAATTGCATCGGCCGCCATTTCAAATCGCGAAGCCGCGGAACTCTTCGATTCCAGTGCTCGTAACTGCGCCGAAAATTTCGGCCAGCTCTCGAATCCATGCGAACGCGCAATCACAAATTGAGCGCCTGCAAGCGTTGGTCTCGTGCGCGCAGCCGTTTCGCCGGCAGCCGCGCCCTGCAACGTGCGCCGCGCAAATCCTCCCAGCTCGTCAATCCATCGCTGCGTGCGCACTGGAAGCCGCTTCGTAATTTTCAGCCGCGAAAGTTTTACCAGCGATTCCACCCAGGCTTCCGCCCAACGTTGTAAGGCGCTTGCGTCATCTGATCGAGCAGCTTTCAACAATTGCTTTGCGAGTTTCTTATACCGTTCAAGGCTGGGTCGCGGCGGAAGCGGAAGTGCATCCTGCGGATTGGGAAACATACGAATCTCCTTTCACTGCAAGCCCGGAGTCCGCACAAATCAGGCTGAAAGAAGGTTCGTGACCTTCGAAAATTTTAATTGGGTGGGCATCGCCCTTTCCGCGGACTGGTTGCGCCCCAAGCGCTTCATGCAGCCTACAAATTGTCCCGGTGACAGTCAATCACATCTCGCGGAGAGCTCCTCGATGTTGGAGATCTCCTGCGCGGAGTCGCGCGTCGCCTCACGCTCGACTCTGACCATCGAGCCAATGTTAGCCATCGCGTCGCGCGGTAACATACGGTCTTGCGCCGCGCATTTGGCGGGCGGATAATCACCGCCTCAACGCAATTGGGATGCGAAATTAAGGAGAGTGATATGAAAGACTCGACTTTGAATCGGCGGCAATTTGCGGCATCTCTCGGACTCGCAGTAGGCGGCGCCCTAGTTCTTCCCGAAATCACCGGCACGCTGGCAAACGCAGCCGCAGCCACAAAACGCGCGCCGCAGCACGCGCACAAGGCCGACGTCGAAGGCGCGATCCAGATCGACGCGAACGAAAATCCCTACGGCCCTTCGCAAAAAGCGCGCGACGCCATCACCTCTTCCGAACCAATTGCCAGCCGCTATCCAGACGCCGTCGACTCACGCGTCGTAGACGCAATCGCCGCGCACCACAAAGTCCCTGCGAGCCAAGTGCTGCTCGGCTGCGGCTCCACGGAAATTCTTCGCTGCGCCGATCTTGCATTTCTGCAGGGCGGCAAAAATGTGGTCGCAGCTCACCCAACTTTCGAATCCGTTCTGCAATTTGCAAAAGTGATGCAATCGAATCCCATTACCGTTCCGCTCACTCCAGATCATCGCCACGATCTCAAAGCTATGGGCGCCGCGGTCAACGCACAAACTGGACTCGTCTACATCTGCAATCCGAATAATCCCACCGGCACAATCGTCACGCTCGATGAACTCCGCGCGTTTATGGATCACGTGCCTCTCAACGTCACCGTGCTTGTTGACGAAGCCTATTTCCATTTCGTCGAAGACGGAAATTACGGCAGCGTGGTGGACTGGCTCCCGAAATATCCCAATCTCGTAGTCGCGCGCACGTTTTCAAAAGTTTACGGCATGGCGGGAATGCGTCTCGGTTACGCCGTCAGCACCGAAAAAAATATTCAAGCCATGGACGCTTTCAAACTTTGGAGCAACACCAACATCGCCGTACTCGAAGCCGCCATCGCCAGCCTCAACGATCCCGAGCATGTCCGCGAGCAGCGCAACAAAAATATCGCCACTCGCCGCTGGCTCTACACCGAGCTCGACCGCGATGGCCGAACCTATATCCCTTCGCACACAAATTTCATGATGATCGAAATCGGCCGCGATGTTGGCCCCGTACAACAAGCTTTCGCCGAAAAGAAAATTTTCATCGGACGCAAATTCCCCACGATGGAAAATTGGCTCCGCGTTTCGATGGGCACTCCCGGCGAAATGCTCGCCTTCATGCAAGCGTTGCGCGAAATCATTCCTGCGACGGGCGCAAAAACCGCATAACATACGAGCGCGAGTCGCGTGTTCAGATTGCGGCCAAGAATTGGTCAGGACGATATTTATTTTTAGTGCAGGTTTTTGCGGGGCAAGATACAGCGATGGGGCGTCCCGAGGAGAGGGTCCGGGACCTTGGTTCCTGAAGGCTCGAACGTCTTAAGCCGTTGCCTGGCCCATTGCGCGCCGTTGCTGAAAACATTCACGGCAAAAAACGGGCCTGCCCTGAGTCGGCTTAAAGGGAACTGTGGTTTCTTTCCCGCACTGCGAACAGGTGGTTTTCGTTTCGGATCGTGAGAAACCGCCCTGCGCTGAACCGCCGTTGCCACCTGGCGCTCGTTTTGCTTTGCAGTTTTTGCACCGCTTGGGCTCGTTTTTAAATCCCTTGTCGGCGAAAAACATTTGTTCGCCGGCGGTGAACACGAATTCTGCATTGCAATCCGCGCACTTCAGGACTCGATCGTGATATTCCATGTGCCGCTCCGAAGCCTCGCTTGGCATCACAAAGCTCGCAGCCTGCCTGCCTGCGGCAAGCAAGTTCCGGCTCGGGTTCGAAAATTTCAGCGGAGGCGCCCCACGGGCCGCCTCCGCCTTATCTCTGCGCAATCAGATCGGAACCTTGGATCGTGCTTCTTATCGGGCCCGATTAATCCTGTTCGCGGCGCTGCTTCTTGCGCAGCCGCTTTCGCGACAGCGCTTGTTTCACACGAGCCTTTTCTCCTGGCTTCATGTAAAAGCTGTGCCGTTTGATTTCCTTGATGATGTCTTCCTGCTGCACCTTGCGCTTGAAACGACGCAGCGCATTCTCCAACGATTCACCTTCTTGTATTGTGACTTCCGCCAAAAAGTATTCACCCCCATCCCTTGGAATGGTTATCAAATAAAGACGGGTTCACTCTGAGAGGACCGCCCGTTGCTCATATTGTCCGCTTCTAATAGCGAACGTGCAACTCGATGTCAAGGAATGTTTTTGGCGCAACTAAATTTGGGGATTCGCGATGGTGGAGATGGTATATCAGTTGTTCGCAAGCGTTATCGGTGATTCGCGGCATCTCCGCCGAGCGATCTTGCTGATAGAATGTCCGGCGTAACGCATGAGAGGAACAAGGTGAATCCATGCCGCTGATGCGCGATACCATCGCCGTGCTCCTCGCGGGAGGCCAGGGCGAACGCCTGTTCCCACTCACCCGCGATCGCGCCAAACCCGCCGTCTCGTTCGGCGGCACCTACCGCATCATCGACGTCACCCTCTCAAATTGCATCAATAGCGATCTCCGTCGCGTTTTTGTTCTCACTCAGTACAAAGCACTCAGCCTAAATCGCCACATCCGCCGCGGATGGACTCCGCTGCTCGGCCTCGGCGAATACATTGAAGTGCTGCCGCCGCAGATGCGCGTCTCCACCACCTGGTATCTCGGCACCGCAGACGCCGTTTATCAAAACATCTATTCCATTGGCAACGAGCGTTCCAGCTACGTCGTGATTCTTTCCGGCGATCACATCTACAAAATGAATTACCAGAAAATGCTGCAGTACCACGTAGATGCGGGCGCGGACGCCACCGTAGCTACCCTTGAGGTCGATCCCGAGGAAGCGTCTGCAGCGATTCGGCGTGATGGAGACGGACAATAATTGGCGCGTCACAGATTTCCAGGAAAAGCCCAAAGATCCCGCAAGATCGCGGCTGCATCCCGATAAAGTAAACGCATCGATGGGAATCTATGTGTTCAACACGCAGCTGTTGATTCCTATTCTTATCGCTGATGCGGACGATCCGCATTCATCGCACGATTTTGGCCGCGACATCATTCCAAAAATGATTTCGCGAAGTATCGCGTCCACGCCTACAACTTCGAAGACGAAAACCGCACCGGCCCGCAGTACTGGCGCGACGTTGGGACGATCGACTCCTATTACGAAGCAAATATGGACCTGGTCTCAGTTTCGCCGGTATTCAACTTTACGATAAAGACTGGATTCTTCGCACCTGGCAGCAGCAATATCCCCCGGCGAAATTTGTATTCGCCGATCCCGGCCGCATGGGCGTCGCCCTCGATTCAATCGTGTCCGGCGGCTGCGTTATTTCCGGCGGCCGCGTGCAGGGATCCGTGCTGGGATACGACGTGCGCGTAAATAGTTATTGCGACGTGCAAGATTCGATCATCTACAACCACGTAAACGTCGGAAGATATTCGCGCATCCGCAAAGCAATTATCGATCGCCATGTGAGTCTTCCGGAGCACACGGAAATCGGGTACGACCTCGACGAAGACAAAAAGAAATATTTCGTTAGCGACAACGGAGTTGTGGTGGTAGTGCGCGACGAATCAATCATTGAAGAGCCTGAAGCGTAGTGTGGAATGCGTCGTAGAAATTAGAACTCGGCGTAATTCATTTCTCTCGGAGCATAAATGTCGACTGCGATTGTAAACGTACACGCGCGACAAATCATCGATTCGCGCGGCAATCCTACAGTGGAAGCCGACGTCATCCTCGATGGCGGTGCGATGGGCCGCGCCGCCGTGCCCAGCGGTGCATCCACTGGCGAACACGAAGCGATCGAACTCCGCGACGGCGATAACTCGCGCTACCTGGGTAAGGGTGTGACAAAGGCCGTCGCGAACGCGAATGGCGCAATCGCCGCTGCTGTCCGCGGCGTGAACGCAACGGATCAGCGCGCACTCGATCGCCGGATGATTGAACTCGATGGCACTCCCAACAAAGGCAAGCTCGGCGCCAACGCAATTCTCGCGGTATCAATGGCCGCAGCGCGCGCCGCAGCCGCCGCCGAAAAAGTGCCGCTCTATCGCTACCTCGCGAAATATTCTGGCGCAGGCGCGGCAGCGGGCGTCACCCTTCCCGTGCCGATGATGAATATCCTCAATGGCGGCGCGCACGCCGATAATTCTGTAGATCCGCAAGAATTTATGGTGATGCCAGCTAGGCGCTCCCAGCTTTCGGCGAAGCGTTTCGCATGGGTGTTGAAATTTTTCACAACCTGAAAGCGGTGCTCCACAAGCGCGGATATTCCACAGCCGTCGGCGACGAAGGCGGCTTCGCTCCGAATTTGAAATCAAACGAAGAAGCGCTGGAAGTCGTGCTCGAAGCGATCACGAAAGCAGGCTACAAAGCGGGCGACCAAGCCGCAATCGCGCTCGATCCCGCAGCGAGCGAGTTCTACGACAAGGCAAGCGGAAAATACATTTTCAAAAAAAGCGATAAAAGTTCGCGTGACTCCGCGCAGATGGCGGATTTCTGGGCAAACTGGGCGCGGCAATATCCGATCGTTTCCATCGAAGACGGTATGGCCGAAGATGATTGGTCCGGCTGGGCGCTGCTCACTCAGAAGTTGGGCGCGGCCATGCAACTCGTCGGCGACGATTTATTCGTGACGAACACCACGCGCCTCGCGCGCGGAATCGCCGAGAAAATTGGAAATGCAATCCTGATCAAGCTAAATCAAATCGGCACCGTGACTGAAACAATCGAAGCTATCGAGATGGCGCGCAAAGCCGGCTACGCCTCAATCGTGTCGCACCGTTCAGGAGAAACCGAAGACACTTTCATTTCAGATTTTGTAGTCGCGATGGGAACCGGACAAATCAAAACCGGTTCGGCATCACGCACAGACCGCATCGCAAAATACAATCAACTCCTGCGCATCGAAGAGGAGTTGGGAAAAGAAGCAAAATTCGCCGGCCGCGCAGCAGTTAAGAATTGCAAGCTGTAACCGTTTTCCAATAGCCCTCGCCGCTTCGCTCGGCTAGTCGTGGATTGTTAGGACACCGAGCGGCACATCATCTGCCGCGATTACCAAATGCGCTGTTACGATTGAGATAGAAATCGGAGGGCGGACATGCGCCTGATTAGGAGCCCGTCCGCCGTAGCCGGGCGAACTCTACGCCCGCAAGAATAGATTTCGAGGAAAATGTTATGCCTACCTGTCCAAATTGTGGAAATAAGCAGCAAGGCACCACGAAGTGCGCCAAGTGCGGATCGTTGTTTGGTTATTACACCGCGGATAACGCGGGACCCGCTCGCAATGCCGGGGATACTCCGGGAGCTACTAACACGTCAGGGTCTTCCGGCAGTGCGAGCAGTTCGAAAGATAAGTCAGAGACGTTCTGGACGAGAGTGAAGAAGGCTGTCGGGGTCCGTGAAGAGTAGCCATTCGGCCCGATTATCAGCTTTTCAGTAGTTCCTGAAACTTGTCTCGCTGAAAAAGTTCAATCTACCTCCCTAACAAAAACCAAATACGTTCCCCGTGCCTCTTTCGCGGATGGCGCGGCGCATGTATTCTGATTTGCCCGGAGGATGACGGCGGGCAAATCAAATGGCGAAGCGTCCACGACCAATTGTTCTCACCATTCTCGACGGATGGGGCTATCGCGCCGAAACACAGGGCAACGCCATCGCGCTTGCGCGCAAGCCGAATTACGACGAGCTGCTCGCAAAATTTCCCAACACGCTGATCCACACCTCGGGTCCCTTCGTCGGTTTGCCCGACGGCCAAATGGGCAACAGCGAAGTGGGACACATGAATATCGGCGCCGGCCGAATCGTGCAAATGGATATCACTCGCATCGACGCGATGATTCAAAGCGGCGAATTCGCACGAAATAAATTGCTGCTGGATGCGATGGCGCACGGACGCGATCATCAGCTTCACTTGATCGGATTGCTCAGCGATGGGGGTGTGCATTCGCATATCGAGCATCTCTTTGCGCTGCTGCGAATGGCGCGCGAAGAAAAAGTGACGCGCGTTTTCGTCCATTGTTTTGTGGATGGCCGCGACACCCCTCCGAATAGCGGCGTGGAATTCATCGAGCAGTTGCAACACGCGATGCACGAATACGGAGTCGGCCAGATCGCGAGCATCGTCGGCCGCTACTACGCGATGGATCGCGATAATCGTTGGGAGCGCGTCGAAAAGGCGTATCGCGCGATGGCGCACGGAGATGCGCTGCACCAGGACCAGAGCCCCGTGGCGGCGGTTCGGGCGAGCTATGAGCGCGGCATCACCGATGAATTCGTCGAGCCGATTGTGATCACGCAGGAAATCCGGCACGGGCAATCGGCTGTGCCCGTCGGGATTGATTCGTGATGACGATGCGGTGATTTTTTACAATTTCCGCGCCGATCGTGCCCGCCAAATCAGCCGCGCCATCGCCGAACCCGGCTTCAAAGAATTTGCCGATCCCGCCCGCCCAAAGAATTTATTTTTTGTCGGAATGACTCAGTACGACAAAACATTTTCCTGGCTTCGATATTTGCTCGCGCAGGAAAAACTCGAACAAATCCTCGCCAATATTTTCGCCGAGCGAAATTTCAAGAATCTGCGCGTCGCCGAAACCGAAAAATACGCGCATGTAACTTATTTTTTCAATGGCGGCGTAGAAAAACCATTCGCCGGAGAGGAGCGTGTCCTCGTCCCGTCGCCCAAAGTTCCCACCTACGATCTGAAGCCGGAAATGAACGCCGCAGGAATCGCTGACACCGTCTCAAACGCCATTCGCAAGGGCGATTTCGACGCCATCATCATGAACTTCGCGAACGCCGATATGGTGGGCCATTCCGGAAAACTCGAAGCCGCCATCAAAGCCTGCGAAACGGTTGATGAATGCCTCGGCCGCATCCGGCAGACGCTTGAATCCGCTGGCGACACCGCGTGGCTGATCACCGCCGATCACGGGAACGCCGAGACGATGATCGATCCGGTCACCGGCGGCCCGCATACGTACCACACCACAAATCCCGTCCCGCTCATCCTCGTTTCGAATGACGCGAATGTCCGCCTGCGAGCCGATGGCTCGCTGCGCGACATTGCGCCCACCATGCTCGGCGTCCTAGGACTCGGCGAGCCCCGCGAAATGACCGGCGGCGATCTGCGAATCTCCGCGCCGAACGAAGGTTCCCGCACGGAAATGAGCCGTCCAACTCCCGCCGAAACGAAAATTGTTCTCTGTGTCTGCGTTTTCGTTTTTCATTGTGGAGCGTCCCCGAATTTCTCGCCGGAAGAGATCCGCGAACGCTGGCCAGAAATGCGCGTAGTTTTCTCGAAGGCTACGATCGCCTCACCGAAGAATTAACAGGACGCGGATATCTATGTCGGATTTACGCTCATGCCTGATCAACTCGCCAGCGCAAAAAAATTAAAGTGGATGCACGTCACCGCCGCCGGAGTAACACATCTTGATCCGCGACGATATCCGCGAGCGCGGAATGGAAATCACAAACTCGCGCGGCATCCACGCGATTCCCATGGGCGAGCACACCATCGGAATGATGATCGCCATGTGCCACAAATTTCCCGCGTCGTTTCGCTATCAGCAAAAACATATCTGGGCGCAGCAGCGATTGTGGGATGAAACTCCGCGGCCGGGCGAATTGCATGGCGCCACGTTGCTCCTGATCGGATTGGGAGGGGCGGGCAGCGAAGTCGCGCGCCTCGCTCGCGCGTTCGGAATGCGCGTCCACGCCGTTACGCGTTCCGGCGCAGGCGACGCCGAGCTCGCCGAACGAATCTATCCGTCAAGCGAACTCAATCCGCTCTGTCCGAAGCCGATTTCGTTGTACTCGCTGCGCCCGATACTCCAGACACGCGCGAGATGATCGGCTCGAAACAGTTTGCGGTCATGAAGCCATCCGCCGTGCTCGTAAATATTTCCCGCGGCACTCTAGTCGATGAGCCCGCCCTCATCCAAGCCCTCCGCGCGCAAAAAATCGCAGGCGCGGCGCTTGATGTTACCGCCGAAGAACCGCTGCCGCCGGAAAGCCCACTGTGGGATCTCGAAAATGTCTTCATCACTCCGCACACCAGCGCCGCCAGCGAGATGCTCTGGCCGCGCCAATCGAAACTACTAATGGAAAATCTGGAGCGCTGGTTTGACGGACGCGAATTGATCAATCACGTGGATCTGCACGAGGGATACTGAAACATGGACTCCGAGAATTCGACGAACCCGAATCAACATGAAATCCGCGCATTACAAAGCGCTCCATCGGCGCGGTGGTTCTCATTCATCATCTGCGCTTGTTTTGCCGCGCCGACCCGCGCACAATTCCGCACGCGCGAGCCAAATGAAGAATACTCTTCGCGCAGAACCCGCCTTCGCGCCCAAGCGGATGCGCCAATCGTGATCTTCGGCTACACCGGCAAAGAAAACGCCAGCGAAGCCTACGTCTTCAATCAGGAAAATAATTTTTACTATCTCACCGGCCACAACGAAGAAGGCGCAGCGCTGCTGCTCGTTCCCGATGGCGCCGCAAGCAAAGGTTGGCAAGGCGCCACCGAAATTCTTTATCTGCCCGCGCACGATCGCGCTTCAGAACGCTGGAACGGCATCGCGCATGGCCTTCGATGATCCCGGCATCGCCGCAGAAAATCGGAGTCGCGGAAGTCAGCAAATTCGATCGCCTCGAAAACGATTTGAAATCTCTCGCGAAAAATTATTCGTCGCTCTACACGCTTCTTCCGCCGCGCGGACCCAACGCCGGCTATCCGCATCTCGAAAATTGGCAAGATTGGCTGATCCAAATTGATCCCGGCGTTTCGCTGAAACAAATCGGCCAGCAAATCGCCACACTTCGCACCAGTGAAATCGCCCAGGCGAAATTGCTCTGCTCACCAAAGCAGTGGAAGCCTCAGTAGACGCGCACCTCGCCGCGATGAAAATGATGCGCCCCGGCATCTACGAATATCAGGTAGCCGCGCGCATGGAGGATATTCATTTCGCCGCGGGCTGCGAAATCGAAGCGTACTCGCCCATCGTCGGCGCCGGCATCAATTCCACCATGCTGCATTACGATAAAATCGGCGCGCAAATTCAGGATGGAGATATCGTGGTGCTCGATGTCGCCGGACAATATTCCGGCTACGCCGCGGATATCACGCGCACTCTTCCTGCCAACGGAAAATTCACCGCCGCGCCAGCGCGAAATTTACGACATCGTTTTCGCCGCGCAGGATGCCGCGATCAAAGCCATAAAGCCCGGCATGAAACTCGGCCGCGGCGATGGTGGCTGCAACAAATCGCCGCCGATTACATCAACACGCACGGCAAAGATCTCCACGGCCAGCCGCTCGGCCAATATTTCTTTCACGGCCTCGGCCACACGCTCGGCCTCGATGTGCACGATTCGCAATTTCCAAATATGGTGCTCAAGCCGGGCATGATTATCACCGTCGAGCCCGGAATTTATATTCCCGAAGAAAAACTAGGCGTGCGAATCGAAGACGATGTCCTCGTTACCGAAACCGGATACAAACTCCTGAGCGCGCGCCTGCCGCGCAGCGCCGAAGAAGTGGAAAAAGTAATGGCGGAAGGAAATAAGGAACGCGCCGCCGGCGCAAACAAGTGCAAAAGTACCTGCGGCGGATTCGGCTGCAGCCGCAATAGAAATTAAATTTCAAAACTCGGCGCCGCTCACTGTGAATTCAAGATCAACACCTCTGGCACTAGTTGCCTGCTCGCGTTGACCATCATTTCCGCCGCCGGATATAATGTCTCGTTGCGGCACGGTTCGTGCCCACGGACCGTTTGACCGCTCAGGCACATTTGCATGCGGCCCGCCGTCCGGCTAATCCGAAGCAAACAGGAGAACAACCATGGTAGTAAAGGCGACGCAACTGCGTCCCGGAATGATCATCCGCCACGACAACGAACTCTACACCGTGTTCAGCGTCGATCACCGCACGCCGGGCAACAAGCGCGCCGCGATGGCCACGAAGATGCGCAATCTGCGCAGCGGCTCGATCATTGATTACCGGTTCCGCGCGGAAGAATTTCTGGAGCGCGCCATCGTCGACGAAATCGAGCACCAGTTCATGTACGCCGATGGCGATTCCTATAATTTCATGAACACCGAAAATTACGAGCAGGTCACGCTGAATTCAGACGTCCTCGGCGACGCGGTCTATTATCTGATCAACGACATGCTCGTGAAGATCGAATATTACGATGGAAAAGCGATCGGCGTGGAAGTCCCCGACACGGTCGATCTCACCGTGGTCGATACCGAGCCCACCGTGCAAAAAGCTACTGCCAGCGCGGTGATGAAAGCTGCGAAACTCGAAACAGGATTGACGATTCAGGTGCCGCCGTTCGTCAACAATGGCGACCGCGTAAAGGTAGACACCACCGAAGCGCGCTACATCCAGCGCGTGGACAAATAACAGTCACCCAGCCGTCATCCTGAGAGCTGGGTGCCGCAGCCTTTGTTGTTTAAGGGTGCGGACTTTGACTCTGCTTCTGCCCTTGCCTTTTATCGCTTAAACGTCCGCGCCAAAATATCGTCCACGGCATGAAACTGCCGCGTTAAATCAAATGCGCGCGCAATTCCCGCCGGTTTAAATATTTCGTCATCCGCGCATCAGCCGCCACTCGTTCGTGAAAATTGCCGCCTGATTCCCACGCAGCCATCGCGTTTTCCTGCACCCACTTGTAGGCTTCGTCGCGCGGCGCGCCCGCTTCCACCAGATCCAGCAGCAATTGCCCCGAAAAAATCAATCCGCCTGTGGATTCCAGATTTTTTAGCATGCGCTCCGGAAACACGCGCATATCCGAAATAATCGTCGTCATCCGCGCCAGCATGTAATCCACCAAAATCGTCGAGTCCGGCAGAATGATGCGCTCCACCGAGCTGTGCGAAATATCGCGCTCGTGCCACAACGCAATATTTTCCAGCGCCGCGATGCTGTTCGACCGCACCACGCGCGCGAGCCCGCCCACTTGTTCGCTGCTTACCGGATTGCGCTTGTGCGGCATCGCCGAACTGCCGCGCTGCTCGCCGCCAAACGGTTCCTCTGCTTCGCGAACTTCCGTGCGCTGCAAGTGCCGTATCTCCAGCGCGATTTTTTCAAGCGACGCCGCGATAATCGCGAGCGTGCACACATACTGCGCGTGACGGTCGCGCTGAATCACTTGTGAAGTAACGGGATCCGTCGCCAGCCCCAGCCGCGCGCAAATCTTCTCTTCGATCGCGGCGCCAAGATGCGCAGCGTTTCCCACCGCTCCGGAAACCTTTCCCACTGCCAGTTGTTCCGCCGCCGCGCGAAACCTCTCGATGTTCCGCAAATTTTCCGCGTACCAGATAGCGATCTTCAATCCAAACGTAATCGGCTCCGCATGAATCCCGTGCGTGCGCCCAATTTGCGGAGTGTGCTGAAATTCGCGCGCGCGCCGCGCCAGCACTTCGCCAAATTTCGCCAGCCCCGCTTCAATCAGTTTTGACGCTTCGCGGATCAGCAGCGCCTGCGCCGTATCCACCACATCATTCGAAGTCAGCCCGTAATGCAGCCACCGTGCCGTCTCTGGATCGGCGATCGATTCGCCCACCGTCATCGTGAACGCAATCACGTCGTGCCGCACCTTCGCTTCGATCTCGTTGATGCGCGCCACATTAATCTTCGCGCGCTCGCGAATCCGCGCCGCAGCATCCTTCGGCACCTGTCCAGCTTCCGCCAGCGTATCCGTCGCCGCAATCTCCACATCCAGCCATTTCTGGAAGCGATTCTCTTCGCTCCAAACGCGGCCCATCGCCTCACGCGTGTAACGCGCAATCATTTCGTTCCCCTTTTTCTAAAGAGTCCCAAAAATGTTTCCGAAAATGGATCCGAAGCAGCACGAACATGATAGCCGAAGTCACTCGAACTAGGTGTCATCCCGAATCCCGCTTCAGCGGGTGAGGGACCTGCTGTTCCTTTTTTGACTTTGTGTCTGCCTCTTGCGTCGCCCCAAATCCCGATCCATGCGAAGTCATTGGTGTCCCCGCAACGTCACTCCGAAACCCAACTCCCTTACTAACCGCTCGGGGTAAAGTACGGTCTAATGACTCGAATGGAAGGCGGAGATGCAGCGCAAGTCACGCTGGCAATGGGCGGCGATCAGGACGCATATCGCGCCCTCGTCGAGCGCCATAGCCGCAGCCTTTTCCGCCTCGCATATCGCATGACAGGGAATGAGCATGACGCCGAAGAAGTCGTCCAGGAAGCTTTCTTGCGCGCTTATCGCCGGCTCGACAAATTTGAGGCCCGCGCAAATTTCGGCACCTGGGTCTACCGCATCGCCGTCAATTGTTCGCTCGATCTGATGCGAAAGAGAAAAGTGGAAATGTCACAACGCGAAATACCTTCGAAGCACGATCAGGATGGCGACCGGCCCAGCGCCCTCGATTTGGCGAAGAGCACGGCGCCCGAACCGGATCGTCTCGCGCTCAGCGTTGAGCTGCGCGAGCAAGTCCGCCTGGCCATGCTTGAGCTGAGCCCAGTGGAGCGCACCGCATTCGTCCTGCGCCACCACGAAGGTCGCTCGATCGAGGAAATCGGTAAGGTGCTTGGGCTCAACGCAGGCTCCACGAAAAACAGTGTCTTTCGCGCAGTTCAAAAATTGCGGCGTTATCTGGAACCGATGGTCACGCCCGGAAGTGGAATCAGTCAGCAAGCGAGGCCAGGAAGATGAAGCATTTGCAGGAGCAGGAGCTAATTGAATATCGCTACGGCGATTTGCCGGATGCGGCGGCGAAGGAAGCCGTTGAGAAGCACTTGCACGATTGCGGCGAGTGCCGCGCAAGTTATGCAGCTCTCGGCCGCGTTCTCGCGGCCGTTGATACCGATATTGTCCCGGAGCGCGCCCCCGATTACGAATCGCGTGTGTGGAATGAATTGTCGCCGAAGCTCGCGCGCGCTTCCGAAGCGCCGGCCACTGATGTTGTTAGAGCGCCGCAGCGTTCAGCCGGATGGCGTTCGTGGTTCACACTGCCGCGCCTTATTCCGGTTGCAGGAGTTGCGGCGCTCGTCATCGCGGCATTTTTCGCCGGGCGTCTCTTCCCGCGGCTCAGTTCACCGCAGAAACCAGCAGAGCTTCAGCCGGTAGCTAACGCGCCGATTCCGCAGCAGGGCCGCGACCGCGTCCTCATGGTCGCCGTGGGCGATCACCTCGATCGCGCGCAGATGGTGCTGATGGAAATCTCAAACGCTGAAACCGGCACCGGCGGAAAGCCTGAAGAAACAAATATCGAACGCCAGCAGCAGCGCGCCGAAGAATTGCTCGGAGCCAATCGCTTGTATCGCCAGACCGCCGAGCACACCGGCGAAAAAGGCGTAGCCAGCGTGCTCGACGAACTCGAACCCGTGCTGATGGAAATCGCGCACAGCCCATCAACAATTTCGCAAAGCCAGTTAGACGAGCTGCGCAAGCACATCGAGGCTCGCGGATTGCTCCTGAAAGTCCGCGTGCTGGATTCGAATGTGCGCCAGAAGGAAAAGAAGCCGGCTGATCTTGGCGTATCGCAAAACGGACTGTAGTCCCGTTTTTCGAAATGCCCGATGCATTTCGCCGGTGTAGTCAAACAAGTTTTAAGTGAAGTGGTCAGAAGACGAGTTGCACGAAGAGAGAGGAACAGGAAGATGGCTATCAAGACGAAGTCAATCAAATCAGCAGCGCTCGCGGCAATCGCAGCGCTCGCACTTTCATTCCCGGTTTACGCGCAAACCGCGGCGCATCGCTCCGCAGGCAGCGGATCCGCAGCCAGTAGCGGCACAAGCACAAGCACAAGCGCAAGCGCAGGCGGTGGAGCGAGTGTCAGCGTTGGAGTTTCTGCTGGCGATGGCGCGAGCTACGGCCTCGGAATTTCCTCCAGCGATGGTATCGCTTTTTCGGATGGGTTCTCACAAGCAGGCGCTGCCTTGCAAAGCGCGAGCCTCGGCCTCACGCAAGCGGGTCAGGCTCTTTCGGGTGTAAATTCGAAACTCTCTGACGCCGATGCAGGCTTGTCGAATTTGTCGATCGATCTTTCGAACCTCGGCGATTTCTCCCAGTTTCAGACTTTCTCTAACTTCGATTTCAGCGATTTCTTTTCGGTCTCGAAGGCTTGCAGGGTCTCGAGGGTCTTCAGGGACTGGAACCACTGCCCGGGATTGAGGGGTTGCAAGGTCTCGAAGGTTTATCCGGCCTGCCAGGCTTCCAAGGCATTGATGGATCTGTGGGCGTGGATGCTCAGGACGAGAAATCCGAGAAGGCCGACAAAGCGCAAGAACGCGTCGAGCGTGAGGAAGAACTGTACAACGATGGAGTGGACGAGATCGACGACGCGAAATGGGATAAAGCCGTCGACAAATTTGATCAAGTGATCGAAATGCATGGCAAGCACGCCGATGGCGCGATCTACTGGAAAGCCTACGCCGAAAACAAACAGGGCCACCATTCGGAAGCGCTCACGCTGCTCGCTTCTCTCGAAAAGGAATATCCGTCCAGCAAGTGGGTCAAAGAAGGCAAGGCAATGCAAATCGAAATTCATCAGCCCGGCGCAAATACGCCCGCTCCAGAAGGCCAAAGTGATTGCGAATTGAAATTGCTGGCGATCAACGCATTGCAGCAGGCCGATCCCGAGAAAGCGATCCCCATCCTGCAAAAAATGTTGCACGGTGGCGATTGCCCGAAAATCGCGAGCCAGGCCTTGTTCGTCTTGGCACAATCCGGATCTCCTGAAGCCACAAAGGTGATCGGCGAAATCGCCCTGGGCAATTCGAATCCAGAATTGCAGCACAAGGCCATCCAAGATTTGGGCCTCTTCAGCGGTTCGCGCGGACGTGACACCTTGCTCCAAATCTATACATCTTCGAACGACATCACCATCAAGAAGCAAGTTCTCAACGCCTTCATGCTTTCCGGCGCGCGTTCACAGCTTCTCTCTGCCGCGAAGAGCGAAAAGAATCCCGACTTGCGCGCCGAAGCAATCAAGCAAATGGGCCTGATGGGCGCGAAAGAAGATATCTGGCAGCTCTATCAATCCGAACAAGACGTGCAGGTGAAAAAACATATCCTGCAAGCCCTCTGGCTTTCGGGCGATAGCGAACGCGTCGGTCAACTCGCAATCAACGAAAAAGATCACTCGCTTCGCTTGCAGGCTATCAATGACCTCGGCCTCATGGGCCGTTCCAGCGAACCGATCCTGAAGCAGATCTACGCGTCGGATCCCGATCTCGAAGTGCGGCGCAAAGTAATCAACGCGATGTTCCTCGCAGGCGATTCACGAGGATTGGTTGATCTGGCCCGCAAAGAAACGGATCCGACTCTGAAGAAGGCCATCGTCTCCCAGCTTTCCCTGATGGGCGATAAAGACGCGATGGATTACCTCATGGAAATTCTTAACAAGTAGCGCATAAAACGGAGAAATGGTGACGCCATGAAAAGCTTCCGCGTTCTCGCAGGATTCGCAGCACTGCTTCTCACGGCGTCGCTTGCAGCCGCGCAACAGCCGAACTTCACAAACGCGAAAGTGGAAACGCGCGCGGTTTCCGGTTCGCTCGACTCCACCATTTCTTCACTTGCGTCGAGCGAATCCTCGCCATTGTGGGCGGCGTATGAAGTCCCCATGATTCCTGCGCGCGATGGCGAGCATCGCCAGATGTGTTGCTGGTCCCACTACGATGGCGGCTCGTCAAATGATTGCACCTGCGAACTTGAGAACCATTCGAACGAAGGCATCAACATGCGCGAAAACGGCGACGCCGGCGCCAGCGGCGGCACGGTGAAACTCGAAGGCCCTGAAACGATGTTCGTGCTGCTTCGCATTGCAGATCACCGCGTCTCAAAAGTTCGCGCGTTCACGCAGGATTGCCGCATCGATGCAGGCGGCCTTCGCGTAATCTGGCTCGGCGACGTGAAGCCAGACGAAAGCGTCGCGATGCTCTCGAAAATTGTTACCGCTGGAGATTGGGACGATCGCGATGATCACGATGGCCGCCGCGAAGCCGATGGCGCGCTCTCAGCGATTGCCATGCACGATGGTCCCGCCGCCGACAAAGCAATGGAATCATTCGTCACAACCGATCGCCCCGAAAAATTGCGCACCCAAACTTCTTTCTGGCTGGGCAGCGCTCGCGGAAAAGCTGGAGTAGCCGTTCTGATGCGCATGGCGAAAACCGATCCGAGCACAAAAGTGCGCGAGCAAGTCACCTTCGGGCTTTCTGTCAGCGGCGATCCCAGCGCTCTCGAAGAAATGATTCACATGGCGCACGACGATGAATCCTCGCGCGTCCGTGGTCAGGCTCTTTTTTGGCTGGCCCAAAAAGCAGGCAAGCGAGTAGCCGATGAAATTCGCGGCGCGATTGATAACGATCCCGATACCGAAGTGAAAAAGCGCGCCGTCTTCGCTCTAAGCCAGATGCCCAAAGAGCAAGGCGTTCCCATGATGATTGAAGTTGCCAAGAACAATAAGAATCGCGAAGTCCGCAAACAAGCCATGTTCTGGCTCGGCCAGTCAAACGATCCGCGCGCGCTGGCATTTTTCGAGGAAGTGTTGACGCACTAAACGCGGCTTCCGAAAAAGTAATTCAGAACTTTTAATCGTAGAACAAAGCTTCCACTGGATCTTTGCGGGTTGCGAGCCACGCCGGATACGCGGCGCCAATTAATCCCGCGACAATTGCGATGATCGCGGCGCGCACCATCCACGCAGTCGTCAATTCAATCGCCAGCGTGGGAAATGATGAGAGCAAAAACTCTCGCAATCCCACGCTCAATCCAATTCCGACAATAATTCCCGCGCCGCAAATCACCGCGGTTTCACTCAGCAAAATTCGGACGATGAAAGCCTTCGACGCGCCCAGCGCTTTCAACACGCCGATCTGCCGCGTGCGCTCGATCACGCTTGTGTATGTCGAAAGAAAAATCACCAGAAATCCGATCGCCACTCCCAGCGAAATCATCGACCGCACGAACGCATTCAATCCGGGCAGCGTAGTGGACGTCATCAAGCTCAAATAACTTTTCACCGGACGCACTTCATAGTTGCGAAAAATATCGCGCATTTGCTCCATTACCGCGTCGGTGTGTTCGGGGCGCGTACACTTGATAAAAAACAGTGATGCTTTATCGTGCGCTCCGGAAAGATCCTGCAGCGTCGCAAGCTGCACAAAAACGCGCGCGCCTTTTCCGTGCTCCACGATTCCCGCGATGTGAAACGTGCGGTCCAGCAAATGATAATCCTGCCCCGCGTGCAGATTGCGGCTTCTCGCGGCGACGTCGTCCACCAGCATGTCGTCGGGGTCCACCATGTCGTGCCCTTCGTGAAATACAAACCCACCGGAGACCGCATGAAAAGTCGGCGGATCAATTCCGTAAAGCACTTCCACTCCGCCAGACATGTTGAATTGCAACAGCACCGGCGCCACAGACTGCACATATTTTATTTCCGAAAGTTTGTCGCGAATCTTAATCGGCATCGGCGCGCCGCTGAACGCCATCAGCACCGATGACGATGGCGGCTGCAGCATGATGTCGGCGCCCACACCCTCGACGCGCTTGCCCACCTCGGCCACCATGCCGGTAGTGAGCCCCACAATGATGATGACGAGCGTGACTTCCACCGCGACAGCCATCACGCTAACAAACGCGCGCACTGGCCGGTGAATTGCATTCCCGAAAATCAATTGGCCCATCATTTTCGTTGCGTCATTCTAGCAGCAGTAGCGCGGCACATCGCCCGTTCGATTGTCATTGCGAACAACGCCGCATCAGTGTTTTATCTCTCCATGCTCATCCAGCTCCACCAGTTGCGCGCTGGCAGGCTGCTTTAACTCAAACCGATCGGCGGAAATCTTTTCGTTAATCGCGAGCTTCGTAATTCGAATCTCCAGCTGATAATCGTCGTGCGGACGATGAATCAAAATGTGCCGCGGATATTGCGTCGCGGCCGATTCCGCTGACGCCGATGCCGCCGCGCCATTTGCCTCAGCCGCAATTGCCACAGGCTGCCAATCGGAAAGATGAATATCCGAAAGCACGCGCCCCGCATCGCCAAAAACTTCAATGCGCGCCAGATTTAAATCCGCGCGATCGAACCACAGTTTGCGATCGATCGCTGGCTTCGCGCTATCGCGCAAAATCGTCACGATGTAATACCGCGCGGCTCCAACCGAAGAAGTATCGTCAAATTCCTCAAACAGTGTCTGCGTCTCCGCGCCAATTTCCGGCCACAGCAGCGCGTCCACCAGATGTTGCGGACGCAGATTCTCGATCGGCTTTTTCGTTTCGCGCGCGATATTCGCTGGCCCGGTGATGAATTGATTTTTCGACGGAATATAAATCCGGAAAGTTTTTCCGTCGCTCGTCATGTCAAAAACATTTTTCGAAAGCACGGGCGCCTGCCCGATCACGCGAATATCGCTGGGCCGCTGCGCCAGAATAAATCCATTCACCTGGTGATATTGCTCGATCACTCCGCTATACGCCGAGCCCGCCGTGGGCACCATCTCCACGGTCGCATTCAAACTCGTAACCGCCGCCGCCGTGCGGTTGTAGGCCGCAACAAGCTCAGCCTCGGTGGCATCCTTGGCCACCCGAATCTCCGCCGGCTTCACATGCGTCTTGGTACTCACCGGGCAGCCAGTGGCCACTGCTGCCAGCACCAGAGCAAGCAGTAGAGTTCCCACGTGTGTGTTCTTGACTTGTTTCAACGTTCCTCTTCGAGTGCGTCCGTGATCTGGCCCAGTCAACTTCTACAGCGCGCCTAGTTTATTAGATTCCGTAGGTTCGATGCCGCGTCCGGCCCGAAAATTCTGAAAAATATTTGATACCCCCCACCCTCCCCCTGAAATCACTCCTTTTTCGCGTAAGTGTTGATTCTGCACGGTTTAGCGAAAATAAGTGGTATCGAAAACGGCCTTTCGCGTCAGAGTTCGGCGCTGAAATGTGGAGCGCAAGCACGACCCAATTAAACCGCCGCGCCGCGTATTCCCATTTTGGAACTGACGGGACGCGGTTGCGCGCGCCGACGTGATATTGAAAGTGAGTTTTACGGAAAATCCCCCAAGTGGATTATCTCAAAACCGAGAGAAGTTGTCAAGTTACATAATTAAAATGAGAGTACTAGTCCAAGTCCTGGTACCGGGGAAATTGAGAGGGATTGAACGGGATGCAGTGAGCCGTTCCATATTGGGAATTTCGGTGGCAGGCGGTTCGTCCGCTCTACTATTCAAGCTTCCAAGAACTTACTCCGGAATGTCTAGTAGTCCGGTCTGACGGCGCAAGTCAGGGTTGAATTCAGACGCTACACATCCTGGAAATATGGCCCGTAAATCCAGCTGCCTTTAGATGACATCTCGTGTGCATCGTTACCGATAAATTTATAGAAATAGTTGTCAGTTTCGAGGCTCAGATTCCCTATAACACGGCGAGCCGTGAGGTGTGCTTTGTCGTTACTCATATATTCGATCTAAAATGTTGGTTGTGGAAACCCTCGTAACGATTGGTGGCGAGTTTTTTGAAGTTGAATTCACTCGGAAAGAGATAGCTCCTGATCGGGACGGTGTCTACTACCTGTTCCGGCTAAGAGATCTTTTGGGTAGAGGACGCAAAGATCTTTTGATTTCTCTGTTTCGGTTTGGGCCGGACAAACTACTTATTCCAGACTACGAGTCACAGATTGAGCGGGTGTGCCTCAACTTTATTCGGCGATCTTTCGATGATGGATCAGTCAGTTTTGACCGGCCGAATGAGCCGCATCGATATCAATCGTTGACGCTGAAATCGGGTGACTTCAAGATTCGCTCAGCGGTCAACGACGACCAAGCGCGACAGTATATAATCCACAAAGCATATTGGATCGGTTATAAACTTGGCTCCAGTGCGAAGAATCTCGTGGTTCTGTTCGATGGAGAGAGTGACCTCGAGTATCTCGGGATATCCAGTAGCGATATTGGGCGGATTGTCTGGCTACTGGGGGAACAGGGCTTTCTCAAAAAATCGGGATTTCCAGGAGTTGGTGTTCCGACTGCGAAACTTATTCAAGATTATGAACGAGGTCGGGGTGAACCCGTCGCAGTTGGACAGGGAGAGACGAATCCTTCGAATTCCGCCAACCTTGACCATTTGTTGGGGATCCCTCTTCGCAAAAAGTTAGATGAGGACCTAGCAAGTTTGAGCCGAGAGAGCAAGGGTCGTTCGCCGCTTAGCGTTCTGTGGATAGATTTAGACAACTTTAAGCCTGTCAATGATATGCATGGGCATGCGGCAGGAGATTCCGCGCTAAAGGCGGTTTCGTCTGCGATAAATGCGGCCTGTCAGGGAAAAGGGCAGCTATACAGATACGGCGGAGACGAATTGATCGTTATACTTCCTAATCATAGTCTTCTTGAGGCAAAAGCAGGTGCGGAGCGAATTCGGGATGCTATATGCAAAACCTCGTTTGCAGATTTTTCGGCAAATATCACAGCTAGCATTGGCGTGGCCTCAGCTCCGGAAACGACGCCGGAGGCCAACCTTCTTTTAGCGCACGCTGACGCTGCGATGTATGAGGCGAAGCGGAATGGCGGAAATGGTTTGAGTGTCTTCCAAATGCCGAGAACGGAGGGATCAGCGCGGGGGGATTCCATTCCGAGGTCAGTGCGAAACGATATTTCTTTGGGTGTTGAAGCCGTTGAGCTCTGGATGTCTTTGCTCCAGGGGCACCATCTAAACTTCATATTGCTGATCGAAAACAAGTCTGACGCCGAAGTCGTCATCGAAAGTATCACGATGAAGTATGGGGCGGTCCATCTGTGTCCTCCGAGCAAGCCTGCAAAGCTTGAGGAATTGTATCTGGCCGCACACTCTCGGAGCCAAATCTCGTCGTGGAGCCCGTCCGTTAGCCCATCTTCAACCCTCCGGCTGATGCTGCCGGATCTTCAGATTGGAAAGACGATTCAAATCGAAATTGTAGTAACTGGGAGGGTGCTCGGAAGGCAGCGTACTTTTTCTCAAACAATCCTAGCGACTGTAGACTACACAAATCAGGCCATCACGCAGTATGGGGGATAGAGAGTCGAGCGATCGGCATGGAGGAAGAGTTATCTGAACGGGCTTCGACGCGAAGCCCTGTCCCTACACCCTGCACTCTCACTAGAATTGCTTCAGTATCTTGTCCAATGTTCGCTCAGAAAAATAGCGCGACAAGTGATTTGGGTTAAGATGCTTCCCACTTTCGTTCAGTTTCGGTACTTCGCCGTGATGTAGCTTGAATCTTCTAAGCAAGTCTTTTTCGAGTACCCTCCAAGTCTGCATTCCGGCTCGCCTTTGACAGGTCACTGCTCTTACAACGAACTTTCGGACGCCGTATCTTCCCAGGATGTCTTCTGCGCGATGTGAGGCACTCACAGCTATTCTCGCGACGCCTTTCTCTGTAGTGCCGACGTAAAGGATGGGGGATGATTTCCAAGGATATCTTTCAGCCTTGTCAGCTACGAGGAGGTAGACTAGGTGCTTAGCCTTCACAGCAGCTCTGTTAACCAGCATTACCTCTTTTGCGTGAAGCTTAGCGTTTAGTTTCCGTTTAGACATTTAATTTACTCTCGCGAGTGGCACAAAGCCTTCCGGCCTTCGGCTACGTAATGCAGAGCGATTCGTCCAATAAACCAGGCGGCTGTTTTCGGTGCGGGCTGTACCTCACATGGATTCCGTCAGTACTAGCCTCCGTTAATACTATCACTAGCATCATTTTTAGTAGAAATTTTCTGTGAGTTGTTCGACTGACATGCGTCTCCGGTACACTCGCAGAATCAAACTCCTGCAGCCGCGCCCCAGCAGTCGTAACGTGATGTCTCTCGGGTACTCGTAGCCAATCATTCTGCGCTCGGTCGCTTCTTAGTCTTGGTAGTAGCGTAATGTTCTTCGCGCAATTCACATGTATTGGGAATTCGTGGGTGTCAGGAGGCGGAGGTAGCTGAAAATATGTGGGCGCGCCTTTGGCGTGCTCGGAAGTCAGACCGTTCTGGTGAAGCGTACCCAAGGCAAAGGTAGTGGGCTGACGTTTGGTGGCGCGTTTACGGTGCTCAAGGGGTCCACAAGGTACGAGCGGCACGCTGAATCTCGGCAGCCACTTGTCTCAGCGGACGCTAATTCCCAGCAGCGTTAGCCAATACTGAACGGATTGCAGCGCGAAGCCCAGCACGATCATTGTTACGCCGATGACGCCCATTCGCCTCACCGGCATGTGATCCGCGCGCCATTCGATCAATGGCAGGAAGTAGATGACGATCGCCGAAACTACGCCGAACAGCAATCCAGCTTCAATCCAAACAAGATTGCGCCAGCACGCCGATGCGCGATCAAGGCGCTGACATATCCTCCGATCGCATAGGCGATTGTGCGGTTCACTACGCCAAGAAACATCATGCGCGACATGTGCGGGCGGCGCGACGGCGCATAGTCAACCGATGGCCGAATTCCCGCGCGATATCCAATCATTTGGCCAATCGTGCTGAGCGCGCCAAACGTAATTCCAAATGTCTTGCCGAATAGAAGTGCCGTGCCCAATGCCGTAGCCCAATCCGCGAGTGGCGCTCATCGCAAAATCGAACCACAACCCCGGTTTCGGCCGATGCCGCGCAATGCGGGATAATTCCCAGCCAAGCGTAATGCCATGCGTGACGCCGATCATCAGTCCTGCCAATGGGCCAAACGCGAATGCCGAATCCGATTCCGAAAATCGCGCCGTAGTTGACTCCTCTCGTCAGAGTCGCAGTGGGCCGTGCTCGCCGCCCAACAGGTCGTACGCAAGATAGAGCGAGCCGACGACGCTCAACGAATTTCCCACGATGCTGATGATTGCGAGTGTTTGGTGATCCATTATTCGGGAATTCCCATTGCGTGGCCGCATCGAAGCCAGCGGCGCAGTGGAATGTACCACGATGGATTGCGATTGAGATTATTCCGGGCGGGTGAGGGTTACTGCGTGATCGGCCAAGGCGGGTTTTAGGCGGCGCAATAGCTCGGAGGAGGAGAGTTTTTCGGTAAGAAGAGTGAGGGCGCCGTTTTCGAAATCGCAGACGGCGCAGGTGAAATAGTTGCGATAGGACTGGTGATAGGCGTCAACGCCGCGATGGGAGATTTCGTTTTCTAGCGGCGCGTCGCCGGATTCGAGGAGGGCTCCGGCGCGGAATCCGAAAGTTTCGGTTTGGAAGCGCGCGAGAAGCAGAGAGAGCGGCTCGGGATCGAGTTGCGGAATGACGAGGCAGCGCGCGGCGGCTTCGCGAAAATCGATGGCGTGGGCGCGGCAGAATTCGCGAACGCGATCGAGATGGCTGAAAAAATCGAGCGCCCAGGGAACATCCGCGGCGATGGCGGGAAGCGCGGCGGCCCAGATGCCAGCGGCTTCGGGGCCGAGCGCGGGAGAATCTTCGGGGATGGCGGAAGTGGGATCGGCGGGCTCGACGAGTTCGAGGCTGAGCGCGCGAACGTCGGAGCCGAGATCGAGCGGCTCAAGCATCAGGCGCAGATTTTCAGATGGCGATGGTGGCGTCATGACATCGGTGAGCGGCACAACATGGGCGGGGCAAGCCCCGCCCCTAGGGGAATATCGGAAATACGGAAATTGCGTTCACGCTTCGGCAGCGGCGGTATCGCCAAAGGCCTTGACGAAGCCGGGCGATTGTTTGCGAAGCTCGAGCCAATCGAAAAAAGTGTCGGGCGTTTCGAGCCACAGCGAAAACCACTGAAGGATTTCTTCTTTTTCGGCGCGCTTGCGCGGATCCACTTTTTGATTGCGCGCGATCATTTCGGCGCGGCGGCGGCCGAGGCGGGCGACTTCGAGAACACGTTCCACGGCTTGCGGATCTTCTTCGGCGCGAAATTTGCGAAGCAGTTCGTCGAGACGCATCAGGCAAATTTCGGCTTCTTCGAGATTCGAAAAATGGAGAAGATCCTGAAATTCCTCTTCGTAGCGGCCTTCGGTATCGGCGCGCGTGGAAAACACGACGCGAAGCCCGGCTCCAGTGAGAACTTCGGCGATGTAATCGGCGGAAGTTTTCGCGGTGACGCC
The DNA here is from genome assembly GCA_963721845.1 of uncultured Acidobacteriota bacterium. Lineage (GTDB taxonomy): Bacteria > Acidobacteriota > Terriglobia > Acidiferrales > UBA7541 > DASTCZ01. The sequence goes on along the minus strand of CAVRKW010000002.1, from coordinate 65,190 downwards.
AAATTTTGCAACCATCTGGCGGCGAATCTGTTCGACCTCAGCCGGAGTGTAGCGCGGCGCGCGCAATCCCTGCGCGATTGCGAGGATCATTTCTTTTTTCGAGTTGGGAGTGAGGTCTTTCATCACGGGCATTTCGATAATTTTATTACGGCTTGTGAGCGGGCGCAGAATTTTTTTCTCCATTCTGGCTCAGCAAGCGGCGATAGCGTGCGACATTGCGATTGTGTTCAGCGAGCGTGCTGCTGAACAAATGACCTCCCTCAGTATCCGCCACGAAATATAAATAGTCCACGTTTGCCGGAGCGAGCGCCGCGCGCAGCGAAGCTTCGCCAGGATTTGCAATCGGCCCCGGAGGCAAACCTGGATGGCGATAAGTATTGTACGCCGAGTCGAAGCCGAGGTCGCGGCCGGTGAGCGGCGGCGTGTACTTGCCAGCGAGTTCGAGCGCGTAAATCACGGTGGGATCGCACTGCATGGGGAGCCCGATTTTCAGGCGATTCAGAAAAACGCGCGCGACGATGGGGCGCTCTTCGGGCTTCGGAGTTTCGGATTCGACGAGCGAGGCCAGCGTGACGATTTGTTTTGGCGCGAGCGTGGCCGGGGATTTGTGCCGGCGCTTGCTGGATCGGCGGCGACGAGAGAATTCCATTCGGTGCGGAAGTGAGCTGTCATCGCCGCGATTACCTGCACCGGCGTAACGTGATGTGGAAATTGGTACGTGGAAGGGAACAGAAAACCTTCGAGGCTGGGTGCGCCTGGAGCGAGATCGCGAATTGGAGTTGCGTCTTGCGCGGCGGCGAGAAAAGCGTCACGCGTGACGAGTCCATTTTGATCGAGGAGCGCGGCGATTTGCAGCGTGTTGAAGCCCTCGGGAATGGTGATGGAAATTGTGAAGACGCGGCCCGCCGCGATGGTGTCGAAAACTTCGAAGGCGGTTTCGCTGTGATTAAAAAAATATTCGCCAGCTTCGAGAGATTTATTGGGATGGCGGCGCGCGAGAAGCAGAAACGGATAGCGGTTGCGGATTACGCCGTTATCGGCGAGAAGGCGGGCGATGCCGCGGACGGATGTGCCCTTGGGAATGTCGACGAAGACGCCATTCGACGAAGAGAAATTTCCGTAGGGAACATAGAGCGCGTAGGCGACCCAGGCCGCAGTCAAGATGAGCGCGATGAAAATTACCGCGACGAATTTTAGGAAGCGGCGCATTTAGGAATTTTCCGGCGGCGGCAACAGCCGCGATACCGACTGCTGCTGCTGCTGCTGCCGCGATGTTGCGGCGCGGGTTACGAGATAGTCGCGAAGAATTATCGCGGCGGCGATTGCATCGCGATCGCCGCTGGATTTTGTTACGCGATTCTTCTTCGCTCGCGCAAGGGCGGGATCGTTCGCTGCGTCCCACGAAGTGAGGCGCTCGTCCACGAGACCGATGGGAATGCCGAGATGCTTGCGCAGGCGCGCGGCGAAGCGCTGGACTTCGGCGGACATTTCGCTTTGCGTGCCATCGAGATGAAGAGGCAAGCCGATGATGATTTGGCGCACATTATTTTTGCGCACGAGCGCTCGGAGATGCGTGACGTCGTCGCGGCGATTTGTGCGTGCGAGCGCGCCGGCGGGCTGCGACGTGAGAGCTAATTCATCCGAGAGCGCGAGACCGATGCGAGTGCGGCCGTAATCGAGCGCGAGAATCCGTCCAGATTTGGCGGCGGAAATTTTCGCGGATGTTCGCTGTGCGGATGCTGTCATCGGGCTGATCCAATTATATCGCGCGGTGCGGTGACGCCATTCGCAGGCGTGCGATACGCGGGCGAAGCGTTACTGTCCTTGAGAACATGCGGTGCTACTGAATGCGCTATCGTTTGCGTGCGGCGGCGATTCGATCGGCTATCTCCACGACTTGAATAATTTCGGCGACGTCGTGAACGCGAACGATGTGCGCGCCGCCCAAAATCGCAGCCGTTACCGCCGCTGCGGTACCGAAAACGCGATGGCTTTCGTCTGCAGGAAGACCGCGATTCTTATTCGCCCAGCCAATGAACGCTTTGCGTGATGGGCCGACAAGAATTGGATAGCCAAGAGTGGAAAGCTGCGAAAGATTAGCGAGCAGCTCAAAATTCTGACGATAGTTTTTGCCGAAGCCGATGCCGGGATCAATTACGATGCGCGACGCTGGAATTCCGGCGCGTCGCGCGCGGGCGATAGCAGCATGCAGGCCGCGCTTTACATCTCGAATCACGTCGCGCGCGAATGGTCCGCGCTGCATCGTGCCGGGAGTTCCGCGCATGTGCATCAGAATTACTGCGGCATACGCGCGGCGAATTACATCCGCCATTTCGGGATCAAATTGCAGCGCTGTGACATCGTTCACGATTTCCGCGCCGACGTCGATGGCGGCTTGGGCGACGGCGGCTCTGCGTGTGTCGATGGAAATTGGAACGCGCAATTTTCCGCGCAGCGCGCGCAATACTGGAATCACTCGGCGCAATTCTTCTTCGGCGGTGATTGGCGCGGAGCCGGGACGCGTGGATTCGCCTCCGATGTCGATGATGTCCGCGCCAGCGCGCTGCATTGCTAGCGCGTGTTTCGCGGCCGTGGATGCGTTTGTGAAAAGTCCGCCATCACTGAAACTATCGGGCGTGACGATTGAGCACGCCCATGACGAGAGTGCGCTCACCGAGAATCGAGTGTGCGATTCGGGAGACGAAGTCGAAATTTCGGGAGTGCGATTTTCATTGTGATTGATGCGCCGGATTCGCGACGTTTGCGGATTTTGTACGCGGCACGTAGTAAGACGTGCGGCAATGAAGCCGCGCGTCGGCGTGGGCCACGGGATCGCTGAACGAAATTTTCAAGTTGTGCCATCCCGGCTGAACACCGGATGCGCCTGAGTACGATCCGAGAGTGTATTCGGCGCGAATAATTGTGGCGACGCGACGATAGGCATCGCTGAGCGTGCCGAGATCGCGGAGAAAATCGAGTTCGCCACCAGTGCGGCGCACAAGCTCCGCGAGAAAAATTGTGTACGAAGGAATATTCAGCCGGTGCGAAATTTTCGAAATTAAAGTCGCGGCGGAATGAGCATCGAGCCACGCTGGAGTCATTCCTTTCGGGCGATTCTCCGTAGAAATCGCGAAGACTTCTACATCGAGAACTGAAAGTTTGCGAACGACATCTTCAAACGCGAGCTGATTCGAATCTGGCGACGGCTGCATCGACGCGGGATTCCATGAAAGTCCGAGACCGCTGTCCTGTCCATCGGTGAGTAGCACGATGGCGTGCGGTCCAACGCGATTCTTTGCTTCAGAAAAAAGTTCATGAGCCGCAAGAAAAAGCGCGCTGTAAATATTCGAACCGATTTCCATTTCAGAGCGCATTAAGTCCACGCGATCGATCACAGCTTCGAGCGCGGCGCGATCTGTGGTGAACGGCAACAACAAATGCGCGTGGCCGGCGAATGCTACGACGGCGATTTCGTCGGTGGGATCAAGTTCCGCTGCGAGCGCGCGTGCGGCTTTTTTGGATTGATCGAGCGACCAGAATTCGCTCGGGCTGCTGTCGAGAACAAGAACGATGTGCGCCGGAAGTTTTGCGGCGTCAAAAACGGCGAGCGCTTGCGGCGCGCCATCTACGGCGACATCAAAATCACCCATCGCGAGATTGTGAATTGGCTCGCCAACTGAGTTTGTCACCGAACACCCCGCCATCACCAACCGCGCGCTCGATTGAAAAATTGCGCCTGAACGGGGCGCTTCGCCGCGCTGCGGTTCGGTGACAGGATTTGTTTTTGATATCACGTTGAGCTCGCCCGTCGCGGGATCGCGAACCAATTCGATATCGCGATCAAGATCCAGCGGTTTAGGAAGTCTCGGTTTTTGTGCAAGCGCCGGCAGCGCGAGCGAAAGAATTAAGATCAGCAGAACCGGAAAATGTTTCGTGAAACGAAAATGTTTTGTGGAACAGCGTTCAGAAAAATACCGCACGGATCAATCGAGGTCGAAATCGCGCACCGGTTTTTCCACCGGACCTTCGCGAGCTTTCTTGAGATTTTCTTCAAATTTTCGCGTGAGCACATCGTCTTTTTTCTTTTCGGCATCCCACGAGGCTTGAAATTTTGCTTCGCGGTCCGCAGCCTGCTTCGAAAGAATGCTGAACGGATCGTTCAAATCGACGTTTGATGGCGCGCGCGGCGGATCGGTGTGCCCGAGGACGACGGCGAGTTCAGTATCGACCGTGAGGCCCGCCTTGCAGCAGGGGCAAGTGATTTGAATCGGTTTCTTGGGCTCGGCCATGAATCTATTTTACGCCAAACTCAGCGATGCGGTGACGATTGAGAAAAGAAAAGGCCCGGCGACGATTTCGTGCCGGGCCTTAAATTAACTTAAATAAATAATTAACCTTTCGAGAATCCTGGCGCTGGGCGAAGCTCCGGACGCGTAACCGGTTTCGGCTCCAGGCTTGGCACCGCCGATGCGGGCGGCTGATTCGTTGTTGTCGGCGGACGCTCTGGGAGCGGTTTGCCTTCGATCAGGGTGCGGATCTGATTGGCGTCGAGCGATTCGCGTTCGAGCAGCGCGAGCGCGATTCGTTCGAGAGCATCACGATGCGATTCGAGAGTTGTTTTGGCTCGCGAATACGCGGTGGTGATAATTTTCTTCACTTCCGCGTCAATGCGAATGGCGGTGTCTTCCGAGTAGTCGCGATGCTGCGCGATTTCGCGGCCCAGGAAAATGGCCTCTTCCTTCTTGCCATACGCGAGCGGCCCGAGATCGCTCATGCCCCAATCGCAAACCATCTGGCGCGAAATATCGGTCGCATGTTCGATGTCGGAGCGTGCGCCCGTTGTGAGATGGCCGAAGGTAATTTCTTCGGCAGCACGTCCGCCCATAGCGACTGCGAGCCGCGCCTCGAGATATTCCTTCGAGTATGAATGGCGATCGTCAATTGGAAGTTGGAGCGTGACGCCTAGCGCCATGCCGCGAGGGATGATCGTAACTTTGTGAACGGGATCGGTTCCCGGAGTTAATTCCGCGACGAGTGCGTGGCCCGCTTCGTGGTACGCAGTGTTCCGCTTTTCCTCGTCATTGAGGATCATGGATTTTCTCTCAACGCCCATCAGGACTTTGTCCTTGGACATTTCGAAATCTTCCATGAGAACAGTTTTGCGATTCTGGCGCGCGGCCCACAGGGCGGCTTCGTTCACGAGATTCGCAAGATCGGCGCCGGAGAATCCCGGAGTGCCGCGCGAAATCACGGAGAGATCCACGTCGTCAGAAATGGGAACCTTGCGCGTGTGAACGCGAAGAATTTCTTCGCGTCCCTTGATATCAGGACGAGGCACAACGACGCGGCGATCGAAGCGGCCAGGCCGCAGCAAAGCCGGATCGAGCACGTCTGGACGGTTCGTGGCGGCGATTAGAATTACGCCTTCGTTCGATTCGAAGCCATCCATCTCGACGAGAAGCGCGTTCAAAGTTTGTTCGCGTTCGTCGTGTCCGCCGCCAAGACCTGCTCCGCGATGGCGGCCGACTGCGTCAATTTCATCGATGAAGATTATGCAAGGCGCGTTTTTCTTGCCCTGCTCGAAAAGATCGCGGACGCGGCTGGCGCCGACGCCGACAAACATTTCGACGAAATCAGATCCAGAGATGGAGAAAAACGGAACGTTGGCTTCGCCCGCGATAGCGCGCGCCAAAAGAGTTTTACCGGTGCCCGGAGGCCCTACGAGCAACACGCCCTTGGGAATGCGTCCGCCAAGCTTCTGGAATTTTTGCGGGTCTTTCAGGAAGTCGATAATTTCCTGCAACTCTTCCTTGGCTTCTTCGATTCCCGCTACGTCTTTAAAAGTGGCTTTCTTTTGTTGCGCAGTGAGCAAACGCGCGCGCGACTTGCCGAAGCTCATCGCTTTGTTTCCGCCGGCCTGCATCTGGCGAATCATGAAAATCCACAAGCCGAACAAAACTACAAACGGGAGCAAATTAATCGCGATGGTCAACCAATCGTTGCTGCGCACTTCCTGGACGTTGATGAGGACGCCCTTGTCGCGCAGTTCCTTCACGATGTCTGGCGCACCTTCCTTGAAAATCGTGACCTTGAATTTCTGTGTGCTGGGCTCGCGGTAATCGCCCTTAATTTCGTAGCTGTTGGGCGATATGTACATGATGACTTCTTTCACGTTCGCGCGGTCGACCTGGTTCATGAACTCGTTGTAGCTGAGCTCGCTTTCGCGATTCGCTGTGCCCGAGGGAGTGAAGACCTTCCACAGTACGAGGCCGAGCAGAATGATAAACATCCATACGAGAATTGTTTTTGCCGCTGAACTGGAATTCACGGAACTACCTCACATTACTTTATGGCGCTGCGGCTTGCGCCGAGTCGCCGGTTGGCGCGTGCGGGTGGCTGCCCCGGCGTGCCCCATCGTGCCAATGAAATCTAGGTTGCGGAACAGACCCTGGCTGCCAGCCAGGCCGTAGCCCACTAACTGCTTAGATGCACCTACGAAGCCGAAGTAATCAGCCCTCAGATCAACACGGCGCTCGGCCGGCTTATCCACCAGCACGGCGATCTTGAGCGAGCGGGGCTTCGCTTCGAGGAGCCGTTTGGTAAGGAAATCGTGTGTGACGCCCGTTTGTAAGATGGCGTCTACCAGCAGAATGTTCCGATTCTTCAACACCGGAGGCCTGCTGAAAAACACCTCTCGCCTGGCATAGCCGCTCATCTCGACATCGCGTAATTCCGAGCGCATAAAATGGCAAATCACCGGGCAAGTAATTTTGCGGATCAAGTCGGATGCGAAGACAAATCCGTTCTCGATCAGGACAACCACATCAAGAGTTTTGCCCGCATAATCCTTAGAAATCGAGCGTCCAAGCGCGGTAACCCGTTTATCAAGCTCTCGCTGGGAGTAGAGCTTCGTCGGCTGTGCGCTCAAATCGGCTCCTCGACCACCAATACTCCCCGGCGCGTATTGGAGCGCGCCGCAAAAGCTTCCGCGACCGGAAAACCTCGAGACCACACAACCGAACCGGCGCTGGTCAGCACCGGCCAAGCCGCCCGCTCGCGCAGGGGAACGCGCTTCACGCGCAGCAGCTCTTTCAACTTGTGCTCGTGCAGGCGACCGTGCGGCCGGAAGGCGTCTCCAGGCTGCCAGTTGCGCACCACGAGAGGCGCACGCAAGCTATCCCAATCGATCGCTAACACACTAGTTTCGCGCGTGGCGGCGGGCCAGTCAATTACTTTCAGGCGCAGGCGGTGTCCAATTTCGGGGATATCGACGGTGCATGCGTCGGAACTCGCTAAGGGCAAATCGTGAGTAAAAACCGCGGCTGACTTTTCATGCGGGTTGGATTTTTTCGCGTGCTGGCCAATTTGATCGCGCGTGAAAATTAAATCGCCAAAAGATTTTTCGACGACGATTCCAGACGGGAGATTGATGCGGCTGCCGCTGATGGATTGTGCTGCCAGTTCGAGTACGTCGTTTACGTGATGGCTCATCAATCCGGCGTTTGAGGCTTTTAGCTCTCCAAAAATTCGGCGGATCAGGCGGCTGGTAAGCGCGGCGAACGGATTTGCGGCAGAGAGCGTGGATCGCTCCGCGAAATCCTCTTGCGCCGATGAGAGAACCATCGGGTTCATCAGCGAATCTGTGGAGATTCTCAGTGAATTCCCGGAGAGGTCCACGAGCGCCGCGAATCGATCTTCGACGAATAGCCGCCAGAAGGCTTCGTCTTCTCGCGCTAGGTCGGCGAGGCGGCCAAGATGTTCAACAATGTGGGGCTGAAAATCCGATTCGATCAGCGGAAGCAAGCGGCGGCGAACGCGGGCGCGGAGGCGCGATTCGTCTGCGTTGGTCAGGTCCTCGCGCCAGGGCTGGTTTTCAGCGCGTAGAAATTCGCGCAGAGTTTCGCCACGCACCGCGAGAAGCGGTCGAATTAGGTGATCGGCTACGGGATAGATTCCCGCGAGTCCAGTGGGTCCGGTGCCTCGAATGAGCTGGGCGATGAGCGTTTCCGCTTGATCGTTAGCCGTGTGTGCGACAGCGATCTCGCGTGGCTCGGCCTTCGCGGACGATGCTCGCGAAGAATGCGTAACGAAGCTTGCGAGCGGCCTCTTCGAGATTCCAGCCATTTTCGCGCGCGCGCGCTGCAACATCGTCGCGCCCGGATACGAATTCTAGTTCTTGCTGCGCTGCGAATTCGCGGACGAAGTTTTCATCGGCATCTGAATCTGCGCCGCGAAGCTGGTGATTGAAATGGACTAGAAAAAGTGTGACTCCAAGTTCAGATTGCAGTTGCTTCAGGATCAGCGCGAGCGCGACAGAATCCGCGCCGCCGGAGACAGCGATGCCTACGCGAATCGCCAGCGCGCAACATGCCGTGGCGCGCGATCGTCTCGCGCACGAGGCCGAATAACTCCGGAAAATTTGAAGAAAATCGCAAATGACACTCCAGCGCGGCCATCTTAGCAGCGCGAATTAGACTGAAACAATGCAGGGAGGAACAATTCAAAACACTGTGCGATTCGGTTGATGACTACGACGCGCTCGTCATCTGAGCGGCGAGAAGTTCCCGGCTTCCCGATATGCGGCGATCCAAAGTCACTGCGGCGAAAAACGCGCAGGCGGAGCGCTCTCGATCGGCCCAGCTGTTCAGATTCCATCCGACGCGCTGCGCAGCCAAGGCAGCGAGGGTGATGGCGTTGAAATAAAATTCCACGGCAGCCAGGTTGCCTGAATCTGCGTTCACGTCTGGGCACATTTTTACTAAACGCATCACCGGAACGAACTGATCCGCGGCGACGCGATTTCCCGCGAGCCTGGCGGCGCTGCGAGCCTGGTCGGAAAGAATATAGTCACGCGTGGATGCGATGATCGAGCGGCAGTACGCGACGAAAAGCTCCGCAGTCGCCGCGCAAGAAATCATCAGCACCAACGCGGCGATCATGCATGCCCCGTGGCAATCTGTACCGGTGCGAGTTGCGCCTCCGCCGGAAACTTCAGGAACGCATATCCCCACGCGAGAGGCAACAGAATCGGCATCGCGGACGTCAGGAAATGAGAAACAAGATTCACCGTCGGGCTGTGCCAGTATGCAGGTTGTAAAGCGCGTAGTTCGCCGCAAAGGCGTTGAAATAAACTCCCAGCGCGAGGACGATATGAATCAATCGCGTCTGTGTTTTTTTCAGCTTCAACATCGCGCCCCACAGCAAATAGGTGAATATCGCGCCAACGAAGTACAGGTTTTGCGAAAGCTCGATCACAAACTTGGTGAAAAGACGGTTTTGCGCCTGATGCACAATCACGAACGAGAGCAGCGCCGTGAGGAGCAAGACCAGTGCGGCGCACGCTCTTACATATTTGCTTGCGCCCATCTCGCGAAACACTTCGGTGAACAATCCGGTGAGCGCGAAGTACAGGCAAATCGTCAGCAGCAAGTCTGAGTAGTAGAAATAATAAAAATACTGCGTCGACGCCAGCCCATAGTGGCTGAACACGCCGTAGCGGCCCACGGTAACAACGCAGGCGCAAACCATGTAAAAATTAAGTGGAAAGAAGCGGAAAAAGCATCGCGCGCGAACAGCGCAAACTACCACCGCGGCCTGAAGAAGACCGGTTGCAATCCATAAAATATATCCGAGCGGGCCAATCACGTTCAAACCTCGATCGCTCCTTGGCCCGCCCGCGGGTTGTACTTTTTTACGCCCCGTTGTGAATCAGGCTAACCAAGGCCGACTATCCCAACCATCCTGGTGGGGTAGGCGGCTGTGGGCCACCACCGTTCATCCAGCCCGGTGGTGTGGGTGGTTGCGGTCCTCCGCCATTCATCCAGCCTGGCGGAGTTGGTGGCTGTGGGCCACCTCCGTTTGCCACCTGTACCTGAGCGTGCTGGGCTGTCAAGCACAGACCCACTGTGCTCGCCAACACCAGCGCTACCAAGGCGGCTACTGCTAACATCCGTTTCATGGACCCTCCGAAATGCGAACAGCGGAGGAATTATATAATCCATGAGCCGCGCTAGTACTAAAGTGGCGGTTTTGTGTCTAAAAAGACAACACCCCTAGTTCCAGTTCGAAACGCGCGTTCCAAAAGCGTCCCTGAACGGAACTAGGCCCTTACTCCAGTATGGAAAATACTGTCTTATCCCGCGGACGGTCAACGGTACAGAAGTACTACTAGTAGTACTAAAACTAGCACCCATTTTCGGGCTTTTCCTGACTTTCCCACAGGCTGGCATGTGTATAAATGTTTTACTGTATTGACCGGAAATTGGCGTGCTTGGAGTATTTCGGCATCCAGTATCTCGCTGTGCGTCGCGGGATCGCCAAACTCCAACTCTCGCGGTGCTTGACACCCGCAAATGCGGCTACATACCATGCTGAATCCACCGTCGTGCCGGCGTGGCTCAGTGGTAGAGCGAGGGTCTCATAATCCCTAGGCCGTAGGTTCGATTCCTACCGCCGGCACCATTTTTTTGCTTGCTGCAGATGCTCTTCAGATTGCGAATACCTTCCTTCCGTCGCGTTGCATGCTTGCAATTCCCCTCTGTTGGTGAGAATTTACAGCCATGCAAACACCGCTGAACCGTCGCGATTTTCTGGTTGGAGCAGAGGCACTGGCAATGATTGCGTTGCTCAATCGATCCTACATTGGCGCCTCCGCGGCTGATGTGGCCACCGATGAGACCTATTGGAATACGATCCGCAGTGCGTACGGGCACGATCCAACCATCCTGAATTTCAATAATGGCGGTGTTGCTCCCGCGCCAACCGTGGTGCTGGAAGCCGAGATTGACGCGCTTAGGTACAGCAACCAGCTTCCCGCGTATCGCATGTGGCGCGACCTGGAACCGAAAATCGAAGACGTGCGCAAAGGTCTCGCTCGATTGTGGAACGCCGATCCCGAGTGCATCGCGATTACGCGCAATGCGAGCGAATCGTTGCAGATCGCGCAGTTTGGTCTTGATCTTCAACCCGGCGATGAAGTCCTGACGACGAGCCAGGATTATCCCCGGATGATCACCACCTGGCAGCAACGCGTGCGGCGCGAAAAAATCGTTTTGAAGCAGCTCGACTTCAATGTGCCGGTAAAAAATTCCTCCGATCTGACGCGTCTGTACGAACACGGAATCACGTCGCGGACGCGCGTGATTCATGTGTCGCAAGTTTGTTTCATGACCGGCCAGATTTTTCCGATCAAAGAAATTTGCGCGATGGCGCGGCAGCACGGAATCACCAGCATTGTGGATGGCGCGCATGCTTTTGCTCATGTGCCGTTTCAATTTCCCGATGTCGATTGCGATTTTTATGGAGCCAGCCTGCACAAATGGCTTTCTGCTCCGATCGGAACCGGCGTGCTGTACGTTCGAAAAGATCGTATCGAAAAACATTGGGCGCTGATGGCGGCGCCGCAATCGATGGATAAAGACATCCGAAAATTCGAAGAGATCGGAACGCATCCCGCAGCAATTCATAATGCGACGCTGCAAGCGCTGGAGTTCTACGATCAAATCGGCGCCGAACGAAAATTCGAGCGGCTGAGATATTTGAAAAAGCGCTGGGCCGATCGCCTCACGCAATTGAATGGCGCGAAATTATTGGTCGGGCTTGAGCCCAACCTGTCGGGCGCTTTCTGCACGATTCATTTCGAAACGATGGATCCCGGAAAACTTGGCGACGCTCTGCTTACCAAGTACAACATTCTGGTGACGCCGATCGGCGGGCCCGGGTTCAACGGCATACGAGTTAGCCCGAATGTTTACACGTCCACCGAAGATGTGGATCGATTCTGCGACGCGGTAGAAAAAGTTATTCGCGGGTAACGCGAGAGCACCGGTCGCCGCGCCGGAATTATTGAAGCTTCGCGTATTCGGACTTTGCTTCGCGCAGAATTGGAATTCCTGCGTCGGCGTCTTTCCATAATTCGAGAAAATCTTTGTAGGCGGTGAGCGCTCGCACTCGCGCGGCGTCCGCATCGGCTCCCTTCAAACTTTTTGCGGCCATCGCACTCGCGCGGCCCACGCCCAGATGGGCCAGCGCGCCTGTCCAGCAGTATTCGACGATTCCGGAGTGGTCGAGAATTTTCTGAAATTCGTTTGCAGCCGCGCTCGCTTGCCCACCAGCCAAATACGCCTCGCCGCGGATATACACCTGATAAAGGCAAGAAACATTGTTGGAGAACGGGAATGCTCCCAGCTCGATGGCGCCCTGATCTTGCAACGAGCTGATCGCAGCGGCCGGATTCTTTTTGTTTAGCGCTAACTGACCATGAATCGCGGGAAGCAACAGCGATTGCATTTGAGTGTCGAGCGGAAATCGCTTTTGCAAATCCTGCGCCAGTGACTCTGCGTGTGCGCAATCGCCCGACATCGCGAATGCAAGGGCGGCTTCTGCTTCGGCGCCCGGACTTGAAGGAGCGAGCTTGAGCGCAGCCGCGGCTTGCAGCTTTGCTTCGGCAGGATCGCCGAATGCCGCTTGCATCACCGCGAAATTCACCTGCCAGATCGCGCCATTTTCTTTACTATCAGCGCGAATCGCGGATTCCAACGCGCGCCTGGTGAGATCGCGCGACTTACCAAGATGACCGCGGTAGGCCTCGGAGTCGGCTGCCAGTGCCAGTCCCACATTTTCGTGCTCGGGCTTGCTCGCGAACCAATTCAATTCCTGCGCCATCGTGGTGGAATCTGATTGCAGAAATGCAAGTGTGTAGACGTCGCTGTGGTACAGGTAGTGATCCACTTTTTGCGGCGGGCCATCGTGCAAAAGCTGCCGCGCCTCATCGAAGCGCTGCAAAGCAAAAAAGGAGGAAGCAAGATTCTCGTAGGAGGAAACTTGAGCCGGTGAAGCGGCCAACTCTTTGCGCTGCCACTCCACAGCTTTTTCATATTGCCCGAGAGCCTCGTAGGCCTGGCCCAAATCGCTGTCGGCCCTGTTTTCATGCGGGTAGCTTTCGAGTTCTTCCTCGTATGACTCGACCGCTTTCGGCAATTCTCCGGTCACGTTGCCGTAGTAATCGGCGGTGATGGCGAGTTTTTCCCGTTCGCTGGCGTGATCTCGTAATTGGAAAGCCTTGGCGTAGTATTCGGCGGCGCGTCCGATCTGTTCGATACTCGTATAGTCGTCGCCGAGGGCCCGGTAAGCCATCGCGAAATTCGGATCAATTTCGATGGCGCGGTGATCGTAAGGAATCGCCGCGATATGACCTTTGGCACTCGAGGCATTTCTCGCAAGAGTGTATTGCTTCAGAGCATCGAGCGAAGAAGTGGTGGCGTGCTCGAGCGGCACGTCAAATTTTTGGAGAGTCGCGAGGGATTCGCCGAGCTTTTCGCGAACTTTCGTCGCCGATTCGCCGAGCGAGGCCAGCACTTTTTCTTTGGACGCGGCGGTGATCTGTTCCTCTGCGATCGTGTCGCCGCTTTCGCAATTTACGGCTTTCAATTCCACTACATACTCGCTTCCCAGGCTGCTCACTGTTCCAGTAAGGTACGCTTTGCTTCCCGAGCGCTGACAAACTTCGCGAGCTACGATCGGCGTGAGCTTCGTGTCAGCGGGTTTGGTCATCAGTTGCAAAGTTTTTTCGATCTTCCCGTCCGAGAGCACGTTTAGAAATGGCGATTGCCGCAGGGAAACATTCAGCCCGGTGTTCATGGTGTCGTCGAGTACGGCGTCGCCTGTTTTATTCTCGAAATCGCCAACTACGATGGTGTCTTTTTCCGTGAGACGAACACTGTGGTTCGAGCGATAAAAGTAGAATCCGCCGGCTACCAGCGCGGCCGCGCCAGCCGCGAACATCGCGGTGATCGCGGCGGCCTTCCAAAGTTTTCTGCGCTGCGTTGTGGAACCTTCCTCCACTTCCATCCGCGCCATGCTTGCCGCTGAAATATGTCCACTTTCAGAATCGCGTTTGAGCCTTTGCAAATCGGAACGCATTTCCGCGGCGTGCTGGTACCGCAGAGTGCGATCCTTTTCCAGGGCCTTAAGGATGATTCTCTCGAGATCCGCCGGCACGTCTGGATTCAATCGGATCGGTGGAACTGGCGCGCGATTTAGAATCGAATCGAAAATCATTCCGGTGCTTTCGCCGCGAAATGGAAGCGCGCTGGTGGACATCTCGTAGAGCACCACTCCAAACGAAAATAAATCCGTGCGAGCGTCCACCGCTTTCGCTTTCACCTGTTCGGGCGACATGTATGCAACGGTGCCGAGTGTTGTGCCCGGGCTGGTGAGATGCTCTTCCACAACCACGGACGTCATCGTGTCCGCGAATTCAATTTCGGCTGAAGTACCAGCGCCTGCCGAAAGTTTCGCCAAACCGAAATCCAGAATCTTCGCGTGGCCTCGCTCGGTGACGAAAATATTCGCGGGCTTGATGTCGCGATGCACGATGCCTTTTGCGTGAGCCGCATCGAGCGCATCGGCAATTTCGGCGCCCAATGAGACGCACCATTTCGAGTTCGATCTCGCGTCCGCCGATGCGGTGTTTCAGCGTGGCGCCATCCAAAAATTCCATGGCGATGAAGGCGCGGCCTTCGGCCTCGTCAATTTCGTAGATCGTGCAAATGTTCGGATGATTCAAAGCGGAAGCGGCTTTTGCTTCGCGTTGAAACCGGTTCAGTGCGTGCTCGTTTCGTGCAACTTCTTCGGGAAGAAATTTGAGCGCGACGAATCGGCCGAGCTTCAAATCCTCGGCTTTGTACACCACGCCCATTCCGCCGCCGCCCAATTTCTGAACGATGCGGTAGTGCGAAATCGTTTGGCCAATCAATACAGGAAAACCGCCATTGGCGGCGATGTTAGGACGCGCTCACATTCAAGTCAACGAATGCGTGACGGAGTATTTCGCTCATTCCTCGCGAAGCGCTTTCATCGGTTCGATGGTTGACGCGCGCTGTGCGGGAATCACGGCTGCGACGCTGCCAACAAAGAGCAGCACCAAAATCACCGCAGCAATTGTCCACACGTCGGCGGGTTTCACTCCGTAGAGGAAACTCTGGACGAGGCTTCCGCCGAACAGCGCGAGCGCGATGCCGACCACGAGGCCAGCGGCTACGAAGAGCAATCCTTGGCGCAGCACCATCCACATGATTCCGCTACGTGTGGCGCCCAGCGCCATGCGGATCCCAAATTCGCGGCGCCGGTAGCCGGTGAGCTGGCTCAACACTCCGTACAATCCCGCGATCACCATCATCACGGCGAGGCCCGCGAACGCGCCGGTGAGATAAAGTCCCAGGCGCTGGCTGAAGCTACTTTGGTCTACGGCTTGCTGCATGGTCTGAAAATTATCGAGCGCGTAATCCGGAGCCGATTCCTTGAAAACCGATCGTGCTGCCGGAGCGACTGCGATATCCGCGCGCGTTTTCACTACGAAATTGACAATGGTCTTGATGAGGGCCTGATAAAAAAGCGACGTGGTAGGAATCTGTTCATAGGGAACCAATAGAAACGGTTTCGTCGCTTGCGACACTCCCTTATCCACTTGATCGCCGATCACGCCGACGATTGTGTAAGGCCGTATCATTCCCGTATCTTTTCCGCCCAAATCCAGTTGCTGGCCGATTGGATCTTTCCCCGCGAAATATTTCTTAGCGAGCGTTTCGTTGATCACGAGCACATACGGCGCGTTCGTGGAATCGTCTTCAGTGACCATCCGGCCGCGCACAATGGGAGTTCCCATGAGGCGCGCATATCCACCGCTGACGGCGGTGATCCGCGCGGTCATCTGGTGCTCGCGATCGTGCGGCTTGCCAACGATGTCGAAACTCGTTACGAGATCCATGCCGGACAGCGGTGGTGCGGTGACCAGCGAAACATCCTGAACTCCAGGAATGCTCGCATGCGCTCGAGCACGGGCTGATAGACCAGGACCGCAATGGATGGAGGTGCGTGTTCGGCATCCTCAGAGACCGCCAGATTGCCGAACCCTGCTGCGTCCGCGGGCATCACGGTAAATGTGGTGATTCGCGTGACTTCAAATCCGAGGCGGCGCGTGCTCCAGTTCCACAGCGTGTGGAACAACAATCCTGTGGCGACGAGCAGCAATGCCGAGAGCGCGACTTCGCCGGCGATCACGCGTGCCGCTTAATTTGCCGCGCACGGAGCGAGTGCCAACTCCGCGCGACGCGGCTTGCAGCGCGCGCTGCGGATCGGATTTCGCGACCAGGACAGCGGGCAGCAATGCGGAGAGAATAGTGGTGACCGTGGCGATTCCGGCGAGAATTAGAATCACAGGCCATCGCACGGCAATTTCTTCGGCGCGCGGGAATCGTGTCTGGCGGCAATTTGTGAACGGCGAACACTGCGAAATATGCGAGAGCGAATCCGAGGCCGCACCCGAGCGCGCTCAATGCAGCGCCTTCGACAATTAGTTGGCGCGCAAGCCGGGCGCCGCTAGCTCCCATCGCTGCGCGTACTGCGAATTCATGCTGGCGCACGAGGCATCGCGCGATCAGCAAATTCGCCACGTTTGCGCAGGCGATTAAGAGCACGAGGCCCAGCGCTACTGTGAGCGCCAAAAACACGGGGCCGACGGGGCCCGTTAGCATCCCCTGATAACCGGCGATGCGAAACGCGAGATCTTTTCCGGCGTGCGAATCCGCCTCTTGAATGTGTTTTGCGATGGCGGTCAGTTCCGATTGCTCGCGTGCGGGTGTGACTCCCGGTTTCATGCGTGGCGAGAATGCTGAAGAGACTATAGCCGCGATCTTTAGACATTTCCGCGGTGGGCTGCATCGCCAGCCAAACTCCTTTGGTGACTCCTTCTCCCATGGATTCTGGAAATCGGAAACTTTGGGGCATGACACCGACTACGGCGCGCGGCTGGCCGTTGACGCGAATGGTGCGACTCAAAATTTCCGGATCGGAGTTAAAAGATGCCCGCCACAATCCTTCGGAAAGCAAAACTACTTTCGGGCCGCCGGCCTGTCCTTCCTCTTCGGTGAAAGTTCTTCCCATCAGCGGCTGCGTTCCCAGAATTTTGAAAATGCTTGGTGAAACGCCCGGAGTGACGACACTTACCGAACCGTCTTTAGCCTGCACGACTCCGCACATCTTCGGAATAACAGCCAACAAATTGGAGATTTGTGGCCTGGTCGCGAATGTCGCGGTAATTCAGATACGAGGTGCTGGTGAATCCGCCGGCGCCCGGCGGGCCGATGTACACGATGCGATCGGGATTCGAATATGGCAGCGGCTTGAGCAGGACGCTTTCGACGACCGTGAACATCGCGGTATTCGCGCCGATTCCGAACGCGAGTGTGATCACGGCCAGCGCCGCGAATCCCGGAGATTTACGCAACTGGCGGAATGCGAATCGAATGTCCTGCAACAGTGAGTACATGATGTTCCTCGATGTATGAAATGCGTGGCCGGGCAGCGGGCTTCCACTCAGTGATACGCTGCGAATTGCAAAAAGTTCGATGCAGATTTGAGACCGGCTGGCAGGGGCTGAAGCCCACTTAATTTTTGGCGCGAACGGCACGAGCAAGCTCGCGCCCTGGCGCAAATTCATTTCGCGATTGCATTACTGCTGGAAACTAGATACTCGACACCGGCCAAATCGCGCCGGCATGGGTTTTGCTACCAACATTCTTCGATCAGATCAATGGATATGCAGCAAGCCCCAGAGCACTGCGGCAACGCCGACGGCCGCGAATCCAAATGAGACTTTCCAGTAGATGCGGCTGGTGGCGAGAAGCGAAATCGAACTCAGCACAATCGCGATTTCCAAAAACAATTCCGCAGTATCGTAGAAGCCCGCTTTCTTTCCGATGGTCGCCACTTCTTCGTCAATCGCTTGCGCTTCCTTTTGAATTCGGTCGGCGTCTGCCTTTTGCTTTAGCGACTGCGCGTGAAAATCAGCGGAGGCTTTTACGCCTTGATCGCCCATGAGCATGGCCATCTGCGAATCGGAATCAAATGCGTGGTAACGAATGTCTTTGGCCTGGTAGTAGGCCCACTGGTCGGTGGCCTGAGTTTCTTTCAGGACTTCTTCGGTTTCGGCTCTGTGGCTGAGCATCGTCGCCACGGCGAGCATCACCGCCAGAATCGCCATCGTAAGTCCGATGGAGCGCTCGTTCATATCGTGCGCCTTCTCCATCTGTTCGTGAAGTTCTTCGCTCACTCGCCCTCCCACATGTCTTGCCATCGCGCCCGGAGTCTAACAGACATCCCCGGCCGGGCTGACAACGAAATTCCGGGCGCTAATCGGGACGAATTTGCGAGCTGGAGCCGCGGTTTAAGCGAAGTCGACATAATTCCCGGCGCTGCCTCATTTGGGCTCAATTCAGCCAACAAATCTGGTTTTTTTGACCGATAAGTCTTTTGTAATGAACACTTACGTCAAAATTTGAGTTAAGTGCTTTAGAATGAACACTTAACTTTTATAAGGCCCTTTTTTCGTCCTTGCTGGTGTAAGTCCTTTGTTTGCAACACGAAATATTATCGGACATGCAAGCATGCATTTGTGACTCCACGGGCCAAAAACGGGCCTTAGAGCGAATGAGAGTGATTTGGGCACAAAAAAACCCGCGCTGATAGGCGCGGGATGCGGTTCTTCCCTAGTAAGGATTGTCTCATGTTCTGAAAATTGTGTCAAGGAAATAATGAGGGTTTTGCAAATATTTGGGGGCGGAGACTGCAGGTTCGAGACACCGAGAATATTGGGTGCCGACGGGATTTTTTTGGCGAATGGCGAAGACACCCACCCCAGAGACGCACCGGCGAGCCGCACACACAGCCCGGCTTGTTTAGTGCCGCCCTTACAGGGCTCCGGAAAACCTTTCCGGTTTGATAGGGACCCACCGCTCACGAGTCTGTTACGAAACTGGAAGCGGCGGGCAATCGTTTTCGTGGAAGACTTGGCGCAAGCGAGCAAGATCGAAACTGGCGCCGGAGGATTCGGCCTCAGGCCAGTTGGGCCGCGAGCTTTGGTACGCCTCGCACGGCGATCATGCGCTTCAGGTTGTAGGCCATCACTGCCAACCCGATTTCCGTCCGCGCGCCGCGCAGCCCGCGCAACAAAAATCGCGGGTGCCCAAAAATCGAATATTTCAAAGCAGCGAACGGATGTTCGGCCAGCGATCTTCGCAAACGCATCGCTTCGGCCGTGGCCCGCTCTGCCAGCCGACGTAACGCATCGTCATCGAGATGCTTCTTCAGCAAACGCCGCTTTCCCACCGTGCACCGCGCTCGCAGCGCGCACGTCCCGCACACTTCCGGACGTCCCGCGTAGATCATCCAACGTTGTTTTTTCTGCTGACGATGCAACCGCTCGCCCGCCGGGCAGCGAAATGTGTCGCTCGTTTCGTCATACTGAAAATCACTGCGCTGAAACAACGTGCCGTCACCGCGGTTATTCACACCGCGCACCGCTGGAACGTGTGCGACGATGCCTCGCTTCTCGCACGCCGTGGCCTGCTCGCCGTTCGAATAACCCGCATCGGCCACCACATGAATCGGTGTTCCCGGCCCACCCAGCACTTGCTGCGCGGCTTCGGCCATCGGCTGCAAACTGCGGTTATCGGTCGCCTCGTCACTCACCTGCTGCGTCACAATCAACGCGTGCTCGGCATCCACCACGGTCTGCACGTTGTAGGCGGGAACCTTGCCGCCTGGGGTCCGCATAAACCGAGCTTCCGGCTCCGGATGCTCGCGCAACTTCTTCAGCGCCGCGGCCACCGCTTCGCTATCGATTTCGATTTCCTCTTCGGCATCGGCCTGCTCCATCCGTTCCAGATAGCGCTCCAACTCCCGGCGTTCGTGCACGCTGTCGCTGCTGCTCACCGCGCGAAACTTCGAGCCATCGATCGCCACCCATTCTCCGCGCACCAATCCCACCTCGCGCGCCAAACGGATCAGCTCCACGCCCGTCTGACTCACCGCGTCGCTGTGCAACCGCCGGAATTCGGCGATCGACTTGTGGTCCGGCGTCAGCCGGCCCAACAGCCACATCACCTCGATGTTGCGCCGGCACTCCGCCTCCAGCCGCCGCGACGAACGAACCTGATGCAAATATCCGTACAGATACAGCTTCAACAGGCTGCGCGGATCGTAGCCGGGCCGTCCCGTCCCGGCTGCTTCGGCCCGTAGAAATCCAAGCCTGCCCATCTCCAACCGCTCGACGAACGCTTCGATCACCCGGCACAGGTGATCGGCGGGAATCAGTTCCTCCAGCGTTGCCGGAAACAACGTCCTCTGCCCCCGCGCTTCACCTTCGATATACCCCATTCGCTCTCCCTCTCGACGCATCTTCCCACTCCTTCTCGTTTCGTCAAGAGTTTCGTAACAGACTCTTGCGTGGTGGGCTTTCTTCGGTGGCGCGCCGATGGCGCTCCGGAAAATTTAATGGTGGCTAATTGAGAAAGTGGACGTCGCTCGATGCGCGGGCGGGGACAAACCCCACTCCTGCGGGCAGCAAGTTAGCGCAGTCGGGATGCGACGACGGAGAAAAAGGGGGATGGGTTATTTGCCGGTTTTCTTTTTGTCTACGCGGATGGTCAGATCGATCTCTCTGCGCGTATCGAAGCTGGTGATTTTGTGGGGAGTGGAGGTCATGTCCGTGGATTCGGCATGGATTTCGTAATCGATGTTGGGATCCAGGCCACTGAAACGGTATTCGCCGTTATCGTCGCTGATGTAGCTGCGGATGCTTTGCGTTTTCAGATTTCGCAATTGGACCACCGCGTTTGGCAATATTGTTGCCGTCTTTATCCACGACTTGGCCATGGACGGTGCGAACCGGCGATTCCTTTTGTGCGTGAAGCGCAACGGGAAGCGCGATCGCGATCAGCAGAGCCAAAACTGGGAGTAGTTGTCTCATTTTTTTTACCTATTTTTTAGCGGGCGATGGATCCATGTGAAACACCAAATCAAGCCGCGAGTATGACTGCGCTGTCACCGTCTTGGTTTGCGTGACGAAGCCTTTGGCCTTTACTTCGATCACGTAATGCGCCTTCGGGCGGAACGCGAACCGCGAATTCGCCGCGGCGATCGGAGGAGGCGGTCCACTTGGGTTTTTTGTCTGTGGCGCGGCGAACGTGAACGTCGGCATCCGGTAACAGGCTTCCACTTCGCGGTGAAAACGTTTCCGTACAGCAGGCAAGCTTGCGCGAGCGCCGCCGCTTTTTGGAGAGTCCTGCGCGGCGGACGAGACAGCACACGCTGCGGCGAGCGCGAAAACCGAAACGGCGAAAAATGATCGCATGACGATGGGATGTCGCGAGAGGAAAAAGGGATGCAGCGGGCGAAGTGTGAGATGACTACGCGTCGTCTTCCTCTTCCTTGTCATCGTCCGCTTCGTCGTCGTCCTCATCATCATCATCATCTTCTATCGTCATCATCATCTTCATCGTCGTCATCTTCATCCTCGTCACCTTCGGAGATGACGTTGAGACGCACGGGATGAATCTGGACGACTTCCAACTCCGCCTCGCATTCGGGGCAGGTTAGAATTTCGCCTTCTTCTACTCTCTTCCTCATCCACGTCAATTTCGACAGCACAGTCAGGACAATGAACCACGGCTTGCCCTCCTCATCCTCAGAGCGTGGCACAGCACGAATTGCGCGATATTATATAACGCGGCTGTGCGCAAAAAGAAAAAGCAAAGTTTCAAGCGTGCGGCACAAAACGCAGTGGCCACCGAGACCACAACGAAAATATCCAGCCTTGCCCATGGTGGGCGTAGGGGGTGTGATTATCCGCGATGCCCGCGCGCTTTTGATTCGCCGCGGGAGCGAACCGTTGCGTGGAGAATGGTCGATACCCGGAGGAATTCTGGAGCTGGGCGAATCGCTCACGGAAGGGGTCGCTCGCGAACTGCTGGAAGAAACCGGGCTGAAGGTGCGCGTGCTGGGCATGATCGAAGCATTTGATCGCATCTTCACGGAATTGGATTCACGCCGCCGGTCCGATGAATCGGAAAATATGCGGTTGAGATATGAAAAGGGCCGCTGTATCATTTCGTGATTCTGGATTATTTGTGCGAAGCGGATGAAGGCGAGCCGGTGGCAGGCGGAGATGTGACCGATGTGGCGTTCGCCGTCGGAAGATGAATTGGAGAAATTCAGTTTGACGCCGACCGCGACGCGTGTGTTGAAAAAAGCATTTGCGATGGCGCGGGAATCGCGTGTGGGCAAACCCAAATAGCGATATGAGGCGGAGTGACGAGGGTGGGGCAAGCCCCACCCCTACGGGAACTAGAATATTGCGGCGCAAATTATTCGTGCGGTGCGGCCGCGCCGTGGGAAATCGTGATGCCACCATTGCTGTTGTTGAGTTGAAGCTGGCAGCCGCCGCCGTTGATTGTGCCATTGATCGAATCGCCGCTTAGATCGCCCGTGGCCGTGATCGGCAAATCGCTGGAAACTTTTCCGAACGAAGTGTGCGCCGAGACGTTGTACGCCGCGCCGTCGGGCAAGTACAGACGAATCGGCGAGAACGAAGTGCGCAGAGTGATCGCGTTGCACGCGCCGGCGGCATTCTTAGCGGGCACGCCGCTGACTTCGAGTGAGCCGTTGCTATCGTCGACATCAACTGCACCTTCCATTCCAGAGAGAGAGACGGAACCGAACGAGGTGCGCACGCTGGCCGCGCCGTGAATCGTGAGTCCCTTGACGCTGCCATTTGAATTTTCCACCGTGAGCGAGCCGCCTATGCGCTCGGCGTGAGCGAGGCCAAACGTTGTCTTGATAAAAGTTTCGCCGCCTGCATCGATCACGGTGACGCCTGCGTTGCCATTGATCACGCGAACGCGGCCCTTTACGGTGGAGATATCAACATTGCCGAAGGAAGTTTGGAGTTCCACCGAGCCATCGATTTGCGCGAGACGAATTCTTCCGTTGGAACTGTTGATGGTGGCGTCGCCGTGAATGTCCGTGGCTTCGACATTCGAGAAGGAGTTTCGGACTTGCAGCGGGCCGTGAATGGCACGGACGTTTACGCGTCCATTCGGATCTTCCACCTCGAGTGAGCCGCCGATGTCGTGGACATCGACGGTAGCGAAGCTTGCGCGAATTGTGGTGGGGCCGCCGGCGTCGCTTCCCGAGACGTTGCCATTGGATGTGCGGCAACTGAGGCGCTGCTTGATATTGATGAAACGGATCGAGCCGAAAGAAGTTTCTAGTTCGGCCGCGCCGGAAATATTGCTGGCATCTACGGTGCCGTTGCCGTTGTGAACGCGGAGGTCGCCGGTGACGTCTGAGACGGTGACGCCGCCGAAAGAATTGGTAATCGAGGTGGTGCCGCCGGTGTGATGCACGCGGACTTCGCCATTTCCGCCGCCGATGGTGGCGGTTTTGGAGACGTCATCCACATCGATTGTGCCGAAGCGATTGCGAACGGTGAGGCCGCCCTGAATGCGCGCAACGCGGACGCCGCCGTTACTGGTAGCGACATCGGCGTCACCTTCGTTGCCGAGGAGTTCGATCGAACCAAAAGCGTTGCGCAGAAGTTGGGAACCTTTGCCATCGTGAACGGCGACGGAACCATTTTTATTGTCGATATCGGTGGCAGCTTTCAGGCCGTCGACGGTGACGCCGCCAAAGCTATTGCGGACGGTGAGCGGCGCGTCCTGCGGCATGGTGATGTCATATTCCACGGAGAAGGAAATATTTTCGTGGAACAGCCAACCAGTGCCATTTTGTTCGGGATAATCGGTGCGAATCAGAAGGCCGGAAGAGGAATTGTCCACGTGAATCTGAATCGCATCGGCGAACTTCGAAGAGTTGTCGCGCGATCCGGAAGAAACGCGAATGGTGGCGACGATGTGGACATCGCGCGAATCGTGGGTGTGCACGCTGATGTTGCCGAGCTTGTGCTCGATGCGCACCGATTCTCCGGCGGCAAGCGTCACAGACTTATCGAAATTGCGCGTGATCTGGTCCTGCATACTGCCGGGCGCGGCAGCAGCCATGCGCGGGCTGGCTGCTGCTACGAGCAGCGCCGCCATCACAATGAGATATCGAGAAATCTTCACTTTCAATCCTCCCGGAGAATCTGTTCCAGCGTCTTTTGTTTTTCCTGATAGAAGCCAAGCAGTTGCTGGCGGAGATAGGCGTTGGCTTGGTTCTTTTCGAGATTTGAGCGGCAATCCGCGATGGCTGAATCGAGCAATTGCAATTTCTCGCGGTAGTTCACCATCAGCGGAGTTGCGGCCGATGAGAGTTTTGGTTCGGCGAGTTTTGCGAGCTTGTCGATGGATTGCTCGTAATTCTGCTGCGCGGATTCGACTTCGTGAACGGCTTGTTCGGTGAGCAAATGTTGGTTATCGGGCGCGCTCACTTCATCGCGATGCGACATGAAAAATGCGGTGGTGCCAGAGACCGCGAGAATCGCGATCGTGGCGAGCGCAAGCTGCCAGCGGAATGCAGGCGATGAGGAGCGGCCGCGAATCCAGGAGCGCCAGCCGCGCGGTTGCGCCAACTCATTTTCTAGAGATTCGGAAATGCGCGGCCACAGGCCGGGACTCGGCCACTCTTTTTTCATGGTGACCGCGGCGGCGGAAATTTCGCGCCAGAGCACGAGTTCGGTCTGGCAGGCTGGGCATGTCTGCGCGTGCATCTCGAGCGCCGCCATGAGTTCGGGCGTTTCGTCGCGAAGAGCGTCTTCCAAGTTCGAGCAATTAAAATCGCTTTGTTTCAACATAGGTCCCTCAACTCTCACTTCGTTCAGCTGCTGCGCGAGCCGGTTCGTTCAACATTTCGCGCAGGCGGCGCTTGGCTTGATACAGAGCGTTCTTGGAAGCCATCTCTGAAATTCCAAGCATCGCGCCAATTTCCGAGTGCTTGAATCCTTCGACTTCGAAGAGCAAGAAAATGGAGCGCAGGTGCGGAGTCAGCCGCGAAACACAATTTTCGAGCGCGAGGCGCAGTGGATGATTGCTGCCGTGCACGGGAACTTCGTAGGTTTCGCCCTCTTCCACGAGATCCTGTTCGGAAGTTTCCTGCTTGCGCATTTTGCGGCGGCGCATGTCGTAACAGGAGTTCACGAGGATGCGGTACGTCCAGGTGGAAAAGGCTGACTGGCCTTTGAAATATTTAATGCCGCGATGAATCTTGAGAAATGTTTCCTGCACCGCGTCTTCGGCGTCTTGCCGGTTGCCGAGCAGATTCATCGCGATACTTTTCATGCGCGAGCTTTGCGTGGCGTACAGATGCTCGTAGGCTTCGATGCTGCCGGTGCGGCAGGATTCGGCGAGGAGCGAATCCTCGGCGCGAGCGTCCGCGACGGACCGCGGAATCACTGGCTCATCGTGCCTGGGCAAATGGAACTCCTGGGCGGCGTTTTGCCAGCTTAGTGTACCTGCGAAGCCCAACTGGTTTCTCCAATCGTTTCCTGCTCACTTACTTGGACGACGGGGAGGGGCGGAAGGTCAGAGTGGGGAATGGGGAGAAATGGCGATTCGCCGGCTGCAAATGCTCACCGCAGAGGCGCAGAGGCGCAGAGGACGCAGAGAGATTCAGAGGCTCGCGATTGCGTGGGGCGCCGCCTTGAAGCTCTGTTGCCGAGTGCTGAGATTTTCCAGTGCGGCGGCGAGATCGCCGTCGCAGAAGTCAGGCCACATTAGCGGAGAGAAATGGAGCTCGGCGTTGGCGGCTTCCCAGAGGAGGAAGTCGCTGAGGCGCTGTTCGTCACCGGTGCGGATCAGGAGATCAACATCACGCGGCGTGGCGTGGCTCACTTCGCCGAGAACTTCTTCGAAGGACTCACGATGGATGCGCGTGGCTTTGTAGAAGCGGCAAGCAGCGCGGAAAATTGTTTCGCGCGAGGAGTAGTCCACGGCGATACGGAGATGAAGATCGCGGCAATCGGCGGTAGCGGCTTCGGCAAATTCCATTGCGGCGAAAAATTCCGGTGAGAGGCGATCGCGGCGGCCGATCACAGACATGCGGACGCCATCGCGAAGATAGCCGGGAACATTTATGCGCAGAAATTCGGCGAGGATATTCATGCGCGCGCGGATTTCGTTTGCAGAACGCAACGCATTGTCACCCGAGCACGCGTAGAGAGTGAGCGTATCGATTCCGAGAGATGCGGCGGCGCTGACGATGGGCCGCACATTCGTGGCGCCGGCTGCGACTCCGGCGGAGGCTGGCTGGCCGCGGCGCGCGGCCCAGCGGGTGCAGCCATCCATGATGATGGCGACGTGGAGTGGTAGCGCGGCGAAGGCAGGCGGCGCTGAGCGCTGCGGTATAAATAACTTTTCATTACAAAGTGTGCTCATAAAAAAATTTACCTTTAGCCTTCGCGAGTAGCGCGGATTAAGGCTTCCATGTGATCGAGATAGCGTTCGAGGGCGCGGCGTCCCGAAGAGGTGAGACGAAATTCGGTTTTGGGCAGACGGCCATCGAACGATTTATTGCATTCGAGATAGCGAGCTTCTTCGAGTTTGCGCGCGTGGACGCTCAGGTTGCCGTCTGTTGTGTGCAGAAGAGCTTTAAGTTCATTGAAAGTGAGCGAATCATTTACGGCAAGCGCACTAACGATGCCGAGGCGAATGCGTTCGTGAATCAGGCGATCGAAATCTGGCGCGACGCTTTCCGTATTCCCGCGCGTGCTTTTGAGATGCGAAGAATCGGCGCGAGATTTCGCGTGACGATCGCGGAGTGGTTCTGCTTTGCCCAAGTGATCTCCTTTCAACCGCCGTAGCGGTAAGCGATGAGTAATCCAAATGCGATTTGCAATCCGCCGAAGCCGAGGGCCATCAAAGAATTTCCGAGTGAGGGCAGGAACAGAGCGACTAAGCCAACGGCCATGATGCAAAAGCCCATCACCGGAACAACGCGCACCGAGAATGCGCCTCCCGTGACGACTGCGGTGCCGTATAGAAGGAGCCACATTCCCGGCAGCACCGAGATCATTTGCGGGCCCGCTTGATACAGGACGTAGGTAAGCGGAGCACCAACGAGAAGTGGCGGCAGAAAACTGAGTGCGAATTTGCGAGCTGGTCCGGAAAAGATGCCGAGCTTGGCGGCGCGCGCTTTTTGGATAGAGGCGCCGAGAGCGATCACGACCGCGACGGCCAATTCGATCAGCCAGACGGCGACCCACCGTGAGGGCGTGGTTTCGCGAGAGGCCACGATTGCGGCGGCCACCGCGGTGACGCCCATGCCTACTCCGCCCCAGCCGGGTACCGCGGTGAAGCGGGCGGCGCTTTCCATCGTTTCGCGAATAAAACGAAGATTGTCGGCGGCGCGCACTTCCATGCGGAGGGGTTCGGACCGGATGGGAGTAGCGGAACGCATGAGGGGAATAGAATAGCAGGAAATGGAGTTTTGTCAAGTACTTTGTGACGTAAAGTATAGGTGCGGCTCGCGCAAATTTATTTTGGGTAGCGGCGGAGGATGGCGTTCCAGCGGATGCCGAGGACTTCGGCGAACATTTTCAGGCTATCGCGGAGCATCGCAACGCGCGTGCCTGGATCGTGGGCCCAGCGGACTGGAACTTCGGCGATGGTCAGGCCGTGCCGCTTAGCGATGAATAGGAGTTCGGGATCAAAACCGAAGCGCTCGATGCGCTGTTGCTGAAAGACGATTGTGCATGGTTCGCGCATGAAGGCTTTGAAGCCGCACTGGGTGTCTGAAAATGGAAGGCCGAGAACGACCCGCACTACCATATTGAAAACGATGCCCGCAAATTCGCGCAGCTTGGATTGGTGAACGGAGATGAGCCGCCGATCGAGGGCGCGCGAGCCGATGGCGATATCGTGCGTGGCCAGCGCGGCGAGAAGTTTGTCCGCCTCTTCGATCGGAGCGGAGAGATCGGCGTCTGTGAAAAGAACTATGCGGCCGCGCGCTTCGAGAGCGCCGTGGCGCACGCTGTAACCCTTGCCGTGATTGCCCGGGTTGACGAGGATTCTTAGCTCAGGCCAATCGGCGCTGAGGTTGGCGACGACCGCGGCGGTGAAATCCTGCGAGCCGTCATCGACGACGATCACTTCGGTGGAAATTTTGGCGGCGTCAATCCACGCGCGGACGCGCGCGAGAGTGGGCGGGAGGCGATCCTGCTCGTTGTACGCGGGGATGACGATGGTCAGCTCGGGAGTGGGCGAATTCATCTTGGATGGTTATCCAGCGAAGCCGAACTGGCCGGTGAGAGGAACAAAGCGGCAACTGGTGAGATTATTAGAAATTATTTCGCCTTTGTGTTTGCGTACCAAAACAAGTTCCTGTTCATCGGAGTCTCCGATGGGAATCACGAGACGTCCGCCATCGGCCAACTGCTCGACGAGAGGTTGAGGCACGATTGGCGCGGCGGCTGCAACCGAGATCGCGTCGAAGGGAGCAGCCTCGGGCCAACCTGCTGAGCCGTCACCTGTGCGCATGGAAATACGAGCGCAGCCGAGCTGCGCAAGCGTGCGTCGTGCGCGCTCCGCGAGCGATGCGTGCTTTTCAATCGTGAAAACCTGGGTTCCGAGCATCGATAGTATCGCAGCTGAATAGCCTGAACCGGTGCCAACATCAAGAACTTTTTCGCCGGGCTGCAAGTCGAGAGCTTCGGCCATTGCCGCGACCATGTACGGCTGCGAAATGGTTTGGCGTTCGCCGATGTCGAGCGGTTTATCGGCGTAGGCGGCCTCCAAAGTTTCTTCCGGTACGAAAGCGTGACGCGGCACCGCGAGAATGGCGGCGAGGACACGTTCGGATCTGATGCCGCGGGCGCGGATTTGTTTGGCGACCATATCTTGGCGCAGCGAGAGGCTTCGCGCATCATCGGATATTGAAATCACGCCGCTCAAGAATACCTCGCCGCGGTGGCGGCATCATTTTTTGGACGCGCGCGAGCCCGCATAAAATTGGCGGCAGGGCTATCGACTCTTCACCACCTGTACCGAAGTACAGGTGGTGTGTGCCGTTTGCGAAACATTACTGCCGGTCTATGGATTTCGCGTTCCCGCGATGAAAGAATTGCAATGGGTGTGGTGTGGCTACTAATCCTGATTGCCGGAGTGTGGGCTGCAAGCTCGTGGTGCCTCCCGAGTTAAGGGAGGAAGAGCTTTGCTTGCTGCATTTCACGCTGCGGCTAGAGCAACTTTCGAGCGAATTGCGGCGGGAAACGGTTTCCGGGCAATCCGCACACGAACGCCAGATCGAAATCATGCGATTTATCGCGAATCAGGGCGAGTTGCTGGCGCGGGTCTCGACAAGCGGGCTGCACATGGCAGATGAATTGAAGGCGCGAGTGCTGAGCACGTTTCTAACACTGATGAATCTGCGAGAAAGTTTGGACCGCGCGGCGCTGCGGATGCCTCCGAGCCGCGTGCCTGCCGGGCAAGTGCCTGCGAAGCGCTAAAGCAAGTTCGATCCTCCGAATAATTCCACCGTCACTTAGAATTGATTAAGCGCCGAGATACCGGGCGTAGAGGGAGCGCGCTATCGCCGGGTCCTGCGTGCCCTTAATGATGGCGCGGCCATCGGCGAAGACCGTTACTTCGTAGGGAGAGACGTGGAAGCGCAACAGGTGTTCGTTGTGGCGGACATCCGTTGCGACATTCCCCAATCGCTGGCCGAGTTGCGGCAGATCGAGATGGCGGGCGCGTTCATGGATTTGGACCGAGTTTCGTCCGCACATGGTTACGTGCGGAACGGAGCGGCCTTCGAGGAATCGAAACTCACGTTGCGCGCAGCAGCGGCAATTGGGATCGCGAGCGACGTTGATCGCGGAGCTGCGCATTTTCCAGACATCTACCGATTGCAATCGAACCCACGCTGGATCGCTTTTTCCCGCGAGATGGCGAATTGCTTGCGCCGCGGCCAGCGAGGCGATCGCGGCTGCGGCTGGAGCGATCACCCCAACCGTATCGCAAGTGTCTTCCACGTGTGCGAGTGTCTCTGCGGGCGCCGCGCCGGTGCCTGATTCGACGAGACACGCGAGACATGCCGATTCGCCGGGATAAATTGGGAGCGTAACTCCTGATGCAGCGACAGCTGCGGAATAAATCCACGGGATGCCGAGCTTTACCGAAACATCGTTGATCAGAAAGCGCGCTTCGAAATTATCTGTGCCATCCAGAATCAAATCGAAACCGTAGAGAAGATCGTGGGCGTTCTTCGGCGTGAGGTCGGCGACGATACCTTCCACTTGAACGCCGCTATTCACCGCGCGCAGATGAGCTTGCGCCGCCACAGCTTTCGGGAGCGACGCTTTGGCGTCCGCCTCGTCAAATAGAGACTGGCGCTGCAGATTGGAATCTTCCACGAAGTCGCGGTCGATGATGCGCAGATGTCCGACACCGGCACGGACGAGATGATCGGCGATGACGGTACCGAGGGCTCCGCAGCCGACGAGCACCGCGCGCGAGGCGAGGAGGCGGCGTTGGCCTTCCACGCCGATTTCCGCGAACAGTATCTGCCGTGAGTAACGGCCGTGAGATGATTCATCCATCGCTTTGTGGGGAAAATGAATCCAAAGGTTATGATATCCCCTATCGTCGAGCTACCAAAACTCGTCCAGCCGAAGCCCGCCCGGCGCTTCATGGCAATCACGGACGAAAGCGCGGCGCGGCCAGGAGCGGGCAACCGCAAGTGCTGAATTTTTTTCTCTGGAAGCCAGATCAGGAATTGCGCCGGTACGCGCGGATTTTCGCGTGCTTGGTCGTGGTGTTGTTGAACGGCGCCGTAATTCGCGCGCAGGAAAATCCCACACAAAATGTCGCGCCACAAAGTAGCGCGGCGCTCCCTGCGGATGCGTCTCTGCAGAGAGTGGCGCAGCTTTCTGGAAAACCCGTGGGAGAAGTCCGCGTGGTGACGGGCGCGGGCGAAGTGATTTCCGAAAATCCGCCGGGATTGCCCGTGCAACCGGCGAAGCCATACAACTCTGAAGAGATACGCGCGGCGGTGCGTCAACTTTTTGCGTCGGGTGATTATGCGGATGTGGTGGTGGAGGCCAGCGAGACTGCTGCGGAAACGGCCAACGCGAATAAAGGCGGAACGGCGCTGCGCCTCGACTTTCTGGTTACGCGGAATTTATTTGTTGGGGTGATTCGGATCGATGGATTGAAGGAGCCGCCCAGCGAAGCCACTGCATACGCCTCGCTGCGTTTGAAAGTTGGCGATCCGTATTCTGAGGAAGCGCTGAATGACGCGGTTTCGAATTTGAAAGATGCGCTTCAGCAGGATGGCTTGTATCAAGCGGAAGTAAAAGCTGACGTAGTCGCCGATCCGCCAACGCACCACATGAACATCAACTTTTCCGTGGTACCGGGGTCGCGGGCAAAAGTGGGAACGATTGCGGTGCAGAATTCCACTCCCTATACGAGTGCGGAGCTGTTGTCGCATTCCAAATTGAAGGCGGGGAAAACGTTCGACGCGCAGAAATTGCAGCGCGCCGAAGATCGCGTGAAAAATTATCTGGTGAAGCAGAATTTTCTGGGCGCGCGAGCCACGCTGAAACGCCAATCGTTTGATGCGAAGACGAACGCGTTGCCGCTTGAATTTAATGTGGCGGCTGGACCGCGCGTGCGCGTGGAAGTGGCGGGAGCGAAAGTTCCCACGAAAGAACTGAAAAAGCGCGTCCCAATTTTCGAAGAGGGCGCGGTTGATCCCGATTTGCTGAATGAGGGGAAGCGTTCGCTGCGGGATTATTTTGAGCGGCAGGGATATTTCGATGCTTCCGTGGATTACGCGAGCAGCGAGGCAGAATCGACAGAGAAGAAGGGGCCGACAACCAAGGAGCAGGTGATTACGTACACGGTGGATCGCGGGAAGAGGCAGCGGCTTGCGGGAATAGCGTTTGAGGGGAACAAATATTTCCGCACGGACCTGCTGAAGCTGCGCTTGCAGATGCAAGCAGCGAGCTTCGGCTCGAGAGGAACTTTTAGCCATACGTTACTGGATAACGGTATCGCTTCGATTCGCGGCCTCTATCAAGCGAACGGATTTCTGGGCGCGGACGTGCAGAGCAAGATCGACGAGAATTATCAGGGCAAGGAAGGCGATTTGTTTATTCACATTCAAGTGAAAGAAGGCGGGCAGACGCTTGTCGGAAAACTTTCGGTGGAAGGAGAGAGCAAGCTCAGCGAGAAAGATCTGATGCAGCTGCTCGCTTCCACTCCCGGCGAACCTTTTTCCGATTACAACGTGTCTACCGATCGCGACAACGTGCTCGCGTTGTACTACGACGAAGGATTTCCAAATGCGCAATTCACATCGACGGTGACGGACATGGCGGCCAACAGCGGAGCGCCAAGTCCAACTGCGCCGGCGCCCGGCGGCAAGAAGACGGATGAAAAGAAACGCGAAGAGAATAAGCCGGAAGTAACCGAGCAGCCGCGCGTTGCGGTGACGTATCACATCACGGAAGGCGAACAAGTTCTGATTTCAGACATCGTAATCGCGGGATATGACCATACGCGGCGGCGAATTATTGGACGCGAAATTCAGCTGAAAGAGGGCCAGCCTCTGCGCGAGGGCGAGGTAATCGAGACACAGCGGCGGTTGTACAACCTGGGAATTTTCGACCGCGTGGATGTGGCTCCACAAAATCCGGACGGGGCAAACACCGAGAAAACTTTGGACGTTGTCGTCGAAGAGGCGAAACGATTCACGTTTGCGTACGGCGGCGGATTTGAAGTCCAACGGCTATCGGGAAGCGACAATCCCGCGGCGACATCTCTCGAAGCCAGCCCGCGTATCACGCTGGAGTTGACCGACAATAATCTGACCGGACGCGCCGATTCGCTGTCCTTCAAGGTGCGAGCGAGCACATTGCAGTGGCGCGGGCTGGTGACCTACCAGAAACAAGATTGGCTGGGAAATCCGAATTTGAGCGTTCAGGCGACGATCTTCACGGATAAGTCCCGCGATGTGACGACGTTTACGTCGACGAGATATGAAGGAAGCCTGCAGCTGACGCAAAAACTTTCGCGCGCGACTTCCATCTTGTACCGGTACGCGTACCGGCGCGTGCTGGCTGCCGATCTGTTGTTGAATCCAGAACAGGTTCCGCTGTTCAGCCAGCCCACGCTGGTGTCTGAGTTTGGAATTTCGGTGGTGCGCGAGCATCGCAATAATCCAACGGATGCCACGCAAGGAAGTTACAACAGCGTTGATCTTTCCATAGCGGGGAAAGTGATCGGATCGTCGGCAAATTTCGGGCGGTTTTTCTACCAGAACTCAACCTACTACCAGTTGCTGAAGTGGCTGACGTTTGCGCGATCAACTCAAATTGGAATTGAGCAGACGTTTGCCGGTTCTTCGGCGATCGACATACCGCTGCCGGAAAGATTCTTCGCAGGCGGCGGAAACTCGATTCGCGGGTTTGGATTGAACGAAGCGGGATCGCGCGATCCTGATACGGGATTTCCGATTGGCGGCGACGCGTTAATTGTTTTTCAACAAGAGCTACGGTTTCCGCTGAAGCTGCCGAAGTTTGGAACAAAAGTAGGCGGCGCGCTGTTTTACGACGCGGGAAACGTGTTCAGCGGAGTGAATAGAATTTCGCTTCGATACTTTCCCACGGCCGCAGAAGTATCGACAGGCGATCTGGCGTATTTTTCGCATACGGTTGGGTTCGGGCTGAGATATTCCACGCCCATTGGACCAGTCCGCGTGGATTTTGCGTATCAATTGAACCCTGCACAATTTTTCGCGTGCACAATCTCGGGGACAAGTTGCACTGGACCGCCCACTCTGCAGCGGCTGCCGCATTTTCAATTCTTCTTCAATTTGGGATCGGTGTTCTGATGCGGATGGCAGGAAAATTCGCGGCGTGGGTGGCGATGTCTAGCGCGGCGCTTGCGTGCTGCCCGCGCGGAGCGATGGCGCAGGAAGTTGTGGATCGCGTGATCGCGCGAATCGATAAAAATGTGATTTTGCTCAGCGAGTTGCGTGAGCTTGGGCAGTTTCAAGTAGTCGTGGAAGGAAAACAAGAGCCGGAAGAAAAGCGTCTCGACGAATTGATCGATCAGTGGATCATCGAACAAGAGGCGAGCGCCGCGGGATTCAAGAGCCCGACCGATGCAGAAGTGCAGGCGGCGGAACGAAAGCTCGCGACCGAGGCTGGCGGCGAAGATAAATTTCGCGCGAAAGAAGCTGATGCGGGACTGAGCGACGACGGGGTGCAGCGGCAACTACGCCGCGCATTATTTTTCAGCAGGTATGTGGATTACAAATTCCGTCCAGTGGCGCAGATTGATGCTGCGGCCATTCAAAAATATTACGACGAGCAACTCGTGCCGCAAGCGAAGGCGCACGGCCAATCCGTTCCGGAATTGAGCGCGGTGAGCGAACAGATCCGCGAGTTGCTGGTGCAGCAGGCGATCACTGATCGCTCAAACGAGTGGATGGCCGAGAGCCGTTCGCGAATGAAGATCGACATTTTGTTGAACAAACAGGCGAGTCCAACCGGGCTTCAGGGGAAATGAGCAAGCAAGCCAAACCGAAACCCAAGAGGCGTTGGCTGCGCGTAGTGGCTTGGACGTTCGCTTTTTTTCTTGTGGCGATTGGCGCGGGAATGTTGGCGCTGGATCATGGCTGGTTCGACGGATGGATTCGCGACGCGATCGTCCACCGGATCGAGCAGATGACCGGCGGCCGGGTGGAACTCGCGGGGTTTCGCTTCGATGCGTTTACGCTGCACGCGCGGCTGGATGGGCTGACAATTCACGAACGAGAAGCCGCGGGAACTGCGCCATTTTTCCACGCGGATTCGATCGATCTGCAAGTGCAGATCGTCTCGCTGTGGGAAAAGAAAATCACGCTGCGCGAACTGCAGATCAAGCGGCCGGCTGTGCATATTGCGTTCAATAAGGATGGCACGTCGAATTTGCCCGTGCTGCCGCCGGCGAAACCGGGCGCGAAACCGTTTCGCTTGCGGATTTTTGATCTTGCGATCGGACATCTGGAATTAGACGACGGGACCATTCTTTACAACGACGCGCGGATACCGCTCGTTGCGGAGGGCAAGGATCTCGATTTCACACTCGATTGGGGAAATTCCGCGGGGGGTGCGGGTCTTTATCTTGGAAAATTCAGATCGCAGAAGGTTTCAATCGCCGATAAAAAGTTTCTGCCTGTGAACGCCGATCTTTCGCTGAAATTCACTTTTTCGCCGGACGAATTCTTGGTGGATCAGATGCGGCTGAAAGTTCTGGATTCCACTCTGGATGCCGAAGCAGACGTGAAAAATCTGACGCATCCGAGCGCGACGTTTCGATACCGTGGAAACCTCGCATTGCCGGACCTGCGCGCTTGGATGAAAAAGCCCGCAATCCCAAGTGGTGCGGTGGATTTTAATGGTGGAGGAAATTGGGATGGGAAAGATTGGGTCACCGAAGGACATTACTCGGCGCGTGAAGTGGCGCTTCGCTTTCAGTGGTTTCACGATTCCGGAATTACCAGCCGCGGCGATTACCACGCTTCGCATGGACAGCTCGTCGTGCCCGATTTTGAGGCACATGCTTTCGGCGGAGAGATGACGGGCCGCGTGAATCTCACATTCAAAGGTCTGCTGTTTCGAGTGGATTCGCAAGGCACGGGCATGAGCCTCGAGCAAGTGCTGGCGGCAGTGGATAACCCGAGCTTGCCGGTAAATCCGCTGCACTGGGACGGAATGTTTTCGGTGGAAGCCACCACCACGTGGTCGAAAGGATTTCAGCATGTGACGTCGCGCGGAACCACGATTTGGGATACGTCGAAAGAACCCAAGGTAGGAAGCGTCCCCGCAACCGCGCACATTGAATACGACTACAGCGAAGATCGCAACGACGTCATTGTGCGCTCCAGCGAAATTGATACAGCTTCAAGTTCGGTGAAATTCAATGGCACGCTCGGAGCGAAAGACACCGCGCTCGAAGTGGGAGTGGATATTCGCGATCTGCTCCCGTGGGATGACTTTATTAATCGCATCCGCGGCGCCACCGCGGAGCCGATGGTGATCGGCGGTTCAGCGACATGGCTGGGAAAACTTACTGGTCCGCTCGGCGGCCCGGAATTTTCGGGACACTTTCACGGGCAAAACGCGAAGTATGGCGATCTTTACTGGGACGATATCGAAGGCGACATGCTCTACAACCCAGACGCATTCGATCTGCAACGCGTCCGCGCCACTCGCGGCAAGTCTTCGGCGCAGCTCGAAATGAGTATGGAGCTTGCCCACTGGACGTTTGCGCCCGACGCGCAATGGAGCTTTGACGCGGCAGTTGTGGCCACGCCCACGCAGGGATTGCAGGAAATGTTTGGCTGGAAGTACGCAGCCAGCGGATTACTCACCGGGCAGTTTCACATGCGCGGCACGCGAAGTGATCCGTCACTAACGGGACTTTTTGACATCGCCAATCTTGACGCGTGGGGATGGAAGGCAGATCACGCTCGAGGACAGCTGGTTCTGAATCACGACGAGATAAAAGTGCAGAACGCGGATATTCGTCTCACGCCGCGAACGGGAGGCGCCGGTGCTGCGGCCGGAACGCTTACCGGCGACTTCAGTCTGAAACTCGAAGATCGAAGCGTCGACTTCAATTTGACTGGCGCAGTAATTCCGATCGAAAACATTGGGCGCATCCAAACCGCGCGCATGCCACTCAGCGGTTCGTTGAATTTCCAGTTGAAAGGAAGTGGGCCAATACTCACTCCGAAGGTCGCGGGAACTTTGAGGTTGGTGGACTTGCGCGCCGGCAACGAAGATCTCGGCAGCTTCGACGCGAAACTCAATTCCGACGGAGCAAAAATGCGGCTCGATGTTTCGTCCGCATTGCCCCCGGACAGATTGCGCGGATGGGTTGAGCTGGGGCTCTCTGGAAATTTTCCGCTCACTGGCGAGCTCGACTCGAAGGGACTCGATATCGATCCGCTGATCGAGGCTGGATTGCATCTAGATGCGCTCACGGGCCACAGCAGCATGGATGCGCATGTGAAAATCGCCGGTGCGGCCATGCAGCCCGATACGATCACCGCCGATGCAAACATATCGAAGCTGGCGTTCGACTATGAGTACGTGAAACTCGAAAACAGCGGTCCGCTCGAAATTACTTACAGCCGCAACGAAGTTCGCGTGCAGCACGCAAGTTTAAAAGGCGACACTTCCGATTTTCAAATTGAGGGATTCGCGCATCTCGGCGGCACCGATCGCTCGATGCAGATGGCCATCAACGGCAAAGTGGATATGCATCTTCTTGGCGGATTTATTCCGACGCTTGACGTGAGAGGAGCCGCTGCGATCAACACGACAATCGCGGGCACGATCGATCGGCCGCTGATTACGGGTCGCATGCAAATGCAGGATGCGTCCGTAAACTACGGAGACTTTCCCGCGGGGCTTAGCAAGATCAGCGGCGAATTTGTTTTCGATACCAGCCGCATGGTGTTTGATAACGTGCACGCGGAAACCGGCGGCGGGCAAATGATTCTTTCGGGCTCGCTGACCTACGGCGAAGGCAAGAGCGCGGCGCGATACGACATCACGACGCGCGCCACCGGCGTGCGCGTTCGCTATCCCGAAGGAATGAGCTGGCTGGCGAACGGCACCTTGCGTTTCGCGGGAAATTTTCAGGCCGCGCAGCTTACGGGAAACGTCACGATTCAGCGCGTGCTGATGTCGCAGGGATTTGACCTCGCGTCGCTCGTCTCTTCGCCGGCGTCATCGTCCGGCGGACCAAGCACGTCGTCTCCGTTCTTGAGAAATTTACAATTTGAAATTCAAGCGGACTCGGCGCCGAATGCCCGCGTGGAATGGAATGGAGCGCAGTTTGACGCCAACGCAAACATGCGCATTCGCGGCACCTGGGAAAATCCGAATCTGCTTGGCCACATCTCGCTGCAAAACGGACAAATCACATTTGCCGGCAACAAATATCGCGTGACGCGCGGCGACATTGATTTCGTCGATCCGTTTCGCATGGATCCCGTGCTGAGCATGCAGGCGACGACCACAATCTCGCAATATGAAGTGACGCTCGACCTCACCGGAAAAGCGAGTCACTTGAATCTGAGCTATCGCTCCGATCCCTCGCTGCCCACCAGCGACATTATCAGTCTTCTCGCACTCGGCCAGCCGACGCAGAGCACTCAGTACGCCTCTTCTTCTGGCGGCAACAACTCGCAGATGGGTGCGACGACTCTGCTTTCCGAAGCGATCTCAAGCCAGCTGGGCGGCCGCGTGGAAAAACTTTTCGGCATCACCAGCTTCCGCGTCGATCCGTTTCTCGCGGGCACGGGCACGGAGCAAAACGCGGCCACTCGAGTGACCGTGCAGCAGCAAGTGTCCAAAAATATTAGCGTGATCTACAGCACCAACGTCACCGGTTCGCAAGAGGAAGTAATTCAGATTGAGTATCAGGTGCGGCCCGATTTAAGCATCGTCGCGCTTCGCGATATCAATGGCACGTTTTCACTCGATATCGTGAAGAAGATACGCTTCAAGTAGCGTGCCCTGCGATTGTTGGGCGCTCGAATTGAATGCGGCGGTTCTTTGAGTCGAGCGTGATCGCGAAATCTTTCAAGAACTGATAACCCAGGTTTCCTACAGCGGGATCGGAGCCCGGCCGCAGATCGCTAAACCGCACCTGTTTGATATCCAGCGAGTATTCGCCAAGTTCCACTGGAGCGGCAAGCGTTCCGGTGAGAATTGGAAATTCTCCTCCGGGAGTTCGCGCGCGGCCCGCTTCCACGAGTTTGTCTGCGAGTGGAAATTTGTCCGAATATTCCATGGGAATTGTCAGCCCAGAAGGCGAACCGGAATCCACATGAGGGCGGATCTCATGCCCCGCTATGCGAATCGGGACCCTTGGAAGAACGTCGTCCACGGAGTACGCGAAAATGTTGCGATTATCGGGAGCAGGCAGAGCTCCATTTCGAATGATCACTTTTTTCCCCGGATAATCCAGCGTTATCACCGCTCCCGAAAAAAATAGGGCGCTAAGAATTCCTCTCGGCCTTATCGCGCCACCTAGATTTCCGATCATCGTTGGTGAAGGCAACACGGTCACGCCGCGAAGCACGGCGTCCCCGACGCGCAATTCATCTACGCGAGACGGAGAGGGAGAAAGTATTTCCGTCACGGATGGTAGTTTCAACTCCGCAATCAAATCCGAGTCGACTGCGATGATCGATGCGCCGGTATCAAGAATGAATGGATACGGCCCATTCCCATTGATCGTTACATCCACCAGCGGCCTGCCGCCAACATCTCCCATCGGTACGGTGACGCCCGCTGCGGGCACCTCAACCTTCTCGGGCGGAGGAAGTTGCATGCGAACGAACTGGAGCAAAGCGGCGGCAATCAGGACGCCGGCAATTCCGTAGAGCCACGTCTGCGTCTTTAGGTGCATGCCGCGCTTGCCTCCCGGGGTTGGCTGCATATTACGATTCGTAAGGTAAGACGCATGGCCTGCGCTTTTGTTTCGGTGCCGCGGGGGGCTCGTGCGCAAAAAACGCGAACGAAGGCGCGCTCTGAAGTGACAGAACAACGAACTCGCAAGCGAGGTTGCGCTACTTATTCCGCGCGCAGCGTTTCCATCGGGTCCACTGCCATCGCGCGGCGCGCCGGTCCATAACACGCAGCCGCGGCCACAAGCAGTAGAAGGAAACTCACACTGAAAATTGTCAGCGAGTCCGTCGGCTGAACGCCGAATAGCAAACCGCTCATCGCGATTTCGCCGATCAAACGTGTTCCGCCGTAAGAAACTGCGAGGCCCAGCGCCACACCGGTTCCCACCAGCAACAATCCATGCCGCAGAATCATTCGCAGCACTGAGCCGCGCGTTGCGCCCAACGCGATGCGGATTCCGATTTCCTTGATTCGCTGGCTCACAGTGAGTCCCATCACACCCTGAATTCCCGCGGCGGTAATAATCAGCGCGAGCAACGCAAAAGATCCAAGCAGTGTGCTGATCAGCCGCGGCGGCGCCAGCGCCTGCTGGCGCACTTGCTCAAGCGTGCGAATCTGCGCGACAGGCTGCGCCGGATCGAGCTGATAAACGTCCGCGACGAGATCGCGAATCATCGCGGTTGGGTCTTCTTGCGTGCGCACGATTAGTCGCGCCCCGCGAGGCGACCGCAACGCCTGCGAAAGATAGATTTCATCGTCGGGCTCGTGATCGAGTCCGTTCTCACGAACGTCCGCAACGACCCCGACGATTGTTGTCCGCGGTTCTCCATCATCCAGAGATATGTGACGGCCAATCGGATCCTGATTTGGCCAGTAATGTTCAGCCAGCGATCGGTTCACAACGGCGACGTGGTCCTTTGGTCCGTCGCTGGCGCCTAAATATCTTCCGCGCAAAAGCGATATTCCTAGAGCGCGAAAATAATCAGGCGTAACCAGATTGATTCCCAGCGCAATTTCCGGTTCGCCCGGAACCGGTTCGCGTCCTTCAATTTTTGCGCCGTGAAATTTTTCGACCGCGTCGTACAACGGCAGCGTGGTTCCCAGCGCCGCGGCGATCACGCCGGGATGCGACGCCGCTTTCTCCAAAAGTTTGCGTTGAAATGTGCGGCGGTTTGCCGCGCCTGTCTCGGAATCCGAATAGCGATTCCAATCCAGATCAATCAGCATCGATACAACATTTTGCGACTTGAATCCCGGATCCACTTGCGTCAGTTCGTAGAAGCTGCGAATCGTGAGTCCCGCGCCAACCAGAAGCGCGAGAGACAACGCGACTTGCGCGACCACCAGCGCATCGCGAAGGCGCCGCCTCGATTTCGGCGTGATCCCTTTCGACGTTCCTTGCCGCAGCGGGTCCGCGAGATTTATGGGCGAAACCATCGCTGGAATAGAGCCGAAAAGAATTCCAGTAATCAGCGAGAGCGCGAAAGAAAAAAGCAGCACGCGCGAATCGATCGTGATTTCGTGCGCGCGCGGAGTGAATTTTTCCGCGAACGAAATCAGCGGGTGGATCGCGATGTATGCGATTCCAATCCCGAGAATTCCTCCAAGCAGAGAGAGCATCGTGGTTTCGGTAACCATCTGCCGCAGCACTCTCGATCGGCTTGCGCCGACGGCAGTGCGAATCGCAAGCTCTCGCTCGCGGGACAACTGCCGCGAAAGGCTCAAGTTGGCGATATTCGCGCAGGCAATCAGCAGCACAAATCCCGCGGTCGCAAATAGAATTAAAACTACCGGACGCGCGCGCTGCGTAAGCGAAGTGCGCAGCGGCTCCAGACGCACGTCATATCCCGAATCTTTCGGATAGCTCTGCGGATATTTCTGCGCGAGGCCGCTGGCAATCGCGGAAAGCTCCTGCTGCGCAAGCGCCGGCGTAACGCCTTCCCGCAATCGGCCAAAGACAAGCATCATGTGTTCCGATCGGTCATAGCGCCGCGCAGCATTCGCGCGAAACGGACACGCCGAGACCGACATGTAAACATCGTTCGTATCCGGATACTGCGGAATCGGCGGAAGCACTCCGATCGCGGTGTGGACGCGATCGTTCATCCGAAATTGGCGGCCAATAATCGACCGATCTCCGCCGAAATTCTGCCGCCAGTATTCGTAGCTGAAAACAAGAACCGCAGGCGCGCCGGGTTGATCGTCGGCGGGCAAGAATGTTCTGCCCAGCAGCGGTTTCACGCCGAGCGTGTCGAAGAAATTCGCGGAGACAACTCCCGTAGTCACGCGGCGCGGCTCGCCCTCGCCAATCAAATCGAAATCCATGCTGTGATATTCCACCAGCGTTTCCAGTGTGCGGCTCTGCGCGCGGTAGTCGTCGATTTCAGGGACCGAAAGGCGCACGCTCTCATAGCCGAGCCGCGGCGCCTGCTGACTCAGAACCACTAGCCTGTCTCCAGCTTGCGTAAGGCAGCGGACGGAACAGAACGCCATTCACCACGCTGAATATTGCAGTGTTCGCACCAATTCCGAGCGCGAGAATAGCGACGACTACGGATGACAGAAAGCCGACGCTCTGCCGCATCATGCGAAACGCATATCCACCGTCCTGCCGGAACATTTCCAAATGTTCGGCGGGGGCGGTGCGGAAAATATCCGCGATAGTCTCAGCCCACAGCCGCAGCAGACTCGCCTTCTGACGCCGCGAGGACTTGCGGTGTTCAGAATCACGGGATTGAATTTCGCGGCGTTGCGCGAGAAATGTCGCTTCCATGTCGCGGCCGTAGTCACCGCGAAATTCCGGAGGAAAAAACCGCAGCAGCAAGCGAAACAATTGTCTGCGAATGAATTTCTGGGTTGCGCCATGAAAATCCCGCTACGCAGATCCTGCGCGCGCCAGCAATCGCTTCGCCCGCGCAAGAGCAAGCACACTTTCTAGCCGCTGCGCTTCCGCGCGTGCTACTTTGCGTCCGAATTCCGTCAGGTGGTAATAACGCCGCCGCTCATCATCCAATTCCGGCGCGGGCCGCTCACCCGTTTCCACCACCATTCCGTCGCTTACCAGCCGCCGCAGAATTCCGTACAGCGTTCCCGCGCTCAGTGTGACGGTGCCCTCCGTCAGCCCAGACACATCTTTCATGATCGCATACCCGTGTTTATCGCCGCCCGCAAGCGACAGCAGCACGTGAAATAGCGCCGGCGTCAGCGGAAGGAAGGGTTGCGGATCTCGGGAATCTGCCATCGTGTTCTCCTGTAAATGTTTACGCCGATACAGCGCAAAACGTTCTATCGCGCCACTTTATATGGATCTTCCGAAAAAGTCTAATATATCGTAACACTTTATAGTATGCCGCGTCTATGTATAGTGTGGGTCGGCTCATTGCTCGAGTACAGCCGCCTCTCACCTCGGGCTCGCTCTTGAAACCGCGCCCGTTTGCGTCACGGAGGTTAGCCATGAATTCGCTTCGAGTTTGGGGAACCACTTTCGCAGGACTCTTTCGCGCCACTCCGGCCGACCACGTTTCTATGTTCGCGCAGGACGTGAAATACGGCCTACGCTTGCTTCGCAAAAATCCCGCGTTCGCGATCCTTGCCGTGCTTACGCTCACGCTCGGCATCGGCGCGAACACTGCGATTTTCACCGTGCTGCGTTCCGTGTTGCTGCGCCCGCTCCCTTACCGGCAAAGCAATCAGCTCGTGGTATTCCAGCAGCAAACGCTGAAATCGGGCGCGCAAAACGTGCCGTTTTCAGTTTTGGATCTGGAAGATTACCGCCAGCAAACGCAGTCGTTCAGCGAACTCGTGGAATATCACGGCATGAGTTTCATTCTGCTGGGCAATGACACCGCCGAACGCGTGAAGACCGGCGTCGTCTCTCCGCATTTTTTCGAAATGTTTGGAGTGAAGCCGATCCTCGGCCGCACATTTACCGAAGCGGACGACAAACCCGGCGCTCCCGCAGTGCTAATTCTCAGCTATGAGTACTGGCAACACAGCCAGCGCGGCGATCCAAACGTAATCGGCAAAACATTTCAGATGAACGACCGTGTCCACACCGTCGTCGGCGTGTTGCCCCCAGTCCCGCAATATCCTTCCAAGAATGACGTTTACATGCCGACCTCGGCGTGTCCGTTTCGCTCCGCCGCTTCATTTATCGCCAATCGCGATTCGCGAATGATGTCCGCATTCGCGCGGCTCCGTCCCGGCGTAAGCGTCGAGCGAGCACGCACGGAACTCGCGACAATCGCCACGCGGCTTGAGCGCAATTTCCCCGAGTCCTATCCGCAGTCGGCCGGATACAGTGTCGCAGCTACTCCGCTGCAACAGCGGCTCACCGAAAAGGCGAGCCCAACATTGCTGGTTCTTTTCATCGCAGCCGCATTCGTCTTATTGATTGCCTGCGCGAATGTGGCGAATCTCACGCTGGCCAAGACCGCAAATCGAGAAAAGGAACTCGTGCTGCGTCTCGCGCTCGGCGCCGGCCAGAGTCGCTTGCTGCGCCAACTAATCACTGAAGGCTTGCTGATTGCGGTCCCTTCCGCGCTGCTCGGGCTCGCGTTTGCATCAGGCACATTGAAGTTGCTTACGCAATTTGTTGCGCGCATCACTCCTCGTGCCGGCGAGATTCGCATGGACGGCTGGGTCCTCGCTTTCGCAATCTCCGCGGCCGTGTTGACCAGCATATTCTTCGGATCGCTTGCAGCATTGCGCTCGCGCGAAACGCTGGGCGCCACTCTCAAAGAAGGCGCGGGACAATCGAGTCATGCGGGCGCGAAACGCACGCAGAGTATTCTCGTCATCACGCAGGTTGCTTTTTCTTCCATCGTACTGATCGCTGCCGGATTGATGATGCGAAGCCTGTTCTATCTTCAGAAACTCGATCCCGGTTTTGTGCCTGAACGCGTTCTCGCGATGCGTCTCGACCCGAATTGGTCGAAGCACGCATCTTTCCAGCAAGTTTTGGATTTGAGCCGCCGCATTCTCACCGACTTGGAGAGTCAGCCCGGATTCATTTCTGTCGCGATGGCCTCCGGCTCTCCAATGAGTCCCGATGGTTTACAAAACGGGCCTCGAAAAAGCGCGATGGATATTCAGGGACACACTCTCGCTCCCGGCGAAGATAAACCACTCGTCACCGGTCGCGCCGCCAGCGCTGATTATTTCAAGACGCTTGGTATTCCACTCGTGCGCGGCCGCGTCTTCACCGAAGCCGATAGCCAAACCGCGCCGCAAGTAGCAGTGATCAATCAACTTTTTGCGCACCAGCATTGGCCAGATACCGATCCGATCGGCCGCAAGATATCGAACGACGGCGGGGCAACCTGGCTTACGATTGTCGGCGTCGTCGGCAACGTGCGCGAGTTTGGCCTCGAGCAACAAATCGAAAGCGAAGTGTATTACTCGCTCTACCAAAATCCCGCGACGGG
Organism: uncultured Acidobacteriota bacterium; assembly: GCA_963721845.1. GTDB lineage: Bacteria > Acidobacteriota > Terriglobia > Acidiferrales > UBA7541 > DASTCZ01. The sequence goes on along the minus strand of CAVRKW010000002.1, from coordinate 20,517 downwards.
TGCCGTGCTGATCCGCACCGCAGCCGATCCCCACGCGGCAGAAACGCAAGCTCGCCGAGCCGTGCAGCAAGCCGACTCGCAAACCGCGATCAGCAATTTGCAAACGCTCGAAGAAGCGCGCGCCGATTCGCTCACTTCTCCTCGCGTCACTGCGGAGCTGCTGATGATCTTCGCGACGCTGGCGCTGGTGATCGCAACCGCGGGCGTCGGCGGCGTGCTTGCGTTGCTCGTCAGCCAGCGCACTCGCGAAATCGGAATTCGCATGGCGCTTGGCGCAGAATCAGGGAACCGTGCTGCGGATGGTGATGGGCCAGGGCCTCGCAATGATCGCTGTGGGCCTCGCCCTCGGATGCGGAGGCGCGTTTTTCCTCACGCGCCTAATCAAATCGCTTCTCTATGGCACCACCGCCACTGATCCCGAAACTTTTATCGGCGTGGCGTTGGTCTTCATCGTTGCCGGTGTGCTTCGCCTGCTACATCCCAGCCCGCCGCGCGACGCAAGTTGATCCGCTGATCGCACTGCGCGGCGAGTAGCACTCATAAAGCTCGCGTAAAGCAAACAGCCCGAACCGCGCGCATCGGCCGTCCGGGCTGCAAGCACTTCTCCGTTAATCTTTTTCGCGTTTCTGTTACTTCGATCCAGGCACGCGAATGTATTCTGGTGCGTGAAGTTCCACGCCATTCTGTTCGGTGGAAACATGAAGTCTTGAGCTGCCGCCATGCATCGTCGCATCCGCAAGAAAGGTAAGCCGATACTGCTGCCCGATCATCTGCTGGATGCTATTGAGATAAGGTTGCATCGATACAGGTGTGCCATATCCCTGTAGAAAAGCCTTGCCTCCAGTTTCGTCAGCAAGGCTGTTCAAGCTGCCCTGGCCGTTGGTGCTGACGAGCTCATTGCCTCGCAGATCCCGCGAGCTCGATGGCGCAAAAATCGCATACACCATCACACCATTTTGCTGCGCTGCTTCAATGGCTTGTTGCAGAGGCCGATTCATACCGGGATCGGTATCCGCAACGCCATTTGTGAGATCGATTCCCGAGCTCACCAGCACCAGGACGTGGCGCGCGTCGCTTGCCGGCCAATGCTTGATCAAATCACGCACCGAATCGAACAATCCGTTTGACGATCCAGGAATGGCGCCGGGCAATCGGAATGCCTCAGCTGCCGCCGCGTGATCTGCCGTAAAGGCCTGTTGATAATGAGCGGTGCCGTATTGCGCGTACGCCACCGCCACTTTTGCGTTCGCTGGCAGATGACGCACAAAATCCCGCACATCGTTCAAATCGTTGCCCACGTGCATCGTCAGCGAATCGTCGATCAGCACCGCGACTTCGAGATCTCCTCCCGTCAGGTTGCACAGGAGCCCACGAAACCACTTTCCGGTTGGAACTCTGCTGCTTCACGATTACTTCATTTTGAGGAACCACGGGCGGCATCTTTTCGCCGCGCGACGTTGCTGTGACTGTCACCGTCACCGGCACTTGAGTGTTATCGGCGGACGCCCGCTGTGTGCCGATACCCGCGCCGATTGCCAGCGAAACCGCGCCGGCCATTGCCATGCTTCGTAGGAAAGATTGCTTTGCTCGATTCATAAGACCTCCAGGTCAGCCCTTTCACTTTCTACTAATAAGATGCCAAAACCCTCCCGCGTGCTGCCGGACCACGTTTGCGCAGGTTGTCTTGCGGGAACCCAATCGCGGGACGAGAATGGAGTCAGATTGGGGCGTGGTCCAATTGGTAGGACTCTGCACTGTTAATGAGCGCGAAGCCATTCTGCACGTTCGTGCACCAAAACGAACCATAATGAAAATCGCTAGTGTTAGTGCGCTTCCCGTAGTGTTTCGTTCGCGCAGCCAAACGCAGCGAGATGCAGGGGAACGCCAAACCAAGTGGCACCAGAACTGACTCTCGGTTTCTTATAACGCTTTTTAACGTTGAGCTGGAATCAACTCTGCCTTCAGGCCAAATTCGAGCACACGCGCGAATAGTTTGTCTGCCTGTGTATCGTGTTCGATGATGAGGTAAGGTTTATTGTCCTGGGGCATTTCGGTATCGAATCTCTTAAGGAAAGCTGCGAGTTTCGTCTGGTAGGCGTCTTCCGCATCAACATAGATAATAACGCCCGATCTTCCAGATTTGATTAGCTCCGCTCTCGTCTGGTCCAAAATCGACCAGTGCTTCTTGAGGTCTACATCCGCGTTTATGTCGTCAGGTACGGGGCCAATCTTTGGCACGGGAGGCTCCTCGGTCGAGAAAATTCACCTGCTAGATTTATGCACTTCTACCAGCTTTAGCAAGTGGCTCGCAAGCATAATTATTTCGGAAGCGTACTGCGGATCACTTACCAGCTGCGTCCGATGGCTCGTCGGGTTCTTGTATGTCCCGATGGCACCCGCGAACAGCTCGGCGACCGACTCTTGCTCGGAAGTCAATGTCGCCCTATCAATCAACGGACCATCCGGCGGGCCAAAAGCGGCTCGCATTAGTGGCCGACCGTATTTATCCGGTCCAAAACCGGACGCCTGCCTGACAGCAACCTCCACCTCTCTGAAGGACTCGAAAACTGCGGTGTCATAAGCGCCCCGCATGAATGACGGGTATGCACGAGATTCGATTCGTGGATGCAGCAGCGCCCTCGGAAGCACCGATGCTCGGCGGTATGCCTCAAATGCAGTGCGATCAACTAATTTCTTCCCTCGCCGAGTGATGAAGAATCCGTAACTTCCGCTTGCGTTCGGCAACAGGGCCAATAGGCATTCTCGTTCCAGCCACGCCCAGGCCTCAGCAAAGGCCAACTCTAGACTATTCTTGGAGTCGTTCGGGTAGCCTTCGAGTCCTCCGCCCGTCAAAAAATTGTACCGATTGATTTGTCGTTGTTCATGAATTGTCAGGGAATTTAGGTACTGAATTAGAACGCCAGCGAGTTCCTCTGCCTCAAGCTGGAGAACTGTCGCAGCGTCAGGTAAGATTTCAAACATTGACTTTGGCACCGAGCGGCCTCGATTCGTTAGGAGCAATCAGGATGCGGAAATTGCCCTCGTTAGTGCTTTTGGTACTGCTCCCGCTGACAATTGCGGCCCAGCAGACACAAGATTCAACGCCGAACGCAGCCTCGTCGAAGACACCGACCCCAAGACGATTGTATATCGAACAGCGAATCATGCGCGGAGCTACGGGGTCGATAACCTGCACAAACGGCAATTGCAACGGAAGTTCGGTCGAACTATCGCGCAATCTATCGCTCCAAGCGACGAAGGGATTTGTCAAGAGCTGTCCAGCTGTCACGATCACCGACAATCGGGAAGCCGCAGACTATGTTCTGCAAATTGATCGGGGAGATTCAACGCTTTACGCGAAAAATGGGGATGTCGCTTACATTTCGCCTGCAAAGTTCAAAGTCTCGAATCTGGTGAAGGATGTCTGTAGCTACATCACAAATCACGAGAGCTCCGTTGACCGCTGACGAGAATTGCTATGAAAACACTATTTCCAGGCTATTTCACACCCACGGAGGCGGAATTTCGCGCGCTGTGGGACGAATCTATTTTCGCATTCGATGCGAACGTGTTGCTGGGACTATATCGATCATCGAGCGAAACTCGACAAATCTTCTTCGACGTGATCGAAAAGATACGAGATCGCATATTTCTTCCGAATCAAGCTGCGCGCGAGTATCTGGAGAACAGACTAGGCGTTATCTCGCTGCGCCTCGACACTTACGGGAAGATCAAGAATGAATCCGAAAAGCTTGCAAAGTACCTAGAGTCGATTACCCAGGAACACGCAATACCGAACGGGAAAGAAATCGTCGCACTTTCTAAGGACGCGGCAAAGGCCATCGCCGAGCTTGTCACTGCTGCCGAAGCGAACGAGCCGGATTTACTGAGTGCAGATGACTTGATGGAGAGGATAGCAGAGCTTTTCAGCGCGAAGACCGGACAGCCGTTTGACCAATCAAGGCTCAGGGAGATTTACTCGGATGCTGCCCAGCGTTACAAGACGGGCATTCCGCAGGCTACAAGGATGACAAGAAAGGTGAACCAGATAAGTACGGCGACGTTCTGATCTGGTTTCAACTTCTTGATTACGCTAAACAGACAAAAAGACCTCTAATTTTTGTCACGGGAGACGTTAAGGAGGATTGGTGGTTGCAACACAAGGGAGCAACTAGAGGCCCGCGCCCCGAGCTTAGACAGGAAATGATGGCCGTTGCGGGTGTTCAGTATTATATGTATACGACGCCACGATTCTTGGAATTTGCGAACCAATTCCTAAGTCTTTCGTTCGATACCAAGAAAGCAGAAACCGAGTTTGAGGAGATCGAAAAGCAAGACAAACAAGCCGCGAGTGCTCTGGCGGACTATTTGTGGACTGACTTCAACCCCAGCAATAACCTGGTTTGGCAGAATTGGAACTGGCTCCAGAATCTGAATCTGAACCAGAACGTTGCTTCCAAAAACCCCTCGAACTTTCCGATTCCCGTTTGGTTGCAGTCCGATTTTGCGGGCTCAGACGTTAGGGCGGATCCTCCAGCGAAAAGATCAGAGGAGCTTGATTCCAACAGTTCATATTTATTGCTCTTGCCGGTAAACGGACATGTCTTCCATTCATCGACTGGAAAATGGAAGTGTGAAATTATCAGTGAGCCGATTATTGGGGGGACGGGACCGTGTTAGCTATCGATTAAAATTTGAACCAGAAAATCGTGCGAGGAGTGAAAGATACTTAGAGCTTTGGGTTTCTGCCGAACATCTGCGGCTTGACACTGATTGGCGGTACAAATCGGCCATCTTCGAGATCATCGTGAAGTGGCTTAACAGCAGTCAAAGCTCGGGCAACTTGCTTATTTTGCTTAAATCTGTGCAGTTCAACGAATCGCTTCGATTAGCTTGGTTGGTCTTACCTTTAAACCAGACGCCAGCTTTATTATGTTGAGCAGGCTAACATTCCTCTCCCCGCGTTCAATCCCTCCGATGTAATTTCGATGGAGTTCAGCAACTCAGCCAATCTTTCCTGCGATAGACCTCGTTCGAGCCGTAGCTCGCGCACGCGTTTTCCAAACGCGATTCGAGGGTCAGCCGACACGCGGCCATGATTGAGAAGTATGACCACGATGAGTCTACGCACTATGAGTGTGATACGATTAGTAACGGTCCCCTCAAAACGTCGGTACTGGAGATTCCCGCCATGAAAGTAACTCTCAGCCTACTGTTGACTCTCGCGGCAGTCGCGCCAGCCTTTGCCGACAACAGACCCGTCCAGGGCTGCAAGGTCAGTTTCGCTGTGGTCTACGTAGACAGGCTAGATAACACGTATCGCGGGATACAAGGCAAACAACTGGAAGACGTCGAGAAAAAGCTCAGCAAATATGGCGACGTGTGTTACACCCCAAATGAAAATGCAGCAGCTTACATTTTTTTCATCCACACCAAACCAGCCGTGTACCACGGCGTGCGGACAACCAGCGATACATCTACGAACACTTCCACGAATCCAGTGTCCGGAACCATAACAGACGAAGACGGAAACACCGCAAGAATCAGCGGCACAATGGATACGACAACGACGACGACAACTACATCTTCCGTTCCTTACGAACTGGACTACAGCGATTTCATTCTGAACATCCTCGTACCACACACAAAGGAAGGATCAACGGATCGAAGTTTCACCATTCTCCACACTTTTGACTGTCCGTCTTCAGCGCTAATGAGAGCGACTGGGAGTCGAACTTAGCTACGGTTTGAGGCATCCGGTTCACCGGTTATTGTGGTTCCGGCCGCGCTGTGCGCGGCGTTGAGTGTTGGTGTTGGGTGCAGCGAGCAACCGCGTTGCTTGATTGCGCTGCGCGCGATTGTACTCGAAGCGTTCGTAGAGTGTCTGCCGTTTTTGTTCCTCCCTGCGTTTCAGGATTTCTTCCCGCCGCCCGTGGTACACGTCGGCCGGAGCGACGTTTACGATTCCTTCGTGGTAACGCCTCTGGTTGTAGAACTCGATGAACTCCCCGATCGCCCGACGCAGTTCCTCCGGACTGGTCCACACCAGAAGGTTGGTCCGCGCCTTCAGCGTTTCGTGGAACCGCTCGAGTTTCCCGTTCGTCTGCGGATGATGCGGCGAACAGCGGATGTGCCGCATCTGGTCCATCCGCAGATATTCCTCGAAGGCCCCCGCGACGTAGGACGGGCCATTATCACTGACCAGCCGTGCCCGCTACTTCACCGGCACCCGTTTCATCCCCGTCCACTCGATGGCCCGCTCCACCACTTCACTGATCGACTCCGTCTTCATGTTGCTCTCGAGATCCCACGCTAGGATGTACCGCGAAAAATCATCCAGCACCGAAATCAAGTAATACCAGCCCCAACCCATCACGAAAAAGTAGCTGGCATCGCTCTGCCACTGCTCGTTCACCCGTTTTGTCTTCACTGCGTACTCCGGGCCCGCCGGAAAACCTACCACATTCACTTCCCGCACCAGCCCGTGAAGCTTCAACACCCGGTACACGCTGGATTCCGAAACGCTGAACCCCGCATGATCACTGAGCCAGAAAGCGATTTCCCGCGGACTCTTCTCCGGCTCGGCCCGCGCCGCAACTAAGATGCTTTCCGCCTCCTCCGGCCGCAGCCGATTCCAGATCGTTGCTGGCTGCGGTCGCCGGTCCACCAGTCCCGCTTCGCCTCGCCTCCCGATACCGCCGTTGCCAGCGATAATACGTCGAGGCCGACAGTCCCAATTCCAACAAGGTCTCTTTCTTGGCTACCGGCGATCGCCTCACCAGTTCGATCACTTCTCGCTTCCTCTCGGGCTTCATCCGTCCGTACCGCTTGCGGTCCAGAAGCCCTAATACTGGCTTTTTTTCAGTGTCAGATTCGCCAGACTCAGATCGGCAACCAGGAGTTTGAGCCGCTCATTCTCCTGCCGCAGATCCTGTACTTCGTTGCTCGTCGCTTCCCGCCGGGCGTCCCCTCGTAGCCGGCCCTTACCCGCTTCCATGAAATCCTTCAGCCACTTGTAATAGATCGTGGGATGGATCCCCTCGCGACGGCACAGATCGGCCACCGACACTTCAGCCCGGATCCCTTCCATCACAATGCGGATCTTCTCTTCGGCGGGAAATCTCCTGCGGGTCGCTTGCTTGGCTCGGCGGATCAACTGCCGCGCGGTCTCTCCGCGCCGGTTGCCAGCCCTGCCCTCGGGCAGGGCTGCTCCTCTCTCCCCACTGCTCAACTCTTCTTGCTGTTCCTCTAAATCTTCCTGTCTGATTCGCTCTTCGCTCATGGTTCACCCTGCTTTCTGCGCATCCTAGCGCTGGTTCGGGTGAACCGGAAAGCTCAGAATCCCTAGCTTACGAAAACTCTCTGCTCACTCCCATTTCCGCTGACGTCGGACAACCAAGCGGGTCTGTATCACATCCTGTATGGCATCAGTTTCGGCAAAGGCAAACACCCAATCGTAAACGTGATTGACGCGGGAGCGCAGTGGGTACACGTTTTATCCGCCCCGAGCGTTTACATCGACAATCAGACGGACGAAGTTAAGACCGATTTCTAGAGCCTCCGAACAGATTCAAAAATGGGGAGATTTTCAATTGGCGAACGACCGCGAACACGCCGATTTAGTTTTCTTATTTACCGGGCGCAGAGATCACCAACACCTGGCCGTGCAGGACCTTAAGACTGGAACCACCCTTTGGGAGAGTCCGAAAATGTCGCCGGGACCGGGGCAGAACGAAACGACTATGCTGATCGACCGATATCGCAAAGAGATGGAGTCCGAAGCGAAGCGGAAATGACCGCTGTCATTGGCGCTCCGAAATGTTGGACTTGGTGGGTACGACGGCCCGCACAATTGTGTCGCCCAACTTTAACTCCACAACTTTCCAAAGACGTGGACTTCGCAAATACCCGCGCGCTCGGTCCTGGCGGGTGGCCTCTTGCGCGCGATCCAACTGGTGCAAGGTCGCTTCGCCGTAGGCCCGCATGGCAGAGGGATTTATCTCAAATTCTTTTACGAGCTTTTGTATGTACGTGTGACTGATTCCCAGCCGCCGAGCCACTGCGCGACCGGACCACTTTCCCGGTCCATTGAATATGAACCACTGCCACACCAGACGCCTGATGACCCGCGATTCTTGTATGCACCGCCAGGGCCTTGGTGCACGCCAATTTTCTCGCGCTTTTTCAAGGTTTTTCCGGGATGATTCAGGTGACGGCACGAGGGGACTTTAGCGGAGTTGCCAGTGATTTTCGATCAACACCTTTCGGACTTATGGTCTTTCCCTGTCAGGCCTTGGAACGTCCCAAATGACTGTCAAATCGCCCGTAAGTGTGACTGCTTCGAGTGTCCGACCTTCTAATCGGTCGAGTAGCTCGCGAATGTGCGGCATGCTTCCTGATTTCGCCTCCGCCAGCCAAGCTCGAAGAATACCGTCCAATTGTTTCGAGTCGGCGCTAAGCATCTTTTTGAGACGATCAGTGAAGAGCTTTCGCTTTGGCCTTCCTCCGGGATTCCCGCTCTTGCCCGCTTTCCAGCGATAAGGTGCTCCCTTTTCTAGGTTAGACGCGCCTGTTTTCCGCCTGTTCTCAGGTGGCACTTCTTCACGCTTTTTCAATGTAGCCATCCTTCCCCGCAGAGGGGCGGATGAATCCTCACGCCAGCCGCTACTTCGTAACAACCCGCGCAGTTAGGCGAGCCACACGGAGCCAACCCGTCGCGTTGCGAGCTAGACTTTTGTAACGGAGTCTCTCTGCCAGACTTTACGACGCGATGTTCCCGCTTCTCAATCGTCTCCAGGGCCATTTCAAGGTAGCTCACTGCGCACCTCCAAAGTGCGACATAAGCGACAAAAGCCGTGCCAATCGTACTCGTCGGTCGCTTAAGTCGCTTTTGTCGCACGGTCACAGGCGATCCAAATCTCCTCCGGTCGGCCTTCTGTCGGTGATCTGAGTCGCCGAGCCAGTCTGTATTCTTCTAGACAGTCCAGCGCACTATTAATTGCCGTCTCGCTGCGATGCCTTTTGAAAAGGTCGCGTATTTCGGTGCGCGTTAGGCCCTCGGGTGTGGTCCGAAGTTCTGCAAGTATGCGGTCGGCGTCTGGATGGCCTAAAGAATCTCCAAAAATATAACGTGCAGAAGCCTCGCAGTAGTCCCACACCGCTAGTGCTGCCAGCATATGCGCTGGGCGAATTACTTCCGAGCAATCTAGCAGCGCGTAAATAAGTGAGAGGCGGACAACCTGCGCCTCGGCGCGTCCCGTGACTGAGCCAAACATGCCCGGCTTGCCTTCACTGAGTTGATCGTACACGCTGCGCCAAATTGCGGTCGCATCCTCGTCGCGACGCAGCTCGCGGGGCTGCTTCCCGAATTTAATTGATTCGGTTAGCCGCCCGAACAGTTCCGGGTGGTCTTCCGCGCGGAAGTTTCCACCTTCAGGAAGTGTCTTGCTGCGCTTAACACACGCCCACAAAAAGCGATTCGCGAAACCGTTACTGGCCTCCGTGGAATTGAGGTAGCGCAGCAATTCAGATTGCGTTATGTGCCCGAGAATAGAGATATGCGCGCCCGTGGCACGTGCGGGCGAATTTTTCGTAAGCATCCGCAAATCGCCTCTGCCCCACGCATCCCGCAGCACAGCGGAAAGATTGTTACCCGCGCGTTCCATGATACGCAGCGGAGACGAGAATTCCTCCTCCAAAACTAGCAGACGTTTATCGGAGATGCCTTCGTCTTCCGGCACTACTTTGCTGGTGTCACCCTCGTTTCTGCGAGGTTGCCCGTCGTTTTCGATTCGGTCGCGCACTGCCCAGATAACTCCCTCGCCACTCGAAAGACCTGTCGCGATTCGTTTCGCAGTCCAGTCGCACTCCGCGTGGTCGAAAACACTTCGGACTCGTCCCCAGGACGTACCCTTGCGAGATTTGGAGCTAGTCCCCACGAAGACGGCAAACAGATTGGTACGATGACGGTCAGCCTCGACCGTGAAGCTAGAACCGCCGCCTATCGCGTTGCCGAACGCAACGAGACACTGAATCAACAACGCTGCCGGGTCACCTTCGCTGTGGGGTTCGATGGCCCTCGCGATTTCGCCAGCAATGCCGTGCAACGCATGTGGTGCAAGCGGCGGCGGCCACTTCTGTGCGCTTGGATTGTTGATGGCTTGCGCCTTTGAGATCGCCATCGCTTCCGCCTTTAACAGCAGAGTCGGATCACCCTCAAGCGCGCGGCGAAAGCCCGCACTCGGGTCAGGCGGCCTGTAATCTGGTATCGGCATCGGGTTCTCCAAGAATCAAAGTGCGGCGCTCACTAGGTGAGGCGACCGCGAATCGCGCGAGCACTGCATCATCTGCGCGGCACAGATAGTTATAAGCTGCAAAGAAAAATGTGCAGGCTGGAGCAAGTCGGGACATCCGCTCCCATGCTGCCTCGCGTGCCAATTCAGTCTCGGCGCGAAGCAAGGTATCGCCGAGCCGTTTCCAGAGCCTCTCAGAGCGGCGTAGGCCATGACTGTAGTAGAAACGCAACCGAAGCACTTCATCCCGCACTCGCCACGCTGTCGCCGCTGCGCGCTTACTTGCCAGCACCGCGCCTTCGATTTCCGCGCGCGAATCGGACCGGGGCGAGTAAGTAACGCCCGCGAGCGCAGCCAGAAAAGCGACGGCATCGCGGAAACCGAGCTGCTTCGTCGCTCTCACGAGCGCGATTCGATCTCCACCCGCTCCGCATGAATGACACTTCCACAATCCCGTCTCTGTCCATGAAAACGCGGATGGATTCGAGCCTTCATGCAAGACGCACGAGCACCGACGCGATCTCTGATTTGGCTGAAACCCCAGGGCTTCGAGCAATCGCGGCATCGGAACCAGTCCAACAAGTTCCTGCAATTCACTAGCCGCCGTTCGCACGCGGCGCTCCGGTAATCACGGGGGTGTCTCGACGCGCGAATTGCGCGAGAGAAGCGCACGGAACCATGCGCCTTCGTCCCACGCGGCGCGATACTAATAGTTTCCGACCGATCAAATTTTCGATGGTACGAACACTGCAACCCAAAACGTCGGCAGCATCTTTTTTTGAGCACAAGATTTTTTCCACGGCGATTCGCCTCCTGTTGCGAACTGACGCGATTCTGCAACAAGAGCATGGGGAAGGTCCCGGTACATGAAAAAGTATTTTAGGAGCATGGTGTACCGCTTTTCTGGGGAAGAAAATTCTCTGGACTTACGCTAGGCCTCGTCTTCTGCGATCTCGCTTCCGTAATGTTTCGGCCTTTGTGGGCCAAAGACCAGCCTTCGGATTTATGACGCCAAGAATAGCAGCCACTTTTTCACGGTACATGTGCCCGGTCACTCGATTCATCCAATCCAGTAGGGTCGATTCCATTTGGTGCTGGCGATTCCCGTTTCTCCGCTGAATCCTTTGCCGACCTAGCTCACTCCAAGCCTTACCGCGCAAACTCCGCGCGTACATTTTCAAAATGCGGGGCAGCGTCTTGAACGCCTTGTTCGCGTCGTTCCAGGAGCGCGGATTCGGATGTAAAATTGTTTGGCCCTTTTCTGTGCCGGGTTCTTCCCAGACGTCTCCCTTTGCTCCGAATTCCAAGAAAACCGTTATATCAGGGCAGTCCGCATGCCAATGCTTCTCGACATTAAGTTTACCGATGACCTCTGCGACTTCCCGAATACTCTTCTCGTGTTTCAAAAGCTCTTCCGGCGTGGACACGCCCGCAGGTAGCGCGAGTAAATCCGCGTCGGCTCTCCCCATCCACGCACAAACCACGAACTGGGTAATCAGCCAATGCTCGTTACACTGCGTCTTCGCCGCAAGGAAGGCGAGTGCCTCCCTCGCTTCGACGTTCGCGTGCACCGCTTCTAGGCACTCCTTCTCGCGCGGCGTAGGCTGAGTCGCCGGGGGTATGCCGTGCTTCTTGGCGACTCGTTTCGCGCGCCGCAGGCTAGCCTCATATTCCCTCTTACTCGTCACGCCAACCTCCTGCGCGTCTTCCGATCTTTACGAGGCTCAGCAATCTCGCCGGGGTGCCTTCGCGCCTGGGTTCGCACCCGTGCAAATCGTAGCACTCCAGTTCGCACTTGACAACCTAACGTGCTAGGTTTAGGATTGGATTCATGAAATGTCCGATACACAAAGTTGAATTGATCTGCTTTTGCCCTGTATGCCGAGGAGCCGTGCGTTCTCCGCGAAAAGCGCGCTCGTCGAAGCGTAACGGCAAGCTGGGCGGGCGACCAAAGAAAGAAGGCCGTAAATGAGCGAGTGCCAAGTGATGGAATTTGCGGTACGTGCAGAACAAAAGCCGAAAGCAAAAGACAAAGAGCGGCACTATCGCGGAGTCTTCGAGAAGATTCCCGGCTCGGGCGTTTGGTGGATTCGCTACAGCGATGCGATGGGCCGCATCCGGCGCGAGAAGGCGGGGCCAAAAGGTGCCGCGCTTACCCTATATCGCAAGCGCAAGACCGAAGTTTTGCAGAGGAAGAAGTTGCCGGAAAACCTGCGCGCGCCGATGGTGAGTTTTGCGGAGATCGCGGCAGATGCGCTCGCATACTCAAAGGCGCACAAACTCAGTTATGCCAGTGACCTTATCAGAATGCCAAGATTGCTCGCCGCGTTCCGCGAGCGCGCAGCAGACTCTATTACTCCGCAAGACCTTGAACGTCACTTGGAGCGTACCGTTCAAGAGGATAGTTGGGCTCCGGCAACGGTAAACCGTTACAGGGCGCTAATCTCCCTCATATTCCGACTCGGAATCGAAAGCGGCAAAGTGAAGGAAAATCCGGCGAAACTCGTTAAGCATCGCCTTACCAACAATGCCCGGAACCGATGGCTCTCTCCCGAGGAAGAAGTTCGGCTTCGCGCCGTAATTGAAACAGTTTGCCCGGAGCACATGCCGGAACTCGACTTGGCGTTGAATAGTGGCCTGCGAAGGAGTGAACAATACGGACTGACGTGGGAAAACGTGAACACTTCGCGCAAGATACTCGTCATTCCGCCGCTCAAAAAACGGAGAGACGCGCCACGTTCCGTTGAATCGCGTAGCGTTGACCGCATTGGAAACGCTCCGAGCGCGCAGCAATGGCACCGGGCCAGTCGTTTGCAACGTGCAGGGTGAACCACTGATTGGTCCGCGTCATTGGTTTGAGCCAGCCATAGGCAAAGCGAAGATCGCTCGATTCTCTTGGCATTGCTTACGACACACTTTCGCAAGTCGCCTTGTTATGGTCGGGGTAGACCTCCGCACCGTTCAGGAGCTAATGGGACACAAGAGTATCGCCATGACGGTTCGCTATTCCCACCTCACTCCAAAGCACACCCTGGCGGCAGTTGACCTCCTAGCCGGACCTCTCCCTGAGCCACCAACTGACACTAGAACTAGCACCGACGAGAACGCTGCAAATTCTAAGGCGAAGTCGCTTTTGTCGAGTAAGCTCTTATGATGCAATATGCTACGAGGCATTGTTGGGGCGTGGTCCAATTGGTAGGACTCTGCACTGTTAATGCAGACGGTGGAGGTTCGAATCCTCCCGCCCCAGCCAATTATTTTATGCGGATTATCGGTCTCTTCGTCGCCGAAGAATGAGCGCCAATCCTAATTTTCTACGCGAACGAAGTTTCGCTGGTCTCTGCGCCGATTGCTGCCACGCGCGCCGCACGGAATCCGATCGCGGCACAGTTTTTTATTTGTGCGAACTATCGTTCACGAATCCGGCATTCGCAAAATATCCACGGCTCCCGGTGAGGGAGTGTTCCGGATACGCGCTGCCGCAAATTCCAAAAAGTGAATGAGTGATGAAAGCTCGAATCAATCGTTCGTGATGGGAAGCCCTGCCTCGTTCCAGCCGCGCCAGCCACCATCCATCGAACTGACCTTCGTGTAGCCCATCTTCTGCAGATTTTCCGCCGAAAGCGCTGAACGGAATCCGCCGCCGCAGTACAACACCAGCTCCACGTTCTTATCCGGGAATCGCAACTCCACGTCGCGCTCAATCACTCCGCGCCCCATGTGAATCGCGTTGGGAATATGGCCCTTGGCCCATTCGTTGTCTTCGCGCACGTCCACCAAAACAAATTTGTCGCCGGAATCCATGCGCTTCTTAACTTCCGGCACGTTGGTTTGCTTGATGTGCGCCTTCGATTCATCTACAAGTTTCAGAAATCCTGCCCCGTGTTTCATCGCGCCTCGAATTCTTGGATCGTCCCGAAAATCCTAACACGATTCGACGCGCGCGATAAATCTACCGATCACCCTGCTTTCATTTCGTTATACGCAAGCTCCACGAATTTCGACATCGCATAGTCGAAAAATCCCGCGTCCGGACTCTTCCCCACAAATCGCTCTCTGAACGCGTCGAGCTTCACCGCCTTCTGCACATTTTCCAGCGTCACGTCCGAATTCGCGAACACCTGCGCCCGCACTTGCTGAATCACCGATTCGTAAAGTTCGATCAAATCATGAAAGTAAGTCTTGTCGGTCAAAATCTCGCCGTGGCCGGGAACGATCGTGCACCACAGAACCACGGCGTACGTATTGCTGGGCGCGGTCGCGGACGCCGAGCTTGACCATCGCCCGGCTGACGTGGGTCTTTGCAGTGGCGACGCTGATGACGAGCCGCGTCGCGATCTGCTCGTTCGACAGCCCTGTGGCGGCGAGCGCCATCACCTCGCGCTCGCGGTCGGTCAGTTCCCCGAGGGCGTTGGACGTCGGTGGCTCCTTCGCGCGCGCCGCGAACTCTCCGATCAGCCGGCGTGTGACCGAAGGAGAGAGCAGGGCATCGCCGCCGGCGACGACCCGCACGGCCTCGATCAACTCGGTTGGCTTGGTGTCCTTGACCAGGAACCCGGCCGCGCCCGCCCGGATCGCCTCGAACACGTACTCGTCGAGCTCGAACGTGGTCAGGATCACGATCCGCACGGAGTCCAGCTGACGGTCGAGCGCTATCTCGCGCGTGGCGGCGAGACCGTCGAGCACCGGCATCCGGATGTCCATCAGGATCACATCGGGCTGTTGCTCTTGGGCCAACTCGACCGCCTGCCGGCCGTCCTCTGCCTCGCCGACCACCTCGATGTCGCGCTGCGCGTCGAGCAGCGCCCGGAAGCCGGCGCGGACGAGCGCCTGATCGTCGGCCAGCAGGACGCGGATCATCTGTCGGCTCTCCGGCGCTTCGCTCACGCTTGGCTCCCGAGCGGCAGCCGCGCGCGCACACGAAAGCCGCCGGCTGGTTGGGGGCCCGCTTCGAGCTCGCCACCGAGCGCCGCCGCCCGGTCGCGCATCCCGGAGATCCCACTGCCGCCTCCGGCCCGCGCAGGCGGACCCCGGCCATCGTCGTCGATCTGCAGCATGAGATCGCCACTTCGGTAGGTGAGCTCCACCTTGGCCGTGCCGGCTTCCGCGTGGCGCACGATGTTGGTCAGCGATTCCTGCACGATCCGGAACGCCGCGAGGTCGACGCTCGCGGGCAGTGGACGCGGGTCACCCTGCACCTCAAGCGAGACCCCGACGCCCGCCGCCGACGCGCGAGACACAAGCTCGTCGAGACGGGCGAGCCCGGCAGCCGGCGCCCGCGGCGGCGCCTCTTTCCCGCCCCGCAAGATCTCGAGCGTCGAGCGCACCTCGCGCAGAGCATCCGCGCTGGCCTCGTTGATCGCCTCAAGCGCGATGCGGGCTTGCTCGGGCTGGTCGTCCATCAGGTGCAGCGCGACGCCGGACTGGACGTTGATCAGCGAAATGTGGTGCGCCAATACGTCGTGCAGCTCCCGCGCGATTCGAAGCCGCTCCTCGTCGGCCTTGCGGCGGGCCTCCTCCTGGCGCGCTTGCCTCGCCTCGGCAGCCCGCTCCTGGCGGCCGCGCAGCGCCTCGGCCACGGCCAGCAGCACCACCAGCCAGGCGGCAATCGACAACGCCGCCAGCACGGTCGGCGCGCCGGTCACGCCGAGCGCCGCCGGAAGCCAGAGGAACAGCACCCAGCCGGCGATGACCGCCACACGAGCCGCCGTCCGGTCCCCCGTCCTCACCGCCAAAACCACCGCCACCACGAGCGAGAAATAGTTCGGGCCCTGGAGATATCCCAGCGACACGTACAACAGTGCCGCGGCGAAGATCGCAGCGAGAGCGGCACGCGGATGGCGCCGCCTGAACAGCAGCGCAAGCGGACCGATGGCCAACAACGCGACCCCCACGACATCCAGCTGCGTAGCGGCGTGGCAGGAGGATGACCACCAGCAGCCGTGCTGACCATGCGCCTGCCGATGGCCGGACGCGCCGAGCGTCCCTCCGACCTGGACCACGGCGGCAACCGCCGCCAGCCGGATGTCCATCGGCCGGATCCCGGGCAGCGCTTGATGAGCAGACCGTTCCACATGGCCACGATAACCCCGCTCGCGCCCGCCGTCATCGGCTGCGAGGCGCTGCCCGGTCTACTACCACGGGAGTAGTGGCCCGCTCCGCGGTGAGTCGCAGAGAGCAGCGAAGAAGCCGCCCGACAGGCGACGACAGCGACAGGTCAACGCGTCACGATGCTCCCCGCAGCCCAATCGAAAAGCGAGCGATCACATGTACGCAGACAACCCACATTGGGCGCACGCCCACCGGGATCCGAACCAACGCGCCGCCGATGCCGATCGCGAAAAGACCAGCGAACGCCTCCGCCGCCACCACGCCGAAGGCCGCCTCGACGCCGAGGAGTTCCAGGAGCGGGTTGACCGCTGCTATCAGGCCAAGACCCTCGGCGAGCTCGACCAGCTCGTCACCGACCTACCGCCAGAGCAAACGCGCGAGGGCCGGTTTCACCTCCAACGCCTGCGGATGGTTCCGCTCCTCCCGATCGTGATCGCCATCGTGGTGATCGGCGCCGTGACCGGCGGCCACCACCACGGTCATTCCGGTTTCTGGCTCTTGATCCCACTCTTCTTCCTGTTCCGGTTCTTCATATGGCGCCACGGACCGTGGGGCATCCGGCGGCGAGGACGCACCACCGATCATCGGGTGTGAGCACAGACGCAGTCAGCTGCGGATCCGGCAGCGCGGCGGATCTCGCCGATGCGCTGGCTCTGGACCGCGGGTGTGTCTCGGATCGACGGCCTAGTCTCCCGTGACGAAGCGGGCCACGGCGGACTTGGTGATGACCCCGTGGGTGGTGCCGACGCACGCATCCGCTGCCTGCACCAGCGCCGGCTGTTGCAGGTTGATCCCTGCAGTGGCGAGCATCTCGTGGGTCAGATCGCCGCTGCTGGTCGGGTCGGGGAAGTTCGCGAACCCGTGGCTGCGTAGGCAGCGGGCGAACGCCACCATCGCGTCGATCTGCACGTGACTGCGCGCCGGAGTCTGGCTTTGGCCTCCGTGCGGCAGCAGGTGACTGCATGCGGCCACCGCCGACTGGACGGCGGGCGCCCGGGCGCTGCTGGACGAGAGCAGGTGTTTTTGCCCGTGGGGAGAGTCGGGGAAGTTGGACATCCCGTGCGAGCGCATGCAGTCGGCGAAGCTGACCGCGTCGTGCTCCGCCTGCCGGGTCTGGGCCCCTGTCAGCTGGCTGCCGGTGCTGGACGAGCTGGCCGAGTTCGTGCCGCAGGCGGCGATCACCGTCGCGGCGGCGATTGCCGCTGTGGCCAGTGCGAGACGTGAAGGAGTTTTGAACATACGGAGGTGGTATCCGACGGCCGGTCACACGAGTGCAACACGCCCGCGCGGCGGGTCGCCCGCGGAGTGGTCGCGGTGTGTGATGGCGTTGTGATGCGTGGTGGTGCACGATGGTCGCGTGCGCGTGCTGGTGGTCGAGGATCACGTTGAGCTCGTCCGCGACATCGTGGAGGGGTTGCGCGATCGCGGGATCGCGACCGACGTCGCGTACGACGGAGGGGCGGCGCTGCAGAAGGGTCTGGTGTACCGCTACGACGTGATCGTGCTGGACCGCGACCTGCCGGGTGTGCACGGTGACGCGGTGTGCGTGGCACTGCGCGAGCGCGGGTCGGAGGCGCGGATCTTGATGTTGACCGCGTCGGCGGCGATCGGCGACCGGGTGGAGGGTCTGAACCTGGGCGCGGATGACTATCTGCCCAAGCCGTTCGCGTTCGAGGAGCTGGTCGCGCGGGTACATGCTCTGGCCCGCCGGGCCTCGGCGAGGCCACCGCTCCTGACCAGTGGCGATGTGGTGCTCGACAGGGCGCGGCGGCAGGCGACCCGGGCGGGACGGGAGCTGTCGTTGACGCGCAAGGAGCTGGGTGTGCTCGAGGTGTTGCTGGCGGCTGATGGCGCGGTGGTCAGTGCCGAGGAGTTGCTCGAGCGGGTGTGGGATGAGAACGCCGACCCGTTCACGCGCACGGTGGCGGTGACGCTCGGACGTCTGCGGCGCAAGCTCGGCGAGCCCGCGGTCATCCAGACGGTTGTCGGCGCCGGCTACCGGTGCGATGAGGCCCGCGGCCCTCATCGTCGCCGTGCGGCGGCTGTGGCCGCGGCGGGTGCGCACCCGGCTCGCCGTCTTCTACGCGGTCTTGTTCTTGCTGGCCGGTGCGGTGCTGTTGGCGCTGACGTACACGCTGGCGGCCGCGGTGCTGCTGCCTGGCCCGGGGCCAGCGCCGAAGTTGCTCTCGCCGCAGGAAAGGGCGCTGTTGGGACTGTGTAAACCGCCGCCCACGTCGCCGTTGCTGCTCGCGAAATGCAACCGCCTGATTGACATCGTCGGCGCCCGCCCCAAGGCGCGTGGGGACGAGTTGAGCGCGCTACGGATCGCTTCAGCGATCGGTCTCGGGATCCTGGCGATCGCCGCCGCCGGCCTCGGCTGGCTCGCTTCAGGGCGGGCGCTGAGGCCGGTGCGGTCGATCACCGAGGTCGCGAAGCGGGCTTCCGAGCTGCGGCTCGGTCAGCGTCTCGCGCTCACCGGCCCCGATGACGAGTTCAAGCAGCTGGCCGACACCTTCGACGTGATGCTCGAGCGGCTCGATGCCGCGTTCACCAGTCAGAAGCGATTCGTCGCCAACGCGGCGCACGAGCTGCGCACGCCGCTCACGGCGATGCGAACCGCGATCGAGGTCACGCTCTCCAAGCCGAACAGGACGCCCGAGCAGCTGGAGGCGATGGCGGCCCGAGTCAACCGATCCGTCGAGCGGGCCGAAGCCACCGTCGAGGCGCTCTTGACGCTCGCCATCAGCGAGGTGGCTCCGACAGCCCAGGAAGCGATTGATCTCGCCACCGCTGCCGAGGACGCGCTCGACGGTGCGCAAGCGGCGATCGATCAGCACCAGATCACGGTCGACGCCACGCTCGAGCCCGCACTGGCCCGCGGCGATCGCGTGCTGCTCGAGCGCATGATCGCCAACCTCATCGACAATGCCGTGCGCCACAACCACTCGGGTGGCTGGATCGGAATCCGCACGATCCAGCAACCCGACAGCGCGGTATTCGAGATCACCAACACAGGCCCCAGCGTCCCCGCTGAGCAGATCCCGACCCTGTTCGAGCCCTTCGCCCGTGCCAAGCAACGTCTCAACTCCTCCGAGGCTGTCGGACTCGGTCTCCCGATCGCCAGCGCGATCGCCCTCGCTCACAACGCCACATCACCGCGCGCCCGCGGGCCGGCGGCGGACTCAAACTGTCGGTCACGATCCCGAGCAGCCCGAACTGACGGCGCGCCAGAGCCGCGGCCAGAGTCTGCGTGGCCGGGCCAGGACGCCTCAGTTCACAGCGGCGACCGGAATCGCGTCGATTGCGGCTCCCGGTGTGAAGGTCGCGGCGCCGCCGGTATCACACACCAGCTCAAGTGCGGTGTTTGGTCCGGTGGTGGTGGCCAGGGCGACCGGCGACACGCTCTGGGGTTGATTGTTTCCTGCGGTTTGGCTTGCGTGGCCGATCGAGGCGCCGTTCTGGTTGATGTTGCAGACCAGGGAGCCACCATTGGTCGCAGCGATGCTGACCGTCTCCTCGCCGATCACCACCCATTTGCCGGCAGGCACGGCGATGGCGGCGGTGAGGCTCCCGTTGACGCCCTGAGCCGAGTAGGCGTGCACGCCGATGCAGGTGGGGGAGCCCGTCTGGTCCACCGACTGGAGCACCTGATCGGCGGCGCACGGTCCGATCCGCGCCTGCAACTGCGAGAGGTTGGCGCTGAAAGCGGCTCCGTTGAGATTCAGGCCCGTCCCGGCGGTGTAGGTCGCTCCGTTCCCCTGTGGACCAGGCGGCCCCGACGATCCGGTCTGCCCCCGGTCCGGGCACGCCGCGCGGACCGGTCTGGTCGACGCGAACCATCGTCTTGCCTCGGCCGCACTTCGCCCGACCTTCAGCACCCGGACGGCGCCTGCGGGGACACGCACAACCCCACGGCGGTGCCCGGGCCACGAACTTGGAGGCGGCAAACGCCCCACCGCTCAGCGCCAAGAACAGCGCCAGCGTTGAAGTCACATTCGCATACGTGAGCCGTGGGCGAATCACCGAGCCGGTGCTTCGCCACACGTGGAGCGAAACCTGCATCCACGCAAGCCCGGCGGCACCCACTGGCCAGGCCTCAGAACACGACGACCTG
>CAVRKW010000001.1:0-286022 GCA_963721845.1 uncultured Acidobacteriota bacterium | reverse complement strand
ACGTGACGGGCGGCGAGAGCGGGATGCCCAACATTCCAAGGCCGCCCTTCCTCGGCCTGGACTTCGACAAGCCCATGCACGCCTATTGGTTTGGGCTGGTGGTGGCGGGTTTCGGCGCGCTGGTGGCTTTTCGCACCATCCACTCGCCCTTTGGAGCCGCGCTACGGGCCATGCGCGACAACGACATCCGGGCGCAGAGCGTCGGCTATGCCACCTGGGCTCACAAGCTGATGGCCTTTCTGCTGTCCGCTGCCCTCTCCGGACTGGCTGGGGCCCTCTTCGTGGTGGCCCACGC
Organism: uncultured Acidobacteriota bacterium; assembly: GCA_963721845.1. GTDB lineage: Bacteria > Acidobacteriota > Terriglobia > Acidiferrales > UBA7541 > DASTCZ01. The sequence goes on along the minus strand of CAVRKW010000001.1, from coordinate 285,727 downwards.
TGTGGTGTCCCTGGACGTACTCTCCTGGACGACCAGCGGCCAAGTCGTCATGACGACGCTGCTCGGCGGTAGCGGCACCTTCCTCGGTCCGCTGGTAGGAAGCGCCGTCACTGTCCTTTTGCGAGATGCGCTGTCCCGCTCCACCGCGGCCACGGGGCTGGTGACGGGCCTGGTCTTCGTGGTGACCGTGCTTTTCTTCCGTCGCGGCATTGTCGGCACGCTGGCCGAACTTTGGGCACGCCGGCGCGCCCGGACGTGGGAAACCCGCGGGGTGACGCCGACTTCGGGAAGGCGTCGGGCTTACCCCTTCTTCCGAGGCTTCGCCTGGAGTGCCAGCAGGGCCTCCCGGCTCGAGTCGAACATCTCTGGCGTGACGTGGTGGTGGGCCAGAGAGTGGCCGAGGCTGAGGCGCAAAAAGGCACTGCTCGTGTAGCGGGTCACCTTCTCGTAGAAACGCTCCATGAGCTGCTCCACGAGCTCGGCGTAGGGTTCCATCAACTCGGGCGCAATGTTGAAGCCGTCGTAATTCACCACCACCCGTACCCGCCGGCCCAAGGGCGAGCAGCGCTGCTCGACGGTTTCGGCGATGGAGGCGAGCTGGCTTCTCTTCTTGAGCGCGAGCCCGCTGAAGTCGATGAAGAGAATCTCGCTTGGGGCGTCGAAGCGGATGCGCTCGGCCAGGGATTTCGCCTCCAGTGACGCCCTGAGGCCCATCACCTCCGGGAGAAAGAGCCGGACGTCCATGGTGGCCAGCTTCGGCGCCCGCAAGGGCTCGAAGTCCATGTTCCCCAAGATGTCCTCCAGGCCAATCCCCGGCGCCACCTCGATGAGCTCGAGCCCGTCCCGGCTGAGCCGGAACACGCAGCGCTCGGTGACGTAGAGCGCTTCGCGATTGCCCTTCAGGGACTGAGCCGCGCTGAAGCTCACCTGCTCGACGCTGCGGATGAATTTCCGGACCTTCCCCTCGCGGAGAATGTGCAGCTTCCCCCCTTTGACTTCCACCTCCAGGCCACCGCAGGTGAAGGTACCGACGAAGACGACTTTGCGCGCATTCTGGCTGATGTTGATGAAGCCCCCGCACCCGGCGAAGGTGCGGCCAAAGCGGCTGACATTGACGTTCCCGGCCGCGTCGCACTGGGCCATGCCCAGACAGGCGAGGTCCAGCCCCCCGCCGTCGTAGAAGTCGAATTGCTGGTTTTGGTCGATGAGGGCCTCGGTGTTGGTAGCCGCCCCGAAGTCGAGTCCCCCCGCGGGAAGCCCGCCGATGACTCCCGGCTCGGCGGTGAGGGTGAGGAGGGGCAGAAGTCCTTCCTCTTGGGCGACTCCCGCGACGCCTTCGGGCATGCCAATGCCGAGGTTGATGATGCTTCCTGGGAGGAGCTCCATCGCCGCGCGCCGGGAGACGATTTTGCGCTCGTTCAAGACGGCGGGGGGGATGGCCTCCAAGACGCCGCGCGTCTCGCCGGAGTACGCGGGATTGTACTGGGTGGCGTACGTTTGCCAGTGGTGCTCGGGCCTGGCCACGGCCACGCAGTCCACCAGGGCTCCCGGAATTTTCACCGCCCGCGCCGACAGCGAACCGGCCTGAGCCACTCGTTCCACCTGGACGATGACCAGGCCGCCGCTGTTCTTCGCCGCCATGGCCATGGCCAGGTTGTCCAGCGTCAAGGACTCGCGCTCCATGGTGACGTTGCCAGCGGTGTCGGCCGTCGTCCCGCGCAAGAGCGCCACGTGAATGGGAAAAGCCTTGTAGAGGAGCCACTCCGTGCCGTGCAGCTCGAGCAGCTCCACCAAGTCCTCGTGGGTGGCGCTGTTGACCTTCCCGCCCCCGTGGCGTGGGTCGACGAAGGTACCGAGCCCCACCTTGGACAGCGTCCCCGGCTTGTGCGCGGCGATGTCCCGGTACAGCTGGGAAATGCAGCCCTGGGGCAGGTTGTAGGCTTCGATTTCTCCGGCCAGCGCGAGGGCGCCTAGCCGTGGAATGAGCCCCCAGTGGCCTCCCACCGCGCGCCGGATGAGTCCGGGAAGCGCCAAGCGATTGAGGCCCCGGGTTTTGCCGTCGCCCTGGCCCGCGGCGAACACCAACGTCAACTCCCGGGGCGTCCCCGACGCCTCGAAAGCCCTGGCCACGGCGTCGATGAGGGCGTCCGGCGTCCCATTGCCGACGAATCCCGAGGTGGCAATGGTGTCGCGCGGCCGCACCAGGGCGACCGCTTCCTCGACACTCGTCACCTTGTTGACGCCCAGCATGGCCGAGCTCCCGGCGGCCTCGTGCGGAACGCCATCCGGACCCCCCAGGGACTAGAGTCGAGCCCGCTTGGAGCCGTCAAGGCGCTCAGCGGCGCAAAAAAAAGGAGCCCCAGCTTGTGGAGCTCCCACCCAGCCGCCCAAGAGCGAGGGGCCCAGACTCAAGGGCCCTCTTCTTGGCCGGGGGTCTATACCGGTCGAAGCCTAGGCCTTGTCCGGAGCAATCATCGCCGCAGTCCGGCGCGTCGCGTCGAGAAACAGCTTCCGGAATTCGGCGCTGGCCTTCTCGGTGAGGGCCAGGGACTCCTTGGCAATGCGGCCCGCCTCCTCGAAACCCGTCACGGCCTGCGCAACGGCCTTGCTCTCGAGCTTCGCCAGCTCGCCCAGGCCGGTCTCAACCCGGCTCACCTGCTCCGACACCATCCGGCTCCACTCACCGACAACTTGCTGCACCTGCGAAGACTTCGTTCCGTCTGCCATGATCGTTCTCCATCGGTTCCGCTCGACGCGTCCATCGCGCCTGCAACGTGAATCTAACCGTCGACCGGAGCCTGTCAATCAAAAATGCTGCGCTGCAACAAAATCAGCTACCTGCGGCGCTTCCGGACGCTCTTTTTGAGGGCGTCCACCTCCCGCCGGAGCGCCTCCACTTCCGCGGAGACGGAAGCCGGTGGAGTCGCCAGGCCACCCCCACCCCGCTCGGCTCCGAGGAAGGCGCCAAACGCATCGGTGGGAGCGAATGCTGAGGCGAAGGGGTTGAAGGCGCTGACGGCGCCCATCCCCTGGCGCGCCTGCAGGTAGAACTCCAGGGCGCGCGTCACGTACCGGCCAAGGAAGTCTGCGAGGGCGTCATCCCCCATCCGAATCAGCTGGTGCAGGAGGGGAATGGGGAGGAGCTGGCCGGCGTTGCGGTCCTCCAGGATGACTTGGGCCAGGGTGGGCTGGGTGAGGTCGACCCCCGTCTTCGCATCCACGACTCGCACCTCGGCTCCCTTTCTAATTTTCGTCGCAATCTCGCCCAATGTGACGTAGCGGCTCGCCTCCGCGTCGTAGAGCCGCCGGTTTCCGTACTTCTTGATGGTCACGGCCATGGAGCGCTCTCCTTGGGCTGGGGCTGCCCACGAGGTGCTTACACCACCCAGGCCTGCGCCTCCACACGCCGGCTTCAATTGCAAGTGCGAGATGTAAGTGAGCATGTGCAGCATTTCGACCGACGGAGACTCTCTTTCGTCGGCCCGAGCCGTTAGGCTCCCGTCCCATGTATTTCGCCTACCAACTGCAGCGTGGACTCCAGGAGCCGCTCCACCTTTGGGCGACCATCCAGCAAGCAGTCTGGTCGCACCCCGCACTCCCGGAAACTCCCCTCACCCGGACGCTGGTGGCCATGAGTGAGCTCGTGGAACGCTCCACGCGCTTCTACGCCAAGCCTTCCTTCGGGCTGACCTCCACCACCCTCGGCGAGCGCACCGTCCCGGTGGTGGAGAAACGCGCTCAGCGCACCCCCTTCTGCGAACTCGTCCACTTCGAGCGCGAAGGGGGCGCCTCAAGCCCCAAAGTGCTCCTCGTCGCTCCCCTCTCTGGCCATCACGCCACCCTCTTGCGCGAGACGGTGCGCGAGCTGCTTCGGGACCACGACGTCTACCTCACGGACTGGGTGGACGCGCGGCGCATTCCCCTCTCGGCCGGCCCGTTCGATTTGGAGGACTATGTGGCCTTGGTCCAGGACCTTATTCGAGAGCTTGGCCCGGACGTCCACGTCATCTCCGTCTGCCAACCCGCGGTCGCTGTCCTGACGGCGGTGTCCCTGCTTGCCGAAGACGAGCCCAAGGCCCAGCCCCGCACCATGGCGCTCCTCGCCGGACCGGTGGACAGCCGCATCAATCCCACCGAGGTCAACCGGCTGGCGCGCGCACAGCCGCTGGCATGGTTTGAGCGCTGGGCGGTGGACACCGTGCCAGCAACTGAGGCCGGCGCCGGGCGGCGGGTATGCCCGGGCTTCTTCCAGCTTTCTGGTTTCGTCTCCATGAATGCCGACCGGCACTGGAGCGCGCACGCAAAGCTGTTTCGCGACCTGGCGGAAGGAGACGAGGACGGCGCCGCCAAGGCCGGCGCTTCTACGACGAGTACCTGGCGGTGATGGACTTACCGGCGGAGTACTACCTACAGACGGTGCGCTCCGTCTTCCAAGAGGACGCTCTGGCACTGGGGACGCTGACGCTGAAGAACGGCCGGCGGGTGCGGCCGGCCGCCATCAACCGGACGGCGCTCCTGACGGTGGAGGGCGAGAAGGACGACATCACCGGCCTCGGACAAACAAGGGCCGCCCACGCGCTCTGTGCGGGCATCGCCGCGGAAAAGAAGGAGCACCACCAGCAGCCTGGCGCGGGGCACTACGGCGTCTTCACCGGCCGGAGATGGCGAGAAGGGGTAGCCCCCCGGATTCGGGACTTCATCCGCCGGCACGCGTAGCCCGAGGGCCTACTTAGGCTTGGCACACACCGTCCTCCTTGACGGGGAAGACGGTACCGCCCTTAGCATCTGCCGCCTCGCCTGCTTCCGATGCCCGAGCCCTCCGCCGACCCCGGTGATGCTGGCCTCCACCACCAGCTGGGCTTTCTCGCCCAGCTGTTGGAGGCGGTCGAGGAGACGCCCACCGCCGGACTGTGGAAGTACGGCCCGCTTCCGGACGGCAGCCGATTTGACCTCGTCGCCGGGGCAGGCCGTCTGCGCTTTGTGGCGGGCGGCTCCACCGAGGAGCGGCTTGGAACGCAGGTGGAGCGCCTCTACCCGGAGATGGCTCGCCTCATCCCGGACGCGCTGGCGCGCTCGCGCGCTGAGCGCAGGCCCCTGGGCGAGGTGCTCATCGACACCGGCGGCCCGCGCGCCGAGCTTGCTGTCCGCGGCGCGCTGAAGGCGCAGATGGTGAAACGGCTCCTCCATCTGGCGGCGCTCACCCCGCCCGGAGTGGAGGCCCACTTCGAGGCGCTCAAAGCCTCGGTGGATACTCGACTCTCCTTTGGCGCCTTCGAGGCCTACCTGGCCTGCGCCAAAGCCCTCACCCCGACGCCTCTGGACGTCGCGCACCGGGCCGCCGTAGACGTCGGCTCACGTGCCCGCACCAGTGTGGTGGTGCTCCACGAGAGGGCCGGCGAGCCAGCAGTGGTGCTCGCTGCGAATGGACTCACGAGTGCAAGCTTCGACGGCCTAGACCGTGCGCTCCGGGACCTCTCGGCCCTGGTGCGCACCCCGAATGGGGCTTCCGCGGGAGACACCCTGCAGCTCGCTGCGCTCGGTGCGACGCGCCACTGGCGTGTCGCCGTGGTGGGAGCTGCGTGCGCCGCCCTTCTCGACGACGTGGACGATGAGACGTCCGCTTCGCTTCTGGCCCGAGTGTTGGAGCGCCTTCCAGTGCCGGCCGAGGGAGGCCTGCGGCCCCCCACCCTGGACGCTTCGGCCCCACCGCTGGCACACACCCTGGAGGGGGCCACCGCCGACGTCCCGGGCTGCTTGGCCGCGGGCCTCGTCCACCTGCCGACGGGGGACGTCGAGAGTGGCTTTCTCGCCGAGGAGGGCGCCGGCTTACGACTCGCGAGTGGCGCAGCGGTGGCCTCCTCGCTTTTGACGGCGGAGCGGCAAGCGGGCGGCCACCGCACTCCCGACGAGGCCTGGGCGCTCACCCGCCGCGGACTTTTTTTGGCCTTTCCCTTGGGAAAGGACACCGAGCAGGCGTTGGTGCTTGCCTGCCGGCGCGCCACCAACGTCGGCGTGGCGCTGGCCCTGGGGCGGCAATGGCGCGTCCGGGTTGCGGACCACGCCCGCTGAAAAACGGAAGCCAGTCTCCGTCCCGCTTTTGTCTCTGCGGCGGCGGTCCCGCGGGCCATGCTAAGGCCGGCATTTCTGAGCTGCGGTACCGTTTGCCATGGACGCCCCACCCCCCACCGCCCCTGCGCCCTACCGACGCTCCCTTAGCCTGACGCTGACCTGCGCGTTGGCCTTCCTCGCCGCGCTCCAGGCTTTCGCCTTCTCTTTCGGCCCGGACTACAGAAACCTCGGCGCCTCGCTCGGCGCCCCCTGGCTTCCCCGCTTCATCTTTGCCTCCTCGGCCGCGACCATGTTTTTTCTGGTGGTCCTGTGGTGGCGAATGCTGCGCTTGGCGGTCTGGGGCTTTCTGGCGGTGGCCGGTTTGCAAAGCCTGGCCTTCGTGCACCTCGGCCAGTGGAGGCTCACCATGCTGGTGCTTCCGGCTCTGGTCGGAGGCGCGGCTGCGTGGAATTGGGCTCGGCTGCGCTAGGCAGTGGAGTCCACGACGACGACCGCCGTGCCGTAGCACAGCACCTCGGTGACGCCCTGCCCAATCTCCGTCGCGTCATAGGCCGCGCCGATGACGGCGTTGGCACCAACCGCTCGGGCATGCAGCGCCATGCGCTCGAAGGCCTCCCGGCGTGCAAGCTCGCACATCTCGCTCCACAACGTGATGTTGCCCCCGAAGAGCGTCTGCAGCCCGGCGAAAAAACTTCCAACAATGCTGCGCGAGCGGACGACGATGCCACGGACGACGCCTAGGTTTTTCACAATGCGGTGGCCGGGCAGCTCAAACGCGGTGGTCACCATGGCCAGTGGGACGGTGGACAGTGGACGGCTCAAGGACGAAGGGTCCATCGAGAGTTCTCCGAAGACGACGAGAGTGCGCGAGAAGGAAGACTAGAACGGCTCCTGCGGCTCGGCGAACTTCGGAGCGGCATGGCCCACCCCAGAGGGGGAGCGGTCGCCCCAGCACCGAGTGGCACACCGCTGAAACCGACGGACGCTAGGAGCGCTTGCCGCTTCGAGACGCGCGGCGGGCGCCACGGGAGACGCTGGAGCGGGGCGGCGGATGCGCGGAGACAGTCTTCAGCGCGCGGGGGGCGAGGACTTTTTGGAGTATTGCGCGAAGCGCGTCGCGTTCGGACTCGTCCAAAACGTCGAGGACGTCACGCACCACGGCCAGCACTTTGGGACGCCAGCGCCGGTGCCAGCGTCGGCCACGCGGTGTCAGCGCCACCAGCCGGCACCGGCCATCCGTGGCGTCCTGGGTACGGGTGGTGAGGCCGGCTGCGTCCAACTCGGCCAGCTGCCGTGAGACACCGGCCGGATGCTGGCCGATGACGTCTGCCAAGTCGCGCTGACTGCTCGGGCCGAGACGGCTGAGCACGGCGACAAGGGCCCAGCCCAGGACGGCCTCGTCCTCGAGGGCCAAGATGCGGCCCACGCTGCTCCAGACCTTGCGTCGGGCGTGGGCGATGAGTTGGGCGAGCTCCTCGAACTCCTCCAGAGGACCCAAGACGGCTGGCGGTGAAGGCTGCACGGGGGGCATGGGTGTCTAGGCCGGGGTTCGTTGCTCTTGCAATTGAATTAACGCCTGAGCATTAGAGCCTGCCATGCGTCTTTCGCATCTCGTCGCTGCGTCTGTCGGCTGTGGACGCCCCGCGCCGACTCAGCGGATTCTCCGCCGGCCCGCGGTGTGTAGTCGCAGCCGACTCGCCCCACCCCCGTCTCCCCGGGGCTCGGAGAACTGGAACATGCGTCTTCCCTGGTCAACCGCCGTCGCGGTGTTGGTGCTCGCAACGAATGCGTCGGCGCAGGTCCCCCTCCCGCCGCCACCCGCTCTTCCGCTCCCGCGATTGACGACGGCCCCCGACCCGACGCTGGGGTCGCCGGCGATGGCCACCGACGGTGGCGTCGACGGCATTACTCCGGTGACGGAGTCCATCGGCTTTCAGCAGGCGGTGGACCAGGCTTTGGCCCGTAACCCCAGCACCCTCACCGCTGTCCAGGAGGTGGACCGCATCCACGGGCTGATGGAGGAAATCCGGGCCGCCTCCATTCCCACCTTGGCGGCAAACCTCAACTTCACCCACCTGGACAACGCTCGGACGGAAGTCAGCCCGGTGACCGGAACCACCGTCACCATCTATCCAAAGAACCAGTGGGCAGGAAACGTCCAACTCAACATCCCGCTCCTCGTCCCGGCGGCGTGGGCCAATGCCGTCCGCGCCAATGACCAGGTGGAAGTCGCTCGCTTCAACGAGGCGGACGTCCGTCGGGTGGTAGCCACCAACACCGCCAAGACGTACATCGCCCTCGTCGCCCAGAAGCGACAGGTCGAGGTCAACGTCCTGGCCCGCGACACGGCGGTGGCCCAGCTCGACTACGCCAAGAAGCGCCTCACCGGCGGCCTTGGGAACAAGGTGGACGCGGCACGCGCCGCCCAGACGCTGGAGAGCGCCGAGGTGGTGCTTCAGGCGAGTTACCAAAACCTGTACAGCGCCCAAGAAGCCTTGGGCGTACTGCTCGGTCGAAGCGGTCCGGTCGACGCCTCCGCAGCACCCACCTTCCCCCAGCTCCCAGGCCTCGACGCCGCACTGTCGGAGGCGCCCAAGGAGCGTTCCGACGTGCAGCTGTACCAGGAGGAGGTCAAAGCCAGCGACCGCTCGTTGAATATGACGTGGACGGAGTACATGCCCACCCTCAACCTGTTGGGCGAGCCACTCTTTCAGAGCCCGCAGACGCCTCCCTATCCGGAATGGGGCTGGCAAATTCAGGCTCAGCTGAGCTGGACCATTTTTGACGGCGGAGCGCGCTACGGACGAACGCACCAGCGGGAAGCCCAGCTGGCCGAGAACCGCATCACGTTAGAAGGCGCCACCCGCCAGGTGCTCTCCGACGTCCGGGTGTCCTTTGATGCGGTGAAGCGAAGCGCCCGGGCGCTGGAGAATGCGCGCCAGGCCGCGGCCTACGCGGTGGACACCTACCGGCTGGCGGACATCTCCTACCGCGCTGGCGCCAGCACCAACCTGGACTTGATTCAGGCGTTTCTGGTGGCCCGCGACGCGGCCACCCAGTCCATCATCGCCGAGGACGCGCTCCGGCAGTCGGCGCTGGACTTACTCGTCGCCGCCGGCCGTTTCCCCTGACAGCTACTCGTAGCGAAGGGCGTCAATCGGGTCGAGGCGACTCGCCTTCTGCGCAGGGTAGAGGCCGAAGACCACGCCCACCAGGGCGCTGAAGATGACCGCCACCAGGATGACGTCGGCGCGAAACAGCACCGGCCAGTGAAAGAGCGACGTCATCCACCGCGCGGTGAAAACGCCCGCGGCGATGCCCAACATCCCGCCCAGCGTGGCCAGAGTTACGGCTTCGACGAGAAACTGCATGAGAATGTCGATGCCGCGCGCCCCGATGGCCATGCGGGTCCCAATCTCCCGTGTCCGCTCGGTGACAGTTGCACGGGGAAAGGCTTGCTGTCGGGGTCAAACGGCGTGTCCAGGGCGGCGCGCACCCTCAGATGCTCGATGCCTCGGGCGAGGCTTCGGCGAACGTACTGGCATCGGTGATCCGGGTCGCGGTCTGGCGGCACCGGTGCGGCTGATCACCCGGCTTGAGCCCGTCGATCCCGGCGGAGCGCGCGGCCGGATCGGGCTGAGCGGGATCTTCCAGGCAGGCCACCCGCCGTCGGTTCATCTCCTCGGTGACCCAGCCCTCGTGCCTGATGTGGCCGTGACCACCACCCTGGTCGAGGGCGGCGAACAGGCGCTGCACCTCCGCCGGGCACCCGGACGCGATGGCGAGCCACGGCCGGTCACGCCGGTGGCTATCGATGTAGGCGGCGGCGTCCCGGGGGCTGATATCCGGCAGTCCTGCGCGCCCCGGCGCGAACTGCCGGACCGCCTCGGACGGCGGATCACGGCCGTCAGTATCCCGCGAGCCGGAGCCGTCCCAGCCGGAAACGGCCCGCTGCTCCAGGTCGGCGGCGTACTCGGCCTGGCTGCGCGGCTCGACCCGGGCCCGGGCCTGTTGCGAGTCACTGACGGCCTCGGGGCCGTCCCGCCCGGGCCGGTCAGGACGATCCGGCTCATCCGCGTTGCCCCGGAATTCGGCCACCCCGTCAGTATTGCCGCCCGCGCTACCGCATGGTGCCTGCCACGGCGCCGGCGGGTAGCGTAGGGTCGCAGCACCCATGAAGCAGCGCAGATAACAAGGAGTGACAGCCGTGCGGCTGAGCGCCCGTAACCAGATCCCGCCCGCGTCACCGCCATTAACAATGGCGAGGCCATTTCCAACGTCGAACTGGACGCAGGCGGCACCCGCTTGGTGGCCTCGATTACGGTGGAGGCGGTCAGGCACTCGGACTGTCCGTTGGCTCGGAGGTCACCGCGGTGATCAAGGCGTCCGACGTCATCCTGGCCGCCGACTGACCGCAGGCCCCGGACAACCGCAGGCCCCGGGCAACCGCAGGCCCCGGGCAACCGCAGGCCCCGGGCAACCGCAGGCCCCGGGCAACCGCAGGCCCCGGGCAACCGCAGGCCCCGGGCAACCGCAGGCGGCACACGACCGCAGGCCACGAACAACCGGAGGCGGTACGCAGCGATTCGATGTCGCCTCAGGCTTACTGGTACCCACCATCGACAACACCGGCCAGGGCGGCGCGGGCGTAATCACCACCACTGAAATTCAGGATTACCGGGAATTAAGCGGAGTGCAATATCCGTACGTGCTGGTGGAGCATCTGCTCTCACCCGATGGCACCACCACCGTCCTCACGATTCGGCTCACCGATGTGAAATGCAATGTCCCAGTCGACTGATTCAGTCTTCACGAAGCCGACTCAGTAGTCCGCCGCAGAGGTGCGTTAGTCCCGGATCGCTCGCACCTCGCGCTCAACCGTCATCGTTCTCACCTAACAGAAAATGTTCCCAGCTCCAGTATTCGAGTAGTGCCGGCAATCGGCGTCGTATTTTTGATTGTAGTAGTGCACGTGGGGAGACGGGATTTTGATACTCGGCGTTTCTGCAAGCCCCTCTGTCGTCAAGATCGCCTGAAACTTTTCCAAAGAACCGTACGCGTAAATCAAGTTGTGACGATCGTAAACGAGAAGATCGGGTTCGCCGATCGACTTGACCCATAGATGGTGACGACCGTCTGATTCCAAAAATTTCTCAAATCGATTCAGAAACTCCAAGAGGTCCAGCTTGGAGAGAGGCTCCGGGCTTTGATAGCGACCCGGCTCCCCGTAATCTCGGAGAACAACCAAAACGTAAAGCACGTAAAATGGCTCCTCCATGACACCGCAGAGCGCCCGAAGCAACGCGATCTGGTGAGCCCTTGGAGTGATTACTAATCTGCCCGGACCTGTTGTCTCTTCGAGCGCCCATGCGTCTGAGTATTCGAAGGGAGTTTCCCGCGAAGGAACTGTCTAGGATTCCGAATTTGAAGTTGTGCGGACTCAGGCTCCGGCCTTGACCCTTCACACCCAATCTCGAAAAACGTAATCTTAATCAGGATTTTTGGTGGACGACGGGGGGCTCGAACCCCCGACCTCCTCGTTGCGAACGAGGCGCTCTCCCAACTGAGCTAGTCGCCCACGGACACAGATTTTACCAGACGACGCACGCCCATTCCAGAAACGCGCAATCGATGTGTTCACTCTGCGCTAAAACGTATTTCTAATGCGAAGGATCGTGGCCCGATGTGCGCTCCGCCACGATGCGCCGCGCGTTGTCGTACAACGCCCTGGCCTGCGGAATCTGCTCCGCTGCCTTTGCGATTTCCGGATCGGCTTCCATCTCCACGCGATAGCCTTCCTGCTGGCCGAAGAGGGCCGTAAAAACTTCGCGCTTGATGTGCAGCTTGATCCAGTCCGAATTATCCGCGATGTCCTGCTCGCGTATATTTAATATTTTTCGAGTCCAGAAATTCGCGGAACATTTTCATCACGTTGTCGTCGACCGTGAATGTTTTCGTAACGTTCGGTTTGGTGCCCAGGAAATAGGTCGTGAAATCACCGACTCCCAGATCGCTAAAATAAAAAACATTGCGACCGCGCAGCGATTGCTCAAACGGCGTGAATTTCGGCTGGTGATATTCCACGTCAGGAGTAATTCCGCCGCCGCCGAACACCTGCCGCCCGCTATCCGTCAGCTTCACTTCTGTCTGCTTCACGGAAGTATTGTGGTTGTACTGATACTCGAAAAGAGACACAGCCTTGTAGTCGCGCTGAATCAATCTTCCGCTCGGAGTGAAATAGTGCGCGGTAGTCAGCGCCAGCCCGGTGCCCTCGCTCATCGCCGTCACCGTCTGCACCAACCCCTTGCCAAACGTCCGCTCGCCCATGATCAATCCGCGGTCATGATCTTGTATCGCGCCGCTAACGATCTCAGACGCCGACGCCGTATCGCCATTCACCAGCACCACGATCGGTACGCGAATCCCTTGATTACCATGCGACGCATAGTACGGTCGCGCAGAAGAAACGCGCCCGCGCTGTGTCACGATCAGCTGCCCGCGGTCCAGAATGTCGTCCGCGATTCCAATCGCGGCATTCAGCAACCCGCCGCCGTTTTCGCGCAGGTCAATGATCAATCCATCTAGATTTCCGCTGGCGCTGAGCTTTCTCAGATCGTCGGTGAAATCTTCCGCTGTGTCTTCACCCTGGAAACTTTGGATGCGAATGAATCCCACTCCAGGCTTCGCCCATACCGGAGCATCTACGTCATGCTTCGGAATTTCGTCGCGCGTCAGCGTGAAATCCATTGGATCGGCTGTGCCCACTCGATCCATCGAAATTTTTACAGTGGTGCCGCGCGGCCCCTTCAACAGGTCCGCAATTTCCGCCGTGTTCATTCCCGTAACGGGCTTGCCTTCCACCTTATCGATCACGTCGCCCGGACGAATCCCCGCGCGGTAAGCTGGCGAACCCTCGAACGGAACCACAACCTCTACCCGATTGTTGTCGATCCGCTGCGTGATATACATTCCCACGCCGTAGTAGCGCGCTTCCTGGTCTTCGCGCATCTGCGTAAACTGGCGGGAATCAAAGAAAATCGAGTGCGGATCAAGCGTGCGCAGCATCCCCGGAATCGCGCCGCCGTAAACCATCTTGTCCGTATCGATTGTTATTAGCGTAATTTTGCTGCACTACGGTGAGCACTTGCGTGAAGGTTTTTCACGCGAATCGTTGATGTCAGAGGCGCCGGCTGCGGTCGCTCTCACTGCGGGCCCGTAAATCCCTCCAAGCACGGCAGATACCACCAAAACCACGGCCACCAACAGCCCGCCGCGTCGATTGGAACCCATGATCACCTCACGCTTCCACTAAATTATAGCATAGCGCCCGGGCTGCATTGACTGGCCTAGACGCCTCTTCTATGATGCAAACGACAACAGTTAAGTACGCTTGCGATGCTAAGCATCCCCCATCTAATCATCATTTTTGTCATCGTGCTGATTGCCGTCGGCCCGGAAAAGATGCCCCAGCTTGCCCGCACATTGGGCAAAGCGATGGCCGAATTTCGCAAAATTACGGGAGATTTGCGCCGCGTAGTGGATGACGAAATGCGCGAACTCGATCGCCAAACTCGCGAAGCCGAAATCCGCAAGCGCGATGCCTCGGCGCAATCGAGTCTGCCCGGTACCAGCACCCCAGCCGTTCAAATGTTGGGAACACCGCTGCCCGATGAACATGTAATCGCGCCGCCCGTCGACGCGGACTCTGGCTCGATTGCCGAACCGCAGCCGGAGCACAGCATCGCGCCGCCGGGCACGATCGCTACGGCTCCTCCAAATGCACGCTCGGCTGAAGCAGACGCTGCGGAAGCTCAATCCGAACCCGTTCACGAAGATCCCCCATCCGATGCCCAATCCAAACCAGCCTGATACCCCCGTCGCCGAGGAATCCACGGGGCGCATGTCGTTCTTCGAGCACCTCGCTGAATTGCGCACGCGACTGATTCACGCTGCTGCGGCCATCATGCTGGGCGCGTTCGCAGGATTCGCAATCGCGAAGCCGGTGCTGGCGTTTGTCGCGAGGCCGATCGTCTACGCGTTGCGCGCAGCAAACCTGCCCGACAAACTGATCTACACGCATCCTGCCGGCTACTTGAATCTGGTAATCACCACCGGATTGTACATCGGAGTGGTGCTCGCCTCGCCCTACGTGCTGTACCAAGTTTGGCTCTTCGTCGCGCCAGGTCTCTATAAGCGCGAGCAAAAAGCCGTAGCCGCCTTCATCGTTCCCACCGCTTTACTTTTTTTCGGCGGCATCGTGTTTGCTTACTACGTGATTGTTCCGTACCTGATGAAATTCCTTGTAAGTTTTCAGGGCAACGGGCCGTTCATGCCGCTGATTAGTTCCGAAGAATACATCGATCTTCTCTTGATCGTGTTGGTCGGAGTTGGCGCGATGTTTGAACTGCCGATGGTAATTCTGGTTTTGTCGGTTTTTGGAATTGTCACGCCGCAATTTCTCTGGAAAAATTTCCGCTATGCCATCATCATCATCACCGTCGTCGCGGCAATCATCACGCCCACGCCGGACGCCACCACCATGCTGATTTTCATGGCGCCGATGATCGGTTTGTACCTGATTGGCATCGTAGTATCGTGGGCCGTGGTGCGCCGCAAACAGCGCGCGCAATTGGCAAGTTAGGGGGCAGGGAATGGCACTCCGACTGAACTCACTAAAATTTCGGGCGCTGGCTCTGATTGCTGGCGCTGCGTCGCTTGGAATTATTTCCGTAGCGTGCGGCAGTAACTCTCCGGAAGCCGCGTCCAACACGTCCGCAACGCCGCCAGCTGCGAGTGCCGCCCTCCCGGCCGCGCCGCAAGCCTCACAACTGCCCCCAGCGAAAGATCCCGGCGTGGATGGCTTCAGCGGACAGCGCGCATTCGATCAGGTAAAGAAGCAAGTCGATTTCGGGCCGCGACCTCCCGGTTCCGACGCAATTCATAAATTACAGGATTATTTGCTCTCTGAACTAAAAAGCTACGGCTGCCAGATCGATACCGACGACTTTCACGCGCAAACTCCCAACGGAAACATCGCGATGAAAAATATCGTCGCCAAAATTCCAGGCAAGAGTTCCAACGTAATTCTGCTGGCCACTCACTACGATACAGACACGATCGATCAGCAAGACAACAAGATGACAAACTTCGTCGGCGCCGACGATGCCGGCTCATCCACAGGAGTGATGCTTGAAATTGCGCGCGTCCTCTGCGGCAAGCCGCAACCCGCCACAATTTGGATCGCCTTCTTCGACGGCGAAGAAGCCATGAAGCACTGGGACAACGATAGCGACGGCACCTACGGCAGCCGCGAGATGGCCGCGAAATTCGCTGCGTCGGGAGAAATCTCGAAAATCAAAGCGATGGTCCTCGCGGATTTAATCGGCAATAAAGATCTAAAAGTCCGCCGCGATGCTTCCGCGCCAGATTGGATGAACGACATTGCGTGGAATAATGCGGCCAAACTTGGCTATCAAAGCGTTTTCCTGTCCGACAGGTTCTCCTACGAAGACGATCATCAGCCCTTCATGCATCGCAACGTACCCGCGCTAGACTTGATCGATTGCTGTGGCGAAAACGTACCCTACTGGCACACGCCCGGCGACACGCTGGACAAGCTCAGCCCCGTAAGCCTACAAATCATAGGCGACGTAATCCTAACCAGCCTCCCAGAAATCGCCCGCCACATCCATTAGCAGCTTTCGGAGGGGGCGGCGTGCCCGACTCCAACGCGGTATCTGAGTCGAATTCTCCAGCCGTTCTCTGCGCACTCTGCGACTCTGCGGTGGGCGCCGAGTCATTTATGCACGGTAGCCAGCCCACCTCCAATTCTCCGTGTCCTCTGTGTCTCTGTGGTGAGCGCCTTGCCGTCTCGCTTCTGCACTTTCAACTCTCCTCAAATTTGAAGTACCTACTCATTACTCAGGAATTGCACCGTTGTTGCGCGTGCAACAGGGCGTTGAACGTATGATTCCGAAGATTCTCCCTGGACTTCCATTACCCGTCCTGCTATATTGTCACTGGGAAATAACGCGAGCCCGCGCCAACCAGCGCGGGCTTTTCCTATTTAGGGGGACACCACCACAGTGAGCACCTAGTTTTAGTACTACCCCTAAATTGGGCTCGTTTTGCACCCCAAAAACAGGGTTAAACCATTTGTTTACAACAACTTATTAGTAATAGTACTAGCTAACCCTAATAGAATCAACACTATCCAAAAACAACCCCTAGGGGGAGGGGCAAGAGGCTCCGACGCTATCTTACTCATTCATATTAAACGACTTAAGTATATTTTGGCTCGGTTACACGCCTCAAATGGCGCACGTGAAATGCCATTTTCAAGCGGCCACGCAAATTGCGTGTTCACCTCGTCATCCTGAGAGCTATCCGATCAGGATAGCCGAAGGAACTATATTCTGACTTAGCGCGCAAAGCGGCCTGCGTATCAGCCGTTGTGCTAAATTCACACGATTCATGCCATACATACGCCAAATCCAAGTAAGCAGCTCCTCAAAACGCTACAGCGTAATCTGTAGCGAGGGCGCATTGCTAAGCGCGCGCCAGGACGTCGCCCGCGTCGCATCAAACGGACGCTGCTTCATACTGTCGTCGCCCAAAGTGTGGAGGAATTGCGGCGCAATGGTGCGCAAGTCGCTCGGATCGCTCTTGCCGGTACCACCGATCCTCTTCGACGATCGTGAAGCCGCCAAGAACCTAGCCACGGTAGAGCGCCTCTGCCGCGCGCTAGCCCGCGCAGGCGCTGACCGCCGCTCGGTGATCATCGCAGTAGGGGGAGGGGTAGTAGGCGACGTGGCCGGCTTCGTAGCCGCAACCTATCTGCGCGGAGTGAAACTCGTCCACGTACCCACCACGCTAGTCGCGCAAGTGGATAGCGCGATTGGCGGGAAAACCGGCGTAAATTTGCCAGAAGGGAAAAATCTTGTCGGCGCGTTCTACCAGCCCGATCTCGTGATTGCCGACCAGCGATTGCTCGGCAGCTCTGCCCGCGCGCGAATTTCGTTCAGGGTCTCTATGAAGTGATCAAGTACGCAGCGATAGGCGATGCCAAACTTATTTCGCACGCTGGAAGAAAATTTGGATCGAATTCTCGCGCGCGATCCTGAAATCCTTGCGGATGTTATTCCGCGCTGCG
Source organism: uncultured Acidobacteriota bacterium (assembly GCA_963721845.1). Taxonomy (GTDB): domain Bacteria; phylum Acidobacteriota; class Terriglobia; order Acidiferrales; family UBA7541; genus DASTCZ01. Next base: position 268,506 of record CAVRKW010000001.1, on the reverse strand, counting down.
TGGCGATGAAAGCGCGAATCACCGCGATGGATGAACGCGAGTCCGGGCCGCGAGAAATCCTGAATTTCGGCCACACCTACGGACACGCAATCGAAACGCTTTCGAAGTATCGCGGATTTTTGCATGGCGAAGCAGTGGGCTGGGGGATGATCGCCGCGGTTTTCCTCGGCCTGGCAAGCGGACATCTGTTGCTGCCAGATGGCGCGCGAATTATCCGTTTGATTCGCCGCGTGGGGCCGTTGCCGAAATTGCCGAAAGCGTCAGGAAAAGATTTGCTTGCCATGATGCGCGGCGACAAAAAATCGCGCGGCGGGCAAATTAGATTTGTGCTGGTGCGCGGCATCGGCCGCGTCGAACGCGGAGTCGAACTGCCGGACGATTTGGTGACCGCGGTGTGGAAAGAATTGTCAACGCTCCCAACTGCCGCAAAAGCGAGCGGCTTGTCGTGACCGGCGAAGCATCGACGGACGCGAGTGCGTCGCGCCGCGCGGCTGCTGGCGCGCGACCCGATGGAGTAAGCAACGAGCGAGAAGCCTCGCGACAAGTGCGCGAAATGTTTAGCGGTATCGCGCCGCGATACGATTTTCTAAATCATTTTCTGTCACTGTCGCTGGATAAAGTTTGGCGCCGCCGCGTGGCGAAATATTTCGGCCACCTGTTGGCGAATAACAATTCGCGGGCACTCGACGTTTGCTGCGGTACCGGCGATCTCACGTTGGCGCTTCTTCGCGAAGGCAACGGCAGCGTACTCGGTACAGATTTTGCGCACCCGATGCTTGTGCGAGCGGCGCAAAAATCTGCGCATGTATCGGCGGGCGGCAGTCACTCAGGAAAACTCGTGGGATATTTTGAAGCTGACGCATTGTCGTTACCGTTCGCCGATGCGAGCTTCGACCTAGTGACGCTGGCCTTTGGATTTCGAAATCTGGCGAATTACGAGAATGGATTGAAAGAGTTCGCGCGTATTTTAAAGCCGGGTGGTCGTCTGGGTATTTTAGAATTTTCTGAGCCGCGCGGTGCGGTGTTCGGTCCGTTGTATCGCTGGTATTTCACTCACGTGCTTCCGCGGCTTGGCCGGATGATTTCCGGCCACTCGTTCGCGTATTCGTATTTGCCAAGTTCGGTGTCGAAGTTTCCGGCACCCGATGCGCTCGCAGATTTGATGCGCGCCGCCGGTTTTTCCGATGTGAGCTATGAGCTGTGGACAGGCGGTTCCGTGGGATTTCATCGCGGAACTCGTACGTAAATCTTCTGAGTGGGAAAAACACGAACGAGAAAATAGTGGGGAAGTAGTGCTGCTGCGGCGTTATTGTTCCAAACCCAGCGAGCGGACTTTATTCAGGAGAGTTTTGTAAGAGACGCCGAGCCGTTCGGCGGCTCGGCTCTTATTCCATTTGCAATCGCGCAACGCTGCGGCAATTTTGAATCGCTCAATATGTTCCACGGCGCGTGAGGTCACGTCATCCAGCGTGCCCTCCCACGTGAATCCCTCGTTCAGCATGCCAGGTGGCATTTCGCCGGCCACAGGGCGGGGAGCAGGAAGTTGCAACGCAGCGGCATCAACTACATCGCCATCGGCGAGAATCGCGGCGCGTTCGATGGTGTTTTGTAGTTCGCGAACGTTTCCGGGCCACGCGTATTCTTTTAATCGTGCGCGCGCATCGACGGTAAATTTCAAGCCGGGCTTGCGGAATTCCTGGCGAAAGCGTTCCAGGAAATAATCCGCGAGCATGATCACATCATCTCCGCGCTGCGAAAGCGGAGGAATGGTAACGGGTACGGCAGACACACGAAAAAATAAATCTTCGCGAAAAGTTTTCGCCTCGATCGCGGCGCGAAGATCCTTATTTGTTGCGGCCACGATCCGTACATCTACTTCAACCGATTGCGTACCGCCCACGCGTTCAAAGCATCGCTCTTCGAGAACGCGCAAAAGTTTCGATTGCATCGCCATCGGCAGTTCGGCGATTTCGTCCAAGAAAAGAGTTCCGTGATGCGCCATTTCGAGCTTGCCGATTTTTCGGGCCCCAGCGCCGGTGTATGCGCCGCGCTCGTGGCCGAAGAGTTCGTTCTCCACAAGGCCATCGGGAATCGCCGCGCAATTCAGCGCAACAAACGGCTGCTCGCGTCGCGGCGAAAGATGATGCATCGGCGCGCGCGAATAGTTCTTTGCCTGTTCCACTTGGGCCCAGCAATAGAACTGTGGAATCCGCAGCAGCTACGCGCTGAATCTGCGTCGTGGCTTCTTTCATGCTGGGATGTTCGCCGACGATGCGCGGAAATCCGTAGCGCTGCGAATATTCTTCGCGCAATAAAATATTTTCCCGCAGCAAGTCTTGTTGCTGAGCGGCGCGGCCCACGATCAATTTCAAGTGATCCAGGTCCACAGGCTTCTGAATGAAGTCGAACGCGCCCTCTTTCATCGCGGTGACAGCTTCTTCGATTGAGCCGTACGCAGTGATCAGAATTACCGGAATCGTCGGGTCGGCGTCTTTTGTTTCGCGCAGAATCTCGATGCCGGAACGCCCGGGCAATTTCAAGTCTGTGAGCACCAACAAATATCGTCGCGCGCGAACGCGATTTACCGCAGCTGTACCGTCGCCAGCTTCTTCCACGGTATAGCCCGCGCGCTCGAGCGCCTTGCGAAGCATCGCGCGCAATTCGTTTTTATCTTCGACGAGAAGAATCGGTTCCATTGGGCAAGCTCTATTATCGATTACGCGAGCGGGTGCCGTACGAGCGGAGTTCCGCGGTTGTGCGGAGCTAATTACCGCGTTCGTCTGCGACGCAGCTTCATCAGCCGCGCCGGTCGCTTGTACTTCGGATGAATGGAAAGTGATTAGCGGCCCCAGTCGGCATCTCCACCAGCGCGGTGCAGTTCATCGGTCAGATCGGAAAGCTGTTGCTCAAGATCGGCCAATTGTTTTTTCTTTTCGTCGATCTTGTCGGTCTTGGTGTTGATGTCATCGCGGCTGTGCTGCTGTTGCAGGGCTACGTTCGGATCGGAGTAGAACTCGCGTTGCGCGAGATTTAGTTCACGCTGCAATACGTCGAGTTCTTTTTGCGTATCGGCAATTTTTGTTCTCAAGTCCGCGAATCGCTTGCGCCAGTACTGTTCGCTATTTTTATCTTCCGCTGGTTTCGTCGCAGCGGCGGGCGCTGCGGTCGAATCTCCCGCAACTGGAGGTGTCGCACCGGGTTGCTGGCCAACGGTAGAGATGCCCTTATCGTGAAGCGCCGATAAATCGTCGTTCGTAAATGTTTTCGATGGCTTTGCAGTTTTGTTTTGCTCTTTCGCTTTTCGAGCGGCGTCGCCCAGCGATACCTGCGGCTGCACGGGAGGAGAAAATTGTGTGTCTCCCGATTGGGCCTGCATCTGGTTCTGCGAGGTTTGCGCGGTAGTTTGTTGGCTGCTCTGTGCCTGCGGTGCGGCAGACGCGATTGCTCCGCCGAATATCAGGAGTGTTCCTGCCGTGATAGAAATTACGCTGCGAGATACCATGCGATGCTGCCTTTCCGAAGCGGGCACTTGGCCTGCTCCCGATCCAATAAACTTGTTCACTAAACTCGTGCCGAAGCTGATGCGGACGCCGCGGTTTCCTGCACGCTTTGCCGCCCGGGCAGCCACACCACAAATTCCGCTCCGCCTTCTGAGAGATTGCGTGCCTCCACGGTGCCGCCGTGCTGCACGATAATTTTTTGTACGATCGCGAGGCCGAGTCCCGTGCCTTGCGCTTTCGTGGTGAAGAAGGGAAGAAATACTTTCGGCAAATCTTCCTGTGGAATTCCGGGGCCGTTGTCTGCAATCGAAATTCGCTGCGTAAGTTTGGCTGCGCTGTGTTCCTTACTGCCATGGACGGTCACGCGCGCGCCAAAGGCCTGCCCGCCCGCGGCCTCCACCGCGTTGCGCATCAGGTTCAGCAATGCTTGTCGCAAAAGCCCTTCGTCACCGGTAATTTCTGCGAAGTCGCCTTCGATGGAGATGGGCACGCTTGGGAAAGACTCGCGCAATTCCGTCGCAACGCGCTCAACTAGCGATTCGGCCGCGACTTCTTCATCGGCGATCGCCAGCGGCCGCGCAAACTTGAGGAATTCCGTCACCACGTGCGTGATCGCGCGAGTTTGGTCCAGAATGCGTTCCGAGTTTTCGCGCACGTCGTCGTTTTCGGCTTCGGTGCGAATCATTTGCGCGTAGCCGGAAATCGTCGCGAGCGCATTTTTGAATTCGTGCGCGATGCCGGCGGAAAGTTCGCCGAGCGCCGCAAGACTTTCTTTCACTTGAATTTGTTTTTGCAGCGCGGCGAGTTCGGTGAGGTCGCTCAACAAACACAGTGCGCCGGAAATTTCGCCAGGCTTGGTGGAGATCGGAGAAATCGTTACGCCAAGTTGACGCAGATCATGTTCGGGAGTGGTGTACTCCACTTGTTCGCGGCGGAAGGTTGCGCCGTGTTCCAGGCATTCCGCAAGCATGCGGACCAGCGGAGTATCGGGTCCAAGCACATCCGTATATCGGTGGAACGCCATCGCTCGAATTCCCAACGCGGATTCCGCTGCGGGATTCGAACTGGCAACTAATCCGGAGGAATTTACGACCAGCAATCCGGCCGGCATGTTGCGCGTGACGGCTTCGCTCAACCGCTCGGTCTGTTGCGCGCGCTCTTTTTCGCGCAGATGAAGCTGCGCAAGTTCTTTTTCCTGATCTCGCAATTTCTGAATCACGGCTTGCATCGAAGCCGTTACGAACGCGCTGGGATTATCTTCCCGCAAACGCGGCGCGCCCGTGGAATCAAGCGATTTATTTCCGCGCAGCATGCGCCGTCTCATCAAGGTGCTAAACGCGTACACGCTGAGCATGATGAATCCCACCAGCACCACGCCGAGCCCGACCCACATAGACCACTGCGCCGAATTGTTGATGTGCGGAGCCATTTCTAAATTCGCTTACCGCAGAAATCCTGAATACCAATTAATCGCAAGCGTGCCGTAGTAAACGACGAGCATTCCGCCGCCCGCGAGAAATGCGCCAAATGGCAGTTCGTAATCGCGGCCCTTGCGCGTCGCCAGAATTAACACGATGCCAATCACGCTTCCCAGCAGAGAGCCGACGAGAATCGTCAGCATTGTCCGCTTCAATCCCAGAAAAATTCCGGCCATGCCCATCATCTTCACGTCGCCCAGGCCCATGCCTTCGCGCCCGCGCAACTTGAAATATCCCTCTCCCACGATCCACAGCAAACCTGCGCCGGCCAGACCGCCGATCAGCGCATCCGCAAACGAAAGCACCGGCTGCGGTGGCGGAAAATCGAACACTTTATTCGCGAGCCACATCGCCGAGCCATCTGTCGGCGCGATAAAGAAGCTCAGCAGAATCCCGATGATCGCGCCAGTAAGATTCACCAGATCAGGCAAAATTCGCACGCGAATATCGGTGGCTGTAAGCACCACCAGCACTGCAGAAAATATCGCCCACTTCGCGCCCACAACATTCAGCCCAAACACGCGATACGCCAGGTAAAACAGCAATCCGGTGAGAATTTCAATCGCCGGATACATCGGCGAAATGCGAGCCTTGCAGTGCCGGCATTTGCCGCCCAGCACCAGCCAGCTCACCACCGGAACATTGTCGTAAAACGCGATGGGCTTACGGCAATGCGGGCAGCGCGAGCGCGGCTTCGAGACGGACCCGCCCTCAGGTATCCGCAGGATGCACACGTTCAGAAAGCTGCCGATCAGAATCCCTAGTACTACAGCATAGAGGCCGGCCACACTTTGAATCTGCCACAACGATGCGCGCGCCTCAATGTACCGTGGGTACAGTCGTGCCCGATGCCTAACCAATGAAACTATGGAAATTCGGTCGATTTAATGGAGTGTTTTGCGGGCTTTGGGTTGCGATTTGCCGACTGAGCGTAACCACTTTTAGCGGCTCTGTTTGACTACTTTGGCTGTGCTCCCTATATTTGAATTTCACCTAAATGTCCTGGCTTGAACACAGAATTCGCCGCTACGAGCATGCGCGGTGGACGACCGACAACAATCGCCGCGTTTTCCCATTTGAATGGGGGCTGGAACATATCGGCGGCCGCCGCGATGAACCAGATCCCCGCGCATTCCTAAATCGCTGGGTTGACGAAACAATTGCGGCGAGCGATGAGTGGTTCGCAGCGACTCCGGCGCGGGATTACAAGCTCGAGCCGAATAATGCGAATGGGTCGCGCGCGAAAGCGCTGCTGACTTTTACGAGCGAGATTGAAACGCCGTCAGCGGAGAACAATCGAGTTGTCGCTCAATTTTTTCCGGCAGGGAATAACGGGCCCGCCGTCGTGCTGCTTCCCAATTGGAATGCGAAGTGGCACGGGCAGCAGAACCTTTGTCTGTGGCTCAACAAACTTGGCATCACTGTTTTGCGGATGAGTATGCCGTACCACGATTTACGCCGTGCCGAGGGGCATGAGCGCGCGGATCAACTTGTGGGCGCGAATATCGGTCTTACGTTGCAGGCGAATCGGCAGGCTGTGTTGGATACGCGGCGTTGTTTGTATTGGCTCGCGCAGCGCGGATACAGATTTCTCGGGCTCGTTGGGACCAGTATTGGTTCCAGCATCGGCTGCATTACGCTCGCCCATGAGCCGTTGGCGCGCGCGGGCGGATTTTTGCACGTCTCAACTTATTTTGGCGATGTAGTGCGCGAAGGAATGACCACCGCGCACGTATGGGAAAGCTTGCGAACAAAAGTTACGGGAGATGAGTTGCGGCATTTTTGGTCGCCGATTAGCCCGGTGCCGTATCTCGCGAAGCTCGCAGCAACCGGACATTCGTTTTTCGCGGTGAGCGGAAAATACGATCCAACTTTTCTTCCGGAATTTACGGCGAAGATGTACGCGTCATTGCGCGAACACGGCGTGAATTGCGAAACGCTTGATCTTCCTTGCGGGCACTATTCGTTGGAGTTGGCGCCGTTTAGTTATATCGCAGGATTTCGATTGGGAACTTTTCTGCGGCAGAAGTTGACGTGACGCTGCGCGCTCGCGTCTCTAGTTTGACCCTACGATCGCCGCGAAATTTCCTGCCGCAATTTCTTTCGCAACCGCTTCGATATCCCCAGCCAGCGAGCGATCGGTATCGAGGCGCGGCGAGACGCGCCGCACAATTTCCATCGCTCCTTGCGCAAATGTTCCGGTGCGAAGTGGCGCGAGTAAATCGATTCCCTGGCACGCGGAAAGCAGTTCAATCGCGATTGCGCGGCGCAAATTATCGAGCATTGGCCTGATTCGCTTCGCTGCGGCCATTCCCATTGAAACGTAATCTTCCTGATCGGCTGACGTAGGAATCGAATCTACCGAATGCGGCGTGGATTGCGTCTTCAATTCGCTGGCGAGAGCAGCCGCGACAACTTGCAAAATCATGAAGCCGGAATTGAGGCCGGGTTCTTTCGTTAGAAACGGAGGAAGTAGGCTCGTTTGCGGATTCGTCATCTGCGCAACGCGGCGCTCTGAAATTCCGCCGAGAGTTGCGAGCGCGACGGCCATTTGATCCGCGGCCATCGCTAGCGGCTGGCCATGAAAATTTCCGCCGCTAATAATTTCTCCGCCGTCGCCGCTTGGGAAAACGAGAGGATTGTCAGTCGCGCTATTTAATTCGATTGCGAGGACGGCCGCGATTTGTGAAAGCGCGTCGCGCACCGATCCATGCACCTGAGGGGTGCAGCGCAGACTGTAAGCATCCTGCACACGAGGATCTTTATCCGCAGCGCGATGCGATTCGCGAATTTCGCTGCCCGCAATTAATCGCGTGAGATTTGCGGCAACGGCGATCGCCCCAGGATGCGGACGAACTTGAGTGATGCGCGGATCGAACGCGGCGGGCGAGCCCTTTAGCGCATCGAGAGAAAGCGCAGCAGCAACATCGGCGGTTGCTGCGAGAATGCGCGCTTCGCGCAGCGCGAGCGAGAGCAACGCGAGCATTCCCTGCGTGCCATTTAATAGAGAGAGTCCCTCTTTTGCTTCGAGAGCCAGCGGCGTAATTCCTGCGCGTTTCATCGCATCGGCGCCCGAGATTCGTGCGCCTTCGTACATCGCTTCGCCTTCGCCGATTGCAACGAGCGCTAGATGCGCGAGAGGAGCGAGATCACCCGACGCGCCCACCGATCCTTGTGCGGGAATTACCGGATGCACGCGCTTGTTAAGCATTTCGCAAAGCGTTTCGACGACCAGCGGCCGCACGCCGGAAAAACCTTTTGCGAGCGCGTTGGCGCGGAGCACCATCATCGCGCGCGATTCGGATTCCTCAAGCGGCGCACCCACACCGCACGCGTGGCTGCGCACAAGATTTAGTTGCAGCTGTTTAATTTGATCGTGCGAGATTCGCACTTCGGCTAATTCGCCAAAACCTGTGTTCACACCGTACGCGGTTTTATTTTCGTCGGCGATTCGCTGCACTACCGCGCGCGACGCGAGCATTTGTTTTCGCGCGGCGGGCGCCAGCTCAGCGCGAGCGCCATCGAGCGCCACGCGATACAGCGCTTCAAATGTGAGCGTGTTCCCGTCGATGAAAAGTGTTTCGCTCGCTGGCATGGCTAATGATCCATTTTCACAGGTTCGAGGCCGGGCTCGAAGAAATATTTGCGGTACTGCGCGGGCAGCGATTTTGGGCGTCCGTTACGATCGCAAAATACGTGAGTGGTTCCACCTGTGGCGAGCAGTTCGCCCGATTCGTCATTCAACACTTCATATTCCATGCGGCACATTCGCGAATTTCCTTTTGCGATGCGCGTGCGCACGCGAATCACTTCGTCATAGCGCGCGGGTTTGCGATAGCGGCAGCTCGATTCTGCGACGACGATGAAGCAATCGTCTTTCGTTTCCATTTCTTTGTAATTTACGCCGGCGTCGCGCAGAAATTCCACGCGGCCCACTTCGAACCACACGTAAAAATTCGCATGGTAGACCACGCCCATCTGATCGGTCTCCGCGTAACGGACGCGCACCGTAGTTTCGGAGAATTCACCCATCAGCGGCCCGTCCAAACCGGCCGGCGCTTTTCGAGAAATGAGCCGAGGCCTTCTTTGAAATCGGCGGTCGCGCGGATGGCGGCATTTTCCGCGATGGCGCGTTCGAGCGCGGCGTCCACTTCGGCGGCTACAGAATCCGTGAGCAATTTCTTTGTGCGGATGACGCTGGTTGGGCTCGATTCCACGAGCGAGGCTGCGAACAGTCTCGCGGTGTCCATCAATTTTTCCGGAAAAACTATTTGATTTACCAGGCCGAAGCGGCGCGCTTCTTCGGCATCGATAATTCTTCCGGTGAGCAATAAGTCTCGCGTGGATTTTTCGCCGATCTGCCGCACGAGAAATACAGAAACGAGTGCGGGAAGAAATCCGATGCGAACTTCTGTGTAGCCAAATTTCGCGTCGGGAACGGCAATCGTGAAATCGCAGAGGGTCGCGATGCCGCAGCCGCCGGCGATCGCCGCGCCATTTACAGCGGCGATGAGCGGCTTCGGAAACGACCAAAGCCGGCGGAACATCCGCGCCATTCGGCGGGAATCTTCGAGATTTTGTTCGTGCGATTGGCTGGCGAGCGCTTTCAGCGCATCGAGATCCATGCCTGAACAAAATGCAGCGCCGGTGCCAGTGATGATTGCCACGCGCGCCGGGGCTTTTTCAATTTCATCGAGCGCGGCCAACAATTCCTCGATCATCTGCGTGGAAATTGCGTTGCGCTTTTCGGGACGGTTCAGAGTGATCGTCGCAAGCCCTGATTCAAGCGCGAGCGTGAGAGTTTCGAAATTCATTGCACGGTCTCGACGTAGGCGAATTCACGGCGCAATTTCATCGCCATGTCGAGCGCGGGGACCAACTCGCCGAGCGATATTCCTGTCTCGACGCCAAGCTTAGTAAGCGTCTCAATCACAATTTCGGTGGGAATATTTCCCACAAGTTCATCGCCAGCGAACGGGCAGCCGCCAAGTCCCGTGAGCGCGCCATCGAATCTGCGGCAACCAGCTTCGTATGCCGCCAAAACTTTTTCCGCGGCGTTTTCACGGCGGCTGTGCAGATGAACGCCAAGCTCGACGCCCGCGACGCAATTCTTTATCGCGTTGAATAGTTCGCCGACCTGCTCGGGCGACGCGGTGCCCACCGTATCCGCGAGCGAAACAGTGCGCACGCCCGCGTCTTTCAGCCAAATCAGCGTGTCTTCCACAATTTCCGCACCCCACGGCTCATCGTACGGATTTCCAAATGCCATCGAAATGTAGACGACTAGATCGCGGCCGGCGGCTTTTGTACCCGCGCGCAATTTCTCCACCATCGCGCGCGATTCCGCGCGCGTCATATTCGCATTCGCGCGGCGAAAATATGCGGAGATCGAATAGGGATAGCCGAGGGTGGTCACGCCCGGAGTTTCGAGCGCGCGTTCCATGCCGCGTTCGTTCACCACGATCCCGATGGTCTCGATGGCGTCGTTGCCTGTGCGCGCCGCGGCAAGCACCGGTTCCAGTTCGCGCATCACCTGCTCGCTATCGGCCGTCTGCGCGACGTGTTTCGGCGAAACGAAACTTACCGCGTCGATGTGGCGGAATCCCGCTTGCACCAGCGCGGTGAGATATTCCACTTTTCGTGCGGCGGGAATTATTTTCGGCAAGCCCTGCCACGCATCGCGCGGGCATTCGATAATTTTTACGGTATCCGTCACGTCTGCAATACTCCGGTTTTGAATTCGCGCACTTCAGGATTCAGCGCAGCCGATTCCAGCGCCCACACCAGAGCCTCGCGCGTTTGCGCGGGATCGATGATCGCGTCCACCCACAAGCGCGCCGCCGCGTAGCGCGGATCGGTCTGGTGCTCGTACGTCGCGCGGATTGTTTCGCGCAATTCGTTTTTGTCTTTGTCCGAGAGCTTTTTGCCTTCGCGCTCGAGTTGCTTTATTTTTATTTCGAGCAGCGTGCTCGCCGCGGAATCTCCGCTCATCACCGCGTAGCGCGCGGTGGGCCACGCAAAAATAAATCGCGGATCGTAGGCCTTGCCGCACATCGCGTAATGTCCCGCTCCAAAACTTCCGCCGCAAATCACGGTGATCTTCGGCACCACGCTATTCGAAACCGCGTTCACCATTTTCGCGCCCGGCGCGAATAATTCCGCTCCACTCGGCTTCTTTGCCAACCATGAATCCGTTTACGTCGTGCAGAAAAATCAGCGGCACCAGATTCTGATTGCAGTCCATGATAAATCGCGAAGCTTTTTCCGCCGATTCCGGATAAATCACGCCGCCAAATTCCATTCGCGGCTCGCCAGTGTGCGGAGCAGCAGTGTGAACGTGCTGTTTTTGATTCGCCACGATTCCCACAGCCCAGCCGCCGATTCGCGCATAGCCGCACAAAATTGTCTGGCCGTATTCCGCGCGATACTCTTCAAATTTACTGCCGTCAACGATTCGCGCGATCACCTCGTGCATATCGTAAGGCTTGCCGGAAGCAGCCGGAAAAACTCCGTAGATTTCTTCCTCGGGGAAGAGCGCCGGTTCCTCCCGCTTGTGGTCAAATGGCGCGCCGGGTTTGTGCCCCATTTTGTCGACGAGCGCGCGAACTCGCGCGAGACAAGATTCGTCATCCGGCTCGCGAAAATCCACCGTACCGCTGATTTGCGAGTGCATTTTCGCGCCGCCAAGTTCTTCGGCAGAAACTTTCTGGCCGATCGCAGCCTGCACCAGCGCAGGTCCTGCGAGAAATAATCCCGAGCCTTCCGTCATCAAAATGTGATCGCACATCACCGGGAGATACGCGCCGCCCGCGACGCACATCCCCATGATCGCGGTGATCTGCGGAATGCCCATCGCGCTCATCACAGCATTGTTGCGAAACACGCGGCCGAAATCGTCGGTATCGGGAAACACGTCTTCCTGCAACGGCAGAAAAACTCCCGCCGAATCCACCAGATAAATTGTGGGAATATGATTGTCGATGGCGATGTTCTGCGCGCGAATCACTTTTTTCGCGGTCATCGGAAAAAACGCGCCGGCTTTCACCGTCGCATCATTCGCGATGATCATCACCTGCCGTCCTGCTACGTGCGCAAGGCCTGTAACTGTGCCCGCCGCGGGAGCGCCGCCCCATTCTTCGTACATTTCGTATGCGGCGTAAATTCCAAGTTCGAAAAAGTTTGTTCCGGGATCGATCAGCTTGGCGATGCGCTCGCGCGCCGTGAGCCGGCCCTTCTTGTGTTGCGATTCGATCGCTTTCGCGCCGCCGCCCTCGCGGATTTTCTCTTCGTCGTTCTTGAATTCGGTGAAGAGGTTAATCATCGCGCGCGTATTCTTTTTGAATTCAGCCGAATCGCGCGCAACGCGAGTTTCCAATTCAGAGCCTGCCAAGTGTATTTCCTCTCCGCTTCGAATCAAGTGTGCGGCTCAGAAGTATACGTCGGTCGAAAGCCGCGCGCGAGTGCGTGTTTAGCGGCGCTTCGCGCCACCACAACGGCTTCATCAATGAGCTGCACAGGCTCGACGATTCGCGAGAGCAGGGAATTGTGCAGTGCTTCCTCTGCGCGCATCTCTCGTCCCGTAGTCATCAATTCGATCGCGGTGCTTCTCCCGCGCGGACCGAGCAGCGCTGGCAAACGCTGTGTGCCTCCCCACCCCGTGATAATTCCAAGAGCTGCGCCGCGATGCGCGAACACGGCATCCGGTGTGCCAATGCGTAGATGGCAAGCCATCGCCAAATCAAATCCGCCGCCCATGCAATAGCCGCGAATCGCTGCGACAAACGGCTTCGCGCTGGTGGCGATTCGCTTCATCACCGATTGTCCCAGCGCGGCGAATTCGATCGCCGACGCGCCATCCAATTCGGCGATTTCGGTCAGCTCTGCGCCCGCCGCGAAACATTTCTCAGTTCCGGTAACTACGGCAGCGCAGACCACCGCATCGCGCGACAGTTCATTGCATGCCTCCAACAATTTCCCCAGCACATCGCGCGACAACCGCGGAAATCCGCTCGCATCGCACAACTCAATTAGTAATATTTCACCGCGGCGCGAAGTGCGAAGGGAAGAAGTGGCCGCCACGCGAAGATTAACCGCGGGCCGGCAAATGCTCGCGAATATATGCCACGATATTCTGCGTATTCGTTCCCGGAGGAAAAATTTCGGAAATCCCAATTTTCTTCAGGTTCGGAATGTCTGCCTCGGGAATAATTCCGCCGATTAGCACCATCACGTCCGTCATTTCTTTTTTGCGCAGCAGCTCCATCAATTGCGGACCAAGCGTGTTATGCGCGCCGCTCAGAATCGAAAGCCCAATCACATCCACATCTTCCTGCACGGCAGCGGACGCAATCATTTCAGGCGTCTGCCGCAAGCCGGTGTAGATCACTTCCATGCCGGCATCGCGCAGCGCACGGGCAATAATTTTCGCGCCGCGGTCGTGGCCATCCAGACCGGGCTTGGCGATCAACACTCGAATCTTTTTGTCAGGCATTCGGGTTTCTCTGCTCTGCGGCCGAAGTAATCGCCTCGGTCTCCAAGCATTCTCCGTGTTCTCTGTGTCTCTGTGGTGGACTGATTTGATCGAGCACCATGCGCCGCACGCCATCCTTCAATACTGGCACATTGAAATTTATCAGCAACCCAACACGACGGCGCGATAAGCGCAAGTACGTGAGCAAAATCGCCTCGTGAATCGGCGCGAGTCTATCGACGGCCTTTAGTTCGACAACGATTCGATCTTGGACCAACAAATCAAGTCGGTAACCCGCTTCTAGTTTGATGCCCTTGTAAGTGAGTGGCAATGGATGTTGGGCGGATACTCTCAATCCCTGTGATTCGAGTTCGTGAATTAGGCACGTCTCGTAGGTGGATTCGAGTAATCCCGGCCCAAGTTGCTGATGGACTTCAATCGCGCAGCCGAGGATCTCGTGAGTTAGTTCGTTGTCAGTCAAGGCGCATTCACCACAGAGACACAGAGAACACGGAGAATTTCGCGAGACTCGATCATAGTTCCGCGGCGCCAGTTATGAAACCTTGGGAGCGAGAAACGCAGAGCACTCACGTGATCGCCACCTCTTCATACGTCCCGAACACTTCGCGCAGCGCGTCGCAAATTTCGCCGAGCGTCGCGTACGCTTTCACCGCGTCATAAATATACGGCATCATGTTTTCTTTGCCGCTGGCAGCCTTGCGCAGCCCAGCCAAGCGCCGCGCGACTTCATCCGACGACCGATCCGCGCGCAATTTCTTCAGCCGCACCGACTGCCGCTCCGCCACCGTCTCATCAATCTGCAAAATATCCAGCGGCTTTTCGTCCGTAACGTAATCATTCACGCCAACAATTATTTTCTCTTTGCGATCGACGGCTACCTGGTACTTGTACGCAGCCTCCGCGATTTCGCGCTGAGGATATCCTCGCTCGATCGCCGCCACCATTCCGCCCAGCGCATCAATCCGCTCGATGTATTCCCACGCGCCCTTTTCAACTTCGTTGGTTAGCGCCTCAACAAAATACGAGCCACCCAGCGGGTCCACTGTATTCGTCACGCCGCTTTCGTGGGCGATGATCTGCTGCGTGCGCAACGCCACCGTCGCCGCAAATTCCGTCGGCAGCGCCCACGCTTCGTCCAGCGAATTTGTATGCAGCGATTGAGTCCCGCCCATCACCGCGGCCAGCGCCTGGATCGCCGTGCGCACCACGTTGTTGTACGGTTGCTGCGCGGTGAGAGAACATCCCGCCGTCTGCGTGTGAAATCGCAGCGCCCATGTGCGCGCGCTCTTGGCGCCAAACCGATCTTTCATCGCCGTGTGCCAGATTCGGCGCGCCGCGCGATACTTCGCAATCTCCTCGAAAAAATCGTTATGCGCGTTGAAAAAGAACGACAGCCGCGGCCCAAACTCGTCCACATTCATTCCGCGCCGCAATGCCCCAATCCACATATTCGATTCCGTCGCGCAGCGTGAACGCCAATTCCTGAATCGCCGTCGAGCCCGCCTCGCGAATGTGATATCCGCTGATCGAAATCGTATTGAATTTCGGAGTGTTCTTTGTTCCAAACTCAAATGTATCGATCACCAGCCGCATCGAGGGTTCCGGCGGATAGATGTATTCCTTCTGCGCGATGTATTCCTTCAGAATGTCGTTTTGCAGCGTGCCCGAAATTGCTTTCCAATCCGCGCCCTGTTTCTCCGCAACCGCGAGATACATCGCCCAAATAATTGCGGCGGGCGAATTGATGGTCATTGAAGTCGTCACGTCCGCCAGCGGAATCTTGTCGAACAACACTTCCATATCCGCGAGCGAACTGATCGCCACTCCGCACTTTCCGACTTCGCCTTCCGAGAGCGCGTGGTCGGAGTCGTATCCCATCAGCGTGGGCAAATCGAACGCGACCGAAAGTCCCGTCTGGCCTTGTCCCAGCAAATATCGAAATCGTTGGTTGGTATCTTCCGCGGTGCCAAATCCCGCGAACTGCCGCATCGTCCACGGGCGTCCGCGATACATCGTGGCGTGAATTCCGCGCGTGTAGGGAGGTTCGCCCGGGAATCCCAGATCGCGATGCGCGTCCCACCCCGCGAGATCGGCATCTGTGTACAGCCGCTTGATCGGATAGCCGGAAACCGTGGTGAATTCGGCCGCTCGCTCGGGAGATTTTTCCAGCGTCGGCTTCAGCACCTTCTCTTCCCACCGCTGTTCGGCAGCGGAAGGCGTGCGCCGTTCCTGATCTTTTTCGATTACGTTTGAAGTCGAGCTGGGTTTTTCGGCCATGATCGGCCCGGATCAATTCTCAAATGCTGCATCTATTCTCACAGAGCTATCAACGAAAACAAAGCAGGGATTCGCGCAAACGTCGTCGCATACGGATACAAAAAGACCCGAGGCGCATGCCCCGGGTCTTTGTAAATTCCATTTGAGAAATACGCTAGCAATAAATGCCAACGTCCTGGTTTATTGCTGGTCGCGCATTTTTGGAACTGCCGGCGGTTCCCAGTTGTGGCAGCAGAACCATTCGTTCCGCGTCGCTCCTGTTGCTGCCGACGGCGCCGACGCTAGTTGCCCGTTGCTCATAGTCCCCGGAATCAGCGGCGATCCATTCGTCTGATTGCGCGCGCTTTCCACGGAGATATTGTTCACGGTGAACGTGCGGCCCATTGCTCGGTCGAATTGCACCTTGTCTTCCACGAGGTTCACTTCGGCTCGAACCAGTGCGCCTGCATCGGTTGCCAACAATTGTTGCTGTTGAACGACGGTAAACGCGGAAGACGTTCCGAATTGAAATTCCTTTTCCTGTCGCTTCCACAGCTTGCTGCTGGTATTTCACCGTCGCTTGCGCCGCTTCCAGCGATGCGCGAGCCTGTTGCAAATTGATTTGTGCGGTTCGCACGTCCACCACAATTTGATTCTGCGCGTACTGCAATCTCGTCAAATCCTGGCGTTGCGTCAGTAGCGCTGTGATGCTGTCTGCTTGCGAGGAACGGTTGCGCACGGGCAACGTAAATTCAGCGACGCTCCGTAGGTCGGAAATTTATTCGTGAAGAGATCACTCAGCGCCGTTCCCAGTCCGGTCGTGCTCGTACTGGAAGGGCCGCTTACCGGTACTGACAGGAACTCATTCGCGATTACGTTACCGTTTTGATCCACGATCGGAGCCTGCAAATCCGCGGTGAATGTCCCAGGAATCGTGGAGCCAGAAAGTGATTCAATTCCGGCCAGCCCTGACCAACCGTAGCTGCCAGAAAGCGTAAACGTCGGCAACAATTCATTTTCGATCCGCGCGAACGTTGATATCGTCGCTCTTCAGCTGAATCAGCGACTCCTGATAGTCGGGCCGGTTCGTAAGAGCTTCTTTCACCGCTTGATCCAGCGCCAGATTCTCCGTGACTTCCGGAATATATGTGTTGTCCGTCGGTACGATTTCGATGTTCGTGAGGTTATGCGCGACCGGATTTTTCGTGATCACGCTTAGCAGCACCGTCTGATCCAGCAGCAAAGTAGTCTGCGCCTGAATCAACCCTTGTTGTGCGCCCGCGACGTTTGATTCCGCGCTGGTCACGTCGAGAGGAGCCATCGTTCCAATCTGCACCTGTTTTCGATCGTCATCCAGGTTTCGTTGAGCAGTCGCGAGAACCTGCTGTTGCACCGTTACGTTTTGCCGGGCAAACACCAGTTCCCAGTAATCGAGCTCCACGGTGGTGATATCCGCGAGCACCGATTGTTTGAACGCCGCGTCGCTGATCTGCTTCGAATTCTGCGCGACGTACAAGAATCGATCGTTCGCCAGCTTTCCAAATCCCCGCAACAATTGCTGCGACACCCCCACGTTCATCGATGTCTGCACCGCCGGATTGAAAATGTTCGCCGCGCCGGTGGATTGCCGTGACCCGCTTAGTGAGTATTGAAACGCGGTGCCGGTGGAAAACGATTGCGAATACTTGTTTTGTACTGAGAAAGTATGCGAAGCGATCGCCGAGAGACTTGCCGAACCAGTACCGCTGATGAACGGGTTGCTGACGGGCGAATTCGAGATCTGATCTCCGGCCATAAATTGATACAGCGGGTCAAAAGTTCCGTTCGGACCCAGCGCGCGCTTTCAACACAGCCGCTTCCGCAATCCATGGGTTGTATCGTTGCACTTGGATATCAAGATTGTTCTTCAACGCCAGCGCGACCGCATCCTGCAGACTCAGCGTCAACTTGCCATTCTGGATGAATCCATCGATGTCCGGCGTATTCACCAGATCGGGCATCGGGATTTCCATTTGCGTGTACGGCGCCAGAATCGTCGGAAACCACGGCTTGCCGTACGAATATTCTCTTGAGCCAGTATCCGAAATCTTTTTAGCGGCCGCGGGAGGCGGTGGCGGCCCCGGCTGTTGCACCGTAACCGTCGGAATAGGGTTCGCCTGCTCCCGGATTGTTGCGGCGTCGCATCCTGGCGCCGATTGTTGCTCTCCAGCCTGCTGCTGCCCGCTTTGCGCTGCCTGCGCGTATACCGGGGCGACCGGGGCGAGGGTGATTGCTGTCATCAGCAACACCAGCCCTGACGTACGAATGTACCTGACCATTATTCGCTCTTCCTTTCCAGCGATGGGGTGATATCAGTGCGAGCCTATCCCAAGTTATTTAAACGTCTGAGCGCGGCGCTTTGTTTCAAGTATTTACAATATGCCCGTTGAATTCGAAACGTGAGTCTATCAGGCCAGCAAACTCCCAGGCAAGCCTTCCAAGATGCAACACTCGGAATCCGCGTGTAGAATCCAGTGGCACAGGCTCTCAGCCTGTGAGCCTTTGGTTTTTAAAAGCCGTAATCCGGTTCTCTGACCTAGCTCGGAGGCGTGAGCCACACATGGAATCTCAGGAATTAATTAAGATGTTCGAATCCGCCGGCGCGATCCGCCGCGGACACTTCGAACTCTCCTCCGGTCTCCACAGCGACACCTACATGCAATGCGCGCTTGTTCTCCAATATCCGGTCTTCGCATCGAAGCTAGGCGCCGCATTAGCCGCGAAATTTGCGGGGACAAAAATCGACGCGGTGGTTTCTCCCGCTCTCGGCGGAGTCGTCGTCGGCCAGGAAACCGCCAGCGCGCTCGGCCCCGGCTCCGATGGCCGCGGAGTTCCCGCGATGTTCGTCGAACGCGACGCCGCCGGAAAAATGTGCCTCCGCCGCGGATTTTCCATCGCGCCCGGCCAAAATATTCTTGTAGTGGAAGATGTGTGGACCACCGGCGGCTCCACAGTGGAAGCCATTCGAGTAGTGGAAGAATGTGGTGGAAAAGTAATCGCGGCGGGCGCGCTGGTCGATCGCAGCAACGGCAAAATAAAATTTAGCGTGCGAAGCGAATCACTCCTCCAACTTGAAATCGCCAGCCACGCGCCAGCCGAGTGCCCGCTCTGCAAGCAGGGCAGCGCAGCCGTGAAACCTGGCAGCCGCCTGTCCGCGCCGTCCAGTGACACAGGCTCTCAGCCTGTGTAGCGTTTGTTTTTTGAGGAGTCTAAAAGTTTTTGCTTTTCAAGCAGCCAACAAACTATTCTTTTAGATCAGCTGCACGCGCCGAACGCCGTAAATGCAAAACATCAAACTAACCATCGCCTACGACGGCTCCGATTACCACGGCTGGCAATTTCAAACCGCCAAGCCCAGCATTCAGGGCACGTTAGTTGAGGTCGCCCAGCGTCTGACGCAAGAACGCATCCAAATCCACGGAGCCAGCCGCACCGACGCAGGCGTCCACGCCTTCGGCCAAGTCGCGCATTTCCGCACAAAATCCAAACTCACCGCGCAGGAATTTCTCCGCGCGTTCAACGCGCTGCTTCCTTCTGCCATTCGCATCATGGCCGCCGAAGAAGTTCCTCACGATTTTCATTCCCGCTGGCACGCGCTGGGAAAAACCTATCAATATCGAATTTATCGCGGACGCGTTCTCCCTCCGCTTGAACATCGCTACGTTCTCCACGATCCCTATCCTCTCGATGCGCAAGCCATGGCCCGCGCCGCCGTTCTCTTCGAAGGCGAACACGATTTCACTTCCTTCGGCGCGTCCACCGGCAACGAAGAAAGCGATAAAGATCGCTCTCCAGTACGCCAAATTTTTCGCTCCAGACTTTTAGCCCGCTACGGCACGGCAGCCGGACCGCAAGGATTCTCCGCATCAATCGGCGCGCAAGAAATTTCTATCGAGAATTCGCCCGCAGATTCCGCCGAAGACGCCGCGCCTGATTCGATCACTCACCAAGAACCCATCGAACTAATCTACGAAGTCCGCGGCCGCTCCTTCCTTCGCTACATGGTTCGCAAAATAGTCGGCACTCTCCTCGACGTGGGCCGCGGCCGCCTCACCCCAGCCGACATTCCCATCCTCTTCGAAGCCCGCGACCGCTCCCGTTCCGGTTCCACCGCCTCCCCCCAAGGCCTTTACCTAGTCTCCGTCGAGCATTCCGATCCCTCAAAGTTGTAGTGGGATAGGCTCTCAGCCTGTGCGCCTCTGTTCGGGTGCCGCACCCTTTGAAGTCCAAGGGTGCGCCTTTTTTCCAGTCAACCACGAAAAAAATCTTCCATTTCCTCGTATACTCTCACGCGTTTCAGTTATCATTTAACGTCGCCGTTCGATCCTCAACGAGGGAAACAACGCAGAGGGAACAAGCAAAGATGCCCGAGACCACTCCAACAAATCCCGCAGCCGCACCACCCGCTCCACCGGCGAAACCAGCTGCACCGCCAGCTGCCGCTGCGCCTGCCACGCCAGCCGCTGCCGCACCAGCTGTCGCCGAGGACGCGCCCCCAAAAGTAAAAACGCGCAAGCCTCGCCAGCGCGCCTGCGACGAAAAAGACGACAAAGGCAAACTCTGCTGCGGCCATTTGAAACGTTATTACGATTACCCCAAGGAAATCGAAGAACTCGTTGGCAAAAACATGGAAGTTTATCGCTGCGAATTTTGCCACACCATTTACAAACCCAATCTCGGCGAAATGCAGCAGAGCTACACCTTGCGCACCTAGCGCGGAGCCACCCTGAGCGATTCATCGCATTCCGGCAACGGCCAGCACGGCGAAGAATTAATTTACGATTGGAATCTTCAGTCACCCGTAAATTTCGATCCGCGCCACAAAGTAACTCTCGATGACGAAACCCTGCGCGACGGCCTGCAGAATCCCTCCGTCTTCGATCCGCCCATCGCCGAAAAAATCGAAATCCTTCATCTGATTGAAGCGCTCGGAATCGAAACAGTAAATCTCGGTTTGCCCGGCGCCGGCCCTCACGTCTGCGAAAGTGTCGAAGCGCTCGCCCGCGAAATTGTTCGCGGCAAAATGAAGCTCCGCCCGAATTGCGCGGCGCGCACGTTAGAAGCCGACATCCGCCCCATCGCCGAAATTTCCCAAAAAGTTGGGCTGCCGATCGAAGCCGCCACATTTCTAGGCAGCAGTCCGATTCGCCGCCTCGTGGAAGATTGGACAGTCGATCATCTTCAGCGCACCACAGAAAAAGCCGTCAAGTTCGCCGTCGCCGAGGGACTGCCCGTGATGTACGTCACGGAAGATACGATTCGCACCGACCGCGAAACCATCAAGCGCCTGTACACCACCGCAATCGAATGCGGCGCGCGCGCGGCGGTGCTCTGCGATACCGTGGGCCACGCAACTCCGATGGGCGTCTACGCCCTCGTGAAATTTTTCCGCGAAGAAGTTGTCGCTCCCACAAAACAAAAAATTCGCGTCGATTGGCACGGGCACTGCGATCGCGGTCTGGGCATCGCCAATTCTTTCGCCGCAATTCTCGCGGGAGCAGATCAAATTCACGCCGCCGCAAATTCACTGGGCGAACGCGTCGGCAACACTCCCATGGAATTGATGCTAGTGAACATGCGCCTCGCCGGATTGATCGATCGCGATCTTTCTCGCCTGAAGGAATATTGCGACACGGTAGCCCGCGCCACGCACACCACAATTCCGCCGAATTATCCGGTGGTTGGCCGCGATGCTTTCCGCACCGCCACGGGAGTTCACGCCGCCGCCATCGTAAAAGCATTTCGCAAAGGCGACGCCATGCTGGCCAACTCCGTCTACAGCGGAGTCCCCTCGCATCTATTCGGCCTCGAACAAGTAATCGAAATCGGCCCCATGAGCGGAAAATCCAACGTAACCTTCTGGCTCGAACGCCACCAAAAATCCGCCTCCGACGAAACCGTAGCCCGCATCCTAGACGCCGCCAAAAAATCCAAACAAGTCCTAACCGACGCCGAAATCGAAGCCCTCTGCGAATAATAGGGTGCCGCACCCTTTGAATTCCAAGGGTGCGGTCTTTGACTCTCTGCCTTTACGCTGTCATCCCGAACCCGGCTTCAGCGGGTGAGGGATCTGCAGTTTCCTTGTCCAACGCAACAGCCGCCACTCGCGCCGCATCCGCAGCGGCGAGTCCTCGCCCGGCACGACAAAGATTTCTCCCACATCCGATTCTTCGCGCGACCGAATTTCCGTATCAGGGCACGAGTTCCACTCGTGCCGTCTCCGACCTCCCGCGGCAATTCCGGGTGCCGCACCCTTTGAATTCCAAGGGTGCGGTTTTTAATCTTCTGCCTTTACGCGGAGGTCGCCCCAATCGCATCCGCCAACACAAACGCCGTCCCGCAAAACGCCAATGTATCCAAAATATAATTCAACCCGTTCCCAATATCCGAAGGCTTCGCAATCGTAATCGGCAAATAAATCACCACGACGATCAGCAGTATCACAATTCCCAAATACAACGCCGCCATCCGCGCCCTAAAATTCAACACAATTCCAACCCCGCAAACAATCAATACCGCTCCCATCAGATAAGCCCAGAAAAGATGCAAAGGAATCCACGCCGGCGTTATCTTTTGCAAAGGCACCGCGGGAGCGAACGTAGGATGCAAAAAATGCTCCACGCCATAGACCACCGCCGGAACGCCGATAAAAAACCGGCACACGGTTCACCAACCACTCGCGCGCCGCGTGAAGATTTTCCCTTCGATTTCTTAATCCACTGCGCGGCGGCGATCGCAAAAGCTCCGCCGCTAAACGCAGTCTCCCTCAATCCAACTGCCAGAAAAAATCGATTGCCGTGTGTAACCACAATGGCGTGGATATCCATCATCACCACGAACAGCAGAAACATGCTTCCCAGAAGCGCGCCTGCCAGCCACGCATGCATTTCCAAAATAATGCTCAACGAAGCGGCCAGCAGCGCAGCCCCCACAAAATAAGCCCAGAACAAGTGCCACGGCATCCATTTCGGAATCATCGATGAAATTAGATTCAAATTCACAAAATGGAATACGCCGAACACTCCCATCGGAATCGCATAAAACAACCGCCCAAACGGCAAAAACTTGTCGAGCCCGCGCCTCTCCGCAAGCTCATCTCGAAAAATCTTTATAACTCCGATGAATGTAAGAACGGTGAGAGCTAAATAAAGCCAGAATACATCCGCCCGAAACTGAATCGCAGCAAACGCGAAACGTAAATGATCGAGCCGAGAAACTTGCAACGCAAAGTGCAGCAGACTCATTCCGTATCACCCCAACCGAACTCTGAATCACAAAGGTGGCAACCGGAAGGTCCATTTTCCCATCATCCCGAGAGCCATCCGCCCACGATGGCCGAAGCTTCTCAGTAGCTTTTGCCGTTGCCGTGCTGTTGCCTGTGCCGTCGCCGTTGCCCGCGTAGCGCTGGGCTTCAGCCCACCAGCCTTCGCCTCGGCTCTCAAGCCGTTCTCTGCGTCCTCTGCGCCTCTGCGGTGCGCTCTTTCAGCATTTGCGAACAATATTCCCAATCTCGACCATTTCTCCGTGTCCTCTGTGTCTCTGTGGTGAACGCCGTTAGCATTCCCCAACTTCGGCGTCATACCGCCTCTGCAAATTCATCCAAAACACCGCGCTAGTCTTGAAGTACCGCGCAAACCGCAACGCCGTATCCGCCGAAATTCCGCGCCGCGCATTCACAATGTCCGCAATCCGCGTCACCGGCACGCGCAAATCCATCGCCATCCGATTCATACTCAATCCCAGCGGCGCCATAAACTCCTCGCGCAAAATCTCGCCCGGATGCACCGGCTTCAATTTCTTCTCATATTGAAACTCGACTCCCTTCCGGCGAAAGTTGCCGAATGCAAGCTATGTAGATGACAATTACGCTCATGCTAGGGAAAATTGATGATCCGGTTGACGCATCATTCGAAGCTTGGCCTGAAAACGAGCAAGGTTTCTCCGAAGAATTCGCAGAAACGGCCCTGAGTCTCGGTGGGTCATTCTGGAAGCCCGCCGCGATTCTGGACATACTCAAGAATCAGTTTCTCCCAAGCAATAGGGTTGAACGCGTTAAGTTCCTCTTGAACGGGCTTCGTCTCGGACTCAGGAATCTAGAGTCAGATGCGGCAAACGACCGAGAGCGATTGTCGTCAATCGAAGCTCGGCTCAATCAACGCGCGTTCCAAGAGGCTGTCGGCCAAGCCTGCGAAGAAGCGGCACGTGCGAATAGCGAGCGCGTCGTCGAGCGCATGTCAGCTGTGCTCGTAGGCGCGGCCTCGGCGAATGACTGGTCCGACGCGAGCAGAGATTTGGCGGCGCAAATTCGAGATCTTGCGCAGTTAGGCGAAGATGATATCCGCGCCTTGGATCTGCTGCGAGTAATCTTCAAAGATGTTATCCGTCAGAGCCCAAACCTAAACGATCCGAATTCATTCACCACGCTTATGCCAGACTACAGAACTGCAATCGCGCAAGTCCATATCCATCCCGAGGAGTTTAATTCCAATTGCGTTCGGTTGGCCGGCTTCGGACTCGCGATAGAAGTTCTCAGGAGTCCATCTCGGATGGAACTTCACGAGTATTGTTATCGCCCAACGCGCCGCGGATTGTTCCTCCTAGACTGTCTTGATCGCGCAGGCCTGATCGAAAGTTAGTTTATTGGAAGTTGACGGCGCAACTTGTTTGCACGACACTTTGGCCGGGCCTTTCGCGTGGCGGCTTCACTCCCCGCTGTGCTTCCGCGCTGGCACGAATTTGGGCCTGCTCTATGGCGAAACATTCGGCCACTTCCAATAGCTCGTCGAAATGCTGTGCTGCCGCGGGCGAATTGCCTTTGAATCCGCGGGTGGCGGCGGCGCTGGAATGGATCGCGAAAAATTCCAGCTGGGTTACCGACGAGCAGGCTCGCATCACCGAAATTCCCGCGCCCACATTTCAGGAAGCCACTCGCGCCGCGCACTTGAAGAAAATGCTGGCGTCTTGCGAGCTTGATGTGCGCAACGACGATTGCGGTAACGTGATTGCCGAGCGGCGCGGAAGCTCTTCCGAAGTTTTGCTGCTCACCGCGCATCTCGATACCGTGTTTCCCGCGAACACTCCGCTGAAAGTGCGCCGCGAAAAAGGAATTCTGTACGCGCCGGGAATTTCCGATAACGCCGCGGGACTCGCGTCCATCGTCGCGCTGGCTCGCGCGATGAACGAAGCCGAAATTTCCACGCGCCGCACAATTGTTTTCGCCGCCGATGTTTGCGAAGAAGGCGAAGGAAATCTTCGCGGCGTGCGGCGGCTGGTGGAGCAATTCGCTCCGCGATTGAAAGCGATGATTGCGATCGATGGATCTTCGATCGAGTATGTTGTCGCGCAAGCGCTCGCATCGCGGCGATTGGAAGTGGCGATCAGCGGACCGGGCGGACACAGCTGGTCTGATTTCGGAACGCCGAATCCAATTCACGCGCTGGCGCGAGGTATCGCGCGATTCTTGCAAATTCAACTTCCATCGAATCCGCGCACCACATTTAATTTCGGACAGATCGAAGGCGGAACTTCGGTGAACACCATTCCCGCGCGCGCCGTGGTGAAAGTGGATATTCGCAGCGAGCAGGATAAAGAAATTTCGCGGCTGGAATCTTCGCTGCGCGATGCGATGCGCCTGGGAGTTTCCGAGGAAATGTCTTTTTCGCAATCGCGCGGCGCTCGAAACGAAAAGGGAAGCGCGCTGCAAATCGAAGTAAAACTTTTGGGCGCGCGTCCCGGCGGCGAACTCGCCGCAAATTCTCCGCTGATGGCTGCGTTGCGCGCCGCGGATAAATGGGTTGGAAATAAATCCGCGATTGAGCGATCTTCCACCGACGCGAATATTCCGCTGTCGATGGGAATTCCCGCGATTTCTTTGGGCGGCGGCGGAAGAGCCGGCGGCGCGCACACTTTGGAAGAATGGTACGACCCGAGCGGACGCGAAATCGGATTGAAGCGTTTGCTGCTGACAGTGCTCGGCGTGGCGGGGGTGGAATAGTGAAGCGATTGTGTGCGATTTGTTGTTGCGCAATTTGCGCGGCGATATTTTTTGTTGGCGTGCGCGACGCGCGCCGGGTGAAAGCAAGTTCGACGAATCAATCGGAGGCTGCAACGGTGGCGGATCTGGCGCTGATCAATGGAGTGATCTACACGGGCGATCCGAAGCAGCCGCGCGTGGAAGCTGTGGCTACAGCAGGCGAAAAAATTATCGCCACCGGAACCACCGCTGAAATTCGCAAATTGATTGGCACAAAGACGCGCGTAATCGATCTTAAGGGCGGATTCGCGATGCCCGGATTCAATGATGCACACTTGCATCTTGGCAGCGCCGCGCAAGCAAAACTTTCCGTCGATCTCGAAGGCGCGAATTCGCTCGGCGAATTTCAAAAACGCATTCGCGATCGCGTTGCAAAATCGAAACCGGGCGAATGGATTGTCGGCGCGGGATGGGACCACACGTTGTGGAGTCCCGCGAATTTTCCCACGCGAGCTGATCTGGATTCGATTTCCGGCGATCATCCTATGTTTTTCTCGCACATTTCCGGACACGTTGCTGTCGCGAATTCCAAGGCTCTTGAAATTGCAGGCATCACCGCATCGACTCCAAATCCTCCCGGCGCGGAAATCGAAAAAGGCGCCGATGGCCAGCCCGACGGAATGTTGAAAGAAGGCGCGGCGCAAAGTTTGGTGACGCGAAAAATTCCGCCGATAACTGCGGAGCAGCGCAGGCATGGACTTAATCTCGTCTTCAAGGAACTCGCGTCAGTTGGTGTCACGTCCGTGCAAGACAATTCCTCGTGGGAAGATTTCCTCACGTATCGCGCGATGAAAAATGAAGGCAAGCTCACCGCGCGCGTCACCGAATGGCTTCCGTTTGACGCGCCGCTTGAAAAATTGCAGCAGATGCGGACCGAAGGAGGCACCACCGATCCGTGGCTGAAAACTGGTGCGCTGAAAGGATTTATGGATGGCGCTCTCGGTTCGCGGACCGCGGCGATGCTTGCTCCGTATTCCGATGATCCGAAAACCAGCGGAATCATCGTGACGCGATTTGGCGACGCTGAATCAGAAAACAATTGAGCGCGACAAAGCCGGATTCCAAATTAATTTTCATGCGATCGGCGACCGCGCGAATAAAGTTGCTCTCGATGCATTCGCCGCCGCGGTGGCAGCGAATGGTCCGCGCGATCGCCGCGATCGCATCGAGCACGCGCAAATTGTTGCGCCCGATGATTTCGCGCGCTACGCATCGCTGCACGTGATCGCGTCGATGCAGCCTTCGCACGAAACTACAGATATGCGCTGGGCGGAATCGCGCATCGGCCCGGAGCGCAGCAAAGGCGCGTACGCGTGGCGCACGATGCTGAATCACGGAGTGACGCTCGCGTTCGGCACCGACTATCCCGTGGAACACGTCAATCCCATGCGCGGACTTCATGCGTGCGTCACGCGCGAACTGCCGCAAGGCGGCCCCGCCGGCGGCTGGCAGCCGCAAGAAAAAATTACGATGGACGAATGCATTCATGCGTATACAGTTGCGTCCGCGTACGCGGAATTCGAAGACGGGAAAAAGGGACAGATTGTTCCCGGGCAATATGCCGACATCATTGTCCTCCCGGAAGACATCACGAAACTTTCGCCCGCGAATTTGCTAGGCGTTGAAGTGAAAACAACAATTGTTGGCGGCCAGGTGGTATTTGAAAATTACCCGATTTTTTGACCATTAGCCTTTCACAATCAAATTCGGAGGACACGATGCTCTTAACAATTTTGCGTAACGCGGTGAAACTTGTTTGCGTGGGGCTGGCTGTCGCGGCATTTGTTTCGTTGCCTGCGATGCAAACCGCGGCGCAAAAAACTCCCGGGCGAAAATATTTCAATCTGCCTGGCCGCCCAGTGAACGCGCCATTCAGCGATGCGGTGCTTACCGGCGATACGCTGTACGTTGCCGGGCACATCGGCGCTGATGCATCGGGAAAAGTTCCCGCCGATATCGATCAGGAAATTAAATTGCTCTTCAGCAGCTTTGGCGATGCGGTGCGCGCGGGCGGAATGAAAATGGACGATCTCACCTACGTCACCGTGTATTGCACCGATCTTTCGCTATACCAAAAATTTAACGATGCGTATCGCGCGGAATTTTCGAAAGATTTTCCGGCGCGCGCATTCATCGGAGCTGGCTCGCTTCTGGTCGGCGGGCATTTTGAAATGCAGGGCATCGCCGTGCGGCGATGAACGCCGACGCACCCGCGGCGAAAAATCTAAGACTCAAAGCTGATCTGGCGCTCGCGCTCTGCACCTTGGTGTGGGGCGCGACGTTTGTAATTGTGAAAAATGCGCTGGCCGATGCGTCGATGCTGGCGTTTCTTTCGGTGCGATTTATTTTTGCGGCGCTGCTGCTGGTGATCGTGGTTCGCCGCGCGCTTTCCAAAACAACCTGGCGCGAAATCGCCGCAGGCGCGTGGATCGGAATTTTTATGTTTGCCGGATACGCGCTGCAGACGGCGGGGCTTTCGTACACCACTCCTTCGAAAGCTGGATTCATTACCGGCACAAGCGTGGTGATGGTTCCGCTGCTGCAGGCGATTTTCTGGCGATCGCGAATCGGTGCGTGGGTTGTTGCGGGAGTGATCGCCGCCGTCGCCGGAATGTATTTTCTCACCGTGCCTCCGGAAGGCATGGCGCACCTAAATCGCGGCGACGTAATGGTGGGCGGATGCGCGGTGATGTTCGCGCTGCACATACTTTTTGTGGGACATTTTTCCCCGAAACATTCCCCGGGCGCACTTACATTTCACCAGATCGCGATGACGGCATTTTTGGCGACGTGCGCGTTGCCCATCGCGAGCGCGGCCGGATGGGAAGCTCCAAAATTTCACGCGACGCCGCAATTAATTATTGCGATCGTGGTGACAGCTGCGCTGGCTACCGACCTCGCATTTTTTGTGCAGGTGTGGGCGCAGCAGCATACGACTCCCACGCATACGGCACTATTATTTTCGCTTGAGCCGGTATTTGCTGGAGTCACCTCCTACATTGTTCTTCATGAACGCCTCTCTGCGCGGGCGCTTAGCGGCGCGGCGCTGATCCTCGCGGGCATCGTGCTCGCTGAAGTACGCAGCGGTGCGCCGAAAAGTCCGGAAATAAGCGAATAAATTCCGAAGCAGGGACGCAAGGATACAGGGAAGCAGGGATGCTCGCCTGGTGGTGGCGCCGTCGTTTGGATACACGGTTGCAGGTGACTGCAACTGGAACCGATATGCGGCCTTTGTCATCTGGCGATTAGCGATTTGGTTTTCGCGCGCGGAAAAATTTCACCGGGCGCGGCATGGGTTCGGTTGTGGATGAGTGTTTGATTTCTGGGGCGCCGCCGTGGAGGCGTCCTTCGAGGGGGATGGAGATTCCGCCGTAGGTTTGCATGTGGGTGTAGGGGATGGAATCGTCGTTGAGGTCTTGCGCGAGGGATTGTTGTGGGGGTGCGTTGGTGGAGATTGGATTTTGTTCGGAGATTTCATCGTCGGATGATGAAGGGATTTCTGGCGATTGTGGGTTTGTGATTGATGGGCAATTTGTTCTTGCGGCGGTGGGTAGGGCAAGCCCTACCCCTACGGCCGCTTGCGGCGGATGCGCGGGGATTTTGGTGCGGTGGGCGCGGACGTGGATAGGTTCAGCAAATTATCTACGCTTTCGCGGGCTTGAGAGGAGATGTGGTTGTTGTTCATGACGTCGGCGATGTCATCGGGATCGATGATTACGGACGTTCCATCGGGAGTTTTTACGTATGGAGCGGGAACTGGGGCTTTCGGCGTGCGTTGGCGGGGTTGGCGGAGAGAGGGTTCTTTGGCGATGGCTTGGCCTACGTAGTGGTCGCGGGAGTCGTGGCCGAGGTGGTGGCGGATTTCGTAGGCGGCTTCGTCGAGTGTTTGGCGGAGAGATTGGATGGCGTAGGTGAAGACGGAGACTTCTTTGGTGGTGTAGCGGCGCTGAAGTCCTAGGATTACGACTCGGGAGAGGACGGCGTGGATCGCTATGGCGGAATTGAAGTCGGTGACTTGGCCTAGAGCGGCATCGCCTAGAGACCTGGATTCGGCGTCGCGGAGTTGCATTAGCTGGCGATCGTGGAGGATGCAGAGACCTGAACCGGTGCACCCGCGGACGCGTTGGCAGCGTCGGTTGCCTGCTAGAAGGAAGCGGCAGAGATGGTCTTGCGGGAAGGGTTTGCTCATGGTGCGAACGCGGCCTGAATTCTTGGAAGTTGATGATTTTGCACGGCTTATGGACATAGTTTCTCCTTTGACCCCCTAGGGGGTTGTTTTTGTAAAGTGATGATTCTGTTGGGGATACCTAGTACTATTACTAAAAAGTTGTTGAAAGGAAAGGAGTTAGGTACGTTTTCGGGGTGTTTTTGGTGATTCTGGGACTACATTCGGATCATTGGTCGAGTTGTTGAACCGGTGGAAATTTGTGCGTTTTGACATATTCAGGTCACCGCTTCGTTGTGTGAGCGGTCCCACGTTTCGTCCGGACTGGCCGGACGAAACGTGGGGCACCCGGAAAGGGCAAAGAAAAAGACGAAACTGGGTCAAAAACAGGGTCAAGAACCGCACCCAAAAGCGTAGGGGTGCGGCACCCCGTCAAGTCAGAAGCAACGGCAACGGCGCACAGGCTGAGAGCCTGTGCCACAAAAGAAAACGCCCGAACCTTGGGGGTTCGGGCGCGTTATTCTCCGTGATTATTGTGGCGCGTGAGGCTATAAATGTCAAGTGGATTTATGGCGGATTGGTGGTTAGCGGGGCGGTTATTTCCGTGAGGTGATGATGGAGCGAGAGATTGGTAAGGCGGAATTTAAGGAGCTGTATTTGAAATATGGGAGGAGTTGCGGGTGGACATTGGAATATTGGAATTCGTTTTATGAGAAGGAAGCGGGAAAGAGATATTTTTTTCGGGAGCCGGAATCGGCGGATGCGGATCGGATGTTTATTATTAGCGATGCGGAGACGCGGCGGATGATTTTAATGCCGGAGGAATCCGAGGAAAGATTTTTCGACAACCCGCGTAGAGATTGAGGAAGAGGGTTCGCCATTGGAATGTGGGGAACTGATAAAAGTCGTTTGGAGAATGAGCGATGAGCGGAGAGGCGAAGGCGGCTGTGAATGTGAAGCAGGCGGTGCCGTTTTTTGGGGTGGCGGATATGGCGGCTTCGCTGAAATATTATGTGGATGGATTGGGATTTGAAATTCAGAACAAGTGGATTGATGAGGGGAAGCTGAGGTGGTGCTGGCTGGGGATTGGCGATGCTGCGCTGATGTTGCAGGAGTTTAAGAAGGGAGGGCACGACTCGTGGACTCCTGAGGGGAAAGTGGGCGTGGGCATGTCGGTTTGTTTTATGTGTGAGGACGCGCTGGCGTTTTATCGGGAGGCGAAGACGCGCGGGATTGTGGGTAAGAGACCGTTTGTGGGGAATGGATTGTGGGTGGCGTCGTATCGCGATCCGGATGGGTACCAGGTGGTGTTCGAGAGTAAGGCGGATGTTGCGGAGGAGACGGAGTTGGAGGAATCGGAATTGTAGTTACCTTGCGTAGGTTAGCTTCGAACGCCGGTCGAGTTGCTGAACCGGTCTGAATTGTGTCGTTTTGACATTGGAGTGGCTCCGCTTAGTTGTGTGGGTGGTCCCACGTTTCGTCCGGACTGGCCGGACAAAACGTGGGGCACCCGGAAAAGGCAAAGTCAAGTGAGGAACAGCAGGTCCCTCACCCGCTGAAGCGGGATTCGGCCCCGATTCACAACATCGGGGTGCAAAAGGCGCAGATGACAGGAAAGGCTGCTGGACTAAAGTCGAGCGCTTGGAGATTTACCGGTTGGTTTGAAACAGTCGGTCGGGTTGTTGAACCGGCTTACCTTGGTGCGTTTTGACATTGGGATTACTCCGCTTAGTTATGTGGGTGGTCCCACGTTTCGTCCGGACTGGCCGGACGAAACGTGGGGCACCCGGATAAAGCAAAGGCAAAGGCGCACAGGCTGAGAGCCTGTGCCACTATGGCGCTCCCGGGTTAGGGGCGGGAGACTTTCATGTCTACTTCGGCGAATTGGGGGGCTCCTGGATGGTGGGAGTTCTCGTAGGTGGAGATGTCGGGTTCGTGTTCCAGGGTTAGGCCGATGTCGTCCAGACCTTTTAGGAGGCAGGTTTTGCGGAAGGGGTCGATTTCGAAATTGAATTTTAGGCCTTGATCGTCGGAGACGGTTTGGTTGGGCAGGTCGGCGTGGATGGTGTAGCGGGCTGTGGATTCGGTGCGGCGGAAAAGTTCGTCGACTTGTTTTTCGGGAAGAGTGATTGGAAGGATGCCGTTTTTGAAACAGTTGTTGTAGAAAATGTCGGCGTAGCTGGGGGCGATGATTACTCGGAAGCCGTAATCGAGGACGCCCCAAGGGGCGTGTTCGCGGCTGGAGCCGCAGCCGAAGTTGGCGCGGGCAAGCAAGACGGATGCGCCTGCGAATCTAGGGAAATTGAGGACGAAATCGGGATTGGGTTTTTCGCCGGGGAGATAGCGCCAGTCGTAGAAGAGGACGCGTCCGTAGCCTTCGCGGGTGAGGCCTTTCAGGAATTGTTTGGGGATCATTTGATCGGTGTCGACGTCGACGCGATCTAGCGGGGCGACGAGGCCTGAATGGGTGGAGAAGGGTTGCATTTTTTTCCCTCGCGAAAAACTTGAGTGCAAAAGCCTTTTACCACAGAGACACAGAGAATCTCGTGCGACTGGCCGCCGGTTGAGCTAAGCGGGTTGGGCAAGCCCGACCCCTACGGAAAAGCAGCTAACTGGCGGCGCTGGGCCAATCGCGGATGTCTACGAAGTGGCCGGCGATTGCTGCGGCTGCGGCCATCACTGGGCTTACTAGATGGGTGCGGCCGCCTTTGCCCTGGCGTCCTTCGAAATTGCGATTGGAAGTGCTGGCGCAGCGTTCGCCTGAGGGCAGAACGTCGTCGTTCATGCCGATGCACATGCTGCAGCCTGCGTCGCGCCACTCGAAACCTGCGGCGGTGAAAATTTTGTCGAGGCCTTCGGATTCGGCTTGATGCTTTACGACGCGAGAGCCGGGAACTACGAGGGCTCCCTTGATATTTTTCGCGATGTGTTTTCCGTTGACAACTTTTGCGGCGGCGCGGAGATCGGCGATGCGCGCGTTGGTGCAGGAGCCGATAAAAACGCGGTCGACATTTACATCAACGAGATTTGTGCCGGGCTTGAGTCCCATGTATTCGAGGGCGCGGGCGACGGATTTTTGCTGGTCGGAATCGGTGTAGGACGCGGGATCGGGAACTCGCGCGGTGACGGCAGAGACCATGCCGGGATTTGTGCCCCAGGTGACTTGTGGCGCGATTTTGGGTCCATCGAGATTGATGGTTTCGTCGAATGTTGCGCCGGGATCGCTCGGCAGAGTGCGCCAGTAGTCGGCCAGCGTTTGGAAATCTTTTCCGCGCGGGACGAAAGGCTTGCCTTCGAGATAGGTGATGGTGGTTTCGTCGGGGGCGACCATGCCGGCGCGAGCGCCGCCTTCGATGGTCATGTTGCACATGGTCATGCGGCCTTCCATGTTGAGGCTGCGGACGGCTTCGCCAGCGTATTCGAAAACATGTCCATTGCCGCCAGCGATTCCGATTTTGCCAATCACGGCGAGGATTACGTCTTTGGCGGTGACGCCGGGGGAAAGTTTTCCGTCGATTACGACGTGAGTCGTTTTGGAGCGAGCTTGCTGGAGGCACTGCGTGGCGAGGACGTGCTCGATTTCGCTGGTGCCGATGCCGAAGGCGAGAGCGCCGAAGGCTCCGTGAGTAGAAGTGTGGCTATCGCCGCAGACGATAGTGAGTCCGGGCTGAGTGATGCCGAGTTCGGGTCCGATGATGTGGACGATGCCTTGATTTTCGGAGTGCATGTCGAAGAGGCGGACTCCGCTCTCGAGACAGTTTTGCGTGAGGGCTTTGAACTGGGCGGCAGCGTCGGCATCAACGATGGGGAGGAAGCGTTCTTTGGTGATGGTGGGGACGCTGTGATCCATCACGGCGAAAGTGAGATCGGGGCGGCGAACTTTTCGATGATTCGCGCGCAGTCCTGCGAAGGCTTGCGGCGAAGTGCCTTCGTGGATCAGGTGGCGATCAATGTAGATGAGCGCGGGCTTGCCGGGCTCCTGGCGAACCACGTGTGATTCCCAGATTTTTTCGAACATCGTGCGAGGTGTCGTCATGGCGTGTGGGTTGATTCTAGCAAAGTAGATGCGCGGCGCAATGGGGAGTCACATGGCGCCGCGCGAAAAGTTTCCTGGCAAGACAACGGCATTCACCGCAGAGGCGCGGAGAACGCAGAGACTGCCAAACCGTTTAGGCGATGGGTTTTGGATATTCCTTGACCCACTTTTCGATGTGAGGGCCTGCGGCGCCGAGATCTTGAGCGTTCATGCAGGGGCGAAGTTCGACTTTCGCGTTCAATCCGAGGAAGAAGTTCTCGGCTACGTGAGGGATTTGGGATGCGTCTTTGAGATCGAAGACGAAGTAGGCGCAGCGGTCGCCGTGGTGTGCGGTGAAGTAGGCGGCTTCGGGCTTGAATTCGTCCATGAATTTCTTGATTACATTCTGAAGGGAACCGTTGCGGATGGCGGCGTTTCCGCCTTCGGTGGGGATTTGGGCCGTAAGCATCATTCGCATGTGGGCCTCCTCCTTTGAGGCGGGGCGCATCATAACACCGGTGGCACGCACTGGAGGTCCCTCAGCCGCTGAAGCGGGATTCGGGATGACAGCGTACGGCAAAGGCAACGGCAGAAGCAAAGGCAATAGCGAGAGCAAGAGGCAACTGCTAGGGCCACGGCGGAAAGGCGGGAGCATGGCTGCCGGCGTAAGTCCGGCGCCACGAAATGCAACGGCGATGCTCCCGCACAGGCGTCGGGACGCAAGAAGTGCGCTTCGGCACATCGCTGGTCGGATAGCTATCAGCCCCGATGCAAAGCATCGGTCCCGATCAAAAGAATCGGGATGCAAAAATCGCAGGTGCAAACGGCGCAGATGACGGCGGAAATCTAGAGTCTCCGAGCGCACCCTTACAAACCAAAGGGTGCGGCACCCCTAGCTACGGGGAGTAGTACTTTAGGACAGGGGCGGGCAAACTTTTGTGCTGTTACTCATAGCACCGCAAAGTGCGATGATCGCGAAACTGCTGAGTTTGAGCGGTGTTATACTTAAGACGATTTCTGGAAATCCCTTCGTAGAAGAGGTCTCGCCGTGGGAACACAAATCCGAGAAGTAATGACCTGGGCGCGTAACCGCAAGCTGGCGGTGACGTTTCTGGTGATTACGACACTGGGTATCGGAATCGTGGTGGGAAGTGTGTTCTCGGGGCGCACGACGGCGGGGCACGCGACATTTGTAAGCGAGGCGGCGCGGCCGCTGACGCTGCCCGATCCGGTGGTGATGTCGAGCACGTTTGCGTCGATCATTCATAAAGTTGAGCCCGCGGTGGTGAATATTTCGACTACGCAGGTGATTACAGAAAAGCGAATGGCGCGGCATCAGGGCGGCGACAACAACGGGGATAGCGGCGGAAATAGCGCGGGAAGCGGTGGAAAAAAAGGCGGTAGCGACTCTGGTGCGGACAAGGATAAGCAGGACCCGCTGCAGGATTACTTTGATCGGTTTTTTGGAGGAGATCAGGGAAGCGGCGATCCGGCGAATCAGGATGCGGAGCGGAGTTTGGGGTCTGGAGTGATCGTAGATCCGCAGGGATATATTTTGACGAACAACCACGTAGTGGATCAGGCGACGCGAGTGCAGGTGCAGCTCGATGGCGATCCCACGAAATACAACGCGAAAGTTGTGGGCACGGACGTGGACACGGATTTGGCGGTGATCAAGATTGAGACGGGGCACGAGCTGCCGTTCGCGAAATTAGGGAATTCGGATGGCGTGCAGGTGGGAGATTGGGTGCTGGCGATTGGGAGTCCGTTTGGATTGCGCGCGACGGTGACTGCGGGAATTATCAGCGCGAAAGACCGAACGAATATGACGGACCAACAGTTCCAGCGATTTTTGCAGACGGATGCGGCGATTAATCCAGGAAATTCCGGCGGGCCGCTGGTGGACCTGGCGGGCAAGTGATTGGAATTAATACTGCGATTTTGACGGGAACGCGAGCTACGGGAATGAGGGAGTGGGTTTCGCGCTGCCTTCGCGGATGGCGCTGGGCGTTTACAACCAGATTGTGATGAAGGGGCATGTGACGCGCGGATCGATTGGAGTGGAGTTCCAGGAAGAGCCGGGAACGAATCCGATTGTGCTGCGAAATTTGGGGACGTCGAATGGCGTGGTGCTGCAGATCATAGAGCCGGGAGGACCGGCGGATCGCGCGGGGATAAAGCCCGGCGATGTGATTACGGAAGTCGACGGCAAGACGGTACACACTGGAAGCGACCTGGTGGATCCGATCGCGGAGACTCCGATCGGCGACAAAGTGAAATTGACGGTGATGCATAACCGGCAGGCGCATGAAGTGTCTGTGACTGTGGACGATCGAAACCGGATTTTCCCGGACCGAGCGGCGAAGGAATCTGTGACTCCGGTGGATGCGGATGTGGCGACCTCGGCGGGATTTGGAATTCATGTTGAGGAACTGACGGCGGAACGCGCGCGGCGAGTGGGATTGCAGCCGACTCCGGGAGTAATGGTGGCTGAAGTTGATCCGGCGAGCTTTGGTGAGGATGTATTGCTTTCGCACGGAGACGTGATTACGGAAATTAATGATATGGCGGTGACGACGGTCGCGGAGTATAAGAAGGCGATCGCGGGGCTAAAGCCCGGGCAGGACGTGGTGTTTAAGGTGCTGCGGAGCCAGGGTCAGAATGACCGGACGGCGACAGTTTTGCTCGCGGGAGTTGTGCCAGCTGAAGAGAAGTAAAAGCCGTCGAAGGGTTGATTGGAGCGCGATATTGGGATTGCGATTGAAAATTGTTTCGGCGGCATGGGTGATCGGGTTCAGCGCGGCTAGTGTGTTCGCGGCGAGCACGGCACCACATAAGACTGCTCCGTCGGCGAAAACTACCCCGGCTTCTTCGAAAGTTGTTGCGACGGGAAAATCCGCGCACACGACGAAGGCTGCTGGCTCGTCGAAATCGAAACATCGCGCGCCGAAAGTGCGCGGGCAGGCGGCACCGACATCCGATCGAATTTCAGAAATTCAAACCGCGCTGGCGAAATCTGGTGCCTACAAAGGCGACCCGTCGGGGAAGTGGGACGACGGCAGCGTGGATGCGATGAAACATTTTCAGCAGCAAAATGGTCTGGCGCCAAGCGGAAAACTTGATGCGCAGACGTTGCAGAAGCTGGGTTTGGGCTCCGACATCGCCGGACGCTCTGCGCCTCGTCCACAGTCGCCCGCGGGATCTAATTCGATTCGCAATCTATAATTTCTGAAGTTTTAGGGTGGGGCAGCCGCTCTGAGGCGGAGTGTTTGCCATGTATACTTTTCTGCACAAATGTCCGATAGTTCCGTTGACCTTCCGCGGATTCGACCGCTAGTTTCGTACCAGTCAGAGAAATATCTGCCAAAACTTATGAGCTCAACTGAAGAGAAATTGGTGGTGCCGCGCGCCAATCCGCGCTCGGACGAAATTCGTATCAACCTGGAACGGTTGAACCGGAGCAGTGCGTTTGCGTGGTGGAACGCGGTGCTGGTGATCACGTTCCTTATGGGAACGATCGTGGTGCTCTCGTTGCCGCGCGTACTTCCAGAGAATGATCCAGCGCTGCAGTTTGAAC
Organism: uncultured Acidobacteriota bacterium; assembly: GCA_963721845.1. GTDB lineage: Bacteria > Acidobacteriota > Terriglobia > Acidiferrales > UBA7541 > DASTCZ01. Next base: position 230,952 of record CAVRKW010000001.1, on the reverse strand, counting down.
TATCGGCCGCGGTGCGGGGATTGCTTGGGCTGGTGCTGATTTTCAATATTTATATGCTGTACCAGCAGCACAATTTGAAGTCGCTGCGAAATAGTCTCGCCGAGCAAATCGAGATCGCTACGGAACAGAAGGTGCGCGCGGAGACGTTTTACGAGTTGGCGATACTGGATCCGCTAACCGGTTTGTACAACCGGAGATTTGGTTCGCAAAGGCTTGAGGAAGAAATTGCGCGAGTGGAGAGATTGCACGATCCCCTGGTGGTGCTGCTGCTGGACCTGGACGATTTTAAGTCACTGAACGATCAGTATGGACACACAGCGGGAGATCTTGTGCTGCAGGAATTCGCGTACCGCGTGCGAAGAGCGATTCGCGCGTCGGATATTCCGGTGCGGACTGGCGGAGACGAATTCATGGTGGTGCTGCCTGAGTGTCCCGCGGAAATGATGCACCACGTGATGGACCGGCTATCGAATTTCGAAATTACGCTGAACGGCGACAAGGTGATGGTGAGATTTTCGCGAGGCTGGACGGCGTACCAACAGGGCGAAACTCCAGAGCAACTTGTGAACCGCGCGGATGAAGGGCTGTACTCGCAGAAGAATCTGGTGCATGCGGGATAATATTGACGCAGACTGCTTCTTGGGAGCAATGAAATGGCAGAAACGACGAATTTGCAAACAAAGCCCGTGACACCGTTTACGCAGCGGCGGGCGCTGCCGAGATATATGTTCACCGCGTCCGTGGATATGGTGGACACAGTGAACGCGATGAGAATTTCGGGTCGTGTGGCGGAGATCAGCCGAAAGGGCTGCTACGTGGATATCATGATGCCGCCGCCTCCGGGGACGATGCTGAAGGTGCGGATTTATCGCGACGCGGGCGCTTTTGAGACGAACGGCAAGATTGTGTACATCCACGAAAGAATTGGGATGGGTGTGGCTTTTCTGGATACGCCTGAGGATCAGTTGAAGGTGCTGGATACGTGGCTTGCGGAGCTGCCGCCGGCTTCTGAAATTCGATAGAGCGCCATCTAAACTGTAATCGCACCGGGTTCGACAAAAGAAACTAGTTTTTTACCCTCCTCGCAAGACCTGCAAATTCGTGTAAATATGCATGGGCCGACTTGTGGAAAATACGCCCAGTGATTTCACCGTGGAAGGGAATCCGAATGACTCCGCATAAGAGTTCTTTCTCGCGAGTATCCGCGCGTCGTATGAATTTTATGAATGCAAGTGTGGGAAGAATGGCGCTTTCGATTGTAGCTCTGCTGATCATGAGTTTTTCTGCGGCAGTTTCACAGGGCGCGCCGCGGGCGCGATGGAGCGAGCAGGCGGCGCAGGATTGGTATGCGAAGCAGCCGTGGCTGGTGGGGAGCAATTACATTCCGGCGGATGCGATCAACGAGCTGGAGATGTGGCAAGCCGATACTTTCAATCCGACGCGGATTGATCTTGAACTGGGCTGGGCTGAATCGCTGGGAATGAACACGATGCGGGTATTTCTGCACGACCTTTTGTGGCAGCAAGACCCGGCGGGCTTCCAAAAACGGATTGATACATTTCTTGCGATCGCGCAGAAGCATGGGATCCGGCCGATGCTGGTAATTTTTGATTCGTGTTGGGATCCAGTTCCGGTGCTTGGCGCGCAGCATGCTCCGATTCCGGGGGTACACAATTCGGGGTGGGTGCAGAGTCCGGGAGCAGCGGCGCTGAAGGATCCTGCGCAATATCCCCGGCTGGAAGCGTATGTGAAGGGCGTGGTGGGCGCATTCGCGAACGACGATCGAATTTTGGCGTGGGACGTGTGGAACGAGCCGGACGCGCCGAATACCGATTACAAAAAAACTGAGGTGCGCCACAAACCGAAAATCATCGCAAAACTTTTGCCGCAGGCTTTCGAATGGGCGCGGGAAGCGGGGGCGACGCAGCCGCTGACGAGCGGGATGTGGGATGGTGATTGGTCGTCGACAGAGAAAATGGGTGTGATCAGCAAAATTCAGTTCGAGAATTCGGACGTGCTTTCATTTCACAACTACGACAGTCCGCACGAATTCGAAAAACGAATAGTGTGGCTGCAGCAATATAAGCGGCCGGTGATTTGCACCGAATACATGGCGCGGAGCAATGGAAGTTTTTTCGAGGGAAGTCTGACGGTAGCGAAAAAATATAACGTGGGAGCGATCAACTGGGGACTTGTCGCGGGAAAGACGCAGACATACTTCCCGTGGGATTCGTGGCGGCATCCGTATACGGATCACGAGCCGGTGATTTGGTTCCATGAGGTTTTTCGGACGGATGGCACGCCGTATATTCCGGAAGAGACTGAATTCATCAAGAGAATTATTGGACGGAAGTAGTTCTGGAGCGCGTTGACGCTTGTTTTGCGCCTTGGTAGATTGAAATGTCGGCACGCTAATCACAGGGAGAATTGAATGAGCACTGCAGTTGCGCCGCGCACGTACAAGAATTTCATTGCCGGGGAGTGGATGGAATCGCGCTCGGGCAAGGGAATTGAGAATCGCAATCCGGCCAATACCGACGAACTGGTGGGAATTTTCCCGTCCTCGACTCGCGAAGACGTTGAGCTGTGCGGTGGAAGCTGCGCGCGAGGCGTACAGGACTTGGCGCCTGGTTCCCGCGCCGCGGCGCGCGGAAATTTTGTATCGCGCCGCGGAAACTCTGGTGAAGCGCAAGGAAGATCTGGCGCGCGACATGACGCGCGAAATGGGCAAGCCGCTCTCGGAGACGCGCGGCGATGTGCAGGAAGCCATCGACATGACGTATTACATGGCGGGGAAGGGCGCAGGCTCTTCGGCCAGACGGTTCCGTCGGAGCTTCCCAATAAATTTGCGATGTCGGTGCGCGATCCGCTGGGCGTCGTGGGGATGATTACGCCGTGGAATTTTCCGATGGCGATTCCGTCGTGGAAAATCATGCCCGCGCTGATTTGCGGAAACACGGTGGTGATCAAGCCGGCCGAGGACACTCCGCTCTCCACCTACAATCTGGTTCAAATCTGATTGAATCGGGCTTGCCGCGCGGAGTCCTGAATATCGTGACCGGCATGGGGCCGGACGCGGGCGCGCCGCTGGTTACGCATCCGGGCGTGCGGTCTGGTGAGCTTCACGGGATCGACGGAAACGGGGCGGATCGTGAGCCAGGCGTGCGCGCCGTTTTTCAAGCCGTGCCACTCTGGAAATGGGCGGCAAGAACATTATGATCGTCATGGACGACGCCAACCTGGAACTCGCGGTGGAAGGCGCGGTGTGGGGCGGCTTTGGAACGAGCGGGCAGCGCTGCACGGCTGCCAGCCGCGTTGCGGTGCACAAGAAAATTTACCGAGAATTTCTGAATCTCTTTGCGGAGCGCGCGCAAGCGCTGCAAGTGGGCGATGGACTCGATCCGGATACGGATGTCGGGCCGGTGGTCAACGAAACGCAACTGAAGACGGTGATGAAATATGTCGAGATCGGAAAGAACGAAGGCGCGAAACTGGCTGGTCGGCGGGCACCGCGCGAATCCGGCGATTTGCGCAGGGCTGGTTCCACGAACCTACGATTTTTGCGGATGCACGCCGAAGATGAGCATCTGCGCAGGAAGAAATCTTCGGGCCGGTGGTGGCCGTGATTCCATTTGCCTCGATTGAGGAGGCGATCGAGATCGCCAACGGCGTGAAATACGGCCTTTCCGCTTCCATCTACACGCGCAATGTGAACAAGGCGTTCCGCGCGATGCGCGATCTCTGAAACCGGGAATTGTCTACGTGAATGCGCCGACCATCGGAGCGGAAATTCAGCTGCCGTTCGGCGGAACGAAAGCAGACCGGCAACGGCCATCGCGAAGCCGGAACCGCGGCGCATCGATTTTTATTCGGAATGGAAAACGCTTTACGTCGATTATTCCGACCGCTTGCAGCGCGCGCAGATCGATACGGCGTAACTGAAGTAGCGCAGGCTTCAGCCTGTGGATTTTAGTCGCAGCAAGCGCGAACCTCTTCGACCACCGCCAACAGGCTGAAGCCTGTGCTACTGAAACCGCGATCTCCTGCGCTGGCACCCAACATATGTCCAATTTGACGTGACGCTGCAGCGCATAAAATCATTGACAGTAGTGTTACATTGGTGAGTGGGTAGCCAATGTCCGATCCAGCGCCACATAACGAACGCAACCGGCAGATTTTGTCCGCCATCGTCCGCGCGTATATTGAATCGGGAGAACCGGTCTCTTCGCGCGACGATTTCGCGGCGGCATGTCGGAATCGCTGAGTTCCGCGACGATTCGCAACGTGATGGCCGATCTGGAAGAGCAAGCGGTTTTTGTTTCAGCCACATACCTCGGCGGGACGGGTTCCGACGGCGACGGCTTACCGGTTTTTCGCGCAAATGGTGGCAACGCACGCGCGGCTGAATGCGGAAGACGAGGAAGGATTCGCGGCGAATTTTCCGCGGCGCACACTCGCGGAGGAATTGGCGGAGCGCGCCGGGCATGTGCTGGCGAAGTCTCGAAAGGCTGGGAATTGTCGTTTCGCCTCCGATCGCCAAGACCGTGCTGGAGCATGTCCGTTCGTTCTGCTGCCGGATGGGCGCGTGGTGGCGTGCTGGTTTCGACGGGCGGCAATACGCGGGACAAAATGATTCAGCCCGGAGCGGCGATTCACCCAGCAGGACCTCGACCATACCGCGGAATATTTGAATCACCATTACGCGGGATGTCTGCTGGAGGCGATTCGCGCGGACCTTGCTCGGCAAGCTTGCCGGAGAGCGCGAGCAATACGATCGCACTTTCGCGCGGCGCTTGACGCTGTGCGATCCGGGAATGCTCGGCAGGGCTCCGGCGCAGCGTGTTTACATCGAAGGCGCCGCGCAGATGGCGGCTGCATCAGAATTTCCAGATCAGGATCAATTGCGGGACGTGCTCGCGGCGATCGAGGAGAAACACAGGATCATCGCCCTGCTGAATCATTGCATCGATACGCCGGACCCGGTGCACGTGCAGATTGGCGTCGAGGGAATGACGTCCACCGGCGGAACATCTGGCTCTGATCAGCGCGCCGTATTCGTTTCAGGATCAATCGCAGGGAACGGTGGGCGTGCTTGGTCCCATGCGCATGCAGTATGAGCGCGCGATTACGGCTGTGGCATTTGTCGCGCGCGCATTCAGCGAAACCATGGGCAAGGGTGGGACATCGTGAAACACGAACGTCGCGATCGCGAATCGGCGGAAGAGCCGGAGAATCGCGAACGATTCGGCAGGAAGAAGCTGCGGGCGATCGCGCCGCGATAGTGGCGTCGCTCGAAGAGCGCATCGCAAAGCTGGAGGCCGAGAAGGAAGAATTGCGCTCGACGATGGTCCGCCGCCAGGCCGATTTCGAGAATTTCCGCAAGAGGACTGAGCGCGAACGTCACGAAGAAGGCCGGCGCGGCGTTGAGCGGCTGATCGAGCGATACGCTTCCGGTGCTGGATGGTTTCGATCGCGCGCTCGCCGCGCATGACGATCCGGCGTATGAGGAATATCGCAAAGGCTTCAAGCTGATCCGCAAGCAGCTCTGGGAAGTGCTCTCGAAGCATGGCGTGCAGCGCATCGAGGCCGCGGGAAAACAATTCGATCCGCACCTGCATCAGGCGATTGAGCGCGTGGAAACGCACGATTATCCCGACGGTTTGATGGTGGATGTGTTTCAGGACGGGATATATGTTTCACGGGCGCGTCCTGCGGCCCGCGATTGTGCGTGTAGCCGCGGCGCCCTCGAGGAATCCAAGAAACGTGGCAACTAAATTCCGAACCAATGAAGGTGAATACGGAGAAGCATGGCGCAATGATCAAAACGTGATTGTTATGAAATGCTGGCGTGTAACGCGCACGCCAGCGGCGGACGAAATCAAATCCGCCTACCGCAAAGCGGCGCTGAAGTGGCATCCCGACCGCAATCCCGAAAATAAAACGGAAGCGGAAGAAAAATTTCGCGAAGCCACGGAAGCGTATAGCGTTCTTTCCGATCCGCAAAAGCGCGCCGCCTATGACCGCTTCGGCTATGCGGGCCTTGCGGGATTTGGCGGCGGCGGCGGATTCGACAGCACCATCTTCGACGAATTCCAGGATATTTTCGGCGATTTCGTTTGAGGATATTTTCGGCGGAGGTGGCGGACGCCGTGGCCGCACCCGCGCGCAACGCGGCGCGGATCTTGCAGTACGACATGAAATTGAGTTTTGAAGAAGCGGCCGCCGGCGTGAACACGAAAATCCGCATTCCGCGCCTGGAATTTTGCGATACCTGCAACGGCACGGGCGCGAAGGCGGGCACGGGTGCGGTGGCCTGCGACACCTGCGGCGGCCGCGGGCAGATCCATTATCAGCAGGGATTTTTCACTATTTCGCGCACCTGCCCGGCTTGCCGGGGCGCGGGGCAAACGTGCGGGAACGTGCGCCAAGTTGCCGCGGGCAGGGCCGCCTCGAGCGCGAGAAGACCATCGATTTGCGAATTCCGCCGGGAGTGGATTCCGGAACGCGTCTGCGCATACCGGGCGAAGGCGAGCCCGGCGCAAATGGCGGCCCGGCTGGCGATCTTTATGTCGTGCTCACGGTGCAGGAGCACGACTTTTTCGAGCGGCGAAACGCGGATTTATTCGCGATGTTCCGATCTCGATCGCGCAGGCGGCGCTGGGCACGGAAATTTTGGTGCCGGGGCTGCACGGCGAAGAACACTTGAAAATTCCCGAAGGGACGCAGACGGGCAGACATTTCGCCTGAAGGGAAAAGGCATGCCCGATCCGCACGGCGGCGGCAAAGGCGATTTGTATTATGCGGTGAAGGTGATTACGCCGAATAAGCTGTCGCGCGAACAGCGGCGCTTGTTGCAGGAATTGGAGCGCACGCTGCCGGCGGAGAATCGTCCCGCGGCGAGAAACTCTTCGATCTTCGATAAAGTGAAAGATATTTTCGGCTAACCTGCTGCCGCGGGTTTCAGCGGCAAATCAATCATTTAGTTCCGCGCGGTATTCGAGCGGGTTGCGTTATCATTCGCGCGATCCATTATGCGGCGAAGATTTTTTGTTGAGCAATTCGACGGTGATTCCACGACGCTGCGCGGAGAGACTGCGCTGCACACCTAAGCAAAGTGTTGCGTGCGGAGCCTGGACAACTTTTCGAATTGAGCGATGGCGCGCAACTTTGGCTCGGAAAAGTTCAGACGGCGGTGCGCGATTCCGTGAAATTTTCGCTGGTTGAACAGCTGCCGGTGCGCGAGGCGAAGCTGCATGTTGATTTGCTGCTTGCGATCGTGAAATTCGACCGGTTTGAGTGGGCGATCGAGAAGGCCACGGAACTTGGAGTCAGCGCGATCGTGCCGATAGCGACTGCGCGCAGCGATAAGGGATTGATCATGGCTGCGCCAAAGCGCGCGGAACGCTGGAAGAAATTACTCTTCGAATCGGCGCAACAATCCCGGCGGCTCGCGCCACCTTTGCTTGTTGCACTCGCAAAATCTAGAGAAGTGTTCAAGCCTTCGGCGCCGAGCTATGGCATTTCCGTATTGCTTTCGGAGGATGCAAGCGCCGAACCGCTTCAAAAAACATTGGGCCGCGCACCCGCTCCGGCTCCGGGAGAACCGCAGCGGGTGCGGCTGGCGATTGGCCCCGAAGGTGGATGGACCGCGGAAGAAATGGAAAGCGCGGAGTCCGCGCAATTTCGACCAGCCTCTCTCGGCTCGCTAATTCTCCGCACGGAAACAGCTGTCGCGGCGGCAGTCGCCTCGATTAACTATGCGCTTGGAGCATAGGCGCTGATAGCCTACGATGTTCGCTCTTCTGGAGGGCAAGTTGAGACGATTCCGGATTTCACGAACGCTGCCGGTTTTAGCGGGAGCGATAATTTTCGCGGCGACGGCAGCAGTCTCGCAACCGGCTGCCGCTCAAGATTTGCCGCTGCAAACAGCGGATACCGACACCATCGCGCCCGGACACATTCTGGGGCAGGTAGGATTTAACTTTTTTCACAATGAAAATTTTCCGCTCTCGGGCCTTACCGGCGATCTTACCGACGTAGGTGTAATCAATATCCGCAGCGGGCTGGGCAACATCGTGGAAATCGATATTCAAGGAATCGCGCAGGAGTTTCTGGCGATTCACCAGCAGGGATTTTCGTACGTGGCACTGAATTTACAGGGTTCGAATTCTACAAATGACATCGGCGATTTTTCGTTCTGGACGAAAGTGCGATTTTTCGGAGAGAAGGATAAACGCCCCGCGCTGGCGCTGCGCTTTGGCTACCAGATGCCGAATTCCGATCAAGCACGCGGAATTGGAACGAACTCAGAAGATATTTTCGGCGAGTTCGCGATCCAGAAACATTTTGGCAAATTGAAAGTGTTTGGAAACGTGGGTCTCGCGATTCTTACTTCGCCGAACACGGTGTTTTCGCAGAACGACGAGTTGATGTACGGAGCCGCGTTCAGCTATCCGTTGAGGCCGCGATTCCGGATTGTGGGCGAAATCAACGGCCGGTACAACGATAGGCCATTCGCGCCCGAGCTAGTCGGTACCGAAAGCCACGGACAGGGCCGGCTGGGAGTGCAGATCGACGCGGGTGGTCTAACGTGGAGCGCCGCGGGGATCGCCGGAGTGAACCGGCCCGACGCGCGAATCGGATTCACGTTTGGAGTGAGCAAGGACTTCCATCTATTTGGCGGGAAAAACTAGAGCTGATTTTTCGTGCTCGTTTTCATAGAGACGCGCGATTTGAGGCGCGTCACTTCCCGTGGTATAAATGATTCTTAGCGCCTTGATATGATTCCTGATCCCGCTCAATCGCCGGAACTGAGCGACCCCGCACCACAGCCCGCTGCATTTCATCGCGAGGTTCGTGCTTGGGCGCGCGACCTGCTGCTGGCATTGTGCTTCGCGTTCGTCATCATTGTTTTTCTCTATCAGCCGGTAAAAGTGGAAGGCACCAGCATGGCTCCGATGATCAGCGATCAGGAGCGAATTTTTATCAACAAGCTGGTCTACCATTTCGAGCCAATCGCGCGCGGCGATGTCGTAGTTTTCTGGTATCCTCTCGACCGCACGAAATCTTTTATCAAGCGAGTGGTTGCGCTGCCGGGAGAAATGGTCGACATTCGCGAGGGCCGTGTTTACGTGGATGGGCATCAGCTTACCGAGCCATATATTTTGCCGCGCTATCTGGATGACGGAAGTTTTGGCCCGATTCGCGTACCTCTCGGCGAATATTTTGTGATGGGAGACCATCGCGACAGTTCAAATGATTCGCGCGTTTTCGGACCCGTCCCCGAACGCTATATCTACGGCAAAGCGGTTTTTGCGTACTGGCCGATGAACCACTTCGGTTCGATTTCTGCGTCGGCTGCGCCGATGCAATAATTTTTTTCGAAATACTGGAGGGTGCGCTGACGCACAAGACGGGACACACCGCCACACTTGCGCTCGAAGACGGAAGAGTATTCTACGGGCGCGCCGCCGGCGCTAAAATTCGCCGCGGCGGAGAAGTTGTCTTCAATACGAGCCTCACTGGATATCAGGAAGTATTCACAGACCCGAGTTATGCAGGACAGATGGTGTGCTTGACGTATCCGCATATTGGAAACGTGGGCGCGAACGCGGAAGATGAAGAATCGCACGGGCCATTCATCGAGGGCTTGATCGTTCGCGAGTTTTCGGGAATTTCATCGAACTGGCGCAGCGAAGAATCGGCGCAAGCGTATCTCGAACGGAATGGAATTCCAGTTGTTTGGGATATTGACACCCGCGCGCTTGTGCGGCACCTGCGCGTGGCGGGTGCGATGCGCGGAATGCTCGCAACTGATGGAACCCCCGCGGAGAAACTTGTCGAGGAAGCGCGATCGCTTCCCACCATGGCAGGCCTGGAGTTGGCGAGCCGCGTGACGTCGAAAGAAAGCTACGCTTGGGATAAGAGTTCGATCGATCTGGCGCTATCACCCTGGCGCGAGGATCTAGGCCCCTCTGAGCAGCCCGAGGCCGCCCATCGCTGGCGCGTGGTGGCGTATGACTTTGGCATCAAGCAAAATATTTTGCGGCTGCTGGTGGATCACCACTGCGATGTGACCGTGGTTCCGGCGCAAACTTCTGCAGAAGACGTGATCGCGCTCAAGCCGGATGGAGTTTTTCTTTCGAATGGTCCCGGCGATCCGGAGCCGATCGGCTATGCGATCGAAAATATTCGCAAGCTTACGGGGCGCATCCCGATTTTCGGAATTTGTCTCGGGCATCAACTTTGCGGTCTCGCGCTTGGCGGAAAGACTTACAAATTGAAATTTGGACATCACGGATCGAATCACCCGGTAAAAAATCTGCATATGAACAAAATTGAAATTACCGCGCAGAATCATGGATTCGTGGTGGATCCGGAATCGCTGCCGTCGAGCGACGTTGAAATTACGCACGTGAATTTAAATGACGGCACGAATGAAGGGCTGCGGCACAAGTCGTTGCCGCTGTTTAGCGTGCAATACCATCCGGAAGCGTCGCCCGGACCGCACGACTCGCACTACTTGTTTTCGCAGTTCACGGAAATGATGGCGGAAAATCGCAGCGGAAAACCAAAGCGAAAGAAAAAAGCGGATTAATGCCAAAGCGAACCGACATTAAGAAAATTCTGATCATCGGCTCCGGCCCGATCGTGATCGGGCAGGCGTGCGAATTCGATTATTCCGGCACGCAAGCATGCAAAGCGCTGCGAGCCGACGGCTATGAAACAATTCTAGTGAATTCGAATCCGGCGACGATCATGACCGATCCCGAACTCGCCGACCGAACCTACGTCGAGCCGCTTACACGCGATTATCTTGAAAAGATTATCGCAACGGAAAAGCCGGACGTCCTTTTGCCGACGGTCGGCGGACAAACGGCTCTCAATCTCGCGGTGGAATTAGCCGAGAGCGGAATCCTCGATAAATACGGAGTGGAATTAATCGGCGCTTCGCTGCGCGCCATAAAAGTTGCGGAAGATCGCCTGTGGTTCAAAGACGCGTGCCGCAAAGTGGGACTCGATGTCCCCGCGTCGGCGCTGGTGAACAATCCGCAAGATGCGTTGAAGCTCGCCGACCAACTCGGATATCCCGTTGTCATTCGGCCTTCCTTTACGCTTGGCGGCACGGGCGGTTCGATCGCCTACAACCGCGAAGAATTTGCCGATGCCATCGCGCACGCGCTCGATGCGAGCCCAGTTCATGAAGCGCTGATCGAAGAATCCGTGCTCGGATGGAAAGAGTATGAACTCGAAGTGATGCGCGACAATCGCGACAACTTCGTGGTGATCTGCACGATCGAAAATCTTGATCCCATGGGCGTTCACACCGGCGATTCAATTACTGTCGCGCCGGCGCAGACGCTCACCGATAAGGAATACCAGCGGATGCGCGATGCGTCCGCGGCGGTGATTCGCGAAGTGGGAGTAGAAACTGGCGGATCAAATATTCAGTTCGCAGTGGATCCCGAAACCGGGCGCATGGTTGTCATCGAAATGAATCCGCGCGTTTCGCGGAGCTCGGCGCTTGCGAGTAAAGCAACAGGATTCCCAATTGCGAAGATTGCCGCGCGGCTCGCGGTGGGATATACGCTCGACGAAATTCCGAATGACATCACGCGAAAAACTCCGTCGTGCTTTGAACCGACGATCGACTATGTCGTCGTAAAAATTCCGAAATTTCAATTTGAGAAATTTCCCGGCGCTGATACCGCGCTTGGGACGCAAATGCATTCGGTCGGCGAAGTGATGGCCATCGGTCGCACGTTTAAAGAAGCCATGCAAAAGGGGATTCGCGCGCTCGAACCTCAGTCTCCGTGGCGCGCACCGGCGGAAACGCCCGCGTCCCTTTTGCGCGAAAAACTCGCAACAGCGCGCCCAGACCGAATTCACTGGCTGATGGTCGCGCTCGAACGCGGAATCAAAGCCGCGGAAGTTTGTGAGCTGACGAAGATCGATCCGTGGTTCGTCGCGCAACTCTGCGAAATCGTGGAGATGAATCGCCGCATCGCGGGAGTCACCCTCGAAACTGTTCCGCCTGATCTTCTGCTCGAAGCGAAACGCGCGGGAACAAGCGACGAGCAGCTTGCTCAAATTTGGGGCACCACTCCAACTGCCGTGCGGTTGCAGCGGCACAAGATGCACGTCGCGCCTGTTTTCAAGCGGGTGGATACTTGCGCCGCCGAATTTGAAAGCTTTACGCCGTACCTTTATTCAACTTACGAACAAGAAGATGAGTCTGAAGTCACTTCCAAACCGAAAATTGTGATTCTCGGCAGCGGCCCCAACCGCATCGGGCAGGGAATTGAGTTCGATTACTGCTGCTGCCACGCAGCGTTCGCGCTGCGCGAAGATGGTTTCGAAACGATAATGGTGAACTGCAATCCGGAGACTGTTTCTACCGACTACGACACCTCCGATCGCCTGTATTTTGAGCCGCTGACTCTGGAAGACGTTCTCGCAATTTTCGAACGCGAGAAACCTCAAGGGGTCGTCGTGCAATTTGGCGGGCAGACTCCGCTAAATCTGGCGCTGGAATTGAAACGCTGCGGCGTACCCATCATCGGCACGCCTCCGGAATGCATTGATCTCGCGGAAGACCGCCGCAGGTTTGGAAGACTGCTCGACGAATTGCAAATTCCGCAGCCGCGCAACGGAACAGCACTTGTTCCCGAAGAAGCTGCGCGTGTCGCTGCGGAAATCGGTCTACCGGTGCTTGTGCGCCCAAGCTACGTGCTCGGTGGCCGCGCGATGGTGATCGCCTACGATCTCGACACGGTTCAATCCTATGTAGCCCAAGCGGCGCTTGATGGGTTCCGCGCGCCCGGTGCTGATCGATCAGTTTCTCGAAGACGCCACCGAAGTTGATGTGGACGCGCTTGCCGACGGCACAGACGTCGTCATCGGCGGAATTATGGAGCACATCGAAGAAGCCGGAGTTCACAGCGGCGATTCCTCTTGCGTGCTGCCAACCGTTTCGCTTTCACCGAAAGTTTTGGATCGCATTCGCCAGTACACGCAAAAATTGGCAAAGGCTCTCGGGGTGGTTGGATTGATGAACGTGCAGTACGCGATTCAGCGCGACACTGTTTACGTGCTCGAAGTAAACCCTCGTGCATCACGCACGGTCCCGTACGTCAGCAAAGCCACAGGAGTGCCGCTCGCGAAAATCGCAGTCCGGCTGATGGCCGGAAAGAAACTTCGCGACATGCACTTGCCGGTTACGGACAACGGCGGCGTACTCGAAATCGTCGTGCGTGATTATTTTGCGGTTAAATCGCCGGTGTTTCCGTTCAACAAGTTCCGCGGAGTGGATACGATTCTTGGACCAGAAATGCGTTCGACTGGCGAAGTGATGGGTATCGCGAAAACTTTTGGACAAGCTTTCGCAAAAGCCCAGCTCGCCGCCGGCCAGAAGTTGCCGAAGTCGGGAACGATTTTTATCAGCGTCAGCGATCACGACAAAAAACACAGCGCGGTGCTTGTGAAAGAGCTTCAAGCTCTCGGATTCCACGTGATTGCAACGCGCGGAACCGCTGCTGCGTTTCAAGCTGCGGGTCTGGAAGTCGAGACAGTTTACAAAGTAAACGAGGGTCGGCCGAATATCGTCGACCTTGTAAAAACGGGCAAAGTGGATTTGATCATCAACACCCCACTCGGCCGCGAATCTTTCTACGACGAGAAGTCCATTCGTCGCGCAGCGATTCGCTACAACGTGCCCTGCATCACCACGCTCGCGGCCGCGACTGCCGCGGTAAGAGGTTTGCACGCGCAGCGTGAGGGAGAACTTGAAATTGCCGCTCTGCAAGACCTGCACCGGCGAAAAGAAGCCGCGCACGGTTCTGCGCCGGGCGATTAGTTCGCCGCGCATCTCGCGCGAAGGAGAAAATCCATGGTCGAAATCCGCGGGATCTACGCTCCAATCGCAACTCCTTTCACCGCCGACGCAACGGAAATCGCGATGGACCACCTTCGCGAGCATCTGAAGTTCTACAACTCCACACAACTTGCGGGTTACGTCGTTTGCGGTTCAACCGGCGAAGCAATCTTACTGACTTCGGGCGAAACCGAAAGGCTGTTCGACGCCGTCGCCCAATGCACGGATTCCAAAAAACAATTAATCGCTGGCACTGGAGTGGATTCACTTCTCGAAACGATTGAGCGAACTAAACGCGCCGGCGAACTCGGTTATTGCGCGGCTCTTGTTCGCACACCGCATTATTACAAGCCGCTGATGACGCCGGCCGCGCTGCGCGAATTTTTCTGGCGCTTGGCCGACGCGTCGCCGATCCCAATTCTGGTCTATTCGATTCCGCAATTCACTGGCGTTGAAGTTCACCCGAACTCGCAGCTCAGCTTGCAAAACACGGAAACATTATCGGCATCAAAGAAAGTTCCGGCAGGTTAGAAGCGATTCGCGGCCTCGTTGCGGCCACCCCTCCGGCGTTTCGCACTCTCGTCGGATCGGCTTCAATCGTCGAGCCCGCGCTGAAAGTCGGAGCCTCGGGCGCGATTCTGGGTCTTGCCTGTGTGCTTCCCGAACTTTGCGCGCAGCTTTTTGAACTGGCGCAGGCAGGCGACACGAAAGCTGCCGAAGCGCTGCAGCAAAAACTTGAGCCAGCGTCAAAAAAATGTGTGAGCGATCTCGGCCCTGCCGGCGTGAAATATTCGATGGAATGCCGCGGGCTTTATGGCGGTCCCACTCGCGTTCCGCTCCTCGCGCTTTCCGAAAAAGAGAAACAGGAAGTGCGCGAGATCTTGTCGGCGTATCAGCCTCTCGCAAGCCGTTCCGCCTAAAATCAGGTTCTTTCATCCATCGCACGATAGGGCAGTGCGACCGGACAATTCAGAATCGCGGTTCTCAGTTCTGCTGCCCCGGCGCCGCTGCGGGTTGCGCGAATACCTTTTTCATCGGCACATTTAGCGAGCCAATCACACCGCTGCCCTGATCGCGAGCCACCACGCGCAGCGATGTGCAATCCGCATGAATATCCAGAGCGGAATTCAAAATAATTCCGCCAGTCATCACTTTCTTATAAGACTCCGGAAGCAAATTTAGGTCTACAGTCTGGCCGTCCGTCTTCACCGGCTTGCCGTTCGCGCCCATTTGCAGAAACTGAACATCCACCTTATCGAGATATCGGCCGTTTTTCTGTTCGAACTGCATTTGCGTCGCGTCAAATCGCAGTCGTGTCGCGAGCTTTCGCGTCGTCGGCGTTGGCGCTGTCGCCCCAACTGCCGCCGCCGCTGGTGCCACTGGCTCGGCTCTCAGCGTCAATCCGAATTCCGTGTCATCCAACGGAGTACTGGAAACATCGGCGAGCACTTTTTTCTGGGCGTTGATATCCGGCGTTCCGCCGGGAAACGCGAAGTAGCCCTTCCGGTAACGCATCTCTCCGTGCGCATGCTTCAACTCAATTTTTATTTCACGAAAGCGGCCGTCCCATGTTCCGTGCGTCGGGTAGTAGCCGATCGTATAGGTCACACGCGAATCGTCGATCGCGCGGCGCACCGCGCCTTTCAGATCGTTTGTATTGTAAAAAGCGCGGCCGCCTGTGCGTTCGGCGATTACGTCCATGGTTTGCAGCGTCGCAGTCGGAGGGCTGCTGATCGCGCCAGCTCCTCGCGGCGGTCGGGTCGCGCTGCGATTTGACATCGATAGCTGTGGCTTTGACGCCCCGGCCACCAATCCACGCGCGTCCACTGGATAGACGGCGACGTTCGCATTATTCAGCGCGCGCGCCGCATCTTCGATCTCAGCGCTGAACGTGCGGTGCTCCGACGTGTCACTCGTCGTAATCGGCGCGTCGTACCCAATTTCAAAAGGGAAGCTTGAAGAAACCCATACTAGATTCTTCCGCCCGGGCAACGCGGCAAGATGATTGCCAATGGCCTCCAGCGCGGAAGCCGTTTCTTCGACACGGCTGATCGTGTAGAAATCGGAAAATTTCTGAGCAGTGGTATCCAGAAACGCATCCAAATCGTCGTCTCCGGTATCGGAGGCGTCCATTTCCGACCCGGAAACTTTGAAGTTCTCAGCGTTTTTGTAGTGATTCAAGGCTGCAAGCAACGCGCTGGAATCGCGAGTGAAATCGTGAAGGATATAAAGTTGGTCCGAGAGTCCATACAGCGCTACGCGATCCTGCGGCTGCAATGCTTCGATAAATTTGATGATTTGATTGCGTGCGTACGCCATGTCGCTTGAATGCGTATTGAGCAAATCGAGAAGAATCACGGTTACGCTGGGCGGAACTCCCGGTTTTTCCGCGATTCGATTCGTAAACATGTCTGGCGGCAGAGGCGGCGCGGCGGCAGTAGCTCCTGCTGTATCTGCGATCGAGCTATGCTCCGAAAAAAATGCGATTTGCTGTGGCTGGCCTTGATCGTAAAGCGCGAAATCGTCCTGCTTGAGCCCGGCTAACGGCTGGCCATGCTCTTCCACAATCACGCTGACCTGCACCAGACGAGTAGAGACACGCACAGGCGGCGCGGCTTGCTGAGGAGGATTCGCTTGCTTCGCTGCTTCTGGCGTTGTACCCGATTGTTGCCCGGATAGCGATGCCGGAATTCCTACGCTGAACGCAGTTGCGACCAAAATGATCGCCAGCGCATTTATACGACTAGGGCGGGCATTCAACATGGCAAGCCACCTTATGAATGCGATAAGTGGAAAGTGTACTATCGTCGGCTCAAATTGTCTTGCTGACTACGACAGCGGAGACTTACACACGATGCATGCGCCGAAATTTCTCAAATGTTCGAATGTTTTCTCGTGGCCGCCTGCTGTTATTATGAACGGCCCCATGGAGCTTCGCTGATGGAGTTTGATTGTCTCGCGCCAAACGAAGTGCCCGGCTACACGCCCCTCTATACGGCATATATCACCGGAGCCAAACGTCTCTCTGAATTTTATGCATATCCTCCAACTCTCGCGGCAATCGTGCGCGCGTCTCGCGAACTCAAACGCGGCAAAAACTATCCGCGCTCCACGCGAATCGCGGTAGCGGACGCGCTCGCCGATCAGAACTCCCGGTTTTCGGGCGGCACAATTTCTCCAAGCGTCGCGCGAAATCTTGACAGCCTGCGCGAGGGCGCCGTCGCGGTCGTTACAGGACAACAAGCGGGGCTTTTCGGCGGTCCGGCTTACACAATTTACAAAGCTCTTTCCGCGTTGCGCATTGTCCGTGAACTCCATCAGCGCGGCGTAGAAGCTGTACCCATTTTTTGGATCGCCAGCACAGACCATGATCTTGACGAAGTCTCGCACTGCGATTGGCTATCGCGCTCGGGCGGCGAGCGATTTGAATTGCACCCGCCAGATGATGTGCGCGGACGCGAAGTGGGCCGCGTTGAACTTGGCGACGAAGTCGTCGCGCTCGCGAAGCGCGCAGGCGAATTGCTCGAGGGCCCCGGGTCAGAGATTCTTGCGACCGCGCTCATAGACTCCTATCAGCCGAAACAAACTTTTGGTTCGGCATTTGCGAAACTGCTTTCGCATATTTTTTCTTCGCATGGATTGATCCTCCTCGATCCAATCGATCTGCGCCTGCAACAATTAGCCGCGCCGGTACTCGCTCAAATTCCAGCGAAGCAGGCCGCGCTGAATGACGCTCTCCTCGCGCGCGGCAAACAACTCGCTCATCTGGGCTTTCATGCTCAAGTGAAAGTCACCGCGAGCAGCACGCTCCTGTTTGGCACGGAAGGCGGGAAGCGAACCGCGATCGCACATCGGAACGGAAAGTTTCTGATGGGTTCAAAACAATTTACGGCGACTGAACTCGCCGCCGAAATCGAACGTAACCCGCAGGACTTCACTCCAAACGCGCTGCTTCGTCCAGTCGTTCAAGACACTCTTCTCCCGACCGTCGCTTATATAGGCGGCCCAGCTGAAGTCGCCTACTTTGCGCAATCGCAGGTGCTTTACGCCGACGGGCTCGCGCACATGCCGGTGATCGCACCTCGCGCGAGTTTCAGTTTGATCGAGCCAAGCCTCGTGCGCGTGATGGAGAGATATCGAGTCAGCATCACGGACGTGCTCCGCGGACGCCAGCACCTGCGTCAACGGCTGGAATATGATTCTCTTCCACGAGGATTGGACTCACGATTTGTTCGCGGCCAAAAGGAAATGCGTTCGCTTCTCCGCGGAATGGAAAAGCCGATTGCCAAGCTAGACGCGACCCTCCGCGGCGCGCTCGGTACCGCTGAACGCAAGATGCTCTTCCAATTTGATAAGCTGCGCAGAAAAGCGGGCCGAGCGCTCGATCTGCGCGACGGAATCCTGACGCGGCACGAAACGATGATTCTCGAAACTCTTTATCCGCACTCTGATTTGCAGGAACGTTCGATAAGCTTTCTTCCATTCTTGGCGAATCACGGCGCTGAATTGCTTGACGCTCTGTCGCGCCACGCAGGCATCGGCGCGCCTGCACATCAAGTCGTGCATTTATAGCGTGCGCGCAAGGTGAACGATTGCGGCTTCATATAGTTTCCACAGCATCCGCCACGCACTCGCGAATTCTTCAAAAACGCGCGTGTTACAATGCCTTACACAAATTCTTGTTCGGGAGATCGCGATGAAAATCACGCCTGGAAAACAAAAGGGTCTCGAAGCCGTATCCAATTCTCGCGGAGTCATCGCCGCGGCTGCGATGGATCAGCGCGGCTCCCTTCGCAGCGCCATCGCAAAAGATAAGGGCGTCGACAAGAAGGCCGTCACCGACCAGATGATGTCGGAATTTAAAGAAGCCGTCGTGCGCGTCCTCACTCCACACGCCAGCGCGATCCTTCTCGATCCAGAATTCGGTTTGCCCGCCGCGAAACAGCGCGCGAAGGGCTGTGGACTCCTGCTCGCTTACGAAAAAAGTGGCTATGACAATACGCAGCCCGGCCGCCTGCCAGATTTGCTCGATGATTATTCCGTGCGTCGCATCGTTGAAGCGGGCGCCGATTGCGTAAAAATTCTTTTGTACTACACGCCCACTGATCCGCCGGCGGTCAACGAAATCAAGCACGCCTGGGTGGAACGCATCGGAGGCGAATGCGCCGCGGCTGATGTTCCTTTCTTCCTCGAATTTGTCGGCTACGAAGAAGGTCTCGACGAAAAGGGAATCGAATTCGCGCGAAACAAACCCAGCGTCGTAATCGGCAGCATGGAAGAATTTTCCAAAGATCGCTACGGCGTTGACATCATGAAAGTCGAAGTTCCGGTGAATATGGCCTATGTAAAAGGCGCCCGCTCCTGTAAGGGCGAATCCGCGTACACTCGCGACGAAGCCAAAGATTATTTCCGCAAGGGCGCAGCCGTAGCGAAGAAACCATTTATTTACCTTTCTGCTGGCGTCAGCAACGAAGTTTTTAGCGAGACTCTCGAACTCGCCGGCGAATCTGGCACCAATTTTTCGGGCGTTCTTTGCGGACGCGCCACGTGGAAAGAAGGCATTCCCATTTATGCCAAGCAGGGCGTGAAAGCCCTCGAAGATTGGCTCGCCGATCAAGGCGTAAAAAATATTGCGAACGTGAACGAACGCCTCGCCGCGGCCAAACCCTGGTTTGCTTTCTACGGAGCGACTTCTCCCGCGGGCGTGAAGTAGCTCAGCTCGCTGGAACATGAAACAAATTTATCGTTCAACCGTTTGCACACCCGCCGCCCTGTTATCCTGACAGCGGTGCGTTGCAAGTCCAATTTCTTCATGGCCTTTCTCATATGAATCTCGGCGTCTACATCCAAGTGCCTTTCTGCCGCACGAAATGCACCTACTGCAATTTCCACACTGGCGTTTTTTCGAAGAGCTTGTATTCGCCATACGCCGATTCCGTAGTCCGCGAAATTCTTGAGCATCGTCCGCTACGCGCGGCTGCTGGAATAGGCTCGAATTTGCCGAGTTGCGCCGCCAGCCTCGTCGTCGACACCGTCTACATTGGCGGCGGCACTCCCAGCTTACTCGAGCCCTCTGAACTTGCGCGCATGCTCGATGCAATCCGCGCTTCATTCACGTGCTCGTTTCGAGAAGTCACACTGGAAGCCGATCCCGAAACAATCACTCCCGAAAAAACCGCCGCATGGCTGGCCGCGGGCATCAATCGAGTCAGCCTCGGTACGCAATCTTTCAACGATCACGAGCTCGCCGCCTCCGGCCGCCTCCATCGCCGCGCCGACATTTATCGCTGCGTGGAAATTCTGCACGCCGCGGGCCTGCAAAATTTCAGCTTCGATCTAATCGCGGGCTTGCCTCACCAAACTTCCGATTCATGGAGCAACTCTCTCGCCGAACTGACCGCGCTCGCGCCCGAACACGTTTCCGTCTACATGCTCGAAATCGATGAAGGCAGCCGCCTCGGCCGCGAATCCCTTGCAGGCGGCACGCGCTACAGCGCTCCAGCGATTCCCGACGACGATTCCATCGCCAGCTTCTACGAAGAAGCCTGCGCGAAATTTAGCGCCGCCGGCTACGATCACTACGAAATTTCCAATTGGGCGAAACCCGGCAAGCATTCCGCGCACAACTTGAAATACTGGAAGCGCGAGCCATACTTCGGTTTCGGCGCGGGCGCGCATTCTTTCGATGGCGCGCATCGCTGGGCCAACGCCCACGATCCCGCGGCCTACGCCGCGTCCATCGCCAATGGCCACCTGCCGGCCGAGCAGCTCGAAACGCTCACGTTCGAACAGCAACTTGACGAGGAGTTGTTTCTCGGTCTACGCCTCCTTCATGGCATCAACATTTCTGCGCTGGAGTCGCGATACAATATTCCTCTGCGCGAGCGGCTGGAAAAACTTGCCGCCGATGGCTTGATCGATTTGCAAGGCGATCTCGCGCGGCTCGCGCCGGCGCGCCTGTCTGTATCGAATGAAGTTTTTGTGGAGCTGATGCATTAAATTCTAAGCATTCCGATTTTTTCACCCAGGAGCCGCGCTTGGATTTTTCTTTCAACGACGAACAGCAACAGCTCCGCCGCACCGTCCGCGAATTCGCCGAAGCCGAAATCGCTCCGCACGTCATGGAGTGGGACGAAGCCTCGCATTTCCCGCCGGAACTGATCCCCAAGCTCGCGGACCTCGGCCTGCTCGGCGTGATTTTCCCTGAAAAATACGGCGGCGCGGGGCTCGGCTACATCGAATACGCCATCGCCATCGAAGAACTTTCGCGCGTCGACGGCTCGATCGGCATCATCGTCGCCGCGCACAATTCGCTGTGCACCAATCACATCTACAAATTTGGCACCGAAGCGCAGAAACAGAAATACGTAGTCCCGCTGGCGCAGGGAAAAAAGCTCGGCTGCTGGTCGCTCACCGAGCCCGAAGCGGGCTCCGACGCCGGCGGCACGCGCACCACGCCGTCGCAGCAATGGCGCGCTGGGTGCTCAACGGCTCGAAAACTTTCACCACCAACGGCCACTACGCCGATTTCTGCGTGGCCATGGCCGTCACCGACAAATCGAAAGATTCCGCACGGCATTTCGGCGTTCATCGTGGAAAAGGGCACGCCGGGTTTTCGCCCCGGAAAAAAAGAAAACAAGCTCGGCATGCGCGCCAGCGACACTTCCGAAGTGATCTTCACCGATTGCCGCGTGCCCGCCGATAACTTGCTGGGCGCCGAAGGCGAAGGCTTCATCAATAGCCTGCAGATTCTCGATGGCGGCCGCATTTCGATCGCCGCGCTGGCCTCGGCATGGCGCAGGGAGCCTTCGAAGCCGCCACGAAATACGCCAAGCAGCGCAAGCAATTCGGCAAGGCCATCAGCGAATTTCAGGGCATTCAATTCAAGCTGGCCGACATGGCCACCGAAATTGATGCCGCGCGCCTGCTCGTGTATCGCGCCGCGTGGCTGGCCGATCGCGGCGATGCCGCGCCTCACGCGCGAATCCAGCATGGCCAAGCTCTACGCCAGCGAAGTCGCCGTGCGCGTCGCCAACGAAGCCTTGCAGATTTTCGGCGGCTACGGCTTCATCAAGGATTATCCCGCCGAAAAATTTTATCGCGACGTCAAGCTCTGCACCATCGGCGAAGGCACCAGCGAAATTCAGCGCCTGGTGATCGCGCGGCAGATCCTCGGTAAGCGATAATCGCGCGGCGATGCCGGATACATCTCGATAACTGGGCGCAGCAGATTCGCGCGGGCGAAGTGCGCGCCATCTCCCGCGCCATCACCGCCATCGAGAATCACGATCCCGCCGCGGACGAATTGCTCCGCGCGCTATTCTTCAGCACCGGCCGCGCCTATATGATCGGCGTCACCGGCGCGCCCGGCACGGGCAAGAGCACGCTGGTCGATCGGCTCGCCGCAAGTTATCGCAAAGAAGGCAAAACGGTCGGCATTATCGCGGTCGATCCCACCAGCCCATTCACCGGCGGCGCGATTCTGGGCGACCGCATTCGCATGCAGGGCCACTCGCACGACGAAGGAATTTTCATTCGCTCGATGGCCACCCGCGGATTTCTCGGCGGCCTGGCGCGCGCCACCGCGGATGTTTCGCTGCTGCTTGACGCAGCAGGCAAACACATCATCTTCATCGAAACGGTCGGCGTCGGCCAGGATGAGGTCGATATCGTGCGCCTGGCGGACTGCACGCTGGTGGTGCTCGTTCCCGGCCTGGGCGACGACGTGCAAAACATGAAGGCCGGCCTGATGGAAATCGGCGACATTTTTGTGCTGAATAAAGCCGAACGCGAAGGCGCCGACCGCGTTGAGCAACAATTGCAGGCGATGCTCCAACTGGCGCCCGATCGCTTCGGCTGGCATTCCGAAATTGTGCGCACAGTGGCCACCGAAAATCGCGGCGTTGACGCGCTCGTCGCGGGCATCGAGCGATTCCGCAAGCACGCCGAAACCGCCCCGGAGCTGCGCGCGCGCGAAACAGATCACTGGCGGCGGCGCCTGATCGAAATGCTCGAAGCGCACTTGATCGAGCGCTTGCTCGGCAGCAAAGAAAGCGAAGCGCGCCTCACACATCTTGGCGCAGCAAGTGGCCGCGCGAAAAACCGATCCCTACGGCGCAGTCGACGAATTGCTTGCACGCGGCGCCGAAATGAAAAGTGCGAATTCCACATTCATGAAACTCGGCGACCTCGAATTTCACATTCTCACCGACGGCACGTTCCGCCTCGATGGCGGCGCGATGTTCGGCGTCATTCCGAAACCCATGTGGGAGCGCAGTCGCCCGCCGACGATCGCAATCGCATTCTCCTGCGCGATGAATTCGCTGCTGATTCGCGCGGCAGGGAAGTGGATCCTGGTCGAAACCGGCGCAGGCGATAAATGGGACGCCAAGCGCCGCGACATCTACGCCTTCGAAGGCGCGCCGCGCTTGCCGGATCAACTCGCCGCCCGTGGCGTCGGGCCCGAGAAAATCGATATCGTCATCAACACGCACCTGCATTTCGATCATTGCGGATGGAACACGCGAGTCATCGATGGCAAACTTGTGCCCACATTTCCGAACGCGCGCTATTACGTCCAGCGCGCCGAACTCGAGCACGCCAAGAATCCCACCGAGCGCGACCGCGCCAGCTATTTCCGCCGAAAATTTCGAGCCCATCGAAGCCGCGGGCCAGTGGCATCTGCTCGACGATGACGCGCCGAAATCGTTCCGGGCATCAGCGTCGTTCGCCTTCCCGGGCACACTCTGCACATGAAGGTGTGCTGATCACCGGCGGCGGCAACACTCTATTTTTCCTGCCGATCTCGTGCCCACATCCGCGCATCTGCCGTTCCCCTGGATCATGGGCTACGATCTCTACCCATTGACCACGCTCGAAACAAGAAAGAAATGGCTGCCGCGTGCCGCGCGCGAAAATTGGACGGTCGTTTTCGCGCACGACGCGCACACGCCGGCAGTCCGTCTGCGTCGAGCAATCGAACGGGACAATTGAAGCCGATACCGTCCGCGATTATAGCCAGATCGCGAGGAGTAAGAGAATGCCGAAAAAGCGCGAAAGCCCGCAAAGCAAAACGCGAAGAACACCGCCGAAATCGGAATCATCGGCGGCAGCGGCCTCTACGCCATGCCGGGGCTCGGGATGCCCGCGAGGTCCGCGTCAAAACGCCATTCGGCGATCCCTCCGATGCGCTCATTCTCGGCAAACTCGAAGGCCGCAACGTCGCCTTTCTCGCGCGCCACGGCCGCGGACATCGCATTCTCCCCACTGAAATCAATTACCGCGCCAATATTTGCGCCATGAAAATGCTCGGCGTCGAGCGAATTATTTCCGTCAGCGCCGTGGGCTCCTTGAAAGAAGATTTGCGCCCGCTCGATTTTCTGATCCCCGATCAGTTTTACGACAAGACCCGTCTGCGCATAGCCACATTTTTCGGCGATGGAGTCGTCGCGCACGTCGGCTTCGACAAGCCAACGTGCGCCGAAGTCTCCGAAGTGCTGACAGCTGCGTGCAAAACCGAAGCCGTGAAAGTTCACAGCGGCGGCACCTACGTTTGCATGGAGGGCCCGCAATTTTCCACGCTCGCCGAAGCTCACGTTCACCGCCAGTTGCGCTTCGATGTCATTGGCATGACTAACGTCACCGAAGCCAAGCTCGCCCGCGAAGCCGAACTTTGCTACGCCACTATCGCCATGATCACCGATTACGATTGCTGGCATCCGGAACACAGTTCCGTCACCGTGGAAGAAATTATCGAGAATCTGAATCGCAACGCTGAAAATGCGCAAAATGTTTTGCGCGAAGCCGTTCGCGAAATGCCGCGCGGTCGCAGCAAATGCAAATGTGCGGACGCGCTCAAGCACGCCATCCTCACCGATCGCTCAAAAATTCCAGCGGCGACCAAGAAGCGGCTCGCGCCAATCGCCGGAAAATATTTGGATTAACTTTTCAATCCTCGAGGAAACGAACACATGTCATTGCTTGTTGTTGGCTCGGTGCTTTTGATGCCATGGAAACTCCGTTCGGCAGCGTGGATCGCACGGTCGGCGGCGCGGCCACTTATTTCTCGCTGGCCGCCAGTTTTTTTACGCACGTGAATCTCGTCGGCGTTGTCGGCGAAGATTTTTCCGCCGAACACGAATCCGTTTTCCACGGACGCACCATCGATCTCGGCGGCCTCGAACGCGCCAAGGGCAAAACGTTTTTCTGGTCCGGCCGTTATCACGATAACCTCATCGACCGCACCACGCTCGCCACCGACCTCAACGTCTTCGCGGATTTCAAGCCGCAATTGCCCGAAGCCTATCGCAAGAGCAAATTTATTTTCCTTGCGAATATCCATCCCACTCTTCAGGGCTCAGTTCTGAAACAAGTTACAGGCAAACCGAAACTCGTTGCGCTCGACACCATGAACTACTGGATCGAAGGCACTCCCGCGGAATTGCGCGAAACATTGCGCCACACGGGACTTTTGATGATCAACGATACGGAAACTCGCCAGCTCTCGAACGAGCACAATCTCCTCCGCGCCGCGAAAAAGATTTTCAAGCTTGGCCCCAAAACGCTCGTCATCAAGCGCGGCGAATACGGCGCCATGCTGGTCCACAACGATTGGGTCTTTAGCGTTCCGGGATTTCCGCTCGATGAAGTCCACGATCCCACCGGCGCGGGCGACACTTTCGCCGGCGGTTTCATGGGCTATCTCGCGAGCGCTGGCAAAATAAATGGCGACACGCTTCGACGCGCGATGGTCTACGGCTCCGTCCTCGGCAGTTTCGCCGTCGAAAAATTCGGCCTGGAGCGTTTGCTGAAACTGAAGAAGCGCGAAATTGTCGAGCGCGTCCGCCACTTTCACAAACTCACCGCCTTCAAACTGTAATTCCCGCCGTTATATTTTCGGCGCACTGCGTACGCTGCGCCCGCGGCGCATTTGCGAGTGCAAGCTATACTCGCCTGTGCCCGTCAGCGTGGGCGTGCATCCATGGCCTCTGTAAAAAAACCGAAAGCGCTCGAGCCCGGCGCAGCGATTCGCGTCGTCTCTCCCGCCTCGCCCGCTCCTGAAGACGGAATCCGCCGCGGCATCGCAGATCTTTCGCGATTGGGATACTCAGTAATTCCACGCGATGATTCCGCCAACAGCGAAGGCTACTTCGCGGCGAACGCAGCTTCCCGCGCGCGCGAATTAATTTCCGCGTTCCGCGATCCCGAAACTCGCGCCGTGATCTCTACTCGCGGCGGCTACGGCAGCACCTATCTGATCGACACACTCGCGAAAGCCAAACTCGCCGCACCGAAAATATTCCTCGGATACAGCGACATGACTGCCCTCAACATTTGGCTCTGGCAAAAACATCGCTGGATCACGTTTTACGGACCAATGGCCGCCTCCGGTTTCGATGGCGGCGCGAATCGCGCCAATGGCTACGACGAAGATTCTTTTCGCCGCGCGACAAGCCAAACCCGCGGCGGATGGAATCTCGATCTCGCCGGCGATCAACTCAGCGCCGGAAACGCTCGCGGAGTTTTACTCGGCGGCTGCTTAACTCTAATCCGCTCCACTCTCGGCACTCCCTGGGAACTCGACACGCGCGGCGCAATTCTCGCCATCGAAGATGTTGGCATTAAGCCCTACGCGGTCGATCGCGCGCTCACTCATTTACGCCAAGCCGGAAAATTCGAGGGAGTTCGCGGCATCATCCTCGGCGAATTCCCCGAAAGCGCGCCTCCCGTTGCCGGAGGACCCACGGTCCGCGAAGTCTCCGCGCGAATCCTCGGCGACTTAAAAATTCCGATCGTCTGGGGCGCGCGTTTCGGACACACGCCACGCGCCATGCTGACGTTTCCTCTCGGCGTTCGCGCCCTCCTCGACGCTCGCGCCACCGGCACTCTAGAAATTCTCGAGCCCGCCGTCACCATCGCGGCTCGCAAAAAGGGAAGTAGATGATCTCCCACTCGCGTATCGAACACATTCATCTCTCCGGCATCGGTGGCTCCGCGATGTCTCCGCTCGCTGGAATGCTTGCCGAGCGCGGCTATCGCGTCACCGGCTCCGATGCTGGCGTGTATCCGCCAGCGTCCACATTCCTCGAATCGCTAGGAATTCGCTGGGCAAATGGTTTCAACGAAACAAATTTGCAACCGCATCCTGATCTAGTTGTAATCGGAAACGCGCTTTCGCGCGGCAATCCAGAAGTTGAATACATTCTCGATCACAAACTCGCGTATCGTTCGCATGCCACAAATTCTGGAGGAGTTTTTCATTCCTGGCCGCGATTCGCTGATCGTCACAGGCACACACGGAAAAACTACCACCACTTCGCTGCTTTCCTGGATTCTCCACGTCGCCGGACGTCGCCCCGATTTTCTGATCGGCGGCATCGCCGAAAATTTCGGCCGCAGCTATGGACTTGGCGGCGGCGACGAAATCGTCCTCGAAGGCGACGAATACGATTCCGCGTTTTTCGATAAGGGCCCGAAGTTTCTGCACTACCATCCCGATGAACTCATCATCACTTCGCTCGAATTCGATCACGCGGATATTTACGCCGATCTTGCGGCCATCGAACTGCAATTCCGCCGTCTCGTAAATCTCGTGCCGCGGCGCGGACGAATCGTTGCCTGGGGCGATGACGAGCCGCTCGCCATTCCCGTTCGCCGCGTGATCGAAAAAGCATTCTGCCGCGTGGAAACTTTTGGACTCGGCGGCAAAACCGATTGGATCGCCGGCGATCTCGAATTCGTCGAAAACGAAATTCATTTTCGAATCGTCCATCGCGCGGAAGAAATTTTGCGCGCCCGCTTTCCGATGGCGGGCCGCCACAATGTTCTGAACGCGCTTGCCGCCTCGGCAATCGCTCTCGGCCGCGATGTTCCGCGCGATACCGTCGCCGAAGCGCTCGCCACTTTTCGCGGAGTGCGCCGCCGCCTGCAGCTTCGCGGTGAAGCCGCCGGAGTTATGATCGTCGACGATTTCGCGCATCATCCCACCGCGATTCGCGCCACGCTCGAAGCCGCGCGAACCCGCTGGCCCGGCCGCAAAATTTGGGCCGCGTTTGAGCCGCGATCGAACACCATGCGCCGCAATGTATTCGAAGCGCCGCTCGCCGCTGCTCTGAATGCTGCTGACGCAGTCGTGCTCGGCTCCGTAAATCGCGCGAATCTCCTGAGCGATGCAGAGCGTCTTTCTCCGCAGCGCGTCGTTGCAAATTTGCGCGCTGCCGGAAAAACCGCGCGAAGCCTTTGACACCGCCGATGCCATCGCCGATTTCCTTTCGGCGCACGCAAATTCCTGGCGATGTGATACTCGTCATGTCTAACGGCAGCTTCGATGGCCTCTGCGGAAAATTGCAGGAGCGCCTTTCTACAGCTAAAGCTCACCACCGAAGTAAGGAGCCACCCTCACGATGGTTCGTCTGAATCTCTCGGCCCCGTTCGCCCGGCATCTATCGAAATATTTCTTGGTACTCGTCGATCATCGGCCTTTCCGTAGCCTCCGCGTCCGCAACAATTCAATACAAAATTTCGCTAGCGCAGCCCGAGACGCATCTCTTCCACGTGACGATGACCATTCCAAATGTGCGCGATGCCGTCAATGTGCAGCTACCCGTTTGGAACGCGCACATATCAAATCCGCGATTTCGCCATGCGAGTTCAACAAGTGCGCGCCACCAGATGAGCACGCGAAATCTCTCGCCGTGCGTAAACTTGATACGTCGACTTGGCGCGTCACCGGCAGCGGCACAATCACCGTCACCTACGCGATTCTTTGGGACGATCCCGGCCCATTCGCCGCGCAGATCAATAATTCCCACGCGTTCATGAATCTCGCGATGATTCTGTTTCTACGATGCAGGATCGCCGCAACGAAGACATCTCGCTCGCCATCCAGGATTTGCCCGCCAACTGGCACATCGCAACTCCGCTGCGCGCCGGAAAGTCGCTGACGAATACTTTCGTCGCCGCAAAATACGATGAGCTAGTCGATTCGCCTATCGAGTGCGGCACGTTTCAGGAATTCGATCTCGAAGGCATCTCGCCGCCGGTCCACGTCGTGGTTCACGGAAATAACTGGGATCGCAACCAACTCGCCGACGGTCTCGCTCGCATCGTCCGCTACGAAACGTCCATGATGGGCGGCGCGCCGTACTCGCAGTACACATTCATCTTTCACTTCGGCAACGGGCGGCGGTGGAATGGAGCACGCCAACGGCACCGCCATCGGCTCGCAAAATACGAATGGCGCGATCAACACCGCCGCGCATGAATTTTTTCATCTGTGGAATGTGAAACGGATCCGCCCGCAAACTCTCGAGCCCGTCGACTACTCGAAAGAAATGCCCACGCGCGCGCTGTGGTTCGCCGAAGGCGTTACCAGCACCTACGGCTGCCTACACGCTGGTGCGCATCGGATTTGTGGACGCAGCAACAGTTTTACGGCGATCTCGGCGGACAAATCACGCAGCTCGAATCGCGGCCCGCGCGCGTCAGTGGCAAAGCGTGGAAGAATCCAGCCTCGATGCATGGCTCGAAAAATATCCCATCTACAACGGCGCGGATTTCAGCGTGAATTACTACAACAAGGGCCAGCTCGATGGAGTGATGCTCGACGTGCTGATTCGCGACGCGACCGACAATCACAAAAGCCTCGACGACGTGATGCGCGCGATGAACGAGAATTTCGCCAAGCGCGGACAGCTTCTACAACGACAGCGCCGACATCGAAGCCACCGCGGAAAAAATTGCGGGAATTTCCTTCAAAGATTTTTCGCAAAATATGTCGCAGGCACGGACGAAATTCCGTTCGCCGAAATTCTTGGCAAAGCGGGAATGAAAGTCACCAGCAAAGAAACTCCGCAAGCCGATCTCGGCATGGATATTAAAAATGGGCCGAGGGTCGCAAGCAGGTGGTCGCCGCCGTCACCACCGATGGAGCGGCGGCACGCGCGGGCATCCAGGAAAATGACATTCTGGATTCCGCCAACGGCGCGTTAGTTCCCGCAGGCGGCGCGTGGCGCAGATGGCTCTCGCAACTTCCCGTCGGCGAAGCGGTGAAAATGCGCGTGCGCCGCGGAACCGAAATGCTGGATATCGAGATCACTCCCGGCGCAAAACTGGCATTGCCTATCGCGTGGAAGAAAATCCCGACGCCACCGAAAAACAAAAGCGCATTCGCGATGGCATGCTCCACGGCACGAATAACTAATCCATGCTGGATATGAACGAGCTGCGTGAAACTTACCTGGTTGTTGCGCCAATTCACATGCGCACAAAGCCATTCGCAGCTCGCCAACTCCGATGATTCGCACCGCGATCGTCGCGATTCTTCTTACGCTCCTCACGCTAATCGCCGGCCCCATCATGCTGCTGCGTAACTTTTATCGTCGCGCACTCCCGGCCCGATTTATTGGGTCGGCTCGCGCGGAGTTTTTTTCATCGCCTGGGTGGTGGGCATGCGCGTAAAAGTAGAAGGCCGCGAAAAAATTCCGCCGGCACCGTGCTGTTCGTCGCGAACCACACAAGTTTTGTGGACGCATCTCCAGTGGTACAGGCTCTGCCGCGCCGCGTCTCCATTCTCGCGAAAAAATCCATTTTCCAACTTCCCGTAATTGGCTGGGCGTTTCGTCTGGCCGGATTTGTTCCGGTCGATCGCAGCAATCGCGAAACAGCAATCGAAAGCGTCGACCTCGCCGCCGAACGCATGAAGCAGGGAAGCTCCTTCCTCGCGTTTCCCGAAGGTACGCGCAGCTACGATGGCCGCCTGCTCCCGTTTAAGAAAGGTGTTTTCGTGATGGCGATCAAGGCCGGCGCGAAAGTGGTGCCGATGGCGGCGATCAGGCGTCCACCTGATCATGCCGAAAAAATCGCATGAAGATTAAGCCGGGACAGGTGATCGTTCGGTTTGGCGATCCCGATCGACGCATCCGAATACACTCTCGACCAGCGAGGGCAACTTTCCGATCGCGTCCGCAACGCGATGGCGGATCTCTTGCCACCAGAACAAAAGCCTCTAGCCTAATTCTTCGCGCGGGCTCCTACGCGAAGAATCATCCAAAACACGAACGCAAACACTGCCTCGTTGAACGCGTAATAAATCGGCGCGTACGGTTCCACCAGCCGCTGCGAGAGGATTCCGCCCAGTAAAAAGAGCGCCATCCACGCGGCCACATCTCCGAAATACGCTCCCAGAAATAATCCCTTTGCAATCGGCTTGAAGCGCGGAACGGAAAACGCCAATCCGCCTACAAAACCCAGTTGAAAAACAAACGTCGAAAGCGCTCCCGCAAAATAGAATTCGCCGTGACTGGAAAGTCGCTCTGTCAGCTCGAAAGCCATAAGGAAGCCTGCGGCAGTTGCCAGCGTCGCGCTTTTCCAGTTCCGTATGTAGCGAAACGCGACGCATATGCACGCCGCAAGCAATAACGGCATTTCGAGATTAGCGATTGACGCGCCACGCCCGAAACACTCGTGTATCTGCCACGCAAGAATCCCGGAATAGTTCTCAAAATCTCCGCGAATCGCGCGGCTAAACATCCCCACAAACGCAGGACCCAGAAACGTGCAATTCCACGAAACACAAAGCGCAGCAGAAAGCGCGATCACTCGCCGCCAAATAATTTTCGGCCCCGAAACCCCAATCGCAATTCCCAGATCACCTTCGGCTTCACCGCGCGCTTCGCCGCGATATGCCACGCTGTGCGCATCCAGCTTGCCCTGCTTGATCTTCCGCACTTCGCGCAAAGCCGAACCCGTCGGATCGAAGAGCGAACCAAGAGCGCGCAACGGACCCCACCATCGCGGCGCAATCGGAATCGGCGACCAATCTGGCGCGAAACAAATAAACCGAATTTCGCCCAGCGTTTCCGGCAGCGGCTTCGGAAAAATATCTCCAAGCGCCGCGCGAAATTTCGCCCACTCCTCTTCGCGTTCCGCCGCAGTCAGATGCATCAGGTGCGGATGCGCCCACAACACCAGTTTTTCCGGCGGAAGATTTTCGGTCAAATGCCCAATTTCCCACCGCAATCCCGGCGTGATTCCCGTGGCCCACAAAACAAGTTGCGAAACTTTTACGACGTCTCCAACTTTTTGATGCCACAGATCTTCGCTCACATAAAAACGCGCCGCGCCAAGCGCGGGAAGTTTTTCACCGGGACGTCCGATCGCGATTACCGGCCCAAGTTTGTGAAGCTCGCGTGTAAGTTTCTGTTCTGAATTCGCGAGCGGTATCGTGCCTACAAATCTTTCAAACACCGAAGGCTTGCCAACCCGCTCATCGAGATTGAAAGACCGCAAATAAAAAACCGGTCGCTTGGCACCCGCCCGCGCAAGTTCTTCCTCCGCAGTGCGCGCCTTCAATTGCCAACTTTCGCGGATCCACCGATTTCGAAGCCGCGCGAATATAAAAACCGCGCCCACAAAATAAACTAGCCAGATCGCCAGCGAGATTCCCGCCGGAACACCTTCAAGCCCCGCCTGCAGCACTTGACCAATCAGCGCCGCGGCGATGCTGACGGCCATCGCGCCGAAAATTAAGAGAAATCGTTTGCCGGGGTTGTGATGCGGGCGCTCAAGTCCGCAATTTCGCAGCGACTCAAGAATCCACGGACGCCAATTCTCGTCGTCCGAAAAATTCGCTGGCGGAGGAGTCGCACTCACGGGGCGAGACTATAACTCAGCCCCGCGTTTTCTTCCTACTCGTCAAACAACGCAGGCTGTGTCGCTGCAACCGCCGCCGCGGGCTTCCGCCGCGCTATTCCCACCACTCCAAGCACCGTCATTTCGGCAAGCGCACTTCGCGGAATAAAAATCCGCTGCGTATTCCCCTGCATGTCCGGTGGAGTGATCTGCACACCGCTATCCAGAATCGACAGCAAATCGTTCGGCACCACGCCCTCAAGCAACTCGCTGCTATCCCGGAACTTCAGCCGCACCCACAACCCATCCAGCTTCGGCCTGCTAAGAAATACCTTCCTCACAGGTTCAAAGGGCGCCGCCAGATCGTTCACAAAGTAGATCCCCCGCACATCCTCCAACTGGATTTCCTTGTGCTCCCCATCCGCCGTGAGCAAATCAAACATTTCGCTCCGCCCAAGCTTCGCCGGACTCAGATACCCAGGTATTGTGGTGGCGTCTGCGAGGACTACGACAGCCTTTTTGAGGGCGGATGTGGCTGGGGCGCGCTTCACAAGAATATGAGATTACGGGATTGCAACAGGTCCACAAATATGTTATGTTGCCCTCGCACGGCCTGTCAAGTGGTTATTTTTCAGGAGTTTAGCCGGAGGGTGCTGGCGATTGTCCGATAATAGACATCTCCCGAGATCCGCGCAGGGCAGCCCGCTCCTCACTCCTTTCAGCCTCGAATTTCGACATAACCGTCCCCAAATCAGTGAGCTAGCGGTCGTATCGTGGTGCCACAAGCCCATGTCCGCAACCTGTGAGATTACATGGAACTAGAAGCCGCAGCGGCGGCCTATCTGGACTACGTGCGCGTGGAAAAGGGCCTGGCCCCCAACACCATCAGCTCGTACCGCCGGGATCTCATAAAGTTCATTGCGTTTTTGAAGAAGTCCCGCCGCACGCTTCAAAATGTTACGCGCGACGACGCTGTCGATTTCCTGGCTGGCCTCTACAGAGCAGGCCTGGACAGCCGGAGCGTAGCGCGGCACTTGGTAACGATGCGGAATTTTTTCAAGTTTCTGTTGCTCGACGACATCATCGAAGAGGATCCCACGGCGAATCTGGAATCGCCCAAAATCCGGCAAACGCTTCCAACGTATCTTTCGCTCGATGAAATCGATCGCCTGTTGGCCCTTCCCGATTTGAAGACGCCGGTAGGCATGCGCGACAAGGCGATTCTCGACGTGCTGTATTCCGCGGGACTCCGAGTTTCGGAATTGGTCGGCTTGAAACTCGGCGATGTCGATTTGAAAATGGGCTCGATTCACTGCATTGGCAAGGGAAGCAAGGAGCGGTTGATTCCCCTGGGGCGCAAAGCGTTGGAATCGCTTGAGAATTATATCCGCGACGCGCGTCCGCACCTTTTGAGGAATCGTCGCAGCGGACCTCCCGTTCAGAATATTTTTATCAGCGTTCGCGGCGGCGCTTTGGGACGCTCCGCGGTGTGGCAACTCACCGAGACGCTTGGCAACGCGATGGGCATTCGCAAGAAATTGACTCCGCATAAATTGCGGCACAGTTTTGCGACGCACTTGCTCGAAGGCGGCGCGGACCTTGCGTTCGGTACAGTTGATGCTGGGCCATTCGGATATCTCCACGACTCAGATTTACACGCACGTGATTGAGAACCGGTTGAAAAGCGTTTATAAAGCGCACCACCCGCGAGCCTGAATTCGATTCGCGGCAGCAAAACTGGGGCCGATCACGAAGTTCGCGCGAAGTTTTTGCGGATGAATTTCCGCAAGCAGCGCACCAATTTGCAGCAGCGATATTTTTCCGGGCGGCGATGGGCTAGATGGCCGGGGCCTGCGCGATGCCAAGAAATGGAAACGTGAATGCCTGACTACATATTCTTGCTGGAAAGCCGCCTATCGGCCGAGCAGCGCGCGGTGCTGACACGCATGCAGGAGCTTGGCGCGTCGCTCGCTACCAACGTGTATCTGGCTGGTGGCGCAATACGCGATCTGATTTCCGGACTCCCGATTCGCGATCTCGATTTCGTCCTGGAGGGAAATCCCACGCGATTTGTGCGCGAATTCGAAAAGGGCGGCGCGCGCGTAATCGATGAAAGCGAAAAGCTGCGCCACGCGGAATTGGTTTTCGCCGGCGAAGTTGACGGCAGCATCGCCGCGGCGCGCGATGATGTGTACGTGCGTCCGGGAACAACGCCCGAAATTCGCTGGTCGACGATCATGGAAGATCTTGCGCCGGCGCGATTTTTCGATCAACGCGATCGCGCTCTCGCTTGAATCCGAATTCGCGCGGACTGCTGCTCGATCCCACAAATGGTCTGGCCGACCTTGAAACGCAACGCGAAGTGCGCGCACTCTCGATTCACAGCTTTACGAATCAACCGGTGCGATTGCTGCGCGCGCTGCGTTTCGCCGCGCGCATGGGATTCAAGCTCGAGACGCGCACGCAGGAATGGTTTGAGCTTGCGATGGAGCGCGGGCTTTCAGATTCCATTACTCCGCGACGACGCTGGAAACGAATTGCGACAAGTTGCGAAAGAAGACAAAGCTGCTGCCATTTTGAAGGCGTGGGAAGCCCGTGATCTCCTGGACATAATTTCTCCGCCGCTTGCTAAGCGTCATCCGGATTACGACGCGATTGGGCGGCTGGGTAAAGCGCGCGAAGAAATGTGGAACGGCGGATTGCGACCGCGGCTGCTGGTTCCCGCTGCGGCGGCGATTGTCGGCCGGCTGAAGAGCAGGGAGCAATCAGCACTGCTGCACCGCGTGAAATTCCAGAACGCTGATATCCAGTCGATTCTGGCAATTGAAGACGAAGGAAAAAAGCTCGCGAGTTTGCTCGCGCAGCCGCAAAGCCGCCGCGCCGCGAGATGCGTATGCGATTCTGGAAAAATCTCCGCTGGAAGTGCTGGCGTACATTCTCGGCGGAATCTTCCAGCGCGCCGGCGCGAAATAAAATTCGCGCGTATTTGCAGAAGTGGCGTCCGCTGCGAATGGATTTGCAATCCGCGGCGAACGAACTCGAAAACATCGGAATGGCGCGCGGGCCGAAATTCGACAAAGTGGTGGAAGATTTCTTCGGCGCGCAACTCGCGGGACGCGCGAAAACTCCGGAAGATCGCACCAAATTGCTGCGCAAACTTTCGGGAATTAAGGAACCACCTCCCAAGAAAATAAAGGAAGTAAAGAAGAAGGGAAGCCCTGAAGCGAAGGCTGAAGAACTAGAAGCCAAAAATGCCGCGACCGCGAAATTCACGGCAAAACTGAATTCGGGCAAAGCATTCGGCCGATACGCCGAAGCATGGCTCGCCTCCGGCTCCGCGTCACAAGCCCGCTGCGGTAAAAGCACCGGTGGCACACATAAACCTGCTCGAAGAAGAGCAAACCGGCGGCGAAGCACGCAAAGCCGGCGAAGAAAAAGAAGCGCTGAACTTCCACCAGCTCTTTACAGAGCGTTTACGCCGGAGCGCCAGCGGTTCTCACAGAATAAATTCCAATTTGCGGCGGCTGGCAAAGCCGAACGCGCGGGATTAGAATAGCCAACAACATGCCAGTTTCGTCCGCGGGCCCTCGATTCGTTCACCTGCATCTTCATACGGACTACAGCCTTCTCGACGGCGCGTGCGAAATCAAAGCGCTGGCCGACGAAGCTGCGAAGCGTGGGATGCCGTCGGTAGCCGTCACCGACCACGGAAATCTTTTTGCCGCGCAAAATTTTCACTACGAAGCAAAAACCCGCAACGTAAAGCCGATCATCGGCTGCGAAGTTTATGTCGCAAAAGGAAGCCGACTCGAACGCACATCCGAATCGCCCGCGCAACGAAGCCGGAAATGGCGGCGCGAATGGACGCGGCAACGGCGAGCCGGCCGCCAACGGGTGCAAGCGAGCCTGGTTATCGCGGCACGAATCACCTCGTTTTGCTTTGCGAAAATGCTGAAGGGTATAGCAACCTGATCAAGCTGGTTTCCTCCGGATTTCTCGAAGGCTTTTATTACAAGCCGCGGATCGATCACGATCTCTTGGCGAAGCACAGCAAGGGATTGATCGGACTCTCCGCGTGCCTGAGCGGCGAAGTGAATGAATCGCTGCTCGCCGGAAATTACGATCGCGCGAAAGCATCCGCGTACCGTCTGCAAGAAATTTTTGGCAAAGGCAATTTCTTTCTCGAAGTGCAAGACCAGGGAATGGAAATTGAGAAGAAGATTAATCGCGAAATTGTGCGGCTCTCGAAAGAAACCGGAATTCCGCTGGTGGCAACGAACGATTGCCATTATTTGACGCAGGCAGATGCGCGCGCTCAGGAAGTTTTGCTGTGCATTCAAACCGGCAAAACGATGAGCGACGAAAAGCGCATGAAATTTCCCACCGACCAGTTTTATTTCAAGACGGCCGAGGAAATGGCGCGCGATTTTTCGCGACCTGCCGGAATCGCTTGAACGAACCTGGACCATCGCCGAACGCTGCAACGTAAAGATCGATCAGATTTCGAATCCTTTTCCGGAATTTCAACGTACCGGATGGTTTCAGCCTCGACAGTTATTTCGAGAAAATCGCGCGCGATGGATTTGTGGAGCGCGTGCCGTATCTCGAAATGCAGGCGAAAAATGGGAATCTGCTGAGGCCGCTTTCGCATTACGAGACGCGGCTCTCGGAAGAAATCCGCATGATTCAGCGGATGAAATTTTCGGGATATTTTCTGGTCGTCTGGGATTTCATTCGCTACGCGCGAGCGCAGGGAATTCCTGTAGGGCCCGGCCGCGGTTCGGCAGCGGGAAGCCTGGTGAGTTATGCGCTGCGAATTACAGACGTGGATCCGCTGCAATACAATTTGCTCTTCGAAAGATTTTTGAATCCTGAACGCGTGTCGAATCCCGATATTGATATTGATTTTTGCATGCGCCGCCGCGGCGAAGTGATTGAGTACGTCACCGGGAAATACGGCCGCGACAACGTGGCGCAGATCATCACCTTCGGAACGATGGCCGCGAAAGCCGCGATTAAAGATGTGGGCCGCGCGATGGAAATGCCGTACGCCGAAGTGGATCGCATCGCGAAACTTGTGCCGGCAACTTTGAACATCAAGTTGAAGGATGCGATCGAACAGGTTCCGCAGTTCAAGCAAATGATCGAGAGCGATCCGAAAGTTGCGGAACTCTTCGAAATTGCGAAACGGCTCGAAGGCCTTTCGCGACACGCATCAACGCACGCTGCCGGAGTGGTGATTTCTCCGCGCCCGCTGACAGAAATCATTCCCGTTTACAAAACTAATCGCGACGAAATCACGACGCAGTACGACATGAAAGCGCTCGATCGGCTTGGGCATGCTCAAGATGGATTTTCTTGGGCTCACCACGCTTACGGTGGTTGACGACGCTGTGAAATTGATCGAACAAAATCGCGGCGAGAAAATTGATCTCTCGGCACTGCCGCTGGACGACGTGGCTTCGTACCATCTTTTTTCGCGCGGGGACACCACGGCGATTTTCCAGTTTGAATCGCACGGCATGCGCGACATTTTGCGGCGCTATCAACCGACGCGTCTGGAAGATCTCACCGCGCTCAACGCGCTGTATCGTCCGGGCCCGCTGCAAGGCGGCATGGTGGACGATTTCATTTCGCGAAAGCACGGCAAAAAAAAGTGTACTTACGATCAGCCGGAGCTGAAAGAAATTCTGGAAGAAACCTACGGCGTAATTTTGTATCAGGAACAAGTGATGCAAATCGCGAACCGGCTCGCGGGATTCAGTCTGGGCGAAGCAGATATTCTGCGCCGCGCGATGGGCAAAAAGAAACACGAAGAAATGGCCGCGCAACGCGAGAAATTTGCGCGGGATGCGCCGCGCAGAAAAATTCCTCCGAAAAAAGCCGAAAAGATTTTCGATCTGATGGCCGAATTTGCCGGCTACGGATTCAACAAGTCGCACTCGTGCGCGTACGCGCTGCTCGCATATCAGACCGCGTGGCTGAAAACGCACTATCCAGTGGAATTTATGGCCGCGCTGCTCACCTCAGAAACCGGCAACACCGAAAAAGTGGTGAAGTACATCAATGAATCGCGCGGGATGAGCATCACCGTTCTGCCTCCCGATGTGAATTCGAGTTCGCTGAATTTCACTCCAGTGGAGACGTGCAATTCGTTTTGGATTTCGGCGGTGAAGAATGTCGGCGAAGGCGCGGCGCGAGCAATCATCGAAGCGCGCACGCGCGTGGGCGAATTCAAATCGCATTTTCGAATTTTGCGAAAGCGTTGATCCAAAAGTTTTGAACAAGCGCGCGCTGGAAAGTCTGATCAAATCCGGCGCGATGGATAGTTTCGGTCCGCGCGAACAATTGATCGCCACGCTCGATGAAGCCATTGGCACCGCGCAAAAATTTGGGCACAGCCGCAGCGTAGGGCAGAGCGGCCTTTTCGGCGGCGGCGCGCGCAGCAACTCGATCGCATCACGAGTTGCGCGAAGCCGAGCCGTGGCCGGAACATGATCGCCTCGCGGGCGAATACGCCACGCTGGGATTTTATGTAAGCGGGCATCCACTGGCGCGCTATGCGGATCGTCTGCGCGATTTGCGCACTACGGAAATTTCAGCAATCGATGAAAGCAAAGGCGGCAGCGACATCGCCGTCGCGGGAATTGTGGTTTCGATTCGAGCCGATGCGTTCGCGCAAAGGCGCAACGTTGGGCAATTTTTACGCTGCAGGATATGGGCGGGCTGATCGAAACCCTCGCTTTCCCGGAATCTTTTGCGCGCATGGAGCCGGTATTGAAAGCGGGCTCGATGCTTTTCGTTCGCGGCCGCGTGGCGGTGGAAGATGCGGGCATCCGCGATTGTTGCGTCCGACGCGAAACCGATTGAAGATGTCGCCGAAGCGCCTGCGTCACTGATTCGCGTGCGAATGAAAATGGCCGCCGTGCACGGGGAACTGCTCGATCAACTGAAGGCGATGCTGGGCGCAGCAGCCCGGCGGGTGCAACGTGGTGTTCGATCTGCAATCGCCGGATGGTACTGTGGTCACTCTCGAATCCAAGCAGCACGTTCGCGTGGATCGCGCATTAATTTCCAATGTGCGCGAACTTTGCGGATCCGACTCCGTGGAAATCGTTCGCGGCGCCGCGGCGGGTGGCCGCTAATCATGGCAGCCGCGCAATCGCCGCGAAGAAATTCGCCGTCTCGAACGCGACATCGAAGATCTGCGCCGGATTTCCTCCGAACATTCCGATACCGAAATTGATCGCCTGCGCGAGCAAGTCAACGAACTCAAGCACGAATTCTTCGCGAATCTTGGTGCGTGGCAGCGCACGCAAATGGCGCGGCATCCGGAGCGGCCTTACACGCTCGATTACGTGCGTATGCTTTTTACGGACTTCACCGAAATTCACGGCGATCGCGCGTATGGAGATGATCCCGCGCTGGTAACCGGACTCGCGCGATTTCACGGACGGCCCGTGGTGGTGATGGGCCACCAAAAAGGCCGCGGCACAAAAGAACGGCTCGCGCGAAATTTCGGCACGGCGAAACCGGAAGGCTATCGCAAAGTCCCTTCGCGCGATGCGGCTGGCGCAGAAATTTAACCGGCCGATTTTCAGTTTTGTCGATACGCCGGGAGCGTATCCCGGAATCGACGCCGAAGAGCGCGGCCAGGCCGAAGCCATCGCGAATAATTTGCGCGAGATGTCGCGAATTTCCGTGCCGATTATCGTCACGATCACCGGCGAAGGCGGTTCCGGCGGAGCGCTGGCGATTGCGTGGGCGATCGTGTGATCATGCTGGAAAATTCGGTGTACTCGGTAATTTCGCCAGAGGGTTGCGCGTCTATTCTTTGGCGCGATGCAGCGAAAGCCGAACTCGCCGCGCAAGCGCTTGAAAATCACCGGACGCGATTTGCTGGACCTCGACCTGATCGACGAAATTGTTCCCGAGCCGGAAGGCGGCGCGCATCTCGACGAAGAAGAAGCCGCACGTTTGATGGATCCGTTTCTTTCGCGCTCGCTTGCAGAACTTTCTGCGATGCCGCACATCCGAATTGCTTGAACGCCGTTACGGGCGCTATCGCAAAATGGGCGAATTCTTCGCTCCGACCGCGTAGATCTGTTATCTCCCTTCCAAACGAAACTTTCTGGCACGCCGCTTCCGTATTAGCATTCATAGGAGGCGACGAAAGCCATGTTCTGTGAAAACTGCGGCACTCAAGTTGGCGAGGGCTATCGCTTTTGTCCTTCGTGCGGAAAATCGTTTTCGACGTTGCCGTGATGCGGCGACCTGTGCAAACCCGCAATCGCGTGCAAGATCACGTGCAGCTTGGTCGCCAGCTTGTGGATCGCCGTTGGCGTGCTGCAAGTATTGATCTCCATTGGACTTTTTACGGTTAGCCGCGTCGTCGTCGGGAACATTCTGCGGCCAGACATGGGCATTCCCGGCAATGTGTTTCCGCTGTTGCATACAATATTTGGATTCGTTTCGTCTCTTTGTGGCCGCCAAAGGTGCGGCCGACATTCTTGCTGGATGGGGATTGTTGGATCGCGCCTCGTGGGCGCGTCCACTTACCATCGTGGTTTCGTTTCCTGGCGCTATTGAGCATCCCCATTGGCACCGCACTGGGAGTTTATTCGCTGTGGGTGCTGCTGCCGGAAGATTCAGCGCGCGAATATGACCGCCTTGCCCAGGCCGCCTAGCGCGGGGCGGCGTTAGTAACAGTTAAAGCAAACCATCGATTTCATCTTCGTTGTTGCTCCGCTGTGTGTGATATATTCTTTGCGCATAGTGAAAACCGAAACCCCAGCGCCCGCCACAAGTGTGATCCCGATTCGGGAAGATAGTGGACACGGCCCGTTTCGTCCCTACGAACGTCTCGTCCAGATCAAGATCATGGGCAAGAAATTCGACGTGCCCGAGCGCAATTCGCTGCTGCGCTGCTTTCAGTTCATCAGCCCCGATACGATTCCATACGGCCGGTTCTGCTGGAATCAGGATTGCCAGTATTGCCGGATCGAAGGGCAACTGCCCGACGACGATCAGCCACGTGAATTGCTGGCCTGCAAATTTATGGTGATGCCGGGTATGGAAATTGTTTCGCTGAGCGAAGATTTGAAAGCGTGCCTTCGCAACGCGCTCAAGAAATAATAGTTTTTCCTCCTAGCTTCCTACCTTTGTTCCGCTCCTCGCATTGTTTCCTTCGATCTCGTTTGCGCGTACTGCGCGCGGTGACTTACGATGCCTCGTGATGAGCGCAATCACTTCGAGTAAGACTTCCGCTGTGCCCGTGCGGTGCGATTCCTGCGGCGAGCCTGCATCGCCTGAACACATTCGCGATCGGATTCTGCGGCTCGAGCGTTCGACACGGTGTCGTCCGATTCATATCTCGCTGCTTCTGATCTGTACTGCGCCTCCAATGCGCGCCGAAGATGATTTGTATGCGCTCGAAATGGATGCCGGAAGTGCAGAGTCTCGCGCGTATGTTGGCGGCTTGCTTGCGTGCCTGGGCATTGATTCATCTGCGCATCCAACCCCCGCGGAGCAACTTGCTGAATTGCAGCACCGCGGAATCTATCTGGCTCGGATTGTTGAGTGCCCGGTTCCTCCTAGCTCTTCAGACGCTGATATCGTTGCGCGTTACGGTAAGACACTTTTGACTAGGATTGCGCGCTCTTACAAGCCCAAACGAATTGCATTACTTGATCCCGTTGCGCCGGGGCTTGCTGAATTGCTGCTGCCGTTTGCGCCTGACATTCAACTCGTCGAGAACGGGAAGGGAATTGAGGTTCCCGCGGCGACGGATGCTCGTTCGGTCGCGTGGGTACGCGCGGTCCTCGTGGGACCAAATGCGTGAGTGGCTTTGTTCCGCGGTCCGTACCCCCCCTCTTGCTACCCCCCCCCCACCCCCTCAAAAACACGCTGTTTTTCTGTAAGTGTTGATTCTGCTCCAGTTAGCAAAAATTTGTGACGGCGAAAACGGCCTTTGCCTTCCGCCTTCGCCAAAATGCGGCTACGGCGGACACGTCAGCCTTCGGCAAAATGTGGCTGCCGGGACGAGTGCGGGTAAATCTAGGTTCGGGTTGGGGGTACCCTCCCCTGTTTTCACGTAACTCCAGATTCTAAAGGGGTTAGATCGTACTAGTTCCGTAACTACACATATAGCTTGAGTTAGCTCGCGAACCCAACAAATTCAGCTCGACGCTTTCCCGTTTTGGGACTAAAAAGGCGCGATACGACGTTGCGCTTGGGCCGCTGAGCCAGATTTTAGATGGAAATCCCCCTAGTGTATTGTCTCAAATTCCGAAAATGATGTCAAGACAAAATATACAATAATAGTACTAGAGCTACTAGGACTTGGCGAGTGGCGGACGGTGGCGGGCATGTCCGGGGTGTGCGGAGGACGGCGACGGACGTCCTTCGATCAGGGGCTGAAGCCCAAACCGTTTGAAAGCGCGGTACGGCACGACCGAGGTCGTGCCCTGACACGGGGATTATCGCGGCGGCGGTAGGGGCGGTACGACACGGGAGAGGATGTTTAGTGACGGAAGGAATTGCGGCGGCTCGCTGTAGGGCTTGGCTGAGGACGCGATCGAGCACGTGGATTTGCGGTTGCGTGGCGCGGTGTCGCGGGGCCGAGGATGCGCCGTGATAAGAAGATCCGTGGGAGGCAGCGGGGAATCCACTTTTTAGTTTCAAGTGGGCCGGAGGGCTGGATGGAATTTGGTGAGGTGCTATTGACGATGGTTGGTGGGCTCGATACACTTTTTACGTCAGACCTCTCCCCCACCCGAGTGTGTTAGACTTGCTCTTCCTTCGAATCGAATTTGAGGGAGTGTGCCGTGAGTACTAAGGCAAAATTCGGGATTGGTGTCGGGATTATCGTGATCAGCCTCGCCTCGCTGGCCTGGGTGGGCGTGCGCGACAGCAAGACCTACTACCACACAATTTCTGAACTGGCCGGGTTGCAATCGAGCGAATTGCACCAGCGGATGAGTGTTGCTGGAAATGTTGACACTGGCTCCATTCAACATGCCGCAGGGCGCACTGATTTTGTTTTGGTGGAGCAGGGGCGCAAGTTGCCAGTGAGTTACGTCGGCGCGGACCCGTTGCCGGATACTTTTAAGGATGGCTCGGAAGCACTGGTGAAGGGCCGCCTT
Source organism: uncultured Acidobacteriota bacterium (assembly GCA_963721845.1). Lineage (GTDB taxonomy): Bacteria > Acidobacteriota > Terriglobia > Acidiferrales > UBA7541 > DASTCZ01. The sequence goes on along the minus strand of CAVRKW010000001.1, from coordinate 187,305 downwards.
GGTTCCGATGGACACTTCGTCGCCGAGGAAGTGCAGGCGAAGTGCGCTTCAAAGTATGAGACCGCTCCTACGAGCGGCGGTAGCGATTAGTCCTGGAGTTTTGCGGGGCGCGCTAGGGAGCGCTTCGTTGTAGGGCTCAGGTTTGGGCTCGGGGACGAATCGAGAATCAGAACTTTTCTGACTGATGGATATCTTCGGATCATTCGCGCTGCTGTTGGCTCTTCTTTGCGCGGTATATGCAATGGTGGCGGCGAATCGTCGCCATTCGCACGCGCAATCCACTTTTTATTAAAAGCGCTCGAAACGCTGGCATGGCGGTTTGCATTTTGATTTTTACCGCTACGGCCAGCCTGATTTATCTTTTCATTTCGAATAATTTTTCGAGCGCGTATGTGGTGGAGCACAGCAGCAGCACGCAGCCAACATTCCTAAAAATTGCGGCATTGTGGAGCGGGCAGGAAGGCTCGCTGCTTTTCTGGAGCTTTCTGCTTTCGATTTATGTTTTCTCCGTGCTGTTTACGTATCGCGCAAAACACGGGAATTGATGCCGTACGTCGGCGTGATTCTGGCGGGCGTGCAATCGTTTTTCTTGCTGCTGAATAATTTTGTGGCGAGCCCGTTCAAAATTATTGGACCGACCGGCGCTGACGGCGTGATGCATTGGGTCACGCAGCCGCGAGGGGCACGGACTGAATCCGCTGCTGCAGTATCCGGAGATGATCATTCATCCGCCGATGCTGTATTCGGGATACACAGGATTCACGATTCCGTTTGCGTTTGCGCTGGCGGCGCTATTGGGAAGATATCCCGGAGAAAAATGGATTCATCTGACGCGGCGCTGGACGATGATCGCGTGGGGATTTCAGAGCATCGGAATTTTGCTGGGCGCGCACTGGGCGTATGCGGTGCTGGGTTGGGGCGGATATTGGGGATGGGATCCGGTGGAAAACGCGTCGCTGCTGCCGTGGCTTACGGGAACTGCGTTTCTGCATTCCGTGATGATGCAAGAGAAGCGCGGGATGATGAAAGTGTGGAACGTGTGGCTGGTGTTCACTCACGTTCTGGTTATGCATTTTCGGGACGTTTCTGACGCGAAGCGGCGTAGTGAGTTCCGTGCATGCGTTCGCGCAATCTTCGATCGGGCAATGGTTTGTGGGATTTTTGATTGTGATCGCGCTGGTATGCGCGGTGGCGTATTTCAGAAACAGCGACTACTTGAAGAGCAACAATCAGCTGGATTCGCTGGTGTCTCGCGAATCGAGCTTTCTTTTTAATAATTTGATTCTGCTGGTGGCTTGCATCGCGGTGATTTCGGGCACGATGTTCCCGGTGCTTTCGGAATGGGTGCAAGGGCAGAAAATCAGTGTGGGTCCGCCGTTTTTTAATCACGTAAATATTCCGATTGGATTGATGCTGCTGTTTCTTACCGGCGTGGGACCACTACTCGCGTGGCGGAAAACTTCTCTGGATAGTTTGAAGCGGAATTTTACTTTACCGCTTGTGGGCGGATTAATTGCCGGGGCGATTGCGTGGCCGCTGGGCTGCAAGAATGGGTATTCGCTGGTCTGCGTGATACTCGCGTTTTTTGTGGCGTTTACGATTGTGTTCGAGTTTTATCGCGGCGCGAAAGTGATCCACGTTCGCACGGGGATGAATTATTTGGCGTCGGCGATTGATTTGACGATGCGGAATACGCGGCGCTACGGCGGCTACGTAATTCACTTCGGAATGGTGCTGATATTTATCGGGTTGGCTGGCGGCGCGTTTAATCAGGATAAGCAGATGGAGATGCCGTCGGGCTCGCACATGACGATTGGCGCGTACACGCTGAACGCACAGACGTTTGACATGCAGCCCGGGCCGAATTACGACGCCGAACGGGTGACGATCGAAGTGACGAAGCAGGGCAAGTCGCTGATGATGTTGACTCCCGAGAAAAGAAATTTTCGATCGAGCGAAGAATCGGGAACGATGGTGGCGATTTATTCCACTCCGCTGAATGATTTGTATGTTGTGTATGCGGGACGGAATCCGGAGACGGGCCAGCCGGTGATTCACGCGTATCTGAATCCGCTGGTGAAATGGATTTGGTTTGGCGGAGTGGTGGTGATTATTGGAACGATTCTTGCGCTGCTTCCGGATCGCAAAGCGGCGATTGTGCTGAGAGCGGTTACGCAACCGGCTGCGCCGACTATTGTGGCGGGAGTGATTCCGCAAATCGCGCCCGCATCGAGTCATCATGACGGCAGCGATTAAGTCGCGTATACGCCGCGTCGTAGCGGCTGGATCGGTGGTGGCGCTGGCGGTATTTGTTGTGGCGATTCCGCCGTCGCGCGCGCAGGCATCGGATCACGCGAAGCAGCTTGGGCTGAAGCTGATGTGCATCTGCGGTTGCGGCCAGGTGCTAATCGGATGCAATCACATCGGATGCCCGAGTTCGGTGCCGATGCTGAAGGAATTGGAGCAGCACATTTCGCGCGGCGAAGCGGACGATTTAGTGGTGCAGGATTTTGTGCAGGAATATGGGATGCAGGTGCTTTCGGAGCCGCCGAATTCGGGATTCAATCGCGTGGCGTGGTTGCTGCCGGGATTTGTGTTTTCGCTGGGGCTGGGGATAGTGGCGTTTGTGATTGCGCGATGGCGGCGAAAAGTGGTGGTTGTCGCGCCGGCGCCGCAGAGGGCTTCGGCGGAAGCGTTGAAGCGGGCTCGGGAAATGGCCGACCGGGATACGGACGAATGAATCCGGCGAATTTCGACACCGGTTCGATTGTGGCGTGCTGTGCGCTGGCTGCGGCTACGCTGGCGTTTATTTTCGCGATCGATCCCGATCCGGGAGATTCGGCGCCGCGGCGATCGCAGCTGGATCAACTTTTTGAACGGCGCGATGCGGTGTATGAAAATTTGCGTGATTTGAAATTTGAGCATCGAGCGGGGAAGCTGGGCGATCACGATTACGAAGAGACCAAGGTGACGCTGGAAAACGAAGCGGCGCTGGTGCTTGCGGAGATTGAGCGCGTCACGGAGAGTCCTTCGCTGGTGGGGCGGAAGGCATCGGCGGCAGTGCCGGGAAAATCGAACTCATGAAGAGATACCTTTTGCGATTTATTGCAATTATTTTCGCGTGCTCGCTGATTGCGGGAGCGTCGCGCGCGGCTACTGTTTCGGGAACCGTGCGCAATGGCACGAATAACTCCGTGGCGTCCGGAGTGACAGTGGTTCTGATCGCGCTGCAAGGCGAAATGACTACCGTCGCGAACACGACTACCGACAAGCAAGGGCACTACGAAATGAACTACACGCCGAGCGGGCAGATGCCGATGCTCGTCCGCGCGGTTTATAAGGGTGTGAATTTTCATGGAATGCTGCCGCCGGGGCAAACTTCGGCTGACATTCAAATTTTTGAGCCGGATACGAATATCAAGACGGTGCAATTTCCGGCGCGCTTGATTTATTTTCAACCGCAGGGAAGCACGTTGCTTGTCGGCGAAGAGTATGAGGTGCAAAACCAATCCACTCCACCGAAGGCATATTTCAATCCGCAGGGCGATTTTGAATTTCGAATTCCTGATGGCGCGCAGCTTGGTGATGTATCCGCGCAAGGTCCCGAGAAGATGCCGATCACGCAGGGCACGATGGATCGCGGGAAAAATCGGTATGCGATTGCTTACGCGTTTCGGCCGGGGCTGAATTATGTGCGGCTGTCATATCAGGTACCGTATGGCGGAGACAAAGCATCGATTCATCTCTCGCAAGAACTTTCCTCGCAGCGGGTGATGATTCTTGCGCCGCCGACGGTGACCGTGAACGCTGCGGGATTTCAGCCGGCTGGGACTGAAGAAGGAATGACGGTTTACTCGCGCGATGAAGTGCCCGCGGGATCGGCGATCGACATCGCGGTTTCCGGAACCGCTCCTGCGCCAGCGGCGGACGCGCAGGGGCAATCGCAGCAGGATCCTGCGGCGCAGGGACAGGCGCAGCAAGCGCCGATTAATGGGCGCGATCCAGGGCAGCCAGTGATGGCGATTCCGCCGCGGCTCGATACTTTAAAATGGGTGCTGCTTGGCGGATTCGGAGCGATGTTTGTGCTGGGGATGGCTTATTTGTGGCGGCGGCCGGTGGCGATTGTGGGCGCGGCGAACGGGGCAGTTGTGGCTGTAGCGCCTTCGCCAAAGCGAGTCGCGGCGGCTTCGCTCGCGTCTGCGGAAACTGCTGGTCCTTCGAGCGGGGCGCTTGCTGGCGTGGATCGCGAAATTGGGACGAGTCTCGATCAATTGAAAGATACGCTGTTCCGGCTGGAGCTGCGGCGGCAGGCTGGGACGATTAGCGACGCGGAATACGCCGAACAACGCAGCGCCGCCGAAAAAATTCTGCGCGATCTGGTGCGCGGGTAAGACATAGTCTGCACAACCGGTTCGAATGCCCGCGTCCTCGCCAATGCCCGGTGTAAGTACTGAAAATCGCGCGCTGGGCGTAAATTTCGAAAATGTTGAAAAGAGATTTGGTTCGTTCATCGCGCTGCGGCGCGTGGCGTTGCAGATTGCGCCGGGCGAATTCGCGGTGCTGGTTGGGCCACAATGGATCCGGAAAGACGACGCTGCTGCGGATGGGGGCGTCGCTGATTATTCCGACGCATGGGAAAGTGAAATACACCGGCGACGACTCGGGAAGCCTGCAATCTGTGAAGCAGCGCATCGGGATGGTGGGACATAACACGCTGCTGTATGACGAGCTGAGTGCAGCGGAGAATCTGGAATTTTTCGGGAAACTTTATGGACTTTCGCGGCCAGCGGAAATCGCCGCGCAATGGCTGGCATCGGCGGGCCTAGGCGAACGCGCGCGCGATTTGGTGCGGACATTTTCGCGGGGGATGCGGCAGCGGCTGGCGATTGCGCGCGCAATGTTGGCGAGCCCGTGGCTATTGCTGCTGGATGAGCCTGCAACGGGGCTCGACCGCGAGGGAGTCGCGTGGCTTGCGCGGACATTGGCGGAAGTTCGCGAGCGCGGCTGTACTGTAATCATGACTTCGCACGGTCATAGTGAGGCCGTGGATTTTGCGACCCGCGCGATTGCGATGCGTGCGGGGGCGGTGATCGCGGATAGCGGAGCCAACGGCGATGTGCGCGCGATTCTGGATCGCGAGATTGTGGCGGCAGGACCGTCTACGGTGCAGGCGGGCACGCGATGACTACCGGCCGGGCGGCGATTGCGATTCTAACGAAAGAATTGCGCGCGGAATTTCGCACGTTTGAACTTTTGATTTCGACGATTGTTTTCGTGCTGATTGTGCTGGTGGTGTTCAGTTTTGCGTTTGATCCCAGCACGGCGGAGGCGCGGCGATTTGGTCCGGGACTTCTGTGGATCGCGCTGCTATTTGCGGCGTCGCTGATGTTGCAGCCATCTTTCACGCGCGAGCGCGCGAACGACACTCTTGCAGCGCTGCGGCTCGCTCCAATCGATCCTTTTGCGATTCTCGCGGGGAAGTTACTGGCGAATTTTTGCTTTCTGATTCTGGTGGAGCTGGTGCTACTGCCGATTTTTTCGGTGCTGTATGATGTTTCTCTGGCGCATGTGGCGCTGCCGCTGACGCTGGTAATGTTGCTGGGAACGCTGGGCATTGCCACAGTTGGAACGGTATTTTCGAGCATCGCATCGCAGGCGCGGATGCGCGAGCTGTTGCTTCCGCTGCTTTTGTTGCCGGCGCTGGCGCCTGCGCTGATTGCGAGCGTGGAAGCGACGAAATCGCTGTTGGATGATCCGCCGGAGCTTTCGCGTTCGTGGACGTTGGTGCTGGTGGCGTATGATGTGATTTTTTTGACGGCGACTTGGTTGTTTGGCGGATATTTGTTGGAGGAATAGCGGGAGGGGAAGACCCACGTTCACCTGGATAACTGGGCGAACATGGGGCACCCGCGGAGTAGTTTTGCGGAGGAAGCATTTGGCGGCGGGCAATCCATCGAGCAACGCGGAGCGCGGATCGACATCGCAGGCGGCAGCCACGCTTGTTGTAGCGATCCTAATTGGATTCGCGATTTATGCGGCGCTTATCTGGGCTCCTACTGAACGCACGATGGGATTCTTGCAGCGGATTTTTTATTTTCACGCGGCGAGCGGCTGGGCGGGGATTCTCGCGCTGAGTGTCGCGTTTATCGGAAATGTTTTTTATCTGGTGACTCGGAAACCTGCGTTTGATTGGCTGGGAGTTGCGGGCGCGGAAGTTGGTCTCGCATTTTTTACGATTGTGCTGATCACTGGGCCGATCTGGGCGAAACCGGCATGGGGAATTTGGTGGGATTGGGACGCGCGGCTCACGTCGACGCTGGTGTTGTGGGTACTTTATGTTTGCTATTTGCTGTTGCGAAGGCTGCTTGATAATCCTGAACGGCGCGCGGTGGTGAGCGCAGTATTTGGTGCGTTTGCGTTTCTGGATGTGCCGCTGGTTTATTTTTCGATCTGGTGGTGGCGCACGCAGCATCCGAAGGCGGTGATTGGCCGAGCCGGCGCGCTCGATCCGCATATGGGTGAGGCGTTTGCATTGACGTGTACGGCGCTCACTGGGCTGATGATTTTGCTGATTCGGCGCAGGTATATTTTGGAGTCGTTGCGGCATCAAATCGAAGAGATGCGCGCGGAACTGGATCTTGAGGGCTAGCAGGGAGTTGGATTTCGTATTGGGAGGCGTGCGGTGAAACATTTTGGAAGCGTGGTCGCGGCGTACATGGTGATCTGGGGGGTATTTCTGCTGTATGACTTTACGCTCGCGCGGCGCATGTCGAGCCTTCGCGATGAGATTGATCGTCTGAAAAATATGATTGGCAAAACTCCGCGTTCCTGATTCAGGTGAGAGATGCGAAAGCGCGTTGGCATCGTCGTTTTCCAACTGGGCGGGCCCGATAAGCCTGAGGCCGTCGAGCCATTTCTTTACAATTTATTCTGCGACCCCGACATTATTCCGCTGGGACCGCTGGGTGCGATTCTGCGCAAACCGCTGGCGCGATATATTTCTCACAAGCGCGCGCCGATCGCCGCGCATCACTACGACGAAATTGGAGGGCAGTCTCCGATTCGGCTGCTGACGGACCGGCAAGCGCGAAAGCTGGAGGATACGCTTGCGAGCGAGATGGATCCGCGCGTATTTATCGCGATGCGCTACTGGCATCCGCTCACCGAAAAGGCTGTTGCGGGAGTTATATCCACCGATCTCGATGAACTTGTATTGCTGCCGCTGTATCCACAATATTCGTACGCAACGACGCGAGCAGCTTGAAGGAATGGCGGAGGCTTTATCATCCGGGTACCCGGCGCGCCGGTGGAACATTTGATCGATCATTTCTACGATCATCCTCTGTACATCGAAGCGGTGGTGGATCGGATTGAGCTGGCGCTGTCACATTTCAAGGACCCGCGCGACGCGCATATTGTGTTCAGCGCGCATGGATTGCCACTGAGCCTAATTGAAAAAGGTGATCCGTATCAGAAACAAATCGAGGCGACGGTAAAGCTGGTGCTTGAGTGCGGCCGGTGGCCCAACGGCCACACGCTTTGCTATCAGAGCCGCGTGGGGCGGCAGAAATGGCTGGAGCCTTCGCTACATTTCGCAATTGAGGAACTGGCGCTGCGCGGCGAGAAAAATCTATTGGTGGTGCCGATTTCGTTTGTTACGGAACATATCGAAACGCTGCACGAAATAAATATTGAAGCGCGCGAAGACGCCGAAAAACTTGGAGTTAGCCAATTCGAAATGATGCCTGCGGTGGGGGATTCGCCGCGATTTATAGGGGCGCTGGCGGACCTGGTGATGCGCGCGGTGGGCGTGGAAACGCCGCACGCAGTTCGCGTTGGTTAATCAAACGCGGTTAACCGTACAGAGTTTCGTTCGCACATTTCTGCGGATTTTCCTGATTTCTCCTTGATTTTTTTCACCCCGCAGAATATATAAGAGCGTTTGGTATTCGCGTCTCATTCCAAGTATCGGGAGCAATCGCACTAATAATGGCGGAGCAGACCGACCCAAAAGCTGCGGAACCCAAGGCACCACCAACTCCGGCCGCTGCGGCGCCACGCAAAGCCGGCCGCAAAAGCGAAGAAAGCCGAAGCCAGCCCTGCTGAAAAGGTAGACAAGTCGCGCCGGACGATGATCTGGGCGTGTATCTGGGGCTATCTGGGCATCAATTTCCTGATGTTCCTGCGGTTTTTCTTTCCGCGAGCTATTTACGAACCAAATCCGATTTTTTCGATCGGCTATCCAGCTGATTTCGCTCTGGGAATTGATCAGCGATTCCTGATGACCAATCGCGTGTGGGTGATTCGCGAGCCGGGCAGACTTTTCGTGATTTTTGCGCGGTGCACGCACCTGGGCTGCACTCCTGAGTGGAAATCCGCGGAAAACAAATTCAAGTGTCCGTGCCACGGCAGCGGGTATGACAGCGAAGGCGTGAATTTCGAAGGTCCCGCGCCGCGGCCGATGGATCGCGCTCATGTGGAACTGGATGCCACGGGGCAGATCACCGTGGATACCAGCAGGCTCTACGTGGATGATCCGCGCGCCGGAGTAAATCACTTCAACGATGTAGACGCGTTTCTGAATGTCTGATGTCTGCGATCGTCAAATTTGAAATTCGAATTTGAAATTCGAATTTGAAATTCGAAATTGAAATCGGTCCGAGGTAGGGGGAACGAATGCCGGAAGAAAACGGCGATGGTAAACGCGCAGGGCTCGTTGATCGCGTCAAGGATGATGCGAAGGGCCTGCGCGAATACGTAAAAGAAAAAGGCAAAGAGCAGATCGAGGGTCTGAAGGATCCCGAAAAGACCCAGGTATATCGGTCGATGTTCCGCGTGAAGCATGACGACACGCCGCGGAACCGCTCGCTGAGCGTCCTCTCAAACGTTTTCTTTCACTTGCACCCCGCGAAAGTGAATCGCGATGCAGTGAAATATAAATTCACATGGGGAATGGGCGGAATTACTTTTTATCTGTTCCTCGTGCTCACGTTTACCGGCGTCCTGCTGATGTTTTACTACCACCCCAGCAAAGTGCAGGCGTTCCGCGACATTCTGTATCTGGAAAACGACGTCCCGTTTGGCAAATTGCTTCGAAACATGCATCGATGGGCAGCGCACTTGATGATTATTGCGGTGTGGCTGCACATGTTCCGCGTGTTCCTTACCGGATCGTACAAGCGTCCGCGCGAATTTAACTGGTGCGTAGGTGTGCTGCTGATGGTGCTCACCCTGCTGCTTTCGTTCACTGGATATTTGCTGCCGGACGATCAACTGGGATTCTGGGCCGTCACGGTGGGCACGAACATGGCCCGCGCGACTCCGCTATTAGGAAATGAAGGGCCGTTCGGCGGATTGATGGGGATGACGCCGTATAACGACGTGCGATTCGCGTTGCTGGGCGGCAGCATTGTGGATGCGAACGCGCTGCTGCGCGCATACATCTGGCATTGCATCGCGATTCCCCTCATTGCGGCGATATTTATGGGAGTGCATTTCTGGCGCGTGAGAAAAGATGGCGGAATATCGGGTCCGGCGCCGGTGATGCTTGCTTCGGAGATTAAGGATGAGAAGGGTCCGCGGCCGGTGATTATGCGGCCTAGCGGGATGGGCTAGAAGTGTGCGCGTTGGCCGCGATTTCTTGCGCGGTGAGATTGAAGGGAATCGATTGGAAGTAAACTAACGATTTTTTGCGCGCGAAATCGGGCGCGCGGTTTCACGGAGGCGTTTCGAGATGTTCTGGGACTGGCATCAATTGTGGGAAGTAATTTCCACGCCGGATAATATTCCGATCGTGGCGTTGCTCTTCTTCGTGCCGTTCTATACCTGGTACGCGTTCCGGCAGGCGAAGGAAACTGACGACCTGATCGAGCAACTTGAAGCCGATCCAGCAAAGGCCAAGACCGCGTATCGCAAGACCGATCCATTTGAGAAAGGCTGGGATCGCGAAGTTCATACCTGGCCGTACTTGTTGCGCGTGGAGTTGGTTGCCGCAATTATCGTTACCGCACTGCTGATGGTGTGGTCGCTCTCGCTGAATGCGCCGCTGGAAGAGCCCTCGAATCCGAATGTCACGATGAATCCTGCGAAAGCGCCGTGGTATTTTCTCGGTTTGCAGGAAATGCTCGTGTATTTCGATCCATGGATCGCCGGCGTGATCATGCCCACGCTGATCATCGTGGGGCTGATGGTGGTGCCGTATATCGACGAGAATCCACTCGGAAATGGCTATTACACGTACAAGCAGCGGAAATTTGCGATTTGGGCGTTCATGGTGGGATTTATAGGCTTATGGGTGGTGATGATTGTAATCGGCACGTTTATAAGGGGGCCTGGGTGGATGTGGTTTTGGCCCACGCAAACCTGGGATGCAAGTCGAGTGGATTACGCGGTGAACCGCAACCTCGATCAATTATTTGGCGTGGATGGCGCGTGGATTCGGAACATAGTGCCCAGCACCTGGAAGCCGGCGGCACCGCTGATCAGCAGAGCCATATTTGGAATTATTCCGCTGACACTCTATTTCTTGATTTCGTTTTATTTTCTGTACTGGCTCTGCAATCTCACCGCAGTTCAGCCGGAAAATTTACAAGCGAATGTCGCTGCTGCAAGTTGCGACGACTTTTATTTTCTTGTCGCTGATGATTTCACTGCCAATCAAGATCGTCCTGCGGCTAGTGCTTCGAATTAAGTATGTGTGGGAGACGCCATGGTTCAGCGTCTAACTCCGCGCGGCAGTTCAGCGCGGAGCGTGCCGGAGAATGATCTTCGGCTTCGTGGTTGCCAAGGGCTAAGGGAGGAAGCGGGTGGCTGAGCCGGTTAATCGGGATCCTGTTACAACGAGTTCGATGAGCCTTCTTGTGCTCATCTCTGTATTCATTTTGATGATCACGGTTGCGTGGTCGCTGTGGGCGGAATTTTTTGGACTGCGGCCATGGCGCGATTACCAGCGCACATTCACTGCGTCGTATGAGTCGTACCTGAACAGGCAGATCGCGGGTGAGAAAAAGCTGGAAGATTCGGTCACTTCTTCGCCGGACTACAAGCAGTTGATGGCTGCGGTACAGACGGCGCAGGCCACCGCGAAACCGGTGGACGAAGATATTCAACAGCAGCTTGCTCTTCTGGAAGAGCAGCGCACGGCGATGACTCCTGCATTTCAGGATGCGCGCGGAAAAGTGGGCGCGCTGATTTTCCAGTACGAAATTGTTCCGGCATCGGACAAAAGCACGAAAGATTCGCGGAAAAAAGATCTCGACGAAGCGAAGGCGGAAACCCGCGAAGTCGAATGGCCTCTGGGCGGAGGCAAAACCGAAGTCCGGAAATATAACTATGACGAGATCAATAAACTTTTCACTGATCTCATGGCGAAAAAGGCGGAACTGGTTACGAAGCAGGGCGTGGTCGACGAGCCCGCGAAAGATGCGCAAGACAAGCTGAACGATTACATGAAGCGGGCGTTGCCGGGTATGAGCGTCGCGGCTCTTGAAGGTTTGCGGAACGGCATGCGGACGTTCAACGTGGATTTGCGGCAGATCAACGTAAATCCCACCGGCACGATGATCAATTATCTCGGCGGAATCGGGCTCGTAGATCGCTGCCAGTCATGCCACATCGCAATGGATCCGCTAGTGATTCCGGCAACAGCAACGATAACGAAAGCCGACCTTGGAATGGCGAAGAGCAACGACGCGCCATTTACCACGCACCCTGATCCAGAACTTTTTCAGTGGCATCCGCTGCAGCGATTTGGTTGCTCGCCATGCCACGGCGGCAATGGACGCGCGCTTGATTCAGCGGAGAAAGCCCACGGCCGTTACGAACACTGGCTGTGGCCGATGAATTATCCGGAAAATTACAACGCGGGCTGCCAGAATTGCCACGCTTCAGACATGGTAACGGAGCACGCGACGGTGCTGAACGATGGCCGGGAGCTGTATCGCAGCCGCGGCTGTATCGGCTGCCACAAGTACGCAGGATTTGACGATGAAGCCGAGCGCCTCAACTCCACGCGTCAGTTAATTACTCAGCTCGAATCCAAGAAATCCGATTACGCGCTGCAGATTCCGCGGCTTAACGCGCAGGCCGATTCGGCTGCGGATAACGCCACCGCTCAAGCGCTGAACCAAAAAGCGACGAACCTTACGGTGGCCAGCAGCAAGCTCGACGGACAGATTGAGCAGCTTGACGAGATGAGTGAGTCGCTGATGCGCGAGACCAAGCGCGTTGGACCGGACTTGAAAGAAGTCCGCATGAAGATTCACAAGGAATGGATTCCTGTGTGGCTTGCTCAGACGCACACGTTCCGGCCGACGACGAAGATGCCGCAATTCCGGTTGCAGCAAGATGAGATTCAGGCGATCGCCGCTTACGTTTGGCAAAACGCGCTTACCTCCGGAAATGTGCCACCGAAACAGCAGCCTGGTGATGCGGCGCACGGCCAGCAACTTTTGCAGCAGCGCGGATGCCTCGCGTGCCACAGCATTGGCGAAGGTTCGAACATTATGGGCGGGACGTTTTCCGCGAACCTGAGCCGCGTCGGCGAAAAAGACAACTACGATTACGTGGTGCGCTGGATTTCGAATCCGCGTTTGCGCACGCGTCCCTATTGCCCGATCGAGAAGCGTGATTTGGGTCCAGAGGATTACGCGAAGCACAATTTGCCGTACGTGTTCGATCTGGATCACTCACGCTGCCCGAACGACGGGCATCAACTCGAAGTGCAGCAGCCAACCGTCATGCCGAATCTGCGCCTCGCTGATGCTGACACGCGCGATATCGCTAGTTTCTTGATGACGCAGAAGCATGCGGATGCGACCTATCCTGCTGCGGATTTTATGGACGATCCGAAGCTCGCGGCGAAAGGCAAAGCGCTTATCCAGCATTACGGCTGCGCGGGATGCCATGAAATCAGCGGGCTTGAAGACGAAGGACGCATCGGAACGGAACTGACGAACGAAGGCAGTAAGCCAGTGGAGCGCCTGGACTTCTCGCTCTACACCGAAGATTCCAAGCGCGGCGTGCCGATTCCAGGACAGCGTTCGCGGGGCCAGTGGTACGACTCGAAGGGATTCTTCGAAGCCAAGCTTACCGATCCTGCGGTATTCGACAACGGCAAGTACAAGCCGGATCCGATGGACCGGCTGCGCATGCCGAAGCCGAACGTGACGAAGGCGGATATAGACGCGTTGACGACAATGTTGCTCGGCAGCGTCGATCCGCAGATGCCTCCTGATTACATGTACAAGCCTTCGGACCAGCGCAAGGCGATTCAAGAGGGCTGGTGGATCGTCACGAAATACAACTGCATCGGCTGCCACCAGATTGATATCGGCCAGAAAACAATTTTGCAGGACCTGCCGTGGTATCAAGCCGAGAATCACGCGAACTTGCCTCCAAATCTTACGAGCGAAGGCGCGCGCGTGAATCCGGAATGGCTACGCGGTTTCCTTGCAAATCCATCGCTCAGTACTTCGGACATAAACAAGAATGGCATTCGCAGTTACTTGCAGGTGCGTATGCCTACGTTCTCGCTGTCCGACGACGAAATTCGAAAGATTGTGCTGTTTTTCGAAGCGATGTCGTCGCAGCAGCAGCCGTTCATTCCGGAGAAAGTTGCGCCGCTCACTGCGGAGGAAACAACGCTCGCTCGAGACCTGTTCACAAACCCGGCTGCTCCTTGCTTGAAATGTCACGCGACAGGCGACCTGAATCACGATAAGAACGCTACCGCGCCGAATTTCCTTTCTGCGGGTACTCGTTTGCGGCAGGCGTGGGCGGTTCGTTGGGTTACCGATCCAGCGAAAATTATCCCGGGCACTGCGATGCCTTCCGGACTCTTCCACAAGGTTGGAGATCGGTGGGTGTTCGCGGGCACGGTTCCGACTCAGTTTAGCCATTACACCGGCGATCATGCCGACTTGATGGTGCGCTACTTGATGGAAATTACTCCAGAGGAGCAGAAGCGCTTGCTGAGCAGCACGCCAAAATCTGCGGGCGCGGCGCCCTCGGGCCAGTAGAGGTCGTATTACAAGTGGTCGTGGAATTGAAGCGACCTGCATCACCGATTGAAAAGCACTACAATGGGATTCGAATTTCGGAAGAAGTCACAATATAGGAGGATTTTTCAGCACATGAGAATTCGCTATACAGGATTGGTTCTACTCGCCGCGGCGTCTGGCCTTGTTTTGGTCAGCTGTGGAAAGAAAGACGAACAGCCCGCCGAGACGGCGAGCACTGCAGCGCCCACGGGCACTCCGGTGGATGCGTCCACCGCTGGCTCGATTAGCGGCACGATTAAACTGGATGGAGCCGCTCCTGCTCCTCACAAAATTAACATGGCGGCTGAAGCGTATTGCCTGTCGCAACATCCGACGCCGATCAACGATCAAGAAGTTGTTACTGCGCCGGGCGGCACGCTTGCAAACGTCGTCGTATTTATTTCTGACGATATGAGCAAGTACGCCTTCACGATTCCTTCTACCCCCGCGACCATCGATCAAAAGGGCTGCATGTACTCGCCGCATATCGTCGCCATGATGGCTGGCCAGCAATTCCAGGTGAATAACGACGATCAAACCACACACAACATTCACCCCGTTCCGAAAGACAATCGCGAATGGAATGAATCGCAGCCAGCCGGATCGCCCGCAATCGTGAAAACCTTCGCCCGCCCCGAACTTGCGATTCCGGTGAAGTGCAACGTGCACCCGTGGATGAAAGCGTACATCTTCACTTTTAAGCATCCGTACTTCAGCGTGACAGGTGGCGACGGCAAGTATTCGATTTCGAATCTGCCGCCGGGAACCTATACCGTGACTGCGTGGCAGGAGAAGTTCGGCAACGTAACGCAGAGCGTGACTGTTGGCGCGAAGGAATCCAAGTCAGCTGACTTGACCTTTAAGGCGTCTGGCGCTGCTGACTAATTTTTCAAGACGGCATGGGCGGGAGAGCGTCGAGCTCTTCCGCACCTCTGCCGGCCATGATTTGCACGATCAGGGACGTAAACCTCTTCTGTAGAAATTGAATGCGCACACCCGGCTACAACAAGGCTCTGCACCGCTTCGCCGTATTGATGACGGTGTTTACCGGAGGCTTGCTTACTGCGGGCGCGCTTGTCACTTCGAACGACGCAGGGCTTTCCATTCCAGATTGGCCGCTTGCATACAATTCGTTGGTCCCGCCGCTCGTCGGCGGCATTCGCTACGAATGGGGACATCGCGTCGTCGCTGGAACCGTGGCGCTGTTGACGGCGCTGCTCGCAGCATGGCTGTGGCGCAGCGAGAGCCGCGCGAAGATTCGCACCCTGGGGCTGATTGCCCTGGGAACGGTAGTGGCACAGGCAGTGCTAGGCGGCATGACGGTGATTTTTCGTCAGCCAGTTGCGGTTTCCGCTGCCCACGCGTGCCTGGCGCAAATTTTCTTTTGCATTATCGTAAGCATTGCACTTTTCACGAGCCGCTGGTGGTGGGCGCAAAACGATCAGCAAGTGGTTGAAGATACAGGCTCGCCGCAAGTGCGCACTTTGGCTTCGCTTACAGTCGTTGCGACATTCTTGCAGCTTGTTCTTGGCGCGGTGTACAGGCACAAGGGTTCAGGAATTCTTCCTCACCTCATCGGCGCGGCAGTTGTGACGGCGATGATTTTCTTGACGGCTGGCGCGATGCGAAACCGATTTCCTTCATCGGCCCCGCTTACTCGCTGTCGACGATTGCTGCATAGCGTCATTGGATTTCAATTGATTCTCGGCGGCGCGGCCTGGTGGTCGCGAATAACTACCGCTGATTTCCCGCAGCCAATGCCCGTGATGATTACGTTCACCGTAATGCATGTCGTTACGGGGGCGCTTACGCTTGCCGCCACGGTCGTGACGGCTCTGGTGAGTTATAGATTGCTTTCAGCGCCAGAGAGGATTCAGGTTGCCGCGCGAACGGCACAGGGTGTGACTGCGCAATGAGCGCCACACGGACAATGCCGGTGGCTCTTTCGCCGCGGCCGATGTTGTACCTGGCGCTAACGAAACCTGACGTTTCGTTTCTAGTCGTGCTCACTACCGTTGCGGGATTTTATCTCGGCTCGCGCGGCGCGCTCGATTGGATGCGCATGGCCGAAACTGTTTTCGGCACTACGCTGATCGCGGCGGGCACTTCAGCGTTCAATCACTGCTTTGAGCGATTCACGGATGCGCAGATGCGGCGTACTGCCGCGCGTCCTTTGCCAAGCGGGCAGCTTCCCATCCGCGAGGCGTGGCTATTTGCGGGAACACTAGTCGCAGCGGGCGCTGTTTATCTCGCGATGACGGCGGGAATCGAAGCGTGCTTGCTCGGATTGTTCACCATTGTGACGTATCTCGGAATTTACACGCCGCTGAAAAAGCGCACGTCGTGGGCGACGGCGATCGGCGCGATTCCCGGCGCGATGCCTCCACTGATCGGATGGGTCGCAGCGGGGGGCTCGCTGAATAATATTTCGGCGTGGGTTTTGTTTGCGGTGATGGTGCTCTGGCAGTTCCCGCATTTTCTGGCGATCGCATGGATGTATCGGGAAGATTATTCACGCGCGGGATTGCGAATGATTCCTGATGGTGACCAGAGCGAGGGCAAGCGCACGTATCTGCGCGTAATTCTTTCTGCACTCGCGTTGCTGCCGGTGAGTTTGCTGCCCGCGGCGCTGGGACTTTCTGGGATCACGTATTTATTTGGCGCGGTGATGCTTGGATTCTTGCTGATTCAGGTTTGCCTCTGGGCCTCGAGCACTAAAACGAACGTTCGCGCCAAATGGCTGATGCACGCAACCGTGCTACATCTGCCGCTGCTGTTGGGATTGATGATGTACGATAAATTGCCACACTGATTTTCTGCGGAAACGGAAAGGGAATCGCCTCGAATGAGCGAAGGTAAAGGGGTATCGGGTGTGGTTGTGGTCGGCATCACCTTGCTGGCGCTTTCGATTGTTGGGATCGTGGCGAATTTCACCACCGGACTCAACTTGAATATTGATGGATTGCTGCTGCTCGGCGTGAGCCTGATGATGGCAGCAATCTTCGCGGGGATTCTTTTGATGCTTGCCAAGCAGTGGGGCTGGATCGGCAAGAAAGACGCGGACTCCGCCGCGCCGCCGATCGCCCCAGCGAAAACTGCGGCAGCGCCCGCCGCGCCGGCAAAGTAGCTTACCGTTGTTTGGATTCCACCAAGCGGAATTGAACGCATCGCTGAACGCTCTCAGCGCAATATTTTTGTGCTGCGGTTACATCATGATTCGCCGTGGAAATGTGCCCATGCACCGGCGATTCATGTTGAGCGCCTTCACGGCGTCCACAATATTTCTGGTTTCGTACGTGATCTACCACATTCGCGTGGGCAATATTTTATTTCAGGGGCAGGGCTGGATCCGTCCTGTGTATTTTACGCTGCTGATTTCGCATGTGATTCTGGCGATCGTGATTGTTCCTCTCGCGATTATCACGCTATCGCGCGGGCTCGCAGCTAAATATGATCGGCATCGGCGCATCGCGCGATGGACGCTGCCGTTGTGGCTGTATGTGTCCGTCACAGGCGTGATCGTTTACATTATGCTGTATCAGATTTACGCGCCGCGAAACGTATGAATCCTTCCGACGACAACATTTCCGAACCTACTGCTGGCGTATCGCGAGACGTTTCGCGCGACGGGGTACGCGTTGATGCTGAATTATCTGCTCCGCCGCCGAAACCTGGAATGTCGAAAAAGTGGTTATACGGAATATTGATTCTCGCGTTTCTGTTTGTGTTGATGCCGTATCTCTTGTGGCAGGCAACCTGGTTTGGACGGCCGCTGGACGATGCGGGTATCGCGAGCGCTTTCGCGGATAAGGATCGTCCGCGCGAAGCGCAGCACGCGCTCTCACAAATTGCGGATCGCATGTTGAGTGCTGATCCGAACGCGCGAGCGTCTGCGCGAAAATGGTATCCGCAAGTTGTGGCGATGGCGGCGAGCCCGAGCGACGAGTTGCGTTTGACCGCCGCGTGGGTGATGCAGCAAGACAACAGCGTGCCGGAGTTTCACGCGGCGCTCGTAAAATTGCTCGCAGACAACAACGCGATGGTGTCGCGCAACGCGGCGCTGGCACTGGTGCGATTCGGTGATTCCGCGGGCCACGATCTAATTGTGAGTATGCTGGAACCGGTCGAGATAGCAGCGCCTGCGAATGGAAAACTTGTGGAGCGGGCTGGCACGCGTGACATCGTGAATGCTGGAACGATGATCGGACGAATCGAATCCAGCGATCGCGGCGCCGTGGAATTGAGAACGAATTCGCCGGGAACATTTTGCACATTGGAATGTCGCAAGCGGAACAAATGTGGCGAGCGGCGCGGCGATCGCGGTGATCGATCCATCCAAGCGACATGGTTTGGGAAGCGTTGCGCGCGCTGTATATCATCGGAAAACCAGGCGACGAATCCGCGATCGCCCGTTTCACTCAACACGTAAACGGGATGGCTCCACGAATCAGCGAGCAGGCCGCGGATACGCTCGCGGCAATTCGCGCGCGCAATAGATAAATCCAGCCGCGACAAATCAAATCCGCTTTCAAATTCGAAGCAATCAAAATGGGCAGTGGTAAATCGATTTACCCGCGGATCCGCCGTGCTGGGGCCGCGGATGTGTGTAGCTAAAAGGGAAGAGCGCCGTTTTCGGATTCAAATTCGGCCAGCGGCACCATATCGATCGCGTCCCAGGGGCAGCCTTCGAGGAACGCTCCATCGGGACCTTTGCTGGTGCAAAGTTTGCAGCCGATACAGAGAAGGGGATCAACGACGATGCGGCCGAACGGCGGATGGTCCGTGTCAGGAACCCAGTACATACATTCCGCGACGGGACAATACTCGACGCATGCTGGAGAGCCAGCGCAGCCGGTGCAATTATCAAGAATCACCGCAAGAATGTGCGGCTTTCGCTTGCGCTGGTTCGTGGTGCCTTCGGACATCGGATACATCTTGACGTCATCAAGCGGCGCGAATTTCGGCGCGTTTGGATCCGGCGGTGCTGCGGCTTCTGCCAAGTTCGGGTCTCCCGGCCGCCATGCGCGGCCACTGCTTCTACGCCGCTAATTTTCTTCGACGCGAGGCGTTAAGTCAATCGCATTTACGGTCGACGAAAACTTCAAAACATGCTCACCTTGCTCCAAACAATTATTTCTGCGCTTGCATCGCCTTAATCACCGCGTCTGCAAATTCGCCGGTGCTGGCTGTGCCGCCGACATCCTTCGTTAAATGTTTTCCATCGCGATAAACCTGGTGCAAAGCGGTTTCGATGCGGCGCGCGGTGGGCGATTCGTTCAGATAATCGAGCATCATGATGCCGCTCATCAGCAGTGCAGTGGGATTCGCGATGCCGCGTCCTGTGATATCGGGTGCGGTTCCGTGGACGGCCTCGAAAATCGCCGCGACTTCGCCGATGTTGCCGCTGGGGACCAGTCCCAAACCTCCGACGAGACCCGCTGCGAGATCGCTAACCACGTCTCCGTAAAGATTTGGAAGCAGCAGCACATCAAACTGTTCGGGCTTCAGCACGAGTTGCATGCAGGTGTTGTCTACGATCAATTCGCGATACTCGATCGCGGGATATTGTTTCGCGACGGCGCGGCACGAAGTTAGGAACAGTCCGTCGGACAATTTCATGATGTTGGCTTTATGGATGGCGTGAATTTTCTTGCGGCCGTGTTTCACGGCGTGTTCGAAGGCGAAGCGCGCGATGCGGGTGGACGCTTTTTCGGTGATGATTTTCAGGCTTTCCACTACGCCTGGCACTACGGTGTGTTCGAGGCCGGCGTAAAGATCTTCGGTATTTTCGCGGACGATCACTACATCCACTTTTTCCCAGCGCGAATTCACGCCTTCCAGATTTTTTACGGGCCGGAGATTGGCGTACAGTTCGAGTTCTTTGCGCAGGCCGACGTTGACGCTCGGCGGGCCCTCGGCGATGGGCGTGGCGATCGGCCCCTTGAGAGCGACTCCGGTGCGGCGCACGCTGGCTACTGCCTCCCACTTCGAGAAATCACCCATCTTGGCGCCCGCGGGCGGCGTGGCTGGAACTTCCTCCCAGTGGATGGCGACGCCGGAAGCGTCAATGATTCGGCACGCGGCCTGGGCAACTTCGGGGCCGATGCCATCGCCGGGGATCAGGGTTACGTTGTGGGATGTGTTTTGCTTGTGTGTGGTTGAGCTGTCCATTGTCTCGCATTCATTTTGGGGTGTCGGCAGCGGCTTGTCTACCCTGCGCGGGGCGGCTTTTGCGAGCGCGGCACTCGCCGCGGCCCACGGCAACATCCTGCTACAGAAGGCAACGCGCGGCAACGGCTTGCACGCGGTGCACGTATACATGTGTGTGGGTGTATGCTTTGCGGGTTAGGCGTGTTGCGTCGGTGTGCGTCAGGGGGAGCTATGGCGTTTCGGGATTTGGCGTTTGCTGGGCGGTCGCTGCGGAAGAGTCCTGTGTTCGCGCTCACGGCGGTGCTGACGATAGCGCTGGGAGTTGGCGCGAGTACCGCGATCTTCAGCGTGGCGAATGCTGTTTTGTTGCGGCCGCTGCCTTATAAAAATCCCGAGCAACTGGTGATCATTCCTAGCGACATGAAGAATCGCGGCGTGAAAGATTTTCCGTTTTCCAACGAAAACTTTATTGATTTGAAAGAGGGCACGAAGAACGAACTGCAGGATATTGCCGGCGTGTTTACGTTTCCGGTGACGATGACCGGCACCGACGGATCTCCGGAACAAGTACACATGGGTTTCGTGACCACGAATTATTTTCAGCTGGTTGGCGCGAATATCGCTTTTGGGCGCGACTTCACCGCCGACGATGGCGCGCCGCAGCCTCCACCCCCGCCTCCGGGCACAGCGAATCCGCCGCAGCCTCTGCCGCTGATCTCGATTATCAGCTACGAATATTTCCAGCGGCGCTTCGGCGGCAATCCCGCAATTCTTGGGCAAACTCCCCTGAATCAGGGCAAACCGTTTAGCCCGCGAATTGTGGGAGTACTTGCTCCCCATTTTCAACTTTATTTTCCGGCGTCGGCGGATTTGCTTGCCGCGCCCGATGTGTGGGTAGCGAACCGGATCAATTATGACGCCTCGCAACGAAATTCGGTCTCGATGCGCGTAATCGGCAGATTAAAACCGGGGATGCCGATAGGTATGGCCCAAGCCGCCGCCGATCGAGTGTCTGCAGAGGCGCGTAAAAATTTCAACATTGAAAATACTGCGGGCTACGTAATCCGTGTCGTCCCGATGCGCGAGCACCTCACATCTGAAGTGAAGCCCGCGATTCTGGCGCTGATGGGAGCCGTGATTTTTCTTCTGCTGATCGCCTGCGCGAACGTGGCGAATCTTTTGTTGGTGCGCGCATCTTCACGGCAGCGAGAGCTCGCGATCCGCTCGGCAATTGGTGCTGGTTGGTGGGACCTCGCACGGCAAATCCTCACTGAGGCGTTGTTGCTCGCCGTGCTTGGGGCGCTGGGCGGCCTCGCGCTCGCGTGGGTGGGAATTCGCGAATTGCTGGCGATTGCGCCGGCGAATTTGCCGCGGCTCGATTCGATCCGCATTGATGCGCCGGTGCTGATCTTTACAGCCGTCGCGAGCCTGGTGGCAGCCGCGATTTTTGGACTTGCGCCAGCGTGGCGGGCGGCGCGGCCAGACGTGATGCTGGTGCTCCGCGGGACGAGCCGCAACGAAGGCCTAGCGAGCGGCGGACTTTCGCGCAAGATCGTGGTGGGAGTGGAAGTCGCGCTGGCGTTTGTGCTGCTGATTGGATCGGGACTAATGGTGCGTAGTTTCATCGCGCTGCAGCACGTGAATCCTGGATTCGATTCTCACGGGTTGCTCATTTTCCAGGTACAAACCGATCGTTTTTTTCCGAAGCCCGAGGAACGCGCGGTCGCCGCGCAACAGCTGGAAGATCGCTTGCGTGCGATTCCCGGAGTGCAGAACGTAGCTTCGTCGTTCCCGTTTCCGCTGACAGGGAATTACAGTCCGATTCGTTGGGGATTGGAAGACGCGCTCGCCGATGCGAGTAAGTTCAAAGCGACCGATCCTATTATCGTGCGTCCGGGCTATTTCGAGGCGATGCACACTCCGCTGATCGAAGGGCGCACCTTCACCGAAGACGATAACAAGCCCGGCCGCACCTACGCCGTGATTGACAATATTCTGGCGAATCGCGCGTTTCCCGGGCAATCGGCGGTTGGCAAACGCATTTTGATTCGCATTCAAACGCCGCAACCGGTGTGGGTGGAAATTATCGGAGTCGTTCAGCACGAGCGCGGCGTTTCGCTCAGCGAACCGGGCCGCGAAAATGTTTACCTCACTGATGCGTACGTCGGCGGAGGCGCGACAGCATTCTGGGCGCTGCGCACGGGCACTGATCCATCGAAATATGGGAACGAAGTGCGCGCGTCGCTGAAAGCGTTCGATCCGCATTTGTTGGTCACAGATTTGGAGCCGATGGATTCTGTGGTCGAGAAAGCACAAGCGGGAACGCGATTTTCGCTGATGTTGATCAGCGCGTTCGCGATTATCGCGGCACTGCTGGCGGGAGTGGGATTGTACGGCGTGCTCTCCACGGTCGTGCGGCAGCGCACTGCGGAAATTGGTATTCGAATGGCGCTGGGTGCGCAGCCGCGAAATATTTTCCGGCTGGTAGTTGGTCAAGGATTACGGCTGGCGGGAATCGGAGTGGCCGTGGGCTTATTCACGGCATTCGCGCTGACGAGGGAGATGAGCTCGATGCTGGTGGGGATCAAGGCGACTGACCCGCTCACGTTCGTCGCGATGGTGATTTTGTTTCTCGTGATTGCTGCGCTTGCTTCCTGGCTGCCCGCGTGGCGCGCGTCGAGCGTTGATCCAACCAAGGCGCTGTTGGAGCAGTAGGGGGTTGGATGCTCTAGTCGGTGCGCAGCGCCGTGATTGGCGAGATAGACGCCGCGCGCGTCGCGGGAATAATCGCCGCAAAAAATGCGGCAATTGCCAGCGCGCCGGCCGCAACCGCCAGCGCCAGCGGGTCCCACGTGGAAACGCCGTAGAGTTCGGTGGATATGAGCCGCCCCGCGCCGATTGCCAGGGGAATTCCGAGCAGCAAACCAATCGCGACGCGCTTGAACGCTCCCCGCAAAACTAATTGCAGCACATTCGCTCGATTCGCGCCCAGCGCCATACGAATTCCGATTTCGTTTGTGCGCTGCGCCACGGAATATGCGGTCACGCCATACAGCCCAATCGCCGCGAGTATCAGCGCCACAATTCCGAAGAGACCTGCAAGGCTGGAGACGGCGCGCTCCTGATCGAAAGTGAGTTCGACTTCCTGCTTCATCGTTCGCACGCTGATCACTGTGAAATTCGGATCGAGCTCGGCGAGTGTGCGCGTGAGGATCGGTTCCAGCGCGCCCGGCGAGTCGTTGGTAAGCAGCATGATTCCACCGATGAAGTGCGATTGAAACTCAACGCGGCCCATCAGCGAGCCTTTGTAGTCCGACGTTTTGCGCGAGCGGTGCGTAGAACATAGGACGCGCCGGACGATTGAGTTGAAATCCGGCAAACTTTGCGTTCCCCCACCACGCCTACAATGCGATAGGTGTTCTCGAATTCCGGAAGATCAAGTCCGAAATGCTGATCGATCGGATCTTCCTGTGTCCCGTCGGCACGCCTTGGAAAAAAGCGCTTTACGAATTCCTCGTTGACGACTGCAACGTTCGCCGAGTTCTCGTTGTCAGCAGCGTTGAAGCCACGCCCTCGAATCACCGGAATTCCAAAATTCTTAAGATAGTCAACGCTGACGCGATCCCAAGACGCGTCTACATCTTCATTGGGGCCTGGCTCCGGATGCCCCTGCACCAGAACCAACTCGCCCCAGTTGTCCTCGAGCGGGTTGTAAAGCGCGAGGCCGGAGCCCTGGACTCCGGGAATCCGGTCGAGGCTTTCCTCGAGCTGACGATACAGCGCATTTAACCTGGGAATCGTATAGTCGCCCGGCGGATTGTGCAGCGTGACGACAACTCGCCCGGGAATTTTGAACCCAAAATCCTGATTTTCCAGATTGTTCAAGCTGCGGCCAAGCATCGTTGCTCCCGCCACCAGCACCACAGATACAGTCGCCTGCACGATCAGCAAAACTTTTCGCGCGAAAGTAGAACGATCGCGTGTCCCGCGTCCAGACCCGCGCAGCGCTTCGGCGGGATCGGTGCGCGTGGCGAACCAAGCAGGAGCGGCGCCGAAAATAATTCCAGTGAGCAGCGCAAGTCCGAAAGCGAACGCGAGCACCAACAATGACGGCGTTGTCTCAATCGGCAAAAAGTGCGCGCCCTGAAATGCCAGCGTTAGTAACAGCCGCGCGGCCGCCATAGCGACGAATAATCCCGCAACCCCGCCAGCGATGGCGAGGATAACCGCCTCGCTGAGAGCTTGCCCAATAATTTGCCGGCGAGTCGCCCCAATCGCCAGACGCACCGCGGTTTGTCCGCGACGCGCGACTGCCCTCGCTAAAAGCAAATTCGCAACATTCGCGCACGCAATCAGCAAAACCATTCCGCAAACCGCCAGCAGAATTTTCAGGCTGCGGCCATAGTCGTCTTTCATGATGCCCACTCCCGCGCCTGCGGGCACGACGTTGATCACCTGCCGCGGAAGGCCTTCAATAACGCCAGGCATCCAGTTCGATGGATAGCCGGAATCGTGCTGCATCCATTGGCGCAATATTCCGGTGAGCCGCGGTGCCATTCCCGTCCGTCGTCGCGCCGGGCCGCAGGCGGCCAATTACGCGCAGCCACGCGGAAATTGGCTGGCGCAACAGTGTAGAGTTTCCGCTGATAAGCGGCTCCTGCTGCATCGGAATCCACAGATCGGGAGGATCGCTGCGCAGCGTTTCGCCGAAAAATCCGGGCGGCCCCACGCCGATAATCGTGAACGGATGGCCTTCAATCGCAAATGTGGATCCGACCACAGACGGATCAGAGGCATACGCCGTCTGCCATGCGCGGTGGCTCAGAACAGCAACGGGCGCTGCGGACGGCATGTCGTCCTCAGGGGACAATACTCGCCCGCCCAGCGATCCAATTCCGAGCGTCGCAAAATAATTTCCCGTCACGTATTCAGAGCGCAGCGGGCGCGAGGCTTGCTCCACGCCTTCGCGCCGCACGCTCACTCGTTTCAGTCCCTGCCTGAAATGCGGTGAGCTGATCAAATTCCGGAGTCTCGGTTTTCAGCCGCTCATAAAACGGAAACGAAAACATTCCCCACCGGTCTTGCGTTCCGCCTTCCACGCAGCAATCATCGCCATCGCCGATTCGATAAAGCGCGGAGGGATCCCCCACCGGCAGCGAGCGCAGCATCACCGCGTGTATCAACGTAAAAATCGCAGTCGTTCCGCCGATACCGAGAGCCAGCGTGAGGATCGCCGTCGCCGTGAATATCGGCGCCATCCGGAATTGCCGCAGCGCGTAACGAAAATTATTGGGGAGGATTTGCATCGCAATCTCTTAGACGTTTGCGATGCCGAAGTGTCACCTTAGGCGCGCTCGCGAAAGCCACAATTTCACATCGCGAATTGGCGCATCGATCGAGGGATCGCCGCACTCGCCCTCAGTGGATCGTGATCAGCTCAGCAAGACGAATGTCAGTTGAAGAAGACCCAACCAGTAGGCGGAACTCGCCGGGATTCACCTTCCAAGCGTGCGTCGCAACGTCGTAGTAGGAAAACGCCGCCGGGTCTAAATTTACACTCAGCACCTTACTCGCGCCGGGCCCAAGCGTCACCCGGGCAAATCCCTTCAGCTCCTTCAGCGGGCGCGGCACTACCGGCTTAATTTCCTGCACGTACACTTGCGCGATTTCGGCGCCAGTGCGCGCTCCGGCGTTCTTCACGGAAAAACTCACGCGAACATTTGCGTCCCGGTGATCGAGTCGCAATGCGTCATATGCGAACGTGGTGTAAGAGAGCCCAAATCCAAAAGGGAAGAGAGATTTCACGGCAGAGCTATCGAATTGACGGTAGCCGAGAAAGATTCCTTCCTTGTAAAAGACTTTTCCATCAGCACCGGGGTAATTCGCGTCAGCGGTTGAATCGCCCCAGTTGCGCTCAAACGAAGCTGGCAGTTTTCCGCTCGGATTCGCCACGCCAAAAATAATTTCGCTGACGGCTTCGCCGCTCTCCTCGCCGGAGTACCACGCCTGAAGAATTGCGGCGGGCTGCTCCAGCCACGCCGTCATGTCCACCGCTCCACCGGAATTAATCATCACGATCGTGCGCTTGTTGGCCCGCGCCACTGCCTGGATCAATTCTTTTTGTCCGGGAGGGAGAGCGAACGTGCGGTCAGCCCCCTCTGTTTCACTCTCTGGATTGAAGCCCACGCAGACGACGGCCGCGTCGTCTTTCGCGGCGAGCGCGGCTTCAGCCGCAAAATTTTCTAGAGTTTGCGCTGCGCCAGACGCGGGCGCGGCGAAGGGAAGATAGTCAACGCGCAAGCCGCTGGCCTTCAGCGCTGCGAGCGCGCTCACCGCGCGAAACGAAACCACGTGCGCGCTTCCTCCAGCGACGTAAACAGCCGGATCAGCGTTGGGTCCGAAAACGGCGATGGAATGAATCGCTTTTCGATCAAGCGGAAGAGTGTGATTCTCATTCTTCAAGAGCACGATACTCTCGCGCGCCCCTTCCAGAGCGACGGCGTCCGATTCTTGCGAGAAAACGGGCGCCTGTAATGTTTCGGGTTTTCTGTCAAAGAACCCCATCGAAATCGCAGCTCGAAGAATGCGGCGAACTTTATCGTCAACCGCGGATTCTGGAACCTGGCCATTTTCTACCGCGGGCAAAAGCGTAGCGCGATTCATAAATTTGCCCGATGGCATTTCCAGATCCAGGCCGGCGAGCGCGTCGGCGACGCCATCATGCGCGGCGCCCCAGTCAGACATCACGATTCCCGGAAAGCCCCACTCCTTTTTCAATATCTCGGTTTCAAGCTGCTCATTCGCAGTCGAATAGACTCCGTTGATTTTGTTGTAAGACGCCATCACCGCCCACGCTTTTCCCTGCTGCACCGCCGCCTTAAACGCCGGCAAATAAATTTCTTGCAGCGTGCGCTCGTCCACTTCAGCGCTGATGGTCCCTCGCTGGTATTCCTGATTATTCGCCGCGAAATGCTTCACCGTCGCAATCACGCCCTCAGATTGCACTCCCTGAATAAACGAAGCCGCAGTCTGCCCCGCGAGATACGGATCCTCGCCGTAATATTCGAAATTTCGGCCGTTCACAGCGACACGATAAATATTCACCGCAGGTGCGAGCAAAACGTTGACGCCGCGTGCGCGCGCATCCCGTCCCATCGCAGCTCCAATGCGGTGCGCCATTTCGGCGTCCCACGTTGCCGCCAGAGCGATGCCCGCAGGAAATGCGGTGGAAGGCCCGTAATTACGAACTCCCATCGGACCATCAGCCATCTTCAGCGCTGGAATACCAAGCCGCGTAATCGCAACCGTATAAAACTCGTCGCGCCCGCTGATGAGGTCGATTTTCTCTTCGAGTGTCAGTCCGCGAACCAGCGCATCCACTCGCGCTTCAACATTCTTGCCGCCAGCGGTATCTTGAGTGGGCGGAATGCTCGCCGCCCTCATCCAAGCTGCGCTCAGCGCAAGCGTGACGCCCGTAACGAGCAAGCACGCGAGAACCACAATTCGTTTCGATGTCGTTGAATTCACGGATAACCTCGCAGTCTCATTCGTTCTCGGCAGCTACTCCTTTTTATAAACCACCCCATTCTTTAGCTAAATGAACGCAACAAGTCGCGGCCTCACCACCACCTCACGCAAATGAATTCGGAATGCGCATTCTGCCGCAGGAGCTTGCCGCAAGCAATCTTTTAGGGGAACTTCTATCGACGCTCACTCGGGCGCTGGGATCATTACAGGGGGGCTTGCCCCACTCACCACCGCCGAATTCCTATCTCACTTCGCGGAACCTTGCGGCCACACCGGAAACACAGGCGCAATCCGCCAAATCGGTCCGCCATTAAAAAGCGGCCCCTCCGACTTCAGAAACAGCGGCGCCTCACCACCCACAATCCACACATTCGTGTCAGGCGGTTCTTTTCCGAATATCGGAGCCAACACCGCAGCCGCTCCTCCAAGATCAATTTTCACGGAGTAATGTTCCGCCTTACGTGTTCCTCCGCCAACCGTGAACGATTCCTCGCCCACCGGCGTAACGATCAGCTTCACCAGTCGCGGCTTCGGCGTCGCCACCACCATAGACACCGTGGTCTTGTCCGCGCCCGGCTGCAAATTCTTCAGCAGAATCGGCATCATGCCGTTTGAAAGATCCGGCGGCAATTTCATCTGATCGGTATCCATTTTTTCTTTGCCATCGCTATCGGTGTAGCTCGTCGTCACTTTTCCCGTCGTCGCGTTCAGCGAAGTATCCAATTGCTGCTTGAACGCGGGCCCCTTCTCAACCAGATGATCGCTCAGCAACCGAAACGTCCCGCGCTGCGTGAACGCAAACGTGTCCTCATACAGCGAACCATCCTTGAAATGAAACGATATATGCACGCTCATCCGATTGCCCTTCGCCACTTGAATCATGTCGCCATCGGCAATCACATTTCCATCCAGCGTCTGCAGCACAAGAAATCCATGCGCCATCCCCTCAGCGTGGTGAACCACCACCGGATCCGCAAGCATTCCAACCGGCACAAGAAACATTAAGCATGCAATCATGGCGACTAAATACATCGGCCGAAAATGTTTTCCGGCAAGCTTGCGTTCCATCAACACAGCATCAGCATCGCGTGTGATTTTCAATTTCATCTCCGTCTCGAATCAACATTCGGCTCGTTGCCTTGTACATTGGATGAGCGCAACGCAAGATTCGAGCGGCTATTCACATCAGCACAGTTCCACTCGGAGAGCGTTAGATGAAACACAATTCAGGGAAATTTGAAAACTAGGAACGCGTTACCGCCGGCTAGCCGACATGCGCGCGGAAAACTTCACGGCGAGATATGTCAAGAGCATCGTGAATGCAAACCACCCCACCGCTGGATTCGTTGCCGCACGAAAAATCTCCACCAGCCATCGCGGCGATTCAATGGAAAACTGCGACGCATCACTCGTCTGCAAGATCTCCCGAACACCCCACACGCACGCCACCACCATCGCAATAATCGCCGCCACGATTCCCGGCACAGCCCGTTTCCACGGGAACGCAATCGGCGGCGGAGCAAGAGCCTCGCGCCGAACAGCTTCCATCACCGAAGCCGCAAACCCGGAAGAGGGAACGATTCGTTCTTCCTCATTCAATATGCGATCCATTTCATCAGGCTGCATCAGGCCTCCTTCCATCGCGCGGATGCGAAAGCGGTTCCCATCTTACTGCGCATCAGCTCGCGTCCCCGAAATAATCGCGCCTTCACCGTGCCTTCAGAAAGTCCCAGACTCGCTGCCGCCGCGCGAACATCCATCTCATGAAAATAAAATAATGTCAGCGCCTCCCGGTATTTTGGCGGAAGGGAACTCAGAGCGCCACGCACGGCGCGCTCGCGATCTTCATCTTCGAACCCGCCATCTACAGGACGCGGGTCGCGCGGCTCCGCAATGCTTTCCAGCGGCACAGTTCTTGCGGGAATGCGGCGTATCTCCGTGCGATATAAATTTGCAGCCAGCGCGAATAGCCATGTGGAAAACGCCGACTCGCCACGCCAATTCGCGAGCCCGCGATACGCGCGCAGAAACGCTTCCTGCGCCATATCCTCAGCACGCCCCCGGTCGCGGCAAAATCGGTAAGCCATATTGATCAGCGCCCCCTGCCAGCGCTGGACGATGTCCTCAAAGGCTGCGACGTCGCCCGCCAGAACTCTGGCGACATCTGCCTGATCTTCGCTCGCACTCACGTTCAGGTTCGCCTCGCGCAGTAAGACAACAAAATCCTTCCGCCGGTTGCATTTTCTGCGCGACACACCGCTTCCGCGCCGCCGCGCCTTTCTCAAAACCGCAATTAAGCTCGAAAGAGTATGCCGCTTCAAAGAAAATGCAACCGAAACAGCGAATCCCATGTCACACCGAATGTAGCGGAAAATTTGACTGGAGGGCTTCGATGTATATCACCAATTCCTTGTTTTTCTTTTTGAGCGTGGCATCGGTGGCGCTGTTTTCGTTTATCGCCGTGGCGGCATGGTCAGACGCGCGCCGCCTGGAACGCGAAGCCTATTACAAAAGCGAAACGCTCAAAAAAATCGCCGAATCGCCCGGTGACGGCGGAAAAACGGCCCTGGAATTGGTGCGCGAAGAAGAGCGCATTAAACGCAGCCGCATTCTGGAAGGCCAGAAGCTCGGCGGTTTGGTCATGGTCGGAGTCGGAGTCGGTGTCCTGATTTTCCTGAAAGCCCTTGTCCCGGATGCGCCTGTGTATCTCGCCGGCATGATTCCTCTGCTGATCGGAGTAGCCCTGCTGGTCTACGCCTACGCAATGGCGCCAAAAGAGTAGCGCACTTTCAGTTGCCTCCCGGGAGCGCCAATCTCCGTATTGGCGCCGTTGACGCTTCTTCTCGCCGTCATCCAGAGAGTTATCCGATCAGGATAGCCGAAGGATCGCAGTGCTCTATTTGTTGTGGTCCGAGATTTCCGCCTTTGCCGAGTGCGCATCATGGGCCGCATTTCAATCGAGGATCGGGCTCTTGCCTCTGCGCCGTCATCCCGAACCCGCTTCAGCGCGTGAGGGATCTGCTGTCGCCTCGGAGCCCCCCGTCTGTGACCTGAACCCGCCAAAGCCCTCGCAAACGCGAAGGCGACGGCGCGCCGAAGCGCCATCGGCGCGTCACCGTATGTAGGAGCGGGGCTCGACCGCGAAGCGGGCAGGCCTCGCCCTGCACCACGCGGAATCCATAGCTTTCGCAAGCGCGAAGGCGACCGCGGGCAGTGTCTCTGTGGTGAGCGCTCTTTTTGCCGCTACGCTATCCCCAAACTACTTACAAAATTCTTAATATTCCCCTTGACACCATTTTGCAAATATGAGACAATCTCGAGTGGAAAAATACGCGCCCGCGCCCTACAGCGCGGGTTTTTTGTTGCTGCTCACAAGCCTCCACCGCTCTAAGGCCCGTTTTTGGCCCGTAGAGAGGCAAATGCACCTTTGCATGTCCTATAATATTTCGCATTGCAAACAAAGGACTTACACCCAAAAGATCAAAAAAAGGGCCTTATAAAAGTTAAGTGTTCATTCTAAAGCGCTTAACTCAAATATTGACGTAAGTGTTCATTACAAAAGACTTACGGTTCGAAAAATGCTCCGTTTTTGCCAAAAATCATCCCAAGTCTGGAAGGGGTCCAGATTATGTTGGTTTGCAGTGTTTCTATGTTCGCACCAGGTCAAAAACGCAATTTTCCCCGCGATCCGGCGAATCAAGCGGAGCACCAGCCGCAGCCCAACCGAATCCGCAACTCGCCGCGCAGCATCAAATATACCAGGGGCGAGAATCACAGGATTACAGTTTTTCCCGACGCCGGTAATAGCTCGACACAGCACATCGTTTCGAGAATTACCCGCGAACTTGCCGAACCTGCTATAATTGCAAACGGGGAAGTAGACCCAAAAGATCTCAGGAGCCAATCGAACCATGATTACAGTGACGCCAGTTGCAAGCGGCAAAGTGAAGGAAATTATGGGACAGCAGACGCCCGCGCCCACCGCGCTGCGCGTAGCCGTAGTTGGCGGCGGCTGTTCAGGCTTCCAGTACCACATGGCGTTTGAGCACGCGGTGAATGATTCCGATAACGTTTACGATTTCGAAGGCCTCAAAGTCGTCGTCGACCAAATGAGCGAGATGTACCTCGAAGGCGTGGAAGTCGATTACATCGAAACGCTCGAAGGCGCGGGATTCAAGTTCAACAATCCCAATGTGAAGAGCACCTGCGGCTGCGGCAGCTCGTTCACCGTATAAATATCGCCCGCGGCGAAGTCGTTCGAAAATTTTGAGGGCCTCCTGCTTCGGCTGGAGGCCTTTTTTGTTGGCATTTTTCTCGTTTGCGATTTCAGTTGCCATGCGCGGCATCGTTCATTGAAAAGCGTTCGCCGCAACACTATCCTAGAGGCTCACATGAAGATTGCACTCGCACAATTCAATCCCACCGTTGGGGATTTCGAGGGAAACTCTGCGCGCATTTTGCAAATCGCGCAGCAGGCGAAAACCCGCGGCGCCGAGCTCGCTGTCTATTCCGAACTCTGCCTGTGCGGATATCTCCCGCAGGATTTGCTCGAACGGCCCGCATTCATTGAGCGTAACCGCGAAGCTCTCGCATCTCTCGCGCGCACATTGCCGCTGCCCGCGATCATCGGCTACGCAGGCCGCGCGCACGAATCAACGGGGAAGCCAGTCGCCAATTGCGCGGCGATTGTCGCCGATGGCCACATCATGTTCGAACAGCAAAAAATGCTGCTTCCCGCATATGACGTTTTCGATGAAGCGCGCTATTTTCAACCCGCACGCCAGCAATCCACGTTTCAAATGAATGGCGTAAATCTCGGAATCACAATTTGCGAAGACATCTGGAACGACAAAGCATTCTGGGCCAAGCAAATGTACGAGCGCGATCCCGTCGCAGAATTAATCGCCAAAGGCGCGAGCGTGATCATAAATCTTTCCGGCATCGCCCTACACGATCGACAAGCGCAACGTGCGCATTGAAATTCTGAAAACGCTCGCCCGAAATCACGGCAAGCCTGTCGTCTACGTAAACCAAGTCGGCGGCAACGACACGCTGGTCTTCGATGGCAGCAGTCTCGCAGTCATGCCCGATGGACGCATCGCCGCGCAGGCAAAATCATTTGAAGAAGACATGGTGCTGTTCGACTCCGTCACGGGCGAAGGCGAGATTCGCCCGCAGCCGCGCGAAGAAATCGAAGCGGCCCACGATGCTCTCGTCTGCGGCACCCGCGACTATGTCCGCAAATGCGGTTTTCAAAAAGTAACTGTCGGCCTCAGCGGCGGAATCGATTCCGCAGTAGTCGCCGCAATCGCAACCGAAGCCCTGGGCGCAGCGAACGTAATCGGCGTCGCGATGCCGGGCCCATATTCCTCTCCCGGAAGCCTCACCGACGCACGCCAGCTCGCGACAAATCTCGGAATCGAATATCTGGTCCTTCCGATTTCAGAAGTCTACGAAACTTATTTGCGGTCGCTGAAACCCGCATTTGAAAATCGCACCGTTGAGGTCGCAGAAGAAAATCTTCAAGCAAGAGTGCGCGGGAATTTTCTGATGGCCCTCTCAAATAAATTCGGATATCTCGTGTCTGAGCACCGGAAACAAATCCGAAATGGCGGTAGGTTATTGCACGCTCTACGGCGATATGGCCGGCGGGCTCGCGATGATTTCAGACGTCCCAAAAACAATGGTCTACGAACTCGCGGAATTAATTAATCGGCGCGCCAATGGCAGGGAACTGATTCCCTCAGGAAAGCCTCACAAAACCTCCGTCCGCCGAACTGCGTCCGAATCAAACAGATCAAGACACACTTCCAGCCCTACGATATCCTCGATAGAATTCTGAAGATCTATGTTGAAGATGTCCGCAGCCCGCGCGAAATCGCAGACAAATGCGAGCTGCCTTTAGATCTTGGTGCGAGCAGTCGCGTCGCGCGTCGATCGCGCAGAATACAAAAGAAAACAAGCGCCGCCAGGATTGAAAATTACTTCACGCGCATTTGGATTTGGCAGGCCGTTCCCAATCGCACAAAAATTTGAACCATAATCCACAACATTTTTCTTCGCAAAATTTAATTGTTTTGTGATTCAAAGGAGCATCCAGTGAAATACAAATTTTTTCTCGCCGCAGCCGCACTCAGCTTAGCCGGCGCAATTTCGCTAGCAGGCCAATCCAACGCCCATGCTCCCAGCAGGGAACTCCTTCCGCTCCAGATCACGCCGCCATCCAACAAAAGCTAGAAGCCTACTTGCGCAACGTCTATGCGTGGGGACCCACCGTAAAACTCACCTTCCCAGAATTCGTCCCTGCGTCAGTCGATGGGATGTACAAAGTAACAGCCTCCGTCGCCTTCGGAGACCAGTCAGACAAAGCAGTCTTTTACGTTAGCAAAGATGGTCACTACATGATGCGTGGGGATGTTGAAGATCTAAATGGCGATCCGCTAGCCCAGATTCGCAAACAAATCAATCTAGATAATTCGCCGTCAAAAGGACCCGCCGACGCCAAGACTTGTAATCGTTGAGTACGCCGATTTTGAATGCCCCAGCTGCCGCGCCGCAGAGCCGGCATGAGGTCAATCGAAGCGAAGTATCCGCAAGTCCGCGTTGTCTTTAAAGACTTCCCGCTGACCCAAATCCATCCCTGGGCAATGACCGCAGCCCTGGCGGGCCGCTGCACCTACCAAATGAACCCAGAAGCATTCTGGAAATTTCACGACGCAGTTTACGACAACCAAGACCTAATCTCACCAGCCAACGCCTAGGACAAGCTCCAAGACTACGCCACCCAAGCCGGCATCACAGACACTGCAACATTCCGCTCCTGCATGGCCGACCCCAAAACCGCCCAATCCGTAGCCGACTCCCAAGCCGAAGGGCAGCGCCTCCACGTAGCCAACACGCCCACAATCTACGTAAACGGCCGCAAACTAATAGGCGGCGACCCAGCCATCCTGGACCAATTCATCACCTTCGACTCACACCCCCATTAACAACAACTCGACATAATATAAACTATAGGTCGTAGGGTGTCAAGCGGGCTTTCGGACTCGTCAAAACCCCGCCGAAGTGGGGCGAATCTCTTGTGCCTGCGTCATTATGTACCGCGCGAAGGGCTAACGTACTTTACGTGCCGAAATTGCTCCCACCCCGGCACCGATTATGAACCACATTGCTGATCGTTTGACCCGGGCCCACGCGGAACCGCCCTTGGCAGCTTTCAGGGCCGCATCGCGCTCGGAGCTCGTCGCAGCTAACTTGGCGGCTTGATCGGAAAGATCGGCTTGCGCCGCACTTAGCTTAAGCTGGCATGCCTGACAATCTTCTGCCGCATCGAAGAGCGGCATCAGGTCCGACCTCGGAATGGTTGCTACGGCCGGTCCGGGCATCGTTGTTTCAGTTGCGGCTCTGCTTTGGGCCGTCGTTGTCTGCTGCGACCCGGGCTGTTCTTGGGGCAAGTCGATTTCAATTGGTTCCGGCAGCTCAGTCAGCGCCGCGGGAATAGCAGCGGCAGCCTCCTTGGGCGTTTTAACACTGTCTTTCGCAGCGGAGATTTGAGCCAACGCCTGTTTTAATTTAGTATCGCGAGCATTTTCACGATCTCCGGCGTCGGCGATCGTTTTCTTCGCTGCATCGACGGTCGCCTGCAAACGAATCGCCGCATCGCGCGAGTCTCGCCATGCGAATATGAAAGCGGCCAGGGCCGCGATCGCGATCACGGCTACGATAATCGCAAGCCTCTTCAACAGGGAATCCGCAATTGATTCGAATGTCGTCATTTATATTTCTCCATCCGCGCCATAACTTGCGGCGGATAATTCTCGTCGCTCCCACCATTCCACAGCAGAAGTGCGCGTTCGACGTCCCCTTTGGCCACCGCCAGCTTCCGGGCAAGTACGCCGCAGCCAATTTCGAGTCCTACTGCCGGGTCGCACAGTTCCGCGAGTGCAGCACCTGCGAAGCCTTGCTCACGCGCGACCTGTCCCATTACTTGCATCAATCCCCAAGAAAACGCACGCGATGACGCTTCGGTCGCAGAGACTGCTCTCGAATCCACTAACGGAGATATGTAGCGCTCAAAAAAAGCTGGCTCGTACCGCATCGCCCACGGATTCCAATTCGATTCCTGCTCGCAAACTGCACATACGAATTCCGGAGCGAGATCGTGTGCCGCCGCAGTTGCGCGTGCCTGAGCTATCAGTTGATCGTTTTTCATCGACTTCTTCCCTGCTGCTGAGCTCTACCGAGAGTCACCAACTCGGCGACGCCTTTGCTCACTTCGTTGGTGGAGATTTTCACTTCTGTGAGTAGATTTATCTGCGCGTCAAATTTTGGACCGAGCGCGCTATGCAGTAACTCAAGTTCATGCCGGCTCGCATTTCGAGCTTCCAGTAATCCGCGGATTTCTCGCCCGCGGGACCGTTTCCGTTTGAAGGACCGCGCCGCATGTATGGGAAAAGCTCTTTCCATGCAACGTATGCTCCCCACAAATGCTGCGCTCAGAACGCTAATGGGATCTATTGTCATCACTCATTGGCCCGATCAACTGTTCGATCCGAAACTGAGGCCGACCGGACCAAATCCCAGCTTCACGCCGCCTGATGTGCTCCATCGGCGCGCTGGCGAACATCGAGCAATTGTGCTGGGATCCCAAGCGTCCGCGCCAGAAGATTCGAATCCACGCCGTAGAGTCCCGAGAGTCCTTGCAGACGCGCTCAATTGGTCTTGCTGTGCGCGATTTGCAAATGTGACTTGATTCTGTTGCGCGAGAGAGGACTGTTGCTGCGCCTGATCGCGCGCGAGTTGATCGAGAGTGTCGTTGTACCCGCTGAATTGTTTGTGCGCGCTACGCTCTCGGTTGCGTTTTGAGCCAGAGCGTCGAACGCGCTGGCATCTGCGCCTTGTGTCGCTCCCGTGATCGCAGCCTGTTGAGACTGGGTGTAGCCCGGATTCGCGAGCATGTTTTGATACGCTGACGTTACCGTATTGCTAAGGTCAGTCTGTTGCGCCATGAGCTGCTGGTTCGTTGCGTCAATGCTCTGGCGCTCTTCGTCTGAGAGTTGCCGTGTAACCGTCGATGCGCGTGCCATAAATCGTGTACCTCCAGTGAAAATCACTTAGTTCGAAAACTAAAGTCCGGGCGTCGGATCAGCGAGCATACGCGAGAAGCATTTCCACTGTTCGCGCTCCCAACCTAACGACTCAATTCGCCGTCCAAATGAACGCGCGACTTCCGGCGGAACCCAGCAATGCGCGTCGTCGAGTCCCTTACGAGCCGCATCGCCGCGAGTAGCTTCGTGCAACAAGAGCAACGCTCGCCATCGATCTGCAGGCGTGCCGCTGCTGCGGTCGAGCAGTACGTACGCTTCAGCAGTCAGGCGCAGCAATGCAGCCGCGACTATTTTCGAATCGCGCTCTAAAACAATCTTTGAAAGAAATAGGGAACTCTTCAAATTCGGAAATTTATACGGTAGACCTTGGGCTGCATGAATCTTTTCCAACTCGCCGAGGTCATCGTCTGTGTAATTCCGAATTAACATGAGTCAAGTTTTTTCGATCACGAACGGACCGAGCAACTCGTTTTGCCTTCCGGGCTCTGCAGATCCGGCTCAGCCTGGCGAATTGCGATAGAGATTCTTTCCGTATCCGCTCCCGCCGCTTTGCCCCGTCCCTGACGCAGTGCCGCTGCCGGCGGACGGCTGCTGTGCCGGCCCTGAGACGCCGCCCCCAACCACCGCAATCGGCGGACTTCCGAAACTTGTCGCAGCCGAAGGATCAGATCCTGGATATTGGCTATAAACGCGCCAGTACAGCGTTAAATTTCCGAGAGACAGTCGCGCATTTCTCGATGGCCCCAGCGCATAAACATGAGGCTGCGCGAACGCGGGGCTCGTATCTGATTC
Organism: uncultured Acidobacteriota bacterium; assembly: GCA_963721845.1. GTDB lineage: Bacteria > Acidobacteriota > Terriglobia > Acidiferrales > UBA7541 > DASTCZ01. The sequence goes on along the minus strand of CAVRKW010000001.1, from coordinate 149,690 downwards.
CGCGAAATAGCTGATCCCGCGAACTAGCGGAGAATTGTCTGTGATAGCGATATCAAAAATTCCATCGGCTCCCTTAACTGAGATCGCGGCTGGCGCGAATCGGCGGAGAAATCGTGCCGGCCGGATCTACTCCCGTTCCGCGGCCAAGATTATTTACCGCCTCTACGACAGTCTTCAGCGCCGAATAAAGTTGCGGATCATTCGATTCAACGTGCTTCAATTGAGGAAGCTGGAGCATCGTCAGTTCCCTCCCCTAACAACTGCCCACGGATCGGTGCTCATGGACGGCACGATGCGCTGCAAGTTGAACCACGAGCCGATCGCATCCGTCCCAACTTGAAATGCCGCGCGCTCAGCGGAAATATTTATCGGCATTTCCAAATCTTGCGGCGCCGGTGTCGAAAGTGCGACCGTCGGTAGCGCCTCGACGACTGACGAATTGTCATCGAACGCCGACAGGCTCAAAGAACCAGAACCTTCGACGAAGGCTGTTAAGTATCCGAATAGCTTTCTGTGCGATCGAAGTTGCAAACTATCTTCCACTTCCGACGGCACGAAATATGCGGTGGTGTAATACGAATCGATTGCCGCACCGTCATCGGAAAACTGCGACGTCGCTAAGCTCATAAATTTTTCCATTCGCCGCGGAATTTCCGAGAAACATTTGAGCCGTACCGTCCTGGCGTTCAATCAATGCTCCGGAATTCGCGCCGATTAGCCATGGGCTCCATTTACGAGCGTTTCCAAAGCAAAAGAGTTTCTTTGTGATGGAACTGAAATGTATCGGGCTTGCGGACGCGATTTCGTCGCCAGACGCGAGGCCACGGTAATCCATCATCAAAATCGCGTTCGGAAATGTCGCGCTTGCCCCTAAAGGCACGCCAACCAGTACGCGCTTGTTTCGCGTGTCTACACGGATCCAAATCGTGTGGCCGTAAAGCCAATTAATCTGATCCCACGTTGGCTGAATTTCCTGGGAAATTTTTACCGGTTCAGATCCACCGAAAATATAGACTCCATCCCGTCCTGCGATTACCGCCCAATCCTCGCCAACGTCCACTCCGTTTGCTGACGGCGTGCCAACTGATCGCGAGACTTCGCTGATCGTCCATCGATCAGGCTCGTTGGTCCCGTCGTCCTGCGTCACATACAGTGAGCGTTCCTTCACGAAATATAGTTGTTCGCGCAACTTGAACGCCGCGCGCACGGCCTGGCCGTTTGATTCGGCGACGATGAGCACTCCAGTTAGCGCGTCGAAGCTTTCCGGATTCTCCGCGCCGCTTCCGCGCACTTGCGATACGTTGAACGGCTGCGCGGTTGGAAAAATCTCGATGTCGTCCACGTAGATAAATTCGGCGAGCCCTGGTTGATCTTGAAAGTCGCCGTACACACGCAACATCGCATCGCCTGGAATTACTGCAGGCATCGCTGCGCTGAAAGGCGCCATAAACTCCTGATAATTTGCCGCCAACTGAGTATTGCTGACTGTCGCGAGAGCAAGTTGCCCTTGCGATGCGCTGAAGATCTCTACCATCAAGCTGGACGGCCCGAGCGAAGAACCCTTTGCCGCGCGGACCCGAACCGAATAACTTGTCGACGGCGCGAGAATCGGCACCCCATCTGAATCCTGAAATGCGCTTTGCGTGATCATTCCGCGCAGTGTTGGCCCGGTTGGTGCAGGCCCGCTAATTCGATAGGCGAATCCCCAATTCACGATGGAATTTTCTTCGGCGCCCCCACTTCCGTAGGTTGGATCGGCTATCCAGCCGAGCGGCCTTGACGCAGTTGGATCGAATCCTCCATCGAAGCTGAGGTTTACAAAATTGTCGACGCGATTGCGTTCACCCCACCAAAATACTCGCGACGAATAATCGATCGCCCCAGTGCACGCGCCTAAAACTACCTGGCTGAACAATCCATCGACACTCGTTCCCGCCAGCAGCGCGGCGTCTGAAAAATCTACGGTCCAAGAAGTTGTAGTGTTGTCCGCGATCCGCATCGCCGTTGATTGCGGCACGTTCGAACCGACATAGAAGAAGCTCGCTCCGTTCGCTCCAGTAAACGCCAGAATCCGTGCGAATACATTCGCCGGGCCAACTGGGATATTCGTGATCGCTCCGCGGCGTCCGCCACCAGTCGACCAATTTACGGGTGCAGATGGGGCCGTGAGGTAGCCCTGGCGCGTCTCGAAGATTACAGACACCTGATGTATTCCCGGCGAAACTTGTGGCTGCAACGTAGCGCTGCCGCCGGTCGTGGTGCCATCGCCGCCGGACGTCATTGTGGCGCCGGGATTTGCGTATGTGAACGTCGTCGACGTTGGCACACTCGAAATTAAATAGGTGCCGCCAAAGCTCGCGTCGATCACTCCGCCGGCAATTAGCACCGTCTGCCCGACTTGATAACCATGCGCGGTGCTCGTACTAATCGTCGCGATGTTGTTGTTCCGCACAGCGCCAGTCGGCGATGTTGCGACGATTAAGGTCGGTTCCACCGCCGCTTCGGTGACCGATGGGCCAGCGCCTGGACCATCCTGACTCACTCGGTCCAGATTCGTATCGTCGTACTGCAGCGGCATCCCGAGCCCGAATTTTCCATCGCTCGTTGCGACATATTCCCTGCCAAAAATCGTTGTCGATTTTGCGCGGCATCCCGACGGCAAATTCGATCCGATCTGCGAAAGCGTATCTGGCGAAGCTTCCTTCCACAAGACTCCGTTTGAATCGAGCGCCAGTAAGCGTTCCGCCTGCGCTGGCGTTATGTAGGTTTTCAAATAATTCACGGTCGGATTTCCGGCGATTGGCGGAAAAACGGAAAGCAGCCCAGGCCGCGTCCGCACCGCGCCCGCGGTGAAGGCCACGTCCTGGCAATCGGGCGACACCCCGAGCGGCAAATCGCTCGGCTTCATGTCTGTCACGATTCCGCCGAAAATATCCAACGCTACGTCAGTGAATCCAGCAACGCTCATTCACGATCCTCGCTAAAACTTTTGTTGAAATTTATAGTTGTCAGAAATGAATTACGATCGCCACGAATACGGACGCCGGCGCCGTGCTCCACGCTGATCGCGCCGCACGCTCGTGGTGATCAAGATCCTCGAGCGCATCGTCAGCCACGCCATCCCAGCGCTCGGCAAATGGCGATCCACGCGCGAGCGCGGCCATCGCCGCGCCCGTATAGGCAATCGCTTCCTGCGCGTTGCGCACCAACACCACACTCGTGCCATCGGTCAAATCCGGATACGATTTCTGATAGCGCAACCTAATCTGCGTGTCTTGCGTCGCACCGCAAAAGCACAAACCATCCTGCCGCCATTCCCAATACTGGAGCGCTAGCCCTTGCTCCATTGAAGGCAATCCACCACGAAGTGAGAGGTCCACCATTTCTACAAAATCGTCTGAGCTGCCGTCTGCGCGCTCCCACAAATCCAGCGGCACCAGTAGATCCGTGGGCAGCTGATTCGGGGGCGCCGTCGCGTCGTTTATCATTACTTGCGCTGATGGATCGACTTCTGTAACCGCGGGCACAACGAGCAGTACGTCGTCCACCAGAAAAGTTTCCTGGCCCGCAGCCGCCAGGGCGCGCTGCAGTTTTCGATATGCGGAATTCACGTACGGAATCAGCACCGCATCCGTAAACAAATTTCCTGCAGCATCATTGAGCAGCGAACGAATCAACTGCGTAATCTGTCCCGCGGTGTTATACGCGGATGAGCCTACTACTGGCATAGCTTCACCTTGCGTCTATCGACGCTCTTCCTCTGAACACACCGATGCACCGCATCGAGCGAACCGAAGTTCACTCGCCGCCACATCGCCCGCTTTGCTGTTGATCCGTCTGTTTAGCCGCGGTCGCGGCCAAACGCGTTCGAAATCTTATTCACGCCGTACAATGTTCCAACGAAACAACTAAGTCCCGCGAAATCCGGTAACGAGTGAGTTCGCTCAACGAGTGCTGTAATCCATCCTACCGAAAAAGCGACAAACACTGCGGTTGCGATCCGCGAAAATGATGGTGTTCCATCTGTTTCCGAAAACACTCCGCGCCAGAACGGTTGGACACTCTTTTGCTCCGGCATCACTGTATCCGCCATATTTATCTGCCGATTCCGACGCAAGTCACCGGATACGTCGAGCTTGCTGATGGAGTTCCGTTATAAGTTGCCGTCAGTGCCGTTGTTGTCGTCGTTACCAACCACAGCTGCGGAGTCCCGCTGCCACCCGATGCGCTCGAGCACGTGAAAATTGGCGCATTCGGCCACGCCCCGTCGTGAAAAGTTAATGTCAGCGTCGGAATCGCGGCGGGTGAACTGCCCGCCGTAACAGTCGCGGTGAAACCCTGGTCTGTTCCGGTGATGCTGCCAATCGCAGCCGATCCGCCCCATCCTCCGCTCAGCGAAAAGTCGCCCGAAGCGAGCGGCGTAGCTCCGACGCCATTCGTGTATTGCTGCAACACGCCCAGCCTGCGCCCATAGAGCCACGCCGGAGACCACGCAACTTTCGCGGACATCTGGAACGGTGCGGCCGATCCGTAGTAAGCAATCGCTGCCGCTTCCGCATCTGAAATCGTACCCGCCGGGATGTAGTACATCATCGGCATATAAAGCTGCATCGGGTGCGTACTATCCGCGAGTGCCTCCCAATGAATGTTGGTGCATGTTCCGGAACCGCGCATCTTGAAGACACCAAATCCGCGCTCCCATTCGTTTCCGCTTAGGTTTGGGCCTCCGACATTTCCGCCGTACGGCATGAGCTGGAGCATCGTGCTTGGGTCGCCGGAAATATCCTGGAAATAAACGCCCGAACAGCCGCCGCCGGTGGTGAATACAAAAGGACTGCTCGGGTTTCCAAGCCCTCCCACTGCGGACGTCGGAAGTCCGCTAGGCGCGCGCCACATCGAGAAGGCGATTACGATATCGCCGTCCGAAACCGCTTGCGAACCGGTTCCCGCCGCCGCGATATTCTGGCTCGCCTGGCCTGCGTCGGTAAAACCGTCAGGGCCGGCGATCGGCGTCACAACTCCTGATGCGTAACTCGACGTCTGCCCGCCAAACCAGTGCGATGGATTCGTATTGCCAACGCTGTATTGTGAAAATTGTGATAGAGCTGGCGATGCGGCGCGCCAAATCGCGTCTTGTTCGCCGCAGATTTTTGTGCCGATGAAGCCGACGTTGCGAGTTTGCTCGCACGGCGTGTTGTAGCCGGTGCCTTCCTTTGCAGCAACGGTGCCACCCGGCACTCCAAGACCGCCGCCGCTGCTGCCAACCGCGATCGGCATGTTGTTGAATCCGGATGGTGCTGCGTACATTTGCACGCTCGTTGAACCGGTCGCATTATCGGCGACTTGCAAATCCTGCATGTCGAGGCCGGCATAGGCTGCCGTGTTCCCGCCCATACCTACGACCACCAAGGCGGCGTCGTCGATCGGCAACGATTCCGACAAAATGTGATGAATCACCGGTGTGAACGACGTTTGCCCCACCGCCATGAGGATCGGTCCATTGCTGGTATGCATGTCGCCGTAAATCAGCGGACTCGCGGATTGTTGGCCTCCCACATTTACGCAGATGGCGGCGTGCCTGCAGGTAAACACGACACCGCCGGTGGACGATCCATTCGACGCATTTTGCGAAAAATGAAATTGAGTGCTGCTGTCAACATTCAAGTTGGTCGAGACGACGAACGTGCTGTCGCTCGTCCCGCGGATGTAAAACATATCGCCCGCTTGCAAACCGTTCGCAGCCGATGTCGTGCAAGTCGTCACGTTCGATGCCCGAGAGCACGACGCCAAATTCCACATCTCTCCGAGATTCCCCGCAATTGCTCCATCCCAAAAATAATCTTCGAAAACTGTCGAGCCGATCAGAACTCCCGGCCCGTAACCGGCAGCGGTCACGTTTGATGGTGTGAAGTAATAATTCCGAAATGAAACTTCGGCCGTGTTGTCGTTTTCATTCAGCTTTTGGTTCGAATCCAATCCCAAAGCCAACGGATTCTTGGCATCTTGGATCCGAATATTCTCAAACGTCATCGGCGTGTTGGTTCCCGAAATTTGCAATCCGACACCAGTAGAATCGCCAGCGCCAAATGCGAATCGGCATTGCGGCTTTTCTGCAGAACCATTCCCTGCCGAGCTGCATCCTTGCCCAACCAAATGGACGCCTGATAATTGCGTGTACCAAATCACTCCGCCGATTGTTTGGGTTGCGTTCGCAGTTCCCTGCCAGTTCGGATCGTTCGGTCCGATAATTCGAGCGGTGTGATGGCCGGAATCCCAGTAGATCGGATAGCCACCATCGTCACTAGCGAAAATCGTGCCGCCCATGTGTTTCGCGCCGCTGTTCCCGGAGGAGTTGTAGAGCGTCGTCCAAGCCGTCGCGACGTACTGTTTCGCAGTTCCTGCCGAGCAGCCGTCATTCGAATCGCTTCCGATCAAGCGAATCCACGTACTGAACGTTGCCGTTGCTACAGGCATACTTTTGTGCGACGTTTCCGCCGGTACTGTTCAGATGTGACCGGCGTGGTGAAAGTCTGGTTCGCCGTCCAGGTATTCGCGGTATTCGTTGACGGAACCGAACCTCCTCCCACACTGAGGGTCCCCGTTACCGATGCATTTCCGGCGACGCTCAATCCCCCGGCAAGCGCTAGCGAGAACGCAGAGAGTGCGCTCGATGAGACCATCGAAGGATCCGAAGGAAGAATCACGTCCCTCTGCTGTCGCGTAGTAATCGCAGGACCCGAAACTTCGATCACGTACCGGCCAGGCGCGGCATAAAACGAATAATTGCCAAGCCCGTCGGTTGAGATCGGATTCGCGAGTGCTTGCGTCAGCCCGTTGTCCGAAAAAATCGACGCGAGCGGCGAGCACGGCGAGGTGGTGCCCGCGGTCGAGGCGCACACTCGCACGGATGCGCCGGCAAGCGGCTGGCCGCGCGAATTAAACACGACGTCGTCTTTTCGCGAGCCCTGTGCTTGAGCATTCGTCGCCCATGGTCCTGCGGCGCAGATAATCGCCACGAAAATCCATCCCAACTTTTTCATCTTGAGCATTCTGGAAGTCCTCGATTACGGATCAATATTTTCTTGCAATCTGCCTATGCCGCGTTGGTTGGCTGCTTAGGTGCAACTTCTGGCTTTCCCAATCCGAATTGCGCCGCCTTCTCCTGGTTCAGCACTGCGCGGCACACGCGGCATACCGCAACCCCCGGCTTCAGTTTCTCGCCGCATGCCGGACACTCTACGCGCTGCTGCGGTTCATAGCACCATTCCTTCTCGAGTTTCAATGCACGGGCAGCGCGGCGATCTAAATCGCTGATCAGCACGACGTTGTGCGTGCGTTCCCACTGCTGGTCCGCTGCAGCTACCAGCCTCCGGTAAAACGAAACGAGTCTGTCTTGCGCCTCAAGTTGTTCTTCGTCGGTAGGCACGCCGCCTTCACAGACGAACACGCCGAAATTGCTGCCCTCGCCGCCGTCAGAATTTATTTCGCGCGCCAGATCGTCGGCGATTTCTCGCGCGGTGATTGGAAAATCGAGAGTGCGCTTATCGCCCAGATCGATTCTGCCGCGTCTGCTCGAAATTGGAGTGAGCGCATAGTCCTGGCCTGGTTCGCACGCAGCGATCGCGAATGTGCCGTGCGTTCTGTGAAGCAGCCAGCTCTGGTCGGAAATATTGCAAATCACCGCGACCTCTGCGTGATCGCGCGAATTCTTCACAGAAATTACGCCGGTTCCGGTGACCGAGCCGCTTAACAACGTGCCTTCCGTTGCGCCGTGCTTCTTCAAATTGTGCAAACGCGCAGCGGTGTTGTTTGTATTCTGTCCGGCTGCATTGCTGCCGGGCAGGCTGCTTCGCTCTGCGCTGATAACTTCCGCCGTGCTGTTTTGCATTTCGCTCCCCTTAAATTTGATTTGATTCGCCTAAATCTTCAACCGTTCGTTGCACGATCAACGTTTCCGCGATGAAGCAAGGAAGTGGAAGCAGGAGGCACGCTCAAGGTGCGTCGCCGGTCAACTGTCAATCCGCTTCCTTGTTTCAAACCGCCGCGGGGACGACGACATGCGGTGCGCCATGAAACGCGCCGCCAGCATCGTCCAATACCGTGTCAGCCCAACCGTCGTAACGTGATTCCGCCACAACTTCACGGCGATACAGCGATTCCCTGCCCGTTCCACGATGAATCCGCCGGCTCGCTTCAATCATTCGTGAAAGCTGCTCCACGATTGCCGGAGTGAGTTGCACAAATTCGCCATTCGGCCCTTCGAGCGTGAACACATGTTCGTATTCACCTCGCGACGGATATGGCCCAAGTGCTGCGACTGTTTTTCCGTCGACAAGTTCCGCCGTTTGTTCCCGCCATTCCGCAGGGGATCCATACATCTCCTGCGGGCACCATCGCTCAATATGCCAGCGATCAAACGGAATGTATTTCGGCTCCAAACGAACTCCCACGGTTTCGCGAACGATTTCTCCCGTCTGCGAATCGCGGTCTTCCCATTTGCCGCCGATCCAACCCAACCTGCACCATCCCCATACTGCGCGGAAATTGGGCTCACCAAATCGGTTGCGCCCGCCAGCCGCCGTCAGCCGATGCACGACATCAGCCGGAGGCGAATGTGTTTCCCGCAGTATGCGAATCATAAATTTTAGAAAGGGAGCGGCGGATGCATCCCCTTACACCCGCCGCCCGTGCCGCCCCATCAAACTTTTAGTAGCCGCTCGGACGCGCCAGTGAATCGATGTACGCGCCGCTGCGCGGCGAGTCGTTCCACACCTGAAAGCCGGTGTCGAAGTAGAAGATGTAAGCAGCTGAGAGGCCGCCGGACGCGCCGTAAATCGGAAACACGGTTTGTCCACCGATTTCGAAGAAGTCGATGTCCTTCATCACCGCGCGGCCCCAGTGCGAGAGGTCCAGAAAATCCACGCGCGTCTGGTCGGCATTGATCGAAGACTTGATCGGCACGCCCGACATCGTCTTGCGCCCGGTGAAGAGCAAATCGAGATCGTTCGCGTTTCCCGCGCCGCCTTCCTTGATCACCTGGCTGACGGTGATGCCCAGGTTCTCCCAGGCGTGTTCCTGCTCTACCGATGTGTAGGCGATCAGTTTGCCGACCTGGTTGATTCCCAGCGATTTGCGCACCTTGTTGATCGCCAGGCGCACGTTGCCGGCGTGAGCGCTGCGTTGCCGGCGTTGACGCGCGGCGTGGCGAGCTGCACCGGATAAGTGGCGCGATTCAGGTTGAGCCACGTGCCGGTGGTTGCGTTGTTCTGGTGATATTTCACGCCGAAGAGCGACACCGGCTGCGCGCCCGTCAATCCGTCGTGAACGATCACGTCGCCAGCGACTGTGCCGGTTGGCAGCGCGTCCACCGTGATGGTCTGCGCCGTGATCGGATCGGCGGCCACCACGTTGCACGTGCCGCGATTCGTGGTGAGCGTCGAGTCGTAAATCTGTATCGTCTGCCCGACGTAAACGAGAGCCGCGCCCGGAGGCACGGCCATCGAAAATGTAGTGCTGGCGATCGAGCTGATCGTGCCGAGCACGCCGTTGCCGGCCGTCTGCATCAGTTTGTCGAGGAAGCTGCGGAACTGTTTCATTCCGTTGGCCACTTCGCGCTTCGCGGCGTTTTCCATGGCTTTTTCGCGCGCGTTGCTGGCGTATTCCACGAGCTTCGTGATTTCCACCGCGAAGCGAAAGAAAATCGGCGAGATCTTCGCGACGTCGTAGCTGGTGCCGGAGCCGCGGCCGAGATCGCCGCCGTCCGCGTTGTAGCTGCCGGCTTTTCCTCCCGGATTCACCTGCAGCGGAAGGCGCATTGCGCGGCTGGAAACTTTTTCCACGTCGCCGCGCTGCTGAATCATGCTGAGCAAGACGTCGTCGCGTTCGTACAGAAGAGGCACCTTGTCCCGCACCTTCTCGAGTTGCAGAGCAATTGTCTGCGTGTTTGCCATTGCTGCCATTTTGTGTGTTTTCTCCTTAAGAAAATGAATTTCCCGGAATCGCGCGGAAAGCGCGTGATACTGAATGCACTAAACTTTGTGCAGTAAAAACGCTGACTTGCGTTGGTTGTGCGCACCTACCAGCCAAGTATTTGTTCGTCCGATGTGCTTCGATAATCGATATCTCCTGATCGAACCGCCTTCCGCGGTATCGGCTGCGGAATGTCCGCCGCCGGATATATCGACGCGTGATTGAGTAGCTTCCTGCCGCGAGGTTCGTTCGCGATGCGTTGCGAGGACTGAGCCAGTCCATTCGCCCACCACTCGTTTCGCGGCGGTTGAAACCAATCCGCGAGCGCGCGACGCGATTAATTGCGCGACCGCAGCTCGCGTCGAATCGTCGAGACGCCTGCCGCGCATGACTTCCGCAACTCTTTGTGAAAGTTGGCGATCGGCGCGAAGCGCTGTGTGAATTTCGTTGAGACGTGTCGTTGGCGATTCGTCGTCGCGCGCCGTCCGCGACATCGTTCGGCAGCGCGCGGTTCAGCGTGCTTTCGATGGCTCGATTCAGTTCGGAAACCACCGCATCGTTCGTTGAGCGCTCAAATTCCGCGTAGGCTGCGGGACTGAACGCGATTTTTGTTGAGCGCTCTGCGCCGGATCGGTTTGCTGCTGCGGCGAGCTAGCGGTTCGTGTGCCCTGTTTGCCGTTGCGCGTCTGGCGCAACGGCGCGCGATTAAAATCTGCTCCGCCGCGGAAAACATCGCGCGCAACGCCGCGGGATTTTCGGCGTACAGCCGCTCCACAAATTGCTGGCGCGATGCGCCGTCGTCCCCGTAAAACGCGCGGTCGAATTCCTCCACCGCTGCGGCACGCTGCCACAGCGCGGCAAGTTGTCCGCTGGCTTGCGGCATCGCGGCGCTGATCTCCTGCGATCCATTCGGGGCGCTGCGCATCGCATCTCGCCTGCGGCGCGATTGGCGCGCCGGTCCACCGCGGCGTCTCCGGATGTTGCGTCGCCGTGAACCGGGCTATCCTCCACGCTCTGCTGGCGTATTGTGAGGCAGACTCGTGAGTGCAAATCGCTCGGGAGGCAAATTGATGAGTTCTCGCATCGTCTGTTGCATCTGGGCGCCATGCCGAGAATTTCTTCGTCGCTCGGATATGCCGCCGGTCGTGTTTGGAGCCGCAGTGTTGATCGCTGCCGCCATCAATTCCTCCCTGAAATAACAAAAGGACCCGATGCCGGGTCCCGTGCGATTTAATTTCAAAATTGCAATTTGCTGTACGAAATTTCTAACTGGCTGCCGGAGCCTGAGCGATCGCTTTCGCCGCCACCGCTCGCGCTCCTTGCCTGCCCAACGCCATCTGGTGAGCCGCCGCGTGCGCTCTCACATTGGCGAAGCCAGCGGGATTCTGCATCCGCGCAACTTGGCCTGCATCGCTCGAAGCCCAGCGGCGAACTTCCGCAAGTTCCGCGGCGTGATCGTCGAGCAATTCGTCGATTGGAACGCTGGGCAGCTCAACGTGACTCATTCGCCGATTCGCATTCGAATTCGCCGCTCGACCGTCATCCGCCGAACTGCCCGCCGCCGGCGTCGCGACGACAATCGGCGCCGAGGCCAGCAATTGCGAAATCTCGCGCAACTGCTTTTCTCGCGCATCCTCTCCCGGCACCACCAGCTCGCTCAATCCAAACACTCCCTTGATGAACCCAATGTTCTCCGGATCGGAGAGCGCTTGCGCGATCATCGGATCCGAAGTGCCCATCAACTGCTGCAACACCGCGCGCTGCTGCGATTTAGACGCGGAAATGTTTCATCCGCTTCCGGATGCGCCTGAATATTGCCCTTCAAATCCGCCATGCGAATCCATTTCGACTCGAATTCCCCGCCCGCGCCGAGCAACGGAATCTCCACGTCGTCCGGACGATTCTTGCGGAAGCTATCCACCGACAGCAGCATCACGTCGGCATAAAATTGTTTCAGCCGCCGCCACACCAGTCCCAGCCTGCCCAGCGCCTGATCGCGCGCCATCGCGTAGCCCGCGGCCGTCTTTACGTTTCCATGTTCCGCCGCCAAACACCGCGGGAAACAATCCGGTAAGAAATTGCGCGACCGGCCCACCAGATCCTGCTGATGCCGCAGCATGTCCGGCGGAACTTGCGCCGGCGCCGGCTGAAAAAATCTCGCCGCCAGCGGCTGCCCGGACGCGCGCGCGCCGGATAATGCGCGGCGGGCTCGGCCGTCTGATTCGCCAGCGCGTCGAAATCGAGCACCTGCGGATCGGCGTAAATCGGCGGAATGCCGTATTCGTAAGTCTCCGCCTGAATATTCGAGAGCGTGTTGTAGCGCTCCTGCACTTGAATCAGCGAATCGCCCACCGACGGCCGATTTTGCCCGTCGCCCGGAAGCGCGTGCATCACGCGCCAGTGATCGTCCATCGATTCGTTGCGCGATTCGCAATACGTTTCGCCGGCAAACGCCACGTAACAGCCGTCCGGAAATAGCGCGAGCAATTCGGCGCGCGTCTGCAAATCTTCGATCGCGTAAAACGCCCACGGCCGAATCCACGTGCGCGAAAACGTGATCAGATTAAAGAGCGCGTCGCCCGGATGCGTCGTCGGCATTCCCTGCGCCACTGCCACGCGCGACGCGCGCGCGTAAACTTCTTCGGCTTCGATCGGCCCGCCCTGCTGAATCTTGTCCGCGACGTGCGGATAGCCGCGTTCAGTTTCGCGCGATGCACTTCCTGCTGCCACTGCAAGTACGGAAACTCGTGCATCTCGTTGGCCCACACCGGCGTGTTCAGCTCCAGGCCGCCGACGACCGTGATCACTTCCTGGCCGTTCGGCACGCGCCGCACGCCAATCACGCGGGAATCGTGACACGTCCGCCGGACTAAAATCGTCTCCGAGGAGTGACGCTGCCGCAATTGGGCACATGATGCCCGAAAGAAAATTCGCGTGATTCGCCGGATTCTTCGCCGATTTGCGCATTTTTCCCTGCCGGCGTCCGCGCGCCGCACTGGCCGCAGGCGTATTCGTCTTCGCCCAATCGAATCGTGACTTCTTCGACCACGTCTTCATCGTGCCAGCCGAATCGCTGCCCATCCGCGACGTACCGCACGTAGCCGCCAATTTTTCCGTCGGTCCACAGATAATACGCGACGCCCGTCAGCAATTGCTGCACTTGATTATTCTGCTCGATCAGCGCGGCGACATCCGAAGCCGCTTTCGCCGCCGCAATATCCACTTCGTTCTGCGCCGACTGCGGATAAAACCGCGTCGCCGGCACGTCCTGGCTGAGCAGCGAAATGAACGACAACCCGAACGCCTGATACAAATTCGTCACGAACTGGTAGCGCGGCATTTCCTGCAGCGCCGATCGTCGGTCGATCTGCGATTCATACGGCAGGTGCCAGTTCATGTCCTTCGGATTCCACCAGGCATACTGCAACCCTTGCCAGAAAAGCCGCGCCTGGCGGATGCGCCGAATTTCGTGCGCCGCGCGCGACAATTCCTTCCGAGCGATATTGCAGCATCAGAGTCGCGCAGCGCCTCCACCACCGCGGCTTGCATCCTCGAGCCGCTCGTTGTTCGCGCCCAGCGATTGCGGCGTTGCCAGCGTTCTTCGCCGGCGTCCAGCATCTGCTTCGCCGGGAACAAACGTGGCATGCAGCTTCCGCGTCCTTCGGGCCCTTCTTTTTCGACAATCGCGCCGGGAGGAATCGCCGCCGCCCAGATTTCAGCGTCTGTCGCGTTGCGCATCGTTTCTGTTGCAATGTTTTTAGACATTCTTCTCCGCCATCCCGGCTGCAATCGCTCGCCACTTTGAGAATATTCGAGAATGCGTTTGCAATTTTGATATCGCGAGCTAGCTCGCGCGATGTCGCCGCCGCTTTTCGAGCTGCTTCCGCGCGTGCGCTTCGGCAACTTCACGCGAGGTTGCGATCTGCGGCCACGAACGCCGCCGCACCGCGTGCGCCATCGGGCCTTGCGGCAGTTGCGGATCGATCGGCGGAACTCCCGCCGTGCCCAGCAGCGAATTCAACAGTGCGCGATTCTCTGCCCGAAGACGCGCGACTTCTTCCTCAAGCGAAGTTCACATATCGCCTGCCGAAGCATTTTCCCGATGCGTGCCATGAATTCTTGAACACTGGATGTTATCTCCCTTCGAACTGATCATTGACGCTGGCTACCGCGTCCGTTGCCTTCGCCTACAACTTCCATCGCCGCGGCGACTCGCACAGGTCGATTTCTTGTCGCCTCAACTCATCTGCTGCGCCTCGCAGCCAAATCGCGCGGCTGGTGGGATCCACCGCCGTAATTTTTTCCGCAATCCGCACCGAAGCCGGTACTGCCCCGGATCGAACCTCGCGACTTCAGCCCGTACCGCGCGGAATCCGAAACGTCGTCGCCATCTTTCTTCAGCACGTCTTCGATGTTTCGCTCGTCTCGCGTGAGCGCCGGCAACGATTCGATCAGCTGCGCCGCAATTCGAAGTAATCATCCAGCGATTCTTCGTGCAGCATTCGAGTACATCAGCATCCATCCGCCGATGCGATCATCGTCCGCGGGATCCGGCCGCGGCAATTCTTCAACGCTGCGAAGCTCTGCTCAATCTGTTCGGCGATCGAGTCTTCGGCCGTGTGACGCGCGAACGCGTCAGGCGATAGATACACCGCGCTGATGTGTCTCGCCGACGCTGCGCTCTGCGATGGCTGTCGCCAACATTCGCGGAGACAAATGGTTTTGCACCAATTCGCGATAGGTGATCACGCTGCCATCCGGAGCCGCCGCGTGCCAAAGCACCGCGCTGGGATGCTCAAATCCCCAGTCAATCGAGATCCATCGCGGCCACCAACTCTTCATCTCCAGTTCTTCGGCGCGCGCACGTGTGCCTCGCAACATCAAACACGTCGAAATATTGCCCGGCGAAAACGTCCCAATCGCCTTCGAGAAATGCGCGCCGCAGATGCGTGGGCAGCGCATCCAGCGTTTTGTGATATGTCGGCGTCGTTCGCGTAAATCGGATTATCCGCAATCGTTGCGCGAATAAACGCGTAATCGTCCGCGTCATACTTGTCCGGACGCTCCATCCCGCTCGGCGCTCGTTTATCGATCCACAGCGCTTTCACCCAACCGTGGCCAATGTTGCCGGGATTGCTCGCGCCGGCCATGCTCGGAACCGTTCCCTTCACCGGACACCGGTTACGGCTGGTGAGAAATTGCCACTGGCGCAGCGTGAAGTGCGTCAGCTCATCGATGCCGATAAAAAGATACTCGGCGCCTTGATATTGGTACACATCGTTCTCGTGCTGGCAGTGGCCGAACCGCGTTTTCGAGCCGTTATACCAGGTGACCACGTGCTTGCTGTCGTTGTAGTTCGCGTACAGATTCGCGCGGAACATCCCGGCGAAAATACGCGAGCAATGACGACTCGAGTTCCGGAAACGTACGCCGCAGAAGAAGCGTATCGACCCCCGGAAATGCCAGTGGCTTGTCGAATCGCTTCCCAAAGCAACGCCTTTGTTTTTCCCGGCCCCGCAGCGCCGCCAAACAAGCGGTACTTCGCTTTGCTCAAGTGAAATTCGTTCTGGCGAGGAAACGGTTCGTAGTAGTCGGACACCACGACCGGCGCAGAATTACCTGTCGGAACTTGCGCGTCGCTCTCTGGTTTCGACCCCTTTTCGCGATTTATAATTCGCAGACGCTTGGTTTTCACGAATTCACCATTTGCTCGTACCGAACGTCGCTCACCTAACTCGCGGTCCGTAGTTTTTTGCCTACGAGAAAACTGCACGCACGCCCCGATGACACACGCCGCGATCGCGCCGTGGTGAAATAACTGCACTGCTCCGGCGCCGAACACGATCGCGCCCGCCACTTCCAAAATTCCGCCAACGCCAAATTTCTTGAAGAATGCAGAAACTGTCGATTTAATTGCTTCTTCCGCCATTCAATTCCTCCTCGGCTCAGCTCAAATAATCCAAATCTATTTCCTACCGACGGTCCCGATTTCCCGCGAGACTACCCGGGCTCGGGCGTAGGCAGTGGAGCGATGTCCCAGATCACCTCAACGTCGCCTTCCTCTTCCATCTTCGCCGCGGATTTGGAAGTTGTCTTCCGTAATACATCTCAACGAGTTGTCCCAAATTCGTGCTTTTACCGCTCCGTTCGACACTTTTGCACCAGACAACAATTCACCGCCAACTTCGCAACATCGCAGCTTCGAAATATAGCCGCCGCGAGATCCTTCCCTGTTTCGTAGCTTTCGATCGGAGTCACCGGCGTTTCCGGCTCCGTTGGCGCATCCTTAGACTTCGGCTTCTTCGGCATTCAATGTCTCCTGGAATTCCCTACGGCAGAATCTTCGCGGTGTAACCCGATCCGCCTGATGCAGCCGTACACTTCACACGAAGGAATCGCGCACGAACGCCTGTAACAGTCCGCGCCTCACCAGCGGTCGCCGTGCTGGTATCAATCGTGGAGTACTCAGTGTCCACATCCGCCATCGCACCCTGCAGCACCAGGCTGATCGACGAAGGCGCCGAAGCAAAAATTGTCTGCCAGCGAACCGTGTGCCGCTGATTTGTAACGCCTGCTGGCTCGGGTAGCGCGAACTGCGCCCCCGCCGTGCCGCTCGCAGGCGATTCATTTGAAAAGCTGAATCCCACATCCCCGGGGTAAAGCGCCAGGGGCGGTGTCGTATTGCTATAGCTCGGCATAACTTCCTCCTGAATTCGCAAGCGCACAGGCACACCACCGCGCTGCCGGCGATTAGCCGAGCACGCGATCTCTGTCTGTTTTGCGCTGAGATTGAAAACCGATGTTTCTAAAACTGTGTTTCAAGAGTCGAAGTCAGAGAGTAAAAAGGGCCTAATCCTCAATACTGTGGCCCCAAAAAGCGAAAGCCCGGCAAGCTGCCCGGGCTTTGACACTTCTTCTCCACTTGTGACTCTACCACATTTAAGAATATTGTCAAGTCTTTTTTTAACTATTTTTAAGTAGTTTTAGTACTAGTGTCGATTACAATGTTTTCGCTCGCCCTACGCTGCGCGACTTGGTTCGTTCATCTTTCGGAAGTAATCCCGCGGCGGAAACATTCCCCGCCGTATCAATTCCTTCCCCACACGCGCTCGAACATCGTCGACCCATTGTGACCAGGTGATTTCTCCGATCCCCAAGTGCTGCCGGGCCGCCTTCCGTTCTGCGCAGCCCACGTAGTAGGTTTCGAACAATGTCGCACGGCTCGCCAACGCCGGTCCCGCTAACGCCCGTCGCCCGGCCAGCGCGAAGTCCACTGAGTACTCTGCCAGCCGGGGACGAATATCTGGACGCCAGAGATATTTGTCGCGCGATTCCAAGTTGGTAGTCCCAAGACTGCCGTCCAGCGCTTCCCGTGCTGCGAGATAAACGTCGTGGCAAACATCGAATGCGACTTCGGGCTTCATGTACCCTCCGTGTATACCTCTGGCTCGCTGTTACAACTTCAAAATCGTCGTGGGTCGCTGATGCACGTGGACCGAAGTCTCATCGTGCTAAGGTTCCAGCGTTTGAACCTTACCTACTACTGCTGGCACCGCCGTCCCGTACGTCACTCGATCTGGCACGAACAATCCTATGGGGAGGTGCACCTGCGGCCAACGGCGGTCCAACTACACACCAGGCGCCGTAGGCGGCGAGAAGCCAAAAACCGACGAGCAAGACTTTCCGCAACCGACCTCCCACGCTCGCTCCCCAACCATCACTTGCTCGTCGCAGGGCTCTTTGCGCATCTCTATCTTTCCGAGTACCGCCGCGATATAGCTCCACGATCGCGTGTCTGCTTACCAGAATCTCGACTGGCTCCCTCGACAAATCGACGGCAGGGCGCGACATCATTACAGGCTCATCCGCAGCCCGATCCTCCTGCCTGTAATAAACAGACGAGTAGGTCTGTTCGCGCTCGACCGGCCACATTCGCGAAATCAGCGACTCAGCGCCCTCCGGGGCCAAAAGACGATTTACACTGCGCGTCTGATAGTGTCTTCGCCGCACAGGCATCTGGCTACCAAACATTGGCATCGAGAACGGCGAAAGGCGACCGAAAGTCTGTTCCTGATCATACGGAGATCCCCCGTCTTGGCATCCGCTGCACACAGAAAGTGCCCCTTCCTAGCAGTACCAGTAGTAATCCCATTGCCGGTACGCAAAACCGCTCAACGCTTAAATTTATTGTCCATATATCAGTAAGTACACTTCTATACTGATGATATGCACACCCGGATCGAAAGTCGCTCGCTTGCCCGACTCCAAGCTCCGCCCTGGCAATACTTGGAGTACGCCTCACTTGCAAGCCTCCACAGCTTCGAACTTAACCGTCTAAATCACGCAGCCAACTTGATGAAACAAATTCAGGCGTTGCTGCAGCAATATTTTGACGATACGTCAGCAGCAAGCCTCGCCAGAGTATTCATGCAACACGCCGGAACACGCCGGATGACTTCCCTCCATCCACGCAACGTCGCGAACCACGATCCTGGAAACCTGTCTCTTCCGCTCGTGCGAACAATTCTCGCGTAGCGCACTTCGCCACTGCGCGCGACTGCCTTGAACGTAATCATGCGCAGTCGACAGCTACCTGCGCCCCTCGCCAAAAGCACTTAGTTGCTTTTTTGCATTCATGCCAAATCCATCCCGCACCTGCCCCAAAGCGTAGCGATGGTGTTGAAAAATTCGCCCAACGGCACTCTGAATCGCTCGGTTCCGCAACATCGCACCGCGAATGCCATTCGTCGAAGTCCCTCATTTACTTTCAACCAATTCCCGTACCGTAGCTCCCGGATCCTGGCCCCCAGCGAATTGTAATTTCAACACTCCAACTCAAAGTACCCGATCTCCATCCATCCACATCCAACCTTATGCCAGTCTCTACCAATATAAACTATAATTCTATTATATATACTACGTATTATATCTACAGAATTGCTGATCGGGTACTCGACGCTGTCTGGATCTGGGGAAATCCTTTCCAAAGCGCGTTGCGGCGCGTGCAGCCTGGCCAAATTCATTTGTTCGGAATTTCGGACAGAGTCTCAGATTTGCAGCACCTGCTTGCGACAATACTCGCCATACAGGACAAGTTGATCGGTAGTTTTGGATTTAACTGTCACGCTGAGTAAGGACTGCTGTAGCCAAATCTCAGTCAGTCGCCGCTTTCGTGCAGTTGCAAGAGCCTACTTCGGAGCTATGCTGAGGTTATGAGGCTCGCCGGCGAGAAAGCATCGCCGAATTCCGGATCTAAAGGACAATGGGGGTAGGGTTACTCTTATTTACATATTCGGCTACGTAGATGAAGACGAAGGGGCGGGAAACTATTCTCGGGAGTCGGTGCTATTGGACTGCCAACCTAACCTTAAATTCATGGCGTCCCGGCTTTCCGGCTTGGCTGACTCAGGAGTTGTTGCTTTCTGTATATTAATGAGTTTATGTTGTATGTAGCTAATTCGAATCCGTGACCGTGAGTGATGGCGTCCGTAGGACAGGATTCCACGCAGTAGCCGCAGAAAATGCAGCGCGAATAATCGATGTTGTAGGCTTGAGCGAACCGTTCGCCGGCTGAAATGCGTTGAGCGGCCGTATTTTCGGCGGCCTCAATATAAATGCAATTCGCCGGGCAAGCCGCGGCGCACAGAAAGCAAGCGACGCATTTTTCCAGACCCTGTTCATCGCGATGAAGAACATGAATCCCGCGATAGCGAGCTTGAAAATGAACCGGCTCCTCAGGATAATTTTCAGTTACAGTTTTTCGAAATAGATTTCGAAGGGTGACGCTGAATCCCTTAACTAGCGCAACGAAAGTTTCTCCCGCTTCAATGATTGCTGATGGCATCGCGTTCGATTCTAGCAACTGCTGATGGGACGAGCAAATTCGTTGAGAATCGTTTCTCTTCGAGAAAGCTCATCAGGAAACTGTGAACTATTGGCGAGAGCCGAGCTTGAAAGTAAGTTGGATGTATTGTCGTGATTCAGCCAGTTTCCCGTCGACAAGCGCAGGTTCATAGCGCCACAGTTTTACCGCATCCGCCGCGGCGTCCTCAAGAGCCTTGGGACCACTCAAAACTTTGACACTGTGAACTTTTCCGTCTTTGCCAACGACGACCTGCATCGCGACGATTCCTTCGATTTTCTCCGCAACAGCCTTCGGAGGATAAATTGGTTCGACACGCCGTATAAGCACACCTGCATGCGGACCGGAATGTGATCTTGGCGTCGTCGAACTGGGCTGAGGCGCAGGCACAGCGATTTCAGGAGCGGCCGGTGGCTCCATCCGCGATGCGGACAATGCAGAAGAGAGCGCACCTGGTGTCACACGGGAATTCTGCTCCAACATTGGCGCTTGAGTTTGTTGCTGAGTATTTGGGTTAGTCGGCACTGTTGACTTCCCAGGCTGCGGAAGTGACCACACTCTGCGTGACGGAATGCGAACCATCCGGGGACGCAGAGGCTCCCTCAGAATTGGCCGGGACGTCTGCGACTGAATTTGCGTTCGCTGCTGTAACGGGCGACACCGGACGACGCTGTGTTTGTTTTGCTGATGAGATTCCGAGCGACGCTTGCTGCATCTCCCACGGAATCGTCCGCCCGTGCCCGCTTGCATCGACTACCGAAATCTCGCGTAGGCGACCGCTCGCCCCCGCCGAGAATGAACTCTGCGCACCATGAGAGGACGCAGCGTCACTGAACGCCGGGAGCAAAGCGCCCCCGCGGCCGATCATCCAGATCACGACGACCAGCGCGACAACGAGTAATATGACCACCGGCGCACGTAGCTGTAGAATTGGGTTCCCCGATGCTCGAGGTGATGTAGATTTCCACGGACGCTGCTCGCGTCGCGCCGTCGAGCGAGCGGCGATCAGCGAACCCATACTTGGACGCGACCTTTCTCTCGCGCTTCCCGGAAGTAGAGAATCGATCGAGATTCCCTCGAGCGAAGGCCCGGCGTTGTGACTCACTGTAGCGACTACAGGTGACGGGGCGGGAACACTCTCTGGTTTGGGAACCGAAGGCGGTTTTATCGATTCTGAAACGGTTGGGAAAACCGGAGCGAGCACTCTTGTCTCGAGCGGGATCGGTTTTTCTGGAGCATCTACTTTCGCGAGAGTGAGAGGAGCGAGTTCGCGCCGCGCTGGAGCAGTTGCAACCGACACGGGTGCTTCGGGCGGATTAACAGCGAGTGTGATCCAATTCTTTAATCTTTCGCGCGCGGTCGCTTCGAGTTGCACGAAGGTGACGCCGACCATGCGATTTTCGTCGGCGGTCCATGCGACGCGCCCCTCGGCCTCGACTGGCAACTCATCCGCAGAAAGCTGGAAGCGCAATCTCGGAATACGCTCATCCATCACCGGAATTGCCGCGCGGAACGCGAGACCGCCTTCGCTAACGTTCAAAATAATTCCGCCATTCGTGTCGCCCAAGTCGACATATGAAAGCGATTCCAGTGGCAGGCGACGCAAACGTCGGCGTTCGGATGCACGATTACCGATAGTGGATATTGGCGTCGCTTCAGGCATACACGATCCAGCGAGGAAGGGGGATCTTCGCTCCATATGTGATTATATGCGTGCTAAGTTAGGGTTGCAACGAATGAATAAGTTCCTAACACGAAATAACTTCGGGACACGCGCTTCTCGAAGTTTCTGCCGCGCCTTCAGTTCCATCCGCCCGGTAATTCGATTTGGTAGCGAGCAGCGGAATCAAATAATACAAATCCGCGCAAATTCGAAATCTCCTGAGATACCAGGGCTCGAACCTTGGCGTCTGCCGTGGGATCTCGCTGCGCGGGCCACGGAAAAGGACAATCAACTTGTACGCCAACGCGAGTGCGATTTGCGAGTGGAAGAAATGCGTTGTCGGAGAGTTTTGCGCGACGATCAGCTACGAGGCTGCCATCAGATTTTAGACGGCTCATCAGACGCAAATTCGGTCCCGCTTCAATTTGGTAGTCGCTGCCGGAATTATTCTCGAGGTCGTAGAAAAACACGACGGCGGCACTTGTGGCATTCAGCTGGCGTACTTCAACGGTTGCAAATGTGGCGCGAACTGCCGCTGCGTTCCATCCCTGCGGTGTCTTGGCAGGCGCGGATTGTCCACGAAAGTTTGAAAACAAGACGAGCGCTGCGAGCGTGATGACGCTCGTCGCGATGCCAATCAAGACCAGCTTCTTCCACTGCGCCATTCCACTTCCCTTCTGATTAATCTTGCGCTACCCGACTGGCGCAATCAAGCGCAGGAATCTGCCCACAACACGGCGTGGCAGTGTCGCTTAAGCAGAGGCGGCCGATCCGGTTGGTGCAGCTTGGCCTGTAAGCGCGGCCACGATTTGTTTTCCGTGGAAACGGCCGTTTTCAATAAAAATCTCGCTCGGAAAATTTCCGCCGATCACAACTCCGGCGAGAAATATTCCTGGCACATTGCTTTCCAGAGTTTGCGGATTAATTGTGGGCTTGCGAGTTTCGGGATGCAGCTCCACACCTGCAGCGCGGAGAAATTCAAAATCGGGATGGTACCCAGTCAACGCAAATACTTGCCGGGCCGGCAATCTTTGCTCGCCGTCGCTGTTCTGCACCCAAACGCAATCGCGCTCGAAACGCACCACACGAGTATTGAATAGAGCGCGGACTTGACCGGCCTTGATTCGATTTTCGATGTCGGGACGCACCCAATATTTTATTGTGGAGCCCAGTTCCGCGCGGCGATGCACGAGCGTTACACGTGCGCCCGCGCGATAAAGTTCGAGCGCGGCTTCTGCCGCTGAATTTTTGCCGCCGACAACTACAACATCCTGCTCCCAAAATGCGTGGGGATCAGTGAAGTAGTGCGAGACGTTGGGAAGATCTTCGCCGGGAACATCCAGAAGTTTGGGTAAATCGTAGTAGCCGGACGCGATCACAATTTTTCTGGTGTGATATTCGTTTGTCTGGCCAGTTGCGGTGTGCGTGTGCAACACGAAACGCCCATCATGACCTTCGATACCATGAACAGTTTCGTAGAGCCGCAGATCGAGATCGTAGTGCTCCGCGGTCTTGCGGTAATACTTCAAAGCTTCCGCGCGCGTTGGTTTGTCGCTCGTGCAGGTCATCGGCAGGTCGCCGATCTCCAGCAATTCCGGAGTGGTGAAAAAAACCATGTTCACCGGATAGTGGTAGAGCGAATTACAGAGACAGCCCTTGTCAATTACAAGCGTGCGCAGGCCGGCGCGTTTTGCGTCAATCGTACACGCGAGTCCTGTAGGTCCAGCGCCGATACAAATGAGATCGTATGATTGAGACATGATTCGAGTGTGCCTTTTGCGAAAAAAGTTTGCAACTTGGACGACACAATAATTCCTAGGTGGACGATCCCATTTTCCACGGCCACGAACTTCCTCGCACGCCGGCGGATGCACATAAGTCGCGGATGCCCGAGAGGGCAACTCCTATAGCCATTGCCAACATGATCCAGCGGAGCACCGACGGAATCACCGGCAGTGATAAGGATAGTCCTGTGGGTTCTCTCCACCACTCGCGAATTGTGGGGATGATGTACGCAAGCATCGCTCCGTAAACAACTCCCATAATTGCGTGCATGATTCGTTCGCCGGGATACACGCCGCCGATCGGTTTACGAATCCAAACTTCTACTACGAAATCCCAGAGCGTGAGCACTACTTCGGTCAGAAAAAGAGCGGCCAGAATTGCTGCGTACGTGCCGCGCCAAGCGAACCACGGAAGCATCGCGAACAGAATCGCATAGACGAAATCGCGCCATGCGTGCAGTTGTAATTCTGAACGCGCCATTTTTCCGAGAGCGGGCAACTTCGCCCGCCACTCGTGATAGTAAATCGTATCCCACGCGCCCAGAAATGCGAGCGCGATGAGCAAGTACAGGGCGTTTCTCACCGTGTCGCCTCTAAATGATTGCCGCTAAGCGGCTGCGGATTCCGCGGCTCATCGTCAAAACATCCGGGCGGCCATGTTTGCAGCGATTCGAGGCGCTCTAGCGCGATTCCGAGTGCGCGGGCTTCGGGTTCTGCGAGATCGATTTGCGTTGCGCCGGCTTCGGAAGCGGTGCGGAGTTTCATTAGGAGTAGTTCATCGGTGGAAAGATTTGTTTTCCCTGCGAGCGGCGTGAAATCCACACTGACACCATCGCCATCGTCTTTCAACATGGTGGGATTCACGCGACGAACTACGCCGATTATTACCAGAACCATTTCGTCGCCATTGAATTCAAATATCACGCGAGCAACTCCTGAAGTTCGGTACGGAACGCTGCCAGCTCAGCCACGCGTTCCGGCGTCGCTTCCAATTCTTTTTTCTTCCAGATGAAAATGCTGCGGCCTGAGCGTTCGATTCGCACGCTAAGATTTCCTTCGACGAGATAACACGGCTCGGCGAGGAACTTCAGCGAGCCATCGGGAAGCGGATTCAGCAACGCTGCGCAATTCCCTTTCTTCACGCCGACTGCCGCGGCGTAGAGCGGGAAAGATGCAAACAAAAAACCGGCGGCAGCGATTTTCTGCAAGCGCGCGATGTGCTGCGCGTTGAGTTGAGGAGCGGCGACGCCAGATGACAAATGGAAATCCTTCGCGTGCGATGAATCAGGAACTTCAGAGAACTATCTTCCGATAGAAATATTACAAGCTAGGCGGTCGCGACGTTTGCTTCGAAACGAGATTGCTCCACAGCCTCGAGCACCGCGCGCAGTGTCGCAGCTAGCTCTTCGCGCGAGACATGGCTCTTGCGGAATTGCATGCGCAGGCGAAAGCCGCCGCCTTCCGGCTGGTAATTGAAAATGAAAGGCTGCGGGCGCGGGCCAAGCTGGCTCTCTTCGCGGCGCTCCGCGCGCGCTTCATCGCGCGTCAGTCCGCCGTGAACGATGCGCTGCATCGCCTCGACCATTTTCTTTTCGTTGGGCTGGCGCGCGATCTGCAGCAGCAGCGACCTTCGAGACGATTCCGCGCTCGATGCAGCGCCTGCGCATTGATCCGGGATATTTCGCAGCGACATCGTTTCTGTAACCGAAGAGCGCGCGCGGGCGATCTTGCGGGCGATATCTTCGTGCGTGTAAGCGAAATGCTCGGCCAGACGGTGCAGACCATCGGCTTCCTCAAACGGCGTCAGATCTTTGCGCTGCAGATTTTCGATCAGCGCCAGTTCGAGAGTTTCGGCGTCGTCGGCAATTTTCTCGATGCAGGGAAGCTCGCGAAGCCCGGCCGCGCGCGACGCGTGATAGCGGCGCTCACCGGAAATAATGTAGTAGGCATCCTCGCGCGGCATGTAAGCGCACCAGCAGCGGTTCCAGCACTCCCTTTTCCTTTACGGATTGAATCAGCTCACTGCAAATCGCCGAGAGCTTTGCGCGGCTGATCCGGATTCGGCCGGATCTTGTCCACCGGAATCATGCGGCCCACCGCCGCGCCGCTGAAAGTGTCAGCTGCTCGACGTAATGCGCGTCATGCCGCATCTTCAGTGTGACTGGCAACCCGATCCTCTTCGACACGTTGAATAACCTCCAGGGCAAGCTTGCGGTATTCCTGCGCGCCGGGCGATTTGGGCGCGAATGTAAAGATGGTTTCTTTGTAGGCTGGACTCTCTTCCAGACGAACGTTTTTTGCAGATGCGCGTTTTGAACAGCACGGAGCCGAACACGGAGCGAATCTGCTCGTGCTGTATCGCGCGAAATGTTCGTGCGCTTATCGAATAGCGTGATGACCACGCCGAGAACCTTCAGCGCCGGATTGGGACGCGCGCGAATTCGCTCGTAGGTTTCGAGCAGATCGTCGGTGCCCTCGATCGCGAAATAGGCCGCCTGAATCGGCACCACCAGGTGCGTCGATGCCACCATGGCGTTCACCGTCAGAATGCCCAGCGCGGGCGGCGTATCGATCACGATGTAATCGTAATCTTTCTGCACCGGCGCCAGCGCATCCTTCAGCTTGAAGGGCGCGTCGAACTGCCCGGAGAGCTGCTGCTCGATCTTGGCCAGCGCCAGCCGCGCCGGCGCCACCGAACAGCATTCGGTTCTTGGTCGGCCGAATGATTTTGGCCAACTCCGCCGCGTTCGCCGAGCACGTCGAACATCGACGACTGAATTTCGGCCGAATCAAAAAAGGCGATGGTGGAATTGGCCTGCGGATCGAGATCGATCAGCAGGGTCGTTTTTCGCGCAGCGCGATAGCGGCGGCAAGATTGATGGCTGTGGTGGTTTTTCCCACGCCGCCTTTCTGATTGGTAATCGTCAAGATCGCGGTCATGTTTACGCGCGCATTTCGCAGCGCTGGCAGGCTCCGCTAATTCTTATTTCGCGCATCGCGTGCGCGGGCCGAAAAAGAGCTGCAATCGGCCAACTCTGTGTGGGAACAGCCGGTTGCGGCATCTATACAGGTCGCCTCAATCTACTGGCGCGCCTGGGAAGCGCAAGCGAAAAATGAGATTTTACGAGTTTCCTGTGGAAGTCTTGGTTCCCTCTTTGGATTTCGCGGGGGCGGGTCCGCTGGATCGCTAAAACGGATTGCCTTGCGTACCGGTAAAGGCAGCAGCCAGGAATGGCTGCGCTACGCTTACATCTTGTAGCGGCCCAAGTCCTCGTCAGAAAGATTCTCGAGCCATTTGCGGAGCTCTTCGTTGGTGCTTTTTTCGGTGATGGCGTCGGAGCTTTTCGAGCTGCGGAGCACCTGGTCTTCCACGAAAATGGGGCAATCCACGCGCAGGGCCAGCGCGAGCGCGTCGCTAGGGCGCGAGTCGATGGACATCTGCTCGCCGTCGCGCTCGACCCAGATCAGCGCGTAAAAGGTGTCGTCGCGCAGATCGCTCACCACTACTTTCCGCACCTGCACGTTTAATCCGAAGAGCACGTTCCTCAGCAGGTCGTGCGTCATTGGTCGAGGCGTCTGCACTTTTTCAATTTCGAGAGCGATGGCGTTGGCTTCGTAGACGCCAACCCAGATCGGCAGCACCGCGCTGCCTTGCGCATCCTTCAGCACCACGATGGGCATGTTGGTGACGGGGTCCATCATCAGGCCGCGAATTTTCATCTCGACTTCCATTAGCCTCCCCCGTTCTACCGCCGATTACTTAGATCACGTGATCGCCCACCAGGCTGTTCGGACCAGCACTGGAAATCTGCACGTCAATATATTGTCCCAGAAATTCGGGCGCGGCGAAGTGAAATTTACCACGCGATTGCTTGAAGTGCGTCCCGCCCACTGATTTTCGCGGCGCGGGTTGCCGTCGACCAGCACTTCGAAATTTCGGCCGATCAATCGCTGGTTGCGCGCGTCCTGAATCACTCGCTGCTGCTCCAGCAATACTTGCAGCTTGCCGCCTGCTCCGCTTCCGGAATCGCGCCAGGCATAGACTGCGCCGCCGTATTTGGCCGCGGCGAATATTGAAATGAAAAGACGCCTATCGTATTGCGCCTCGTCGAGCAGGCTCAAGGTCTCGTCGAATTCCGCGTCGGTCTCGCCGGGAAATCCTACGATCACATCGGTAGTGATGCTCACGTCGCGGCGCGCGCTTCGGATTAACATGAGCTTTCTGCAGATATTCTTCTCGCGAATAGGTGCGCTGCATCGCGCGCAGCACGCGCGTCGAGCCCGATTGCACCGGCAGATGCACGTGTTCGCAAATTGCCGGATGCGAATCCATCGCCGCGATGATATCCGCGCCAAAATCGCTGGGATGAGAAGTCATGAATCGCACGCGGCGAATCCCCGGCACATCCGCGACCGCGAGCAGAATTTCGCTGAAGCTCATCCGCCGCGGCGAAGGATCGCGATAGGAATTCACAGTTTGCCCGAGCAACTGAATTTCCGTGTAGCCCGCATCGGCGAGGCGGCGCGCCTCTTCCAGAATATTGGCGCTGGCGCGGCTGCGTTCGGGTCCGCGGGTGAACGGAACCACGCAATACGTGCACGCTTTGTCGCAACCTTCGATGATCGTGATGTAGGCGCGAAATGGATGGTCGCGGCGCGTCATTTCAGTTTCAAAAGTTTCGTCGGTATCGGTATCGAGGCCGGTAACGCGGCGATTCCCTGCTTCCAGTTCCTGAATCATGCCGGCAATTTGCGGTAGCTCGCGGAGCCGCACACCAGGCTCACCCACGGCGCGCGCTTGAAAATTTGTTCGCCCTCCTGCTGCGCCACGCAGCCGAGGACGCCGATAATTTTTCCGTCGTCGGCATCGCGAAATTCACCCAGCCGCGAGAAAACTTTGTGCGCGGCTTTTTCGCGGATGCTGCAAGTGTTGTAGAAGACCATCGAGCGGCCGCGATCGTTTCCACCTGGCTGTAGCCGCGCTGCAGCAGCACTCCAGCGACTTTTTCGGAGTCGTGCTCGTTCATCTGGCAGCCAAATGTCTCGAGATAAAAAGTTTTGCCGGCGGCAGAAGAAGCAGAATCAGACGCCCCGATGGACGTCTGACCTGTTGGCGATGCGCCTTCTCGCGGAAATTCCTCCGGGCGCGCGCTGCCCGCGAGACTCTCAAGGCGCACATCGATTTGCTCGCGCATAATTTGAATTATCTTATCACACGGAAGCGGCGACAATTCGTGGAGTGCGAGAGCGTGATATTGAGAACAAGACTTAGCAATACCGGGCGTGCCCCGCCCGCGTTCGCTTATGAGGGGTTGCTTATCTCGCGCAGGACAGCGTTTTGTTGATGTCGGAATGTGACGCCAATACATACACTGGAGCATCTCAGGATGTTGTAGCCTTTCTTGTGGCTGTGTTACGGTTGTAAGGACATTTGAAAAAGTCCTTTGGGGGGACAATATTTCCGCGCTTGCTCTTTTTTCGATTGGCGGACAGCTAGGTCAGCTTGTTCAGCAAACCGGATGGGTCAGCTGGATCGTACTTCTCATCCTTCTTCATTTTCTCTCTCATTTCCTGGGCGTTGATTCTGCAAAAATTGGGATCGTTTGGCGCGATGAGCCGCGAAACGACTCAATTTCTGCGGGTGTTTCGCGCCAGCCGCGGATTGCCCGAGCCGAAAAGTATCGGCGAAGGGCGCTCTCCGCTTGAAGCTGTGTATGCCGCGGGATTTCGCGAACTGCAGAGCCAGCTTGGCTCCGGAAATCCATCCGGAAAAATAAAAAGTGTTGGCGCGGTGAGCGTGGCGATGCAACTTGCGTCGGCCGACCAGATGCGCCGAATCGAAAAATATCTGCCGTGGCTGGCGACCACCGGTTCGGTGACTCCGTTCATCGGATTATTTGGCACCGTGCTGGGCGTGATGGATGCGTTTCTGGGATTGGGCAGCGCCGGCGCGGCCAGCTTGAGCGCTGTCGCTCCCGGAATCGCCGAAGCGCTGATCACTACCGCGGCGGGACTATTTACCGCGATTCCAGCGGTGATCGCCTACAACCATTTTGTGCATCGCGCGCGCGAAATGGGCGGGCGCATGGATAACTTCACAATGGAAGTCACCGCGCAAATCGAAAAGCTAAGCGCGTAGCGGAGGAGTTTTCATGCCGCAAATAAAACGAAGCACAGATACATCGCTATCCGAAATCAACATCGTCCCGCTGGTAGACGTGGTGCTGGTGCTGCTGATTATATTTATGATCACCGCGCCGATTCTACAGAGCGGAATTCAAGTGGATTTGCCGAAGACGACCACGGTGAAAGAAATCACGCAGGCGCATCTTGTTGTCACGGTGGATCGCGCGCAGCTGATTTATCTCGGCGATGATGCCGTGAATATCCACGAACTGGGCGCAAAGGCGCGGTCGAAGATGCGCGACCCAGCACGCGAACCTGTGTATCTACGCGCGGACGAGACGGTTCCCTTCCGAATTGTGGCGGCCGTGCTGGATGCGCTGCAACAATCTGGGATACAAACCGTGAGCGTGGTGACGCAACCGCTGACGAAAACGCCGCAAGGAGATTAGTCCGGCGCGAACATGGCGTACGCTGCCCAACATCCCGGCGCGCAAGATCCCACGCTGAAAGGCATGCTGCCGTGGTCGCTCGCGCTACACGGCTTGCTTGTCTCTGCGATCGCGGCGGTCACAATTTTGCATCCGCGCACAGAAAGCTGGGGCGGAGCAACAAGCGGCGGCAGCGCTGTACAAGTAGGCATGGTGCGAAATCTTCCCGGCGTTCCAATGCCGCCGCCGGATGCGGTCACCACAAGTCGCGTAGCCGACGACAGCAAGACTCTCTATAAAGCTGAGCCGAAGCCGAAAGAAGCGCCGCCTCCGCCGGATGCGATCAAGCTTTCGAAATTTGAACGCGAGCAATTGGAAAAGTACAAGACCAAGAAATCGCGGCTGCTGGAAGATAAAACTGTGCCGCCGCCAAACGCTGTTCCGGGCGCGCAGACGGGCGCTCCGGCGCTTCCCTATTCGCAGTCGCAGACGCCCGGCGAGTTTACGGTGAACGGAGCTACGCAAGGCGCGGTTGCAATGTCGGGCGCGGGCAACGGCGATTTCGGCACAAAGTATCCGTGGTTCGCGGAGGCGGTGCGCAATCGCATCAGCAGCAACTGGCTTCAGAGCATGGTGGATCCATCGATTCGAACGGCTCCGCGCGCGGTGCTTACGTTTCAAATATTGCGCGACGGCACGATTGCGAACATCCAATTGATACAGTCGAGCGGCATCGCTTCCGTGGATACTTGCGCGAAACGCGCGGTACTCGCTTCGAGTCCGGTGATGAAGCTGCCGAGCGATTACTACGGCTCGGCGCTGAACGTGCAATTTTATTTTGATTTTAAGCGATAGTGCGCGGCGATCTGTCGCGCGAGTGGAATCGCAGTCTTGTTTTTGGGGGATGAATTGAAAACTTTCATTCGAAATACTTTGGCGGCGAGCAGGATTCGCGGTGCAGGGAAAATCGTTCTCATCGCGGCGCTGGGTCTCACGTTTTCATCTCACGCGGCGATTGCGCAGGATTGGCTTCACACCGGCACGGGTCTCGGAGTGCAGAAACAGCGCGTCGCAGTATCTCCCTTTGGTCCGGCGGGCTCGATTTCGCCTGCAATGGCGCAGGAATTTGGCGACGTGGTGAGTTCCGATCTCGAATACAGCGGCATCATCGATCCGGTGAGCGCGAGCCTCTTTCCGCAGAACGCGCCGCACCAGCCTTCTGAACTGAATTATCAGGCATGGTCCGCCGCCCCAGCTTCCGCGAGCTATCTGGCGTTTGGAAATCTTTCGGGCAGCGGCAGCGATCTTGCCGCGCAGGCGTGGTTGCTACGATGTGCGGAATCCAGGCGGCGCAGGCCGTGATCGCGAAAATTTATCGCGGCCAGCCCACCGACGATCAGGTGCGGCTGTACGCGCACCAATTCGCGGACGAAATTTCGAAGCAGCTTTCCGGAGGCTTGCCTGGAATTTCCACCACGCAAATAGCGTTTGTGAGCGCGCGCACCGGCAACAAAGAAATCTGGGTCATGGATTACGACGGGCAGAATCAGCATGTGCTGACTTCGCTGAAATCAATTTCGCTGACGCCGCGATGGTCTCCCGATAATTCGCGAATCGCGTTTACGTGCATGGCTCCTGGACGCAACGGCGTGCAGAGCTTTCAAATTTGCATGTATTCGCTTGCGAGCAATCATACTGATTCCGTGGCCGCGGTTTTTGGGAACGAATAGTTCGCCGGCATGGTCGCCGGATGGCAGCCAGGTGATGTTCATGTCGAGCATGGGCGGCCCGCCGGAACTTTATGTTGCCGACGCGAATGGCGCGCATCCCGAAGCGGCTCACGTTTACGGTGGGAGTGAATACTTCGCCCACGTGGAATCCGAAGACCGGGCAGCAAGTTGTGTTTGTAAGTGATCGCGGTGGTGTGCCGCAGCTTTACATGATGAGCGCGGCCGGCGGCGACGTACAGAAAATCGACTCGGCGACAAGGGATACGTGATCGATCCGGCGTGGTCGCCGAATGGACAGCTTACTCGCGTTCAGTTGGCGCCGGCCCGACGGGAACTACGACATTTACATCTACGATGTGTCGAGCCAAGCAGCTTGCGCAACTTACCCGAGACGCAGGCCGTAACGAGCGGCCATCGTGGGCTCCTGATGGCACGGCATATTGTGTTTGAAAGCACTCGCACCGGGCAGCGGCAAATTTGGAGCATGCTGGCGGATGGCAGCCAGCAGCGCGCGCTGACGAAGCAAGGCGAGAACGAATCGCCAAGCTGGTCTGCGCCGCGATAAGTTTTTGCAATTTTGCGATTGCTTATTTATAGATTGGACCGTTTCAAAGTATCGCGCAGTCAAATTAATGGATGAAGAACACGACGGAACACCACGTTAATATCTGGACACGATATATTTCATACGCGCGAGCTTGGCTTGTTGCGCGCCCGTCCAGTGATACGATACCCCGGGTTTTATACAGTCTCCGTTTTTCTAAGCAATTACGTTGTGAAATCTAGAGGAGGAAGTCGAAATGCAAAACCGTTCGTTCGGCAGGTTCACCCTGCTCAGCCTGCTGGCGATTTCGCTGATTGGTAGCGCGTGCGGCCCGAAAAAAGTAATCAACCCATCGCGACGCCCGCGCAACCCATACGCCAACCGCCCGGCCGACGGTAACACTGCAAGCCTCACCAGCATTTGTGCAAAAAGGACAAAGCAGCACACTCACATGGAATTCAACCAACGCCACTTCTCTTTCCATCGCGCCCGGAGTGGGCAGCGTAGCGCCGGAAGGCTCCACGCAAGTTTCGCCGACTGATTCCGGAACGTACACGATTACTGCGACCGGACCCGGCGGCACCGCGGAACAAAGCGTGCGCATCACAGTTGGTGAGGCCGCGCCCGCCTGAACAGCCAAACGAGTGAGCGAATCCGCGGAAGCAGCGTTCAACAAGACATGTGCATGGATGCACTACTTCGATCTTGACCGCTGCTGATATTCGCGCCGATGCGCGCGATGCTCTTTCGCGCACCGCGCAATATCTGCGAACATATCCGACGGTGAAAGTGGTGATCGAAGGCGATTGCGACGAGCGCGGTTCCACCGAGTACAACCTCGGACTTGGGCAGCGCCGCGCAGACGCCGCGAAAACTTTCCTGATTCGCTTGGAATTTCCGCCGACCGCATGCAAACGGTGAGCTACGGCAAGGAAAAACAAGTGTGCAACGAACACTCCGAAGAATGCTGGCAGCGAAATCGGCGCGCGCATTTTTCGCTGGCGAAATAGTTTTTGCATTGAGTATCAACGCGAGGGCTCGGCTGCACCGGAAAAATAAGCTAGCGAGCCCTCGCAATTTATCTTTTGTTGCGTAGGCAATTTCAAGTTCGTAATTCGCAAGGAGATTAGACAGAATGCGCAAACAGTGGATGCTTTCCATGGGAGCGGCCGTGATGGCGGGAGCCATCGGCGGCGCGTTGCTATCGCCTGCTCCGCTGGGAGCCGTGGCGAAAGAAATCGTGGAGCTGCTCGCCGGAGTGAATCAATTGCAGCAGGGCCAGCGCGATATGCAGAGCTCGATCGATACGAAAATGACGGAGATGCGGACTCTGGTGCAGCAGGAGACCGACAACTCCAATAAATTAAACGGCGCGATCAATGGCATGACGAAGACTCTGCAAGACTATGCAGGCCAATAACTCCACGCAGCTTTCCGCCGCTTCCAGCAGCGTGGAGGGCGTGTCCGCGAATCTCACGGAGCTGCAGGGCCGGCTGACGAAGATGAGCCAGCAACTTGCGGATTTGCAGAGCGCGTTGCAAAGTTTCGACGCGAAGGTTACCGTCACTCTCGCAGCCTGCGAATCCCACTGGCCATCAGTGTGAGCCGTAACGCCGGGCACGCAGCGGGAAATCAAGCAACCGATCCCGGTATGAATCCGGCGACGCGCCCGTGCCGGTAACCACGGCCCCGATTGTGAATACTCCTCCCGCATAATGCAGCCGCGCGTGGATCCAGCCGAGCGGCTCGGTTCCTTCCGGCGAAACTTTGTACAACAACGCGCTGAATGATGTCCTTACGCGGAAATACGATCTTGCCAAGCAGGAATTTCGCGACTACTTGAAGTATTACCCTACCGGGCGTATGTTTCGAACGCTTACTACTACCTTGGCGAGGTGGATCGCACCGAGCAGCACTACGACGAAGCGATCGACAACTACACAATCGTGATTTCGAAATATCCCGATAGCTTCAAATTGCCCTCGGCGTATTTTCAGCGCGGCGTGGCGTATCTCGCGATCAACAAAAAGACGCAAGGCATCGCAGATCTGCGCGCCGTCGTGCGCCGCTTCCCTCATACCGAAGAAGAAGGCTCCGCGCGCGAACGCCTGAAGTCGCTCGGCGTGGCTGTAACTCCCGGAGGAAGAGACTAACGCGACCCGCGGAATCTTCCACTACTATTTCCACTACTTGTTAAATTATTCGTCATCACACCTTTTTGCGTAATTTCTCTGAAATTCATTCTCCGCATCGGCCTGACTTTGCTCTCTGCTTCCCGCTATGTTATCTTCACCGTCACGAATTGAGCCGTGAATTAAAGTGCCTTGGGGGCGCGCATGTCCGTCAATAAAGCGATTCTCGTTGGCCGGTTGGGAAAAGATCCCTGAAACTCGCTACACATCCGCGGGACAGGCGGTGTGTACTTTCTCTCTCGCCACCGACGAGACTTATAAAGATCGCAACGGCGAGCGCCAAAAACGCACTGAATGGCACCGCATCACGATGTGGGGCAAGCTCGCGGAAATCGCGCAGAAATATTTGAAGAAGGGCCAGCTAGTTTTCATCGAGGGCAGAATCCAATCGCGGCAGTGGGACGATAAGACCACCGGCCAAAACGCAACGCGACCGACATTGTCGCGAACGAAATGCGCATGCTCACTTCGCGCGCGGAATCGGGCGGCGGCGCGGGGCCGATCATCCTCAGCCGGCGGCGATGATTTCTCTCAGGGTACGGCAGCAGAGTTTCAGCGGTGGCGACGAAGGCAGCGCGCCGCAGAGTTCCGGCCCGGAAATATCGGACGAAGATATTCCCTTCTGATTTCAGCGAGCGGATCGCGCCACCAATTCTTTTGCGCCGTCGAATCGCAAAATAGTTTTTTGAATGTGAAACTTTATTTCGTGTCGGAAGCGCTTTCGGGCGGAATCATCGGCTGATCTTCGTCATCATCCGCGCCCACTTCGGGCAGCGTGGGCAGCACTTCAGAAGCGATCAGGCGGTCCGTAACCTCAACATCTTTCTTCACTTTGCCGTCGCGAAACTCGATGATTCGCTTCGCATATCGAGCGATGTCCGGCTCGTGCGTCACCACGATAATCGTGATTCCGTGCTCGCTGTTCAGCCGCTGAAAAATGTCCATAATTTCCACCGATGTGCGGCTGTCCAAGTTTCCAGTCGGCTCATCCGCCAGCAAAATCGCCGGCCGATTTACCAGCCCGCGCGCAATGGCCACGCGCTGCTGCTGTCCGCCGGAAAGCTGGCTCGGATGGTGACCCGCGCGTTCAGCCAGTCCAACTTTATCGAGAGCTTCTTTCGCGCGCCGCTCGCGCTCTTCGATTGGAATGCCGGCGTAAATTGTCGGCAGCTCCACATTTTCCAGTGCGGAAGTGCGCGCGAGCAAATTAAATTGCTGAAACACGAAACCCAATTTTCGATTTCGATTCGCGCGAGCTCGGTCTTCGTCATTCCGGAGACGTCAAGCCCATCCAGGAAATATCGCCCGCGTGTTGGCTTATCCAGGCAGCCCAGAATATTCATCAGCGTGGATTTGCCGGAACCCGATGCGCCCATCATCGCGACGAATTCGCCGGCGTGAATTTCAAGCGACACGCCGCGAAGCGCGTGAACCTGGATTTCTCCCAGGTCGTACGTCTTGTGGACGCCTTCGAGACGAATCACCGCCGCGCCGTTTACATTTGCGCCGGACGATTCCATTGTCGTTGCAGCGTTGTTGCGCCATTTTCGCTCTTCACTTCACTGCGGTACAATTATTTCACGGGATGAAACGTGTGCTCCGGCATTTCCAACTGTGTTTCCTATCCGTACCCGGCGCAGTTCGCAATTCTACTCAATATTCACCGCGTTCCTGCACATCTGAATCGGATCAACCACGGCAGGGACTACTGCGTTGCGTTCCGCTTCTTTCGTTCTTCTTCAGTCCTTCTGGCGTTGCTCATCCATCTTCTGCAAGAAATCGTTGAACTTGGAAACCTGGTCCGCGTTCAAAAATCGCGCGAATCTGTTCGCGGCCCTGTTTGCTCACCTGATTCGCGCTGCATATTTTCCTGATCGTGAATCGTGGAAAGTTGGCCGTGCATTTGCAGCAGCACCGCATCCAGTTGCTTGGCCTGATCGGGAGTCAGACTCAATTGCTGGGTTAGATCCGCCACGCGCTTGGCGCGGAATTCGGCGAACGTTAGCTGCTGGTGCGGCTGCGCCGCCGCGCCGAGCACTCGATTCCTCTCGGCATACATTCCCAGCGCGCCAACCGCGACTCCCAGCACAAACACCGCGATTACCAACAGCAGCGCGGTGCTCTTTGTTCGCTCACCTGCCATGGCCGCTCTCCACGAGATAAAGTAAAACG
This sequence comes from uncultured Acidobacteriota bacterium, assembly GCA_963721845.1. Lineage (GTDB taxonomy): Bacteria > Acidobacteriota > Terriglobia > Acidiferrales > UBA7541 > DASTCZ01. The sequence continues at coordinate 113,220 of CAVRKW010000001.1, read as the reverse complement.
TCGTCCTTTGTTGCCGGCTGCTGATTCTCAGGCTGCGGCACCAGTGTGTAATTCTGATCTTGCGCTACCGCACCGGAACCGTCGCGCGGCATGAATCCATAAACGTAAAACGAAAGAAGCATCACGCACAGTCGCCGCCACCAGCGCAACTTTGCCGCCAGATGTTCCAGCGGCCGCCAGAAAATACTGCCCTGCGAGGCGACAGCTTCCTCGCTGCGAATCGTCGCCATCACGCGCGTGCTGAACGCATAGCTCGGCACCGCGGGCCAAGCGCAGATTGCAAAAGCGAGCGCCCGAACGTCGCGTCTTCAAATGCCGCACTGCAACGCCTCGCAACTTTGCAAGATGTTGCTCGAGATCGGGCGCGAGAGTTGGACGCGCACTTCCGGTTCCGCGGATTCGAGCGCGGTCTCGAGCCGCGCCGCGAAATCGTCGCAAGAATTTTCATCCATCTTGATGCGTCGCCATTTCTATGATGACCTCCACTACAATCTTGCAGTTTCTTCAATCCGTTCCGCCGGCCTTCGTGAACTTTTGGCTGCGCCGCCTTGCATTCGCCTGCGATAAACCTGCACCAATTTCGCGCGAGCCCGGAACAACCGTACCTTCACCGTGTTCACGTTAATTCCCAGCATCTCGCCAATCTCTTCGACTGAAAATCCTTCCACTTCTTTCATCACCAGCATCGCGCCATCTTGCTCGTCCAACTCAGCCAGCAACCGCTCGATCAATTCGCGCTGCTCGGTGCGCGTCGCGCGTCGTCGTGAATTCGTCTGCGCGCCAAGCGATTGTCCGCTCGACGCCGCCATCTGCCGCGTTCTGCTCTTCGCTCAGGTCCGCTTCATAAACCAGCCGGCGAACCTTTTTCTTGCGAAGATAATCCCAGCATTCGTTGACCGCGATCTTGTACAGCCACGTTCCGAACGCAGACCGCAGATCAAATCGCTTCAGCGAAAAATACGCTTTGACGAAAACCTGCTGCGCCACATCTTCGGTATCTTCCCTGCGCCGCAGAATTCCGCCGACCACCGCGAACACACGCTGCTGGTGTTTCGCCAGCAACTGCTCGTAGGCGGCCACTTCCCCCGCCTGGGCGCGTCGAACCAGCGCACGTTCATCTTCTTGCGCTGCGGTCCTCGCAACCACTGCCGGGGAGCGGTCTTGTACTTCAGTCTTTGGGACGTTTGCCATCAGCTTCCGGTTACATCTTACGCACAGCTGTTGACCCAAACTTTCAACTTGCATTCGCATTGCCAGTCAGGCGATAATGCCGACATGATTATAGGCGACCGCCTTCGCGCCATGCGCGAAGAAAAAAAACTCTCACAAGGGGACATCGAAAAGCGCACCGGACTTCTCCGGTGTTACATTTCGCGTGTTGAGAACGGCCACACTGTTCCGGCCATCGAAACGCTCGAAAAGCTCGCAAGAGCTCTCGAGGTTCCACTCTACCAACTCTTCTACGACGGCGAAGAACCGCCCGAATTGCCGAATCTTCCCAAGCGCAAGAGTGCAGACGATATCGCCTGGGGCAGCCGCGGCAAAGAGGCGCGTTTCCTCAACAAGTTCCGGCGTTTGCTGGGACGCGTTGAAGAACCAGATCGCCGCTTGCTGTTGTACATGGCCCAGAAGATGTCGAATCGGTAGTGCCGGGAGGCCGGGGTGTCCCACCCTGGCCTGACTGTGAGCGGGAACCCGGCCCGCTCACACGGTACTGCGCGACGAGCTTCGAAAAATATTTCAACACGCAATTCCCTTCCTTCTTTTCTATTGTACACTTTCGCGCTTCACTCCCATTCAATTGTGCTCGGCGGTTTTGAGCTGATGTCGTACACGACGCGGTTGATCCCGCGGACTTCGTTTGAAATTCGCGTGGAAATCGTTGCCAGCACTTCGCCGGGTAGACGCACCCAATCGGCCGTCATCGCGTCTTCGGATTCCACTACTCGAACGGCGATTGTCCATCCGTAGCTGCGATCGTCGCCTTGAATGCCCACGCTGCTGCACCGGAAGCAAAACAGCAAATGCCTGCCAGGTTTTTTCGTACAGGCCTGCGCGGCGAATTTCTTCCACTACGATCGCGTCCGCTTCGCGAAGAATTGCAAGGCGTTCCTCAGTGACTTCACCGAGCAACGCGAACCGCAAGGCCCGGCCCCGGAAACGGTTGCTTGGTGAGAATTTCTCGCGGCAATCCAAGTTCCGCGCCGATGCGGCGGACTTCGTCCTTGAATAAATCGCGCAGCGGCTCGATCAGACTAAATGGCATGTCAGCAGGCAGGCCGCCGACATTGTGATGCGTCTTGATCATCGCCGAAGGGCCCTTGACGGAGACGGATTCGATCACGTCCGGATAAAGCGTGCCCTGCACGAGATATTTCAATTCGCCGCGGTGCTCGGCTGCTGTTTGTGCTGCAAGTTTCTTCGCCTCGTCATTGAATACAGCGATGAATTCCCCGCCGATTTTCTTACGCTTCTCTTCCGGATCGACTACGCCTTTAAGCGTGGCTAGAAATCTTTCCGATGCATCCACGCCGTCGACAATCAGTCCCAGGCGACCGCGCAACATGGTCAGGGTATCTTCGAATTCATTCTTGCGAAGCAGCCCCGTATTCACGAAAACATTTGTGAGTCGATCGCCAATCGCGCGGCCCACAAGAACCGCCGCAACGGTGGAGTCCACGCCGCCACTGAGCGCGCAGATCGCGCGGTGGTTTCCCACGCGGCGCCGAATTGCGTCGATGGTTTCGGCAATAAATGCAGAGCCGCTCCAATTCGGCTTCGCGCCGCAGATTTTGAACACGAAATTGCGCAGGATGTCTGTGCCGTGTTCCGTGTGGCCAACTTCTGGATGAAATTGCACCGCGAATATTTTGCGTTGTGGATCTTCGGCTGCAGAAATCGCGTTGTTTGTTTTGCCTGTGACGCGAAACCCCGCAGGAAGCTTCAGTACACGATCGCCGTGGTTGTTCCAGATGCGGAGCTCGCTTGGAATTCCGGAAAAAAGATCGCAGGGTTCGCTAACGTCAAATTTCATCGGGCCGTATTCGCGGCGCTCCGCAGGCTCCACTTCCCCACCGAGCGTGTGCGTGATCCACTGCAGCCCGTAGCAAATTCCAAGAACCGGAATTCCTAGTTTCAAAACTTCCGGATCGCACTGTGGCGCGTGTCTTATCGTAAACGGAACTCGGGCCGCCGCTGAGCACGAGACCCACAGGCGTGAGCGCGCGGATTTTTTCGATCGGCGAATTGCACGCGAGCACCGCAGAGAAAACTTGCTGCTCGCGAATTCTGTCGCGCGATGAGCTGCGTGTACTGTCCGCCGAAATCGAGCACGACGATTCCGCCCAGTTCGCTCTTCGGCACCGCTTCGGCCATGCTCGCTCCCGCTGCTGTCATTTTTTCACCTGACGACAAAATTCACCAGCTTGCCGGTTACAACCACGCGCTTCACAATTGTTTTGCCCGCGAGAAATTCCGCGACGCGCGGCTCGCTCGCCGCGAGCGAACCCGTGGTTTCTTCATCCGCACCCGCATCGACAAGAATCTTGCCGCGCAACTTTCCGTTCACTTGCACCACGACCTCGATCTGTGTCTCCGCCGCAAGCTCCGCGCGATACGCGGGCCAGCCGGCACTCGCCAAGCCATCCGCGTGTCCCAGCATCTGCCACATTTCTTCGCAGAGATGCGGCGCCATCGGAGCGAGCATCAGCGTCATTAATTCAAGTACGTCCTTAATTACAACCGGCCGCACGCCATCGCCCAGCGGCTCTTGCGCGTGAACTTCGTTCACTAATTCCATCACTTGCGAAATGGCGCTATTGAAATGCCAGCGCGATTCGTAATCATGCGTTACGCGCTTCAGCGACTGATGCGCCTTACGCAAGAGCACAGTCTCTTTCTCGCTCACCGCGGTAAGTTCGCCTGATTCGGCCTGCACTCCGCGCAAACCTGCGGCGTGTTTTTCCACGAGACGGTACACGCGATTCAGAAATCGCGAACAACCTTCCGCGCTCTGATCGCTCCACTCCATATCTTTTTCCGGAGGAGCTGCGAAGAATGTGTACAGTCTTCCCGTGTCGGCGCCGAATTTTTCCGCCATTTCCATCGCGCCTACCACGTTGCCCTTCGACTTCGACATCACCACGCCACCCTTGAGCACCATTCCCTGTGTGAACAGACGCGTGAATGGCTCATCGATCGCGACGAGCTGTAAATCGCGCAGCACTTTGCAAAAAAATCGCGCGTAGAGCAAATGTAGAATCGCGTGCGTGATTCCGCCGATATATTGATCCACCGGAGCCCAGTATTTCGCTTGTGCTGGATCAAACGGTAGCTTGCTGTTGTGCGGATCAAGGTAGCGCAGAAAATACCACGCCGAATCCACGAACGTATCCATCGTGTCGGTCTCGCGCCGCGCAGGGCCTCCGCACTTTGGGCAAGATGTGTTCACGAATTCAGGCGTATTCGCCAGCGGCGATTTCCCTTCGCCCGTAATCGAAACTTTTTCCGGCAGCACCACCGGCAGCTGATCGTCAGGAACGGGAACCATCCCACACTTGTCGCAATACACCACAGGGATTGGAGTCCCCCAATATCGCTGGCGGGAAATCCCCCAATCTCTCAAGCGATAAGTCGTCTCACCTTTGCCGAAGCCGCACGCTTCCGCATCAGCCGTCATTTTTTCCAGCGCGACTTCAGACGTCATGCCGGTGTAAGGACCCGAATTCACAAGCACGCCGTAATCGCTGAAGGCTTCGCCTGCTGGCGGCTTCCCCGCTCCCGAATCTTGCGCCGCAGGAACGACCACAACGGGGATCGGCAATTTATATTTCGAGCAGAATTCAAAGTCGCGCTGGTCGTGCGCGGGCACAGCCATAATCGCGCCTGTGCCGTATTCCATAAGCACGAAATTCCCTACCCACACCGGCAGCTTTGCGCCGTTGAAAGGATTCGTCGCGTGGCACCCGGTGAAAAATCCAATTTTCTCCGCGGTCGCAAGGTCTTCTGTTTTCACGCTGGATTGCCGCATCTTTGCGAGCATAGCTTCCGCATCGGCACGATTCAGGTACACGCGCCATTAATTCGCTCAAGCAACGGATGAGTCGGCGCGACGATAATCGCCGACGCGCCATAAATCGTGTCGATGCGCGTAGTGAAAATTTCCAGATTCTTGCCATTTAATTCATCGATGTCGAATCGCACGCGCGCGCCGCGCGATTTTCCGATCCAGTTCCGCTGCATGGTGACTACGCGCTCGGGCCAACCGCTCGCCGAGTTTTGCGAGATCATCGAGCAATTGATCCGTGTAGCGCGTGATCCGGAAAAACCACTGTTCCAGGTCGCGCGATTCCACCGGCGTATCTTCATGGCGCCAGCAGCAGCCGTTCACCACTTGCTCGTTCGCCAGCACTGTCGCGCATTTCGGGCACCAGTTCACTCGGCTGCGCTTTCGAAATGCGAGGTCGCGCTCCAGCATGCGCAGAAAAATCCACTGGTTCCAGCGATAGTATTCCGGATCGCAGGTCGAAATTTCGCGGCGCCAGTCGTAGCTGAATCCGAATCGCTGCAAAACTTTTTTGAATTCCTTTACATTGCCCAGCGTCCATTCGCGCGGATGAATTCCGCGCTGGATCGCCGCGTTTTCCGCAGGCAAACCGAACGCATCCCATCCCATCGGGTGCATCACGTTGAATCCGCACATCCGCCGATATCGCGCCACCGCGTCGCCGATGGTGTAGTTGCGCATGTGGCCCATGTGCATAGTGCCGGAGGGATACGGCAGCATCTCGAGCAAGTAATATTTTTTGCGCGCGGGATCGGTGTCGGCGTCAAACTCCTTCCGCGCCGCCCACACCTTCTGCCACTTGGCTTCGACTTCCTGTGGGTTGTACTCGGCCACTAGCCCCGTCTCCGTTTCGGTGAGCGTTTCTTGGCTGCTGCGCGTTTCGCACTATTGTTTACCGCTGGCTTCTTTTTCAAAGCGCGCGTATTTAATTGTCTGCGTGGGTCAGCCTTCGATCTCACTTTAGGGCCGCCCTTTGATTTCAAGTCGGCTTTCTTCTTCGCCTTAAGTTTTCGCGCCAGCATCGAAAATCCATCCACCGCATCAGGCGCCTGCTCGACCGCGATTCCAACTAGCTCCCAAAGAGCCGCGACATTTCTGCGATCATCTCCCGGCTCATCAATCGGCGTCTCCAACAGGAACGCGCGGCCAGCCACACGCTGCGGCGAAAGAGCTGGATGCCGCAACACTCTTCCCAACGCTTCTGCGCCAATTTTTCCGCGGCCAATGTGCTCGTGTCGATCGACGCGCGAACCGAAGTCCGTTTTCGAATCGTTCACATGCAGCACCTTCACGTGCTCAAGACCAATCGTCGCGTCAAGTTGCGCGATTGTCTGTTCAAGTCCCTCCGCAGTGTGGATGGGATATCCGGCTTCAAACATGTGCGCCGTGTCGAGACACACGCCAATCTCGACGTCCGTCACTCCGGCGCGAATCGCGGCCAGTTCTTCAAATCGCGAGCCAACGCTATTGCCCATACCGGCTGTATTTTCAATCAGAATGGTCAGGCCGCCTCCGTAAGCCTGCGCATCGGCCACATTCTTTCGGCGCATTCCATTCAGCCCGCGCACCGATTGGCGAATTGCTTCGGCAATCGACGCGACCCCATTGGCCATGTTTCCGTCGCGCGCGGATCCGGGATGTACGATCAAAAAATCCGCGCCAAGCGAAATCGCGCGAACCAATTCTTCGCGAAACGCCTGAATCGTCCGCACACGTGCCATCGGATCGGCCGCAGCAAGGTTGATCAAATAATTTGCGTGAATCGCAAGGGGGCCAAGTTTGAGTTCCACCCGCCGCGCGAGAAATCGTGCAGCATCCGCATCGGCGATTCGCGATCGTCCGGGACGCGGCCACATTCGCGGGCTGGTGGAAAAAATTTGCAGTGCGTTGCAGCCAAGCTTGTGCGCGATGTCGAGCGAGTTCGCGATGTCGCCCGCGATCGACGTGTGAATCCCAATTCGAAAACTTCCGTCGAGCCACGCGGCCGGCGCTGCCGGAATTTCTGGCTCAGGGCGCCACTCGTCTTCCGCCAATGGCACAGCGTTTCGAATTGGCTCTACGCTTGGCGCAACTATCTCTGCGTCAAACACCAATTCCTCACTGTGTCGCGGCTCGTTCATTTTTGGATGTCTCGGTGAAACAACAGATCACCCACCATTCTGCAGGCGGGCACGATTTAATTTTAGCCGACTCCGCTGCTTCAATCCAGCACCGCGAGACTCCGCGCGAGGCCGCCAGATTCCCTCTTGATTCGCACGCGATTTGGTGGCAGAGTTCGCGGAATTCAGTTCTCACATCCCATTTCTACAGGAGGCAGCAAATGCCACATTATCTCGTTCAAGTTGCTTATACCCCAGATGCTTGGTCCCACATGGTGAAGAACCCCGCCAATCGCACAGAACAAATCCGGCCGATGGTTGAACGGCTGGGCGGAAAGATTGTCGGCGCTTATATGACTTTCGGCGAGTACGACACCGTAAGCATCATCGAACTGCCTGCGAACACCGACGCAGCCGCCTTTGCGATCGTGGCGTCCGCCGGCGGATCCGTTCGATCGATTAAAACCACTCCCCTGTTGACCAGTGAAGAGGCCCTGGAAGCGCTGAAAAAAGCTCCGACCATCGGCTACAAGGCTATCGGAGCGTAGCCAGAAATTCATCCAAAATTCCCATTTTGGGAATTTTCGGCGGATATCTTGACGGAATGAACGCGCGACACCCAAATTGTTTCACGTGAAACAATTTGGGTGCTCCGCGCACACCGCACTATTTCCCTGCCGATTTGCGCGCTCCCCTCCCTGACGATACACTTGCACCTTCGCGAGGAACTGAAATGCTAGTTGTTATGGATGCGCACGCCACTGAAGAACAGGTGCGCGCCGTTTGCAAACGAATTGAAGCCGCCGGAATGAAGGCGCACCCGATGCCGGGTGCGTCGCGCACTGCGATTGGCATCACCGGAAATAATGGCCCCGTGGATTTGGGTACGCTGGAAGCGATGCCCGGTGTAGTTGAGTGCATCCCGGTCAGTAAACCCTACAAATTGGTGAGCCTTGATGTAAAGCAGGATGAGAGTGTCATCGTAATTCCTGCGCCTGCGGGAGAAGTAAAATTCGGCGGCGGATTTGTGGGAATGGTTGCGGGGCCATGCGCGATTGAAAGCCGCGAACAGGCATTCGCGATTGCTAAAGGGATCGCGGCGACCGGTGTCCGCTTATTTCGCGGCGGTGCGTACAAACCGCGCACATCCCCGTACAGTTTTCAGGGGCTTGGCGAACCGGGATTGCAAATACTCGCGGAGATTCGCGACGAATTTGGCCTTGGGATTGTCACCGAGGCTGTCGACAACGAAAGCCTCGATCTCGTAGAAAAATATGCCGACGTGATTCAGATCGGCGCGCGAAACATGCAAAATTTTTCGCTGCTCAAACGCGCCGGGCGCGCTCGCAAACCAGTTCTCTTGAAGCGCGGAATGTCTGCGACACTCGATGAATTTCTGATGGCCGCTGAGTATGTAATGTCCGAAGGAAATTATCAGGTGATTCTGTGCGAGCGCGGCGTGCGCACGTTTGCCGATCACTCGCGCAACACTCTCGATCTAACAGTTGTTCCCGCCGTGAAGCGCCGCAGCCACTTGCCGATCGTGGTGGACCCGAGCCATGGAACTGGGCGGCGCGAAAAAGTTTTGCCGCTCACTCGCGCTGCAGTTGCCGTGGGTGCCGATGGAATTCTAGTGGAAGTTCACAACGATCCCGATCGCGCGCTTTCCGACGGCATTCAATCCATCTTGCCGGGCGAATTTGAAAAACTTTGCGATGAGGTTCGCCAGATCGCAGCGGTTCTTCATCGTCACGTGAATTGACCGCTGGAAATCGCTTCGCTAGACTTCGTTCACTTTGAGTTCGCGCAGCAAAATCCCCTATCGACTGTTGCTGATTGTTGCAGTGCTGATCGCGCTGGTCATTCGCGAAATCGCGATTCAGCAGCGGCCTTCCTTCTTACGGCCCGGATCGAAATTGTGCGCATATGTGGCCAACACTGCCGACGGCACCGTTTCCGTGATTGATCTTGTGAGTCTTTCGGTGCGCGCCACAATCAATGTTGGCGCCACGCCATCGGGTTTGCGCGCGCATCCCGCTCGAAAAGAAATTTGGGGAGTGTCGACAACCGGCGGTTACGCGTGGGTGATTGATGCTGCGTCGAATAAAGTCGTCGCGCGAATCGCTATCGGCGCTGAACCGTTCGCGCTGGATTTTTCGCCCGACGGAAAACGCGCCTACATCGCGGCTTCCGCGGCGAACACTCTCACGTCGATAGATTGCGAGTCGCGCAAAGTGGTTGCGACTGCGCGTACAGGACGCCGCCCATGGATCGCGCGAGCGACCACGGACGGAAAAAGTGTGATCGTCACGAATCGCGACGATGCGACGCTTGAGATCTTCGACGCAACGACACTTGCGCTTCGCTCGACAATTCCAGTGGCTGCGCAGCCTGAGCAAATTGTGATTTCGCTCGATGGCACGACGGCTTTCGTCACGGCGACCGCCGCAAATCAAATCTCCGTAGTCGATCTGCAGCGCGACGTATTGCTGACCAACCTACCGCTGCCCGGAAAACCTGACGCGATGCTTTTGAAGCCAGATGGCGGAGAGCTTTTCGTCACCGTGCCAGAGGCGCACGAACTCGCGATCATCAATACGTGGACGCACGAACTCGCGGAATCAATGTTGGTGGGATCGGCGCCGACACACGGCGCGATGTCTTCCGATGGAACGATGCTCTACGTTTCTGATTCCGACGCGGGACACATGCTGGCCGCGCAAATGACGTATCGCACGCTGCAAAATCCTGATGCGCCCGTGACAGTCGGAAATCACCCGGGCGATTGCGCGCTGGTTCCCAGCGGAGACTTACTCGTAGCGGTAGATCAATCGTCGAACGATCTGGCCGTGATTCGAATTCGCGAACAAACCCTCACTCTGATCACGCTGATTCCAGTAGGAAATTCTCCCCGCGAAGTCGCACTCAAATTATTTTAGGCGCGCGGCAAGAAAATAAAGGACGCACGCTGCACCATGCGATTAAGGTCGCGGCCAGGCGAATGCGTCGGCACCGAGGCGCACGGTGAGCCAGCCCTCTGCGGGAAGCACGTCGACTGGCAAGCCGCCGTGCCATAGCGAAACGCTGAGTTTAATTTCCGGCGTGCTGTCGAGCACCAGCAAACTGCGAGCAATCGAAACTTCGAGAATGTTTTCGTATGCCGCCCTTACATGCTGATCGGCGCCGAGCGGACACGTTTCGTTAATTTCGACGCGCACCTTTTGGAGTTTGCCGCCGGTGATCGGGAGGTGGACGCGCAAATCGCAGCCGCCATGTATCGATATCCGAAATTCTCCTTCGTCGCGAATCGTGGCGGCGGCATCGCCAGCCGGATCGATGCGCACGTAAAAATTCTCGTCGTCGAACCCAAAATGTAATTCGCGAAGCAAATGCGCGCGGCCGTGCATGGAAGCGCCCGCAAACACAGCGGAATATAGACCGGCTCCTAGCCACTCAAAATACGATGTCTCACGTCCATCCACTTTAACTTTCAGGAACGCCTGCGGTGGCACAACGATCGCTTGCTCGGTGCGTCGCTTGATGGGCTCGGCGAGTTCATCGGGAGCTTCGTGGCCGAGACGAAGATAGACTTCAGTGAGGAGCGTGCGATAGAACGCATCAAATTCAGCGTCGTTCGCAGTACTGTGCTCCGGACCGTACCACCAGCACCAATCGCTACCCTCGGCTGCGAGTAGCGCATCGTATGCGCCTGCGATGTGCGCATCGTCTGGCGCGCCTTCGAGATGATCGTCGTGCGCGCGCTTTGCTTGTTCAAAAGCGTCGCGCGCGTCGCGGAGCATGCGCCACGCTTCGAGATCTTCGGTGCTGCCGATCCACACATCGAAATTTGCGTTGATCCAGGAACCGGGCACTACGCTTTCCACTACGGGCACATCCTGCGCGCCCGCCAGCGCCTCTGAGGCTGTGAGGGCTTGAATATCCGAATCGGCTTCGATGCGGCGATAGAATTGGCGAAGGAACTCGCGGCCGTTGCCGGGGAAATATTCCCACGCATTTTCGCCATCGAGAATAATCGAGACCGTGACGGGCTTGTCGCCCGGCGTGCGCTCGCCGATTGCGCGAATACGGTAGTGGAGATCCTCCGCTGCGGCTGACGCGCCCATGCGTCCGTAAACAAATCCGATCAGATCGGAAATGTAGTGATCGCGAAAAAACCCGGTGATTTCGCGGCCGCCGCGCTGAACTCGCACGGGAGTGTAGAGCCGCTCGGCGTTCGACGGAATTCCCTGCGAGTCCCTGGCAGAATCCGACGCCGAGCGTGCGGCCCAGCACTCCTTCATCGGTGCCGAACCATTTGAATCCCATCTCGGCAGCCAGATCGAGAGCGGCGTTGGACACTGATCCTTCAGAAGGCCACAGGCCATTGGGTGGCGCACCGAAAACTCGTTCGTGATATTCGCGGGCGCGGCGAAGCTGCTCGCGGGCATCTTCCGGACGCTGAAATGGCGGAGCCAGCGCAGGACTAAAAGGATTCGATTCAGGTCCGGCGTTGGTATCGCACACCAGCGGCAAGATGGGATGGAAGTACGGCGTAGTGGAAAGCTCCACCTGACCGGATTGCGCGGCGCGGCGGTATTCGGGCAATACGTCGCGAAGTAATTCGAGTTGCTTGTCGCGCAATGCCTGCTTGTCTTCCTCCGAAAAGTTTGAGCCCTTCTGCGCAAGGCGCTGGAGGACGGGATCGTCAGCCAGCCATTGCTCATCCATCCATGCCAATTGAGAGAGCAGTTGCAGATCGCGCCAATCCCGCGCGTTGAATGTTTCGACAGGTCGAGCATCCTTGGCCGCGCGCGCGAGCCCGAATAGCTCAACAAAACGCGGCCAGCGGCTCATCAAATTCTCATGATTTACTTGAAATGCGCGGTCGAGAATCTCAGCTTTTAGTTGAGGATTCAGTTGATCGGAGGGAAGAAATGCGAGATCAAACCACGGCTCGTCAAATTTCCCGCTGGCGTACTGTTCAAGCTGCGATCCGAGTGACGGCACCACATTAATGGTGGCGTGGAATCCGGGGAACTCGCGCAAGACATGCACCATGCCCCAGTAATCCTTCAATGCGTGCAGCCGCGTCCACGGAAGCATGTATCGCCCGCTCGCCGGATCTCGGTACTCCGGCTGGTGCATGTGCCAGAGCAACATGAGGTGAATTTTTCTCATCTCTTCCTCATTGGCCGAATATCTAGTGTATTCGAATTCACACTCAGAACGAGACGCCACAACGCGCCGCGTTTTTTGTACATCAACACATCCAGACGGGACATTTGGGGTTTGCTCAACATGCTAGAATGGCCGCGCCCCGCGATGCGCATCATCGACCGCTACGTCTACCGCCAAGTATTCTCGCACGCGCTGCTGGGTCTGCTTGTTTTCACTTTCGTTTTTTTTATTCCGCAACTGGTGAGGTTGATGGATGTCGTGGTGCGTCACTCGGCATCCCCTACCCGGCTGGTTCTGTTATTCCTGTGCACTTTTCCACGAGTATTTAGTTTTACTCTGCCGATCTCGGTGTTGGTGGGAGTTCTCATCGGACTGGGCCGGATGTCGGCCGATAGCGAACTGATTGCAATGAGCGCGCTCGGCATCGGGCTGCGCCGCGTTCTCGTGCCCGTGGGGCTGCTCGCGATCGGGATGGCAGCGCTCACCGCATCTATGACGTTGTGGGCATCGCCCAACGCAACGCGCGAGACGCGACTAACCGAGCAACAATTATTAACGACCAATGCTTCCTTTGAAATTCAGCCGCGCGTATTCGATGAGCGATTCCCTCACCTCGTTCTATACGTTGACGACTCAACCGCTGCATCAACGCACTGGCGCGGAGTTTTTCTGGCTGGCATCGCAGCCGACAACAACGGATCCTCCGAATTAACGGTCGCGGAGCAGGCGATTGTAATCGCCGACCGGCAAGACGGCAAGCTGGAGCTGCATCTGCATGACGGCAGCACGCATGAATACTCGCCGGCGCAGCCGGATCATTATTCGGTGAGTACGTTTGGCGAAAGCGATTGGCCAATTGAAGTAACCAGCGATCAGCCGGAGGTTGCGATTCAGGCAAAGGTGCTTGAACTCACGATTCCGCAATTGCTCGCGGTGCAAGGCGACGAGTGGCGGCAGGCGCGCGTGGAGCTTTACGAACGTTTCGCGCTTCCCTTCGCATGCCTGGTATTCGCGCTGCTCGCGGTGCCTCTGTCGGTGCGTCCTCACCGCGGCGGGCGCGCGGTGGGATTTCTAATCTCCGTTGTGCTGGTGCTTGGCTACTACCTCCTGTTCGTGATCGGCAGCGGATTCGCCAAGCAGGGGAAAATTCCTCCAGCACTTGGAGTGTGGACGCCAAATCTCGTGATGGGTTTATTCGGCTTGGCGTTGCTGCCGAGTCTGGAGCGTATTCATGGAGAGACATTTGCGGCGCGCGCTTTCCAGGCGATATCGGAGCTGGCTCGGCAGCATCTTCTCGCGCAAGAAGAATCCCACGCCGGCGGCGAATGGCAATGGCGCTACGACAAAACTACGTCCTATCGCAGCGCGCGCGCGGTCTGGCGATCAAGCAAGCCGGCTGAAACACAGTCACGGATTTCCGCAGCTGATGGATTTTTATCTTTTAAGAAGTTTTCTATTTTATTTTTTCGTTGTGGTGGCGAGCTTCATTTTTCTATCGGAAGTGTTCGCGTTCTTCGGATTGCTGGATGACATCACGCGGCACCATTCGTCCTTCGTAATCGTTGCGAATTATTTTCGGTTTTTGACGCTCACTTCGATATATCAACTCGCGCCGCTGGGCGCGCTGGTGTCGGCGCTCGTCACGATGGGAGTGATGACGAAAAACAACGAAATCGTGGCGTTTAAGGCCGCGGGAGTGAGCCTGTACCGGCTAGCACTACCGTTGGTGATTGCGAGCGGCTTAATGGCCGGCGGCCTGCTCCTGCTCGACAATACCTACCTTCCCTACGCGAATCAGCGAGAGGAAGCGCTGCTTAACGAAATCAAAGACCGGCCGGCGCAAACATATCTCCGCCCGAATCGCAGCTGGATTTTTGGAGAAAACGAAAAAATTTATAACTATGAAGTTTTTGATGCCGATAGAAATCTATTTGGCGGCCTCAACGTTTTCGAACTTGATCCGCGAACATTCGCGTTGAAGCGCCGCGTGCACGCGCTGCGCGCTGTGTGGTCGCCGCAACAAAGCGCGTGGCTGCTGGAAAATGGCTGGGTGCGAGATTTTCAGGGCGGGCACATCGAGCGGTACGTTCCGTTTGACCACTACACCCTCACTGAACTCACGGAATCGCCCGCCTATTTCAACCGGGAAGTTCGCCAATACTCCGAAATGAGTTGGCGCGAACTCGCGAGTTACATCCAAGAATTACAGCGCGCAGGCTTCGATGTCGCGCGGCTCACTGTGCAGTGGCACGAGAAGCTCGCTTTTCCTCTGATCGCGCCGCTAATCACACTGCTTGCGATTCCCTTTGCGCTGTTGGTGGGGACGCGCGGCGCGGTAGGCGGAGTGGCAGTGGGCGTAGGGATCGCAATTTGCTATTGGGGAACATCGGCGTTGTTTGAAGCACTGGGAGGCGTAGGGCAATTACCTCCGCTGCTCGCAGGATGGGCGCCCGACGCGATATTCGGATTTCTTGCGATCTACTTTTTTCTGCGAATGCCTACCTGAGAAGCACGCCGCCCGGACATGGCGATACATTCATCAAAGAAAACCAATATCTAAAGCTTTCCTTGAATACGACGTCGCCAGTTGGCTGCGATAATGCAAGCGCTCGTACAACTGAATGCTTCACTTTAATTGTCGGCAAGCCGACGGGTTTGCGAGCCAAGATAACTAGCGCCGCGACGATGCGGATTTCTTCGAAGTCTTTTTCGATCCCTTCGCAGAGTTCTTCTCCTCGAGAACCACCTGGGCGGCGGCGAGCCGCGCGATCGGCACGCGAAATGGCGAAGCGCTGACGTAGTCCATCCCAACGCGGTGGCAGAATTTCACGCTCTCTGAATCTCCACCATGCTCACCGCAAATGCCGATCTTGAGTTTCGGCCGCGTTGATCGACCCCGCTCGATGGCCCAGCGAATCAGCATTCCGACGCCATCTTGATCCAGCGTCTGAAATGGATCATCTTTGAAGATGCCGGCCTTCTTCTCGTCGACGTAATCCGGCAGGAACCGCCCCGCGTCATCGCGTGATAGACCCATCGTCGTCTGCGTAAGGTCATTCGTGCCGAATGAAAAGAACTCGGCGACTTGTGCGATTTGATCCGCGAGCAAAGCAGCTCGCGGGAGTTCGATCATTGTGCCGACGAGGTAATCGACTTTGGAGCCCTTTTCCGCGAAGACTTCTGCGGCAACTCGATGAGTTGCGTCGGTGAGAATCTGCAGCTCTCTCCTGTCAAGAACGAGAGGATGCATGATCTCAGGTAGCACTTTAATTTTGTTTTGTTTCGATTCGATCGCCGCTTCAATGATCGCTCGGACTTGCATCTCCAGAATTTCCGGATAGGTGATCGATAGCCGGCAGCCGCGATGACCGAGCATTGGGTTGGATTCCTTAAGCTGCTCCACGCGACGCGTAACAACCTCAACTGGCACGCCAATTTTCGCAGCGAGTTCCTTCTGCTTTTCCAATTCGTGCGGAACGAATTCATGCAGCGGCGGATCGATCAGGCGAATTGTAACCGGCAAGCCGTCCATCTCGCGAAATATACCAACGAAGTCGCGCCGCTGGTACGGAAGTAGCTTCGCGAGCGCTATCTTTCGCGCTTCAGGAGAGTCCGCGACGATCATTTCCTGGATGGCGAGCTGCCGGTCAACACTCTTCTCCGGAAACTCGAAGTCTTTGAAGAACATGTGCTCGGTGCGGCAGAGCCCAATCCCTTCGGCTCCCATTTCGCGCGCCTTCTTGGAATCGTGCGGCGTATCTGCGTTTGTGCGCACGCGCAGGCGACGAAATGTGTCGGCCCACTTCATCAGCGTGTAGTAAGACGGTGGCAGTTCCGGCGTAACTAGCGGTACTTCGCCTTCGAAAACTTCGCCATCATTTCCATCTATGGTGATCCAATCGCCTTGTTTGACTACGTGACCGCCAGCAACCATGCTCTTCTTTGCATAATCAATGTCCAGAGCCTCGCAACCCACGACACAGCATTTGCCCCAGCCGCGTGCAACGACTGCCGCGTGGCTCGTTTTGCCGCCAGTAGCGGTAAGAATTCCCTGCGCAACAAACATCCCGCCAACATCTTCCGGGCTTGTCTCGCGCCGGACTAGAATTACTTTCTCACCGCGTGCAGCCCACTCCTCTGCTTCGGCGGCAGTGAAAACCGCGCGGCCCGAAGCTGACCCCGGAACCGCGTTGATTCCCGCGGCGAGTTTTCGCTTCGCCAAATCTGCACGTGGAACCTTCGCATCGATTACGGGATAAAACAGACGTTCAATATCTTCAGGCTTTACTCGAAGTATGGCTTCTTCCTTCCTGATGAGGCCTTCGTTAGCCATATCGACAGCCATGCGAAAAGTGGCGGACGGTGTTCGCTTTCCAACGCGCGTTTGCAACATGTAGAGCGTGCCTTCTTCAACGGTGAACTCCATATCTTGCATATCGCGGTAGTGTCTCTCGAGAAGTTCACGCGCCTTTTCGAGCTGCTTGAACACGCGCGGCATCCGCTTCCCCATCTCCGACAGGTGCATAGGAGTGCGAATGCCCGCGACGACATCTTCGCCTTGGGCGTTAATCAAGAAATCGCCGTAGAAAATCTTCTCACCCGTAGAAGGGTCGCGCGTGAAGCAAACGCCAGTTCCAGAGTTCTCTCCTGTGTTTCCGAAAACCATTTGGACGACGTTGACGGCCGTGCCAAGCAATCCAGTGATCTTCTCCACTCGGCGGTACGTGACCGCCTTCTCTGCCATCCAGGATTCGAATACTGCCCCGATCGCGCCCCACAACTGCTCTACCGGGTTCTCGGGGAAATCCTTGCCAACCTTCTTCTTGAAGTGCGATTTATAATCGGCGATTAATTCCTTCCATCCTTCTGCGGAGACTTGGGTGTCATCTTTCACTCCAAGTCGAGTCTTTTTTGCACGGAGCAAAGCTTCAAGTTCTTCTTTAGGTAGGCCGATCACGACGCTCGAATACATCTGTACGAAGCGGCGATAGGCGTCGTAGGCGAATCGATCGTTCTTGGTGTTGCGCGCGAGTGCAGCAACCGAGCGATCGTTGAGGCCGAGATTCAAAATCGTTTCCATCATTCCTGGCATGGACCGCGCAGAGCCTGAGCGCACACTTACAAGCAATGGATCCTTTTCGTCGCCAAGCTTCTTGCCTGTTACTTTCTCAAGGCGCTTCAGGTCAGTTTCTACCTGCTTGCGCAGCTCCGGTGGATATTTCTGCCCGTGCTTGAAAAAATAATCGCATGCTTCCGTGGTGATGGTGAACCCGGCGGGAACCGGCAGACCGATGCGGGTCATTTCCGCAAGGCCTGCTCCCTTGCCGCCAAGCAGGTCTTTCATGTCGCCGGTTCCTTCGGCTTTGCCTGCTCCAAAGAAATAGACAAATCGCTTCACTTTTTCTCCTCTCGGATTTCCTGCTACGTGTTCTTATGATTTCAATTCAATCGAACCCAATTCCTACTTGTCGGCGCGCCGACGAAAATTTCATCTGCGACAAGATATGCAGCCGGCTATACACGGCCACCGTACCTAATGTAAAACATTAAGAACTTCATGCGCCCTTTTCCGCTGCTCCGAGTTCGGAGAAATCCGCGATTGTAGAAAACTCCGATAGAAGCTCAGCGAGCAGCGTCAACCTGTTGCGGCGAACTGCGTCATTTTCCGACATAACCAAGACTTCGTCGAAGAATTTGTCGACTGCTGGGCGCATCTCTGCAATTGCTTGCAGCGCTTCTCGATATTTCCCGGTCCGCTTGTGGGTTGCCACGCTCTTGGCCGCCGCGCGCGCCTGCTCGTGCAAATTGCGCTCGGCCGCGTGCTCCAGAAGCTCAGGTTGCACCCCAGGAAGTCGCCAGCCTTCCGCGGCACCCGCCTTCTCGATGATTTTACGAATGCGTTTGAACGACACGGCAAGCGGCTCAAAATTCTTCGACTTCCGAATTGCTTTCAACGCTTCCAGCCGGTGAACGGCGTCTACCAAATCATCCGCCCCTGCAGCAAATGTTGCATTCACTTCGTCGTACGCGAATCCGAGGCGTTCCCTCAAAACGAACCGAGCACGTTCGAGAATGAAGTCCAGAATTTGTTTTACAGTCTCAGGTTTCACTTGAAGATGCGGCGCGGGGTGCCCAACGACTTGGCTGTGGCCGCGGTTATTCCCGAAAGTGAAACCGGATTTTTTTTCTCAAGAATTATCTTAACCACGCCTAGAGCTGCACGGCGCAACCCGAATGGATCGCTTGAACCTGTCGGTAACAGCCCCGCCGCAAGACATCCTACGATGGCGTCGAATTTATCAGCGAGCGAGAGGATGCACCCTGTAAGGTTGCCTGGGATTTGATCGTCGATTCCCGCCGGCTTGTATTGATCGTAGATCGCACGTGATATTTCCTCAGGTTCTCCTTGAGCTTCCGCGTAGAGGCCTCCAACTATGCCCTGCAATTCCGGAAACTCACCAACCATCCCCGTGGGCAAATCGCACTTGGAAAGTTCCGCTGCGCGGTCGGCGTTCGCGGGGCTCGCCTGGGTCACTCCCGCGGCGAACCATTGATCGGCGAGCCATCTCGAAACTTCACGCATTCGTTCAACTTTGTCGAAATAGCTGCCCAGCTTTGCCTGGTAGGTGACTTGCTTTAAGCGTGGCATATACGCAGCTAAGGGATGCCGCTGGTCTGCTTCCCAGAAGAAGCGCGCGTCGGCGAATCTTGCCCGAAGCACGCGTTCGTGTCCGGCTTGAACAAGTCCTTGAGAATCACGATCCAAGTTGATCGCTGCACAGAAAGTGCGGAGCCAGCGCTCCGCTGCGCGTCTCCATCGCAAAGTATTTTTGATGATCGCGCATCACCGTAACCAGAATCTCTTCCGGAAGGTCAAGGAATTCGGAATCAAAATTCCCCACGACTACCGTGGGAAATTCGTTTAAGTACGTCACCATCTCCAACAGCCCGGCATCGGCGTGAATCTTGAGCCCGTGTTTTGCCGCAGCCGCGCGCGAGCTCCGTCTGAATCTTCTTGCGCCGTTCTTCCGGATGAACGATCACGAAGCTTTTCTTGAGCGCAGATGCGTAGTCCGCAGCGCCTCGAATCACCACAGAGCTCTTTCCAAGGAAGCGGTGGCCATGCGATTCGGCTCCGGCTGCGACGCCGGCGATAGTCACTTTTAGAATTTTCCCGCCGAAAATCGCCACGACCCACCGAATCGGGCGGATGAATCTCGCTCCGTCCCGGCCAGCCCAGTACATCGCTCGAGGCCATGGGATTTCGAAAACCGCGCGTGGCAACAATCTCCGCGAGTATGGCTTCCGCGGATCGGCCTTTGGTATGGAGCTTCGCGGCGAGAAATTCGCCGCGGTTTGTCGAGACGATGTATGTGTCTGTGAGCGCGACTCCCTGTTTTTCTGAAAAACTTACCGCCGCGCGTGTCGGCTGGCCGACATTGTCGTAGGCGACGCTCTTCGGGGGCCCTGTAACTTCCCGCACGTCATCCGGTTGCTGCGCGCGCAAATCTTCGCAAATTGCAGTCAGTCTGCGAGGGCCACCAAAAACTTCGATGGACGACTTCTCAAGTAGATTCTCCGTCGAAAGATACTTCTCAAGTATTGCTTTAAATTCTGCCGCGGCCTTCGCAATCATTCCCGCAGGTAATTCTTCACATCCAATCTCAAACACGAGGTCCGCCCGCCGCATGTTCTTTGCGCTCATGCCACACGCTCCGGCGTGGCGCCTGTTTGATCGAGGTAAAGCTCGGCAACCTTACAAGCCAGCTTCCTTACTCTCCCGATCATCGCCGCTCGCTCGGTGGTAGAAATCGCTCCGCGCGCATCAAGCACATTGAAGAGGTGTGAACACTTCAAGCAGAACTCATAAGCCGCAAGCAGCGGAAAACGCTTCTTCTCGACAAGACTTCCCTCCGCTGGATAAGCGGCGAGCAGTCTGTGCGCCTCGCGCTCGCTGATCTCAAACATCTGCCGCGTCGCCGCAATGTCTGCATGATCGAAGCTGTAAGACGAGAGCTGCTCTTCTTCGGCTAGCCTCACGTCGCCATAGCTTAGCCCGTCTGTCCAACGCACATCGTAGATCGTATTCACGCCTTCAAGAAACGCAGCGATGCGCTCAATGCCGTAGGTGAGTTCCACGGAAGCTGGATCCAAATCCAATCCTCCGCATTGCTGGAAGTACGTAAACTGGGTAATTTCAAGCCCATCAAGCAGCACTTGCCAGCCGAGTCCCCAGGCACCCAGCGTTGGCGACTCCCAGTTATCTTCTTCAAATCTAATGTCATGAACTTTGAGATCAATTCCGATCGCAGCGATGCTCTGCAAATAGAGATCCTGGGAATCAGCAGGGGCGGGTTTCAGCACCACCTGAAATTGGGTGTGTTTGTAAACACGGTTTGGATTCTCGCCGTACCGACCGTCGGCGGGCCGACGTGCGGGTTGTGCATACGCCACGCGATATGGCTTCGGACCCAGCACGCGCAGAAAAGTTTCCGGTGACATCGTCCCCGCCCCGACTTCGATATCGTAGGGCTGCTGGATCACACAGCCGCGCTTGGCCCAAAATTCCTGCAACCGGAAGATGAGTTCCTGAAAACTCAATCCAGCCACGGCTGTCACTTTTTCTTTAGACTTCACTTTCGATTTCAAGGCGCCTCTTCTAAGAGTTTTCTTGAAGCGAGCCTTCGCTCGCCCTGCCGTTCTACAATATCAAGTGAAAAATTATATATTCCAGCGGCATCCACTGTTGCCGGCCTTATATCAAGTATCGCTTGAAGTTTCGTCGCTAGCATCCGTTTCGCTAACCCTATACTTGAAGCCGATATCGAGCGACCACCACTTGCGCAGTCGACGCATTTCAGCGCACCACTAAAATCCTCACGTGCCAAATCAGATCCAAATTCCCTTCCGCACTTCACGCAATGCTCGAGATCTGGGAGCCACCCAGCCAACCTCACCATCCACAACGAGAAATATGCAACTATCACTTGAACATTCAATCCAGCCGACAGCGCCCTCGCCGCAGTGAGCACCAAACGAAAAACTGGATCGGACGACTCCTTCTCCGGAAGCACGAGCTCGGTAACTTCGCTAACCAGCGCGATCGCCAGCCCGGCGGAATAATCTTTTTGCGCGCTGAGATACGATTCAATCAGCTCGCACTGGCTGATGCGGACAAGGTCCCGGGTTTCTCGCTCGAAGTACCAAATCTTTATGTAAGACAGCACTTCGAGTGTCGAACCAAAGCGGCTCTTCGGCCGCTTCGCACCCGAAGCTACTCCCCGCATGCGCCCCGCAGAGCGACTCAGGAAGCTGACCAGCCGGTCGGCCTCTCCCATCGGATAACTTCGCAGGACAATTGCTTCAGATTCTCTCAGCGGCATGCAGGTGTCGGCGCGCCGACACGCGGCAAAACTCCACAATTATCCGGCGACGGCATCGAATCATTTGTAATTACCACACCACGCTCCACTACGCAAACCCCATCGCATCAAAATCGTATGTATTCGAATTATTTTTTCAACAATTTCACGCGAAAACATCCCGCCAGATTATGTTGGTTTCGTTGCAACTGGGAACGGAGTCCAATTAATTATAGGACATACTTCCCGGCCGCCACTCCCACCCCCTTGCAAATCTCCGGCGCTCGTTTACAGTACTTTTGTGCAAAACGGCGATACTCCCATCGTTGACGTGGTTGGTGTGGGTATCAACTCCACTGATACTCTCATCGATTTGCCGCACTTCCCCTCCCACGATTCCAAAGTGGAGATCCGCCGCATCTCGCGCTTCGCTGGAGGCCAAGTCGCCAGCGCGATGGCGGCCTGCCAATCTTGGGGACTCAGTACCCGCTACGTCGGAAAGATAGGCGACGATGACGCGGCCGCGTTTCAGCGCGCCGAGCTCGAACGCGCGCGCGTGCAATCACACTGGATCACCGCTTCCGGATCATCAAGTCAGCTCGCCTACATTCTCGTGGACTCGACCGGCGAGCGCACCATCCTGTGGCACCGCGAACCGCGCGTAGCGCTACTGCCCTCTGACCTCAACCGCGAATGGGTTACCGAATCTCGCGCGCTGTTGGTAGACGGCCACGACACCGCAGCAGCCGCGGCGGCAGCGCGATGGGCGCGCGAAGCCAAGATTCCAGTCATCGCCGACGTGGACAACATCTATCCGGGACTTGAATCTCTGCTTGAGAAGGTCGATTACCTCATCAGCTCCAGTACTTTCCCATCACGCTTTACTGGCAATCCGGACATACTTCAAGCGCTACTCGAACTTGCTCGCCGTTTTCGTTTTCGCATTTGCGGTGCCACGCTCGGCAGCAGCGGTGTTGTCGCCTGGGACGGAGAAGCTTTCCAGTACGCTCCTGCGTTCCGTGTCCATACAGTTGACACCACCGGTGCCGGCGACATCTTCCACGCCGCTTTCGTCTACTCCCTGCTCGCGGGCTGGCCGCTTGACCGGCAGCTCAATTTTTCCTGCGCAGCCGCCGGACTTAATTGCACCGCGCTAGGCGCTCGGAGCGGGATCAAACCCCTTGCCGAAATCGAGAATCTGATCGCTGCAGACGAGCGCCGCGACTCATACTGCCGGAAGCGCCGCTTCACGGAACGCGAAGCAGCAGATTTAGCGGGCGTATTGCTCGCAGACCAAGCTCCGATGGCCGCTAGCGAACAAAAAAACCGAAGGCGCAAGTTAAAGTAACACTCGACCTGCAGACCGGCCAGCGATGATCCCCCTCAAAGACGACACTCCGCGATTCTCCACTCCGGTGGTCACGCTTCTTCTAATCGCCATCAATTGCATAATCTTCTTCTATCAAATCTCCCTCGGACCTAAACTCGACCAGCGCCTGGTCTTCCGCTACGGCATGGTTCCAGCTCGAGTCGAAGCCGCCGTCACAACCCAGTCCGGCCACCCCGAGATAGCGCTCGAGTCATTCTTCACTTCCATGTTCCTGCACAGCGGCTGGCTGCACCTCATCGGCAACATGTGGTTCCTCTGGATTTTCGGCGATAACGTCGAAGATGCGCTCGGCCACTTCGGGTATCTCATCTTCTACCTCACATGCGGAATCTTCGCCGGGATCACTCACACGTTTTTCAACTGGGGTTCGCGCATGCCAGCTATCGGTGCGAGCGGAGCGATCGCGGGAGTGATGGGCGCATACATCGTATTCTTCCCTCGCGCACGGGTGCTCACTCTCGTCCCGTTAATCGTCTTCTTTTTTACGGTGAGAATTCCAGCCTGGGTGATCCTGGGCTACTGGTTTTTCCTGCAGTTCATAACCGGGGTCGGTTCGCTTGGAGTTGATACCGCAGGCGGGGTCGCCGTTTGGGCTCACGTTGGAGGCTTCGTTCTCGGCGCGCTTATCGCCTTTATGATCCATCGCCCGGCGAGCGCGGAGTACGCGTGATAATCAGCGCGCGTTTACTTGGCTTCCGGACCAGCGATTCCGTTCTTCGCCACCCAGCGGGCCATCCACTCACCGGCTTCTCGCGTTCCCAACGCGCCGCCTGCATCCTTAGTAGTCTTCTTCTCAGCCACCGCTGCCCGCACCGCGCCGCGCAGCGTCGCGCCCTCCGATATCCAGCCGATCTGCTCCAGCATCATCGCAGACGCCAGCACGCTCGCGATCGGATTCGCCAGATTCTTCCCCGCGATGTTCGGCGCCGACCCGTGCACCGGCTCAAATAGCGAAGTCCGCCCCGGATGAATATTTCCCGAAGGAGCCATCCCCATTCCGCCCGCCAACTGCGCCCCTAGATCGCTGATTATGTCGCCGAACAAATTACAGGTCACGATCACTTGAAATTGCGACGGATCGCGCACCACTTCCATCGCCAGTGCGTCCACAAACAAGTGCCTCGACTCAATCTCGGCATATTCGCGCCGCACTTCCGCGAACACGCGCTGCCAAATATCGTGCGCGAAATTCAGCGCATTCGACTTGTCGCTCATGCACACGCGCGTCAGTTTTCGCTCGCGCGCATACTCAAACGCGTGCCGAATAATCCGCTCCACTCCCTTCCGCGTGTTCAAGTCCTCCTGCAAAGCCACCTCGTCTGCCGTCCCCTTCTTAAAGATCCCTCCCACGCCTACGTAAAGTCCCTCGGTGTTCTCACGAAACACCATGAATTGCACATCTTTTACTCCGCGCCCTTTCAGCGGCGTCAGCGACTCGTCCAGCAATTCCACCGGACGCGCATTCACGTAAAGGTCCAGCTTGAACCTCAGCCCCAACAAAATATCCGCCGCATGCTTATTCGACGGCACGCGCGGGTCGCCCATCGCCCCCAGCAGGATCGCGTCGAACTCACGCGCCAGCATCTGGTCTGCGCCTTCGGGCAGAGTCGTGCCGTCGCGCAAGAATCTCGAAGCTCCCCAATCAAATTCAACTAATTCGAGTTTCCGATTCGCTGCACGAGCAACAACTTCAAGTATTCGTTTAGCTTCACCAATTACCTCTGGACCCACGCCATCGCCCGGAATCACCGCGACTCGGCGCGCTGCAGCATCTCCCGATTTGCTTCCATCCGCCGTCACGAAAGTTTCTCCTTCGCGACTGTAATCTTTTCGATTCGCTCGAGAATTGGCGTGTACCCAATCCCCGGACCTTGCGGCACCAATATCGTTCCTTGAGGTGTCACTTTAACTTCCGGCTCGATAATGTCTTCCTTCCAATATCGAGCGCTGGCCGAAACATCCCCCGGCAAAACAAAATTCGGCAGCGTAGACAGCGCAATATTGTGAGCCCTCCCAATCCCCGATTCCAGCATCCCGCCGCACCACACTGGAACGGAGTGCTTCTGGCAAATGTCATGTACCCGTTTCGAGGCGGTATACCCACCCACGCGCCCCTGTTTAATGTTCACAATCTTGCAGGCTCCCAGCTCCGCCGCTTCGCGCGCATCCTCAGCGCTGTGGATGCACTCGTCCAGGCAAATCGGCGTGGCCAATTTCCGCTGCAACTCCACGTGGCTGTACAAGTCGTCCCAACCGAGCGGCTGCTCAATCATCATCAAATGGTATCCCTCAAGCTGCTGCAGCAGCACGGTATCCGCCAGCGTATATGCCGAGTTCGCGTCCACCATCAACTTGATCCGCGGGAACATTTCGCGCAGGCGCTTCACCGGCTCCGCGTCCCATCCCGGCTTAATCTTGATCTTGATTCTCTGGTAGCCCGCCGCAATTTCCTTCCCCACCACTTCACCCAACTCTTCAAGTGATTTCTTAATTCCGATCGAAACGCCCGTCGCCAATTCCTGCCGCGTCCCTCCCAGCAACTTCCACAATGGCTCGCCCTTCATCCTAGCTTCCGCATCCCAAATCGCCGCTTCCAACCCGCCCTTCGCCATATTGTGACCGCGGACTTGCGCCATCTTGTCGAACGCATCCGCGGCGGTCGCAAACTCCACACTCTTCATGATCGGCCAGATAAACTTCCGCAAAATGTCAGCGGCCGTGTCCACCGTCTCGGGCGAATAAAACGGGTTCTCCCCCGCCACGCACTCTCCCCAGCCAATCGTGCCATCCACATCGGCTTCAATCAGCAGGATTCGCCGTAGAAAGCACACGCCAAAGCTCGTCTCAAATGGCTGCAGCATCTGCATCTGAACTTCCCGCAGCGTCACGCTTCTCAATTTCATCGTAGATTTCCCCTGAGATTCCTAATTGGAAGGATTACGCCGCGCGTCATCGCAGCGCATTCAGACTGCAACCGCCGATCAATCACCGCCACAACTCCAGTTGGTACTCGGCTCCGCCTAAAATTTTTTCAATCCGCGTTGCCGCATACCCGTTCGCAAACCATTTCAGGAACTGCTCGCGGATCTCGCTTTGCATCCGCATCGCTTCCTCAGGATTTTTCGTTTTCAATTCCTGAATCTCATCCGGAATAAAAATCGATGCGCGATCAGCCTCTCTCGAATGCCACGGCTTCTCTTCCCCATCAATCACTTTCACAGCATTTTCAGATCGCAGCTCCCACTCGGCCACCAGCCGGTCCGTAGGCAATCCGCCGTGCAGAGGACTCGTCGTAATCCCATACACATTCGGCAAATAACGCCGCGCGATCGCGCCCAGCCTCATCAAATTGAAGTAGGCGTTTTTCGTTTCCAACGGATCAAACGTCCATTCCACCAAATCGATCCCGCGCTCCAGAGCATCTTCGCGCTGAAATAATTTCAACCTTCTACCCACACCGTGATCCCGCATCTCCGAAAGCACAGCGGTCATGTGCGAATGCAAAAACGGACGCCGATCGCGCCACCCCGCGATCGCCATCGTAAAACCCACCATGTTTTCCGGTCGTGAATCATCTCCCAAAAACGCGCCCAGCACCTGCCCGCCCGTCTCCTGCGCCACCACAAACATCGGCATCGGCACGTCAATGTTTGACACGCCCCACACGCGCCGCTGCAACTGAAAGCACGCCTCGCACTCCTCCAACCCGTGGCAATGCCTCACTTTTATTTCTGCTTCGCGCACTTTCCCCGTTTCCGCCGTCACAAGCCGCGCTCCGTTTTCGCTGAGCCTGCTTTCACATGGACACCATGCGCGCCCGGCAACTCGTGCCCGCGCGCTCGAGTCTTCTCGTGCCGCTTGATCGCCTCCCAAATCACATCCATTTCCACATCGCTCATCTCGCCCAGCTTCTTACCAGATTCCTCAGCGACTCCCTCCATCATTCGGAATCGCCGCTCGAATTTTCGATTCGCCTTTTTCAGCGCAATCTCCGGATCAATCTTCAAAAACCGCGCCACATTTACCGCTGCGAAAAGTAGATCCCCTGCTTCCTCTTCCAAGTCCCCTGGATCGCGCCCAATCTCGTCGTTCAACTCCGCCGATTCCTCATGCAGTTTCTCGAGCACTGCTCCCGCGTTTTCCCAGTCGAATCCCACTCGCGACGCCCGGCGCGTGAGCTGATAAGCCTCCAGCACCGCAGGCAACGATCGCGGGACTCCGTCCAGCAGTGATTCGTTTTTCGCCGCGTCCGCGTCACCGCTCCCACCGCGCCTACTCTTCTTCTCCGACGCTCTCTCCTCCAGCTTGATCTGCTCCCAGTTCTTCAGCACCTCTCCAGCATCCTTCGCTTTCGCATCTCCGAAAACATGCGGATGCCTCCGCACCATCTTCGTATGGATATGCTCGATCACATCGCAAATATCAAACCGCCCCGCCTGCCGCGCAAGTTGCGCAGTGAAAAATCACCTGCAACAATAAATCTCCCAGCTCTTCCGCAAATTTCTTCGAGTCGCCCGAATCCAGCGCATCCAAAACCTCATACGCTTCCTCAATCAGATATGTCCGCAACGATTCGTGCGTCTGCTCCCGGTCCCATGGACACCCGCCGGGCGCCAGCAACCGAGCCTGCAGCGCCACCAAATCCTCGAACACTTTTCCAGCCGGACGAGCTTTGCTGAGCGCGCGATTGGCCGGGCGATTCGCTCGCGCTCCGACCCCTTTCACTCTCAGCTTAGCCACTTGATTTCTCTTGATTCTCTTCGCCACTGTTTCAACTCACTCCTTTGGAATCAAACAGAATCTAAGTCACCCCGCAAGATTTCTCAAGTGCCACCAGAGAGACCACAGACGTGATAAACGGGCGCCCACCACGCCTCATGGGCGCGCTGAAAATAAATTATCCTGTTTTGTGATTTTGCCGTGCGGATAAAACCGTCTGCTCTGCTGTAACTATTGAAACTCAATTCCCCGAATTCGCGCCCGCGCCCGACGCCACCACCGCCGCATCCTTCAGCACTTCCGCAACTGCATCCTTCGCCGCAACCTCATTCCGGCTGTGATCTGTAATCGAATCGTACCGCAGTTGTGTCGCTTCCGGATTCAATTCCTTGTCGTATTCATCCGTGATTTCCGCGCCCAGTTGTTGCAGCAACTTTGTAAATTCCGCCGGTAGATCCGCGCCGTTGATCAATTCATGCTTTCCGATGTAAGCCACAGCAATTCGCGAAGCGAGTTTATCCGCGTTCGCATAATAGTATTCCGAAATTTGCCGGTGTCCGTCTTCATGCTCCATCACATGCTCAGTCGCATCCGCCGGAGCCCAAATATTTATTTTCAGCTGCAGCGTCACCGTAACTTTCGTGATCGTTACAATCTCGTGCGTCGCATCCGTCTTGTCACCCGTCCCGCCCACGCTCACATTTGAAATAAAATTTGAATCGCATACAGCCGCCTCTCCCGGACCAAATGGCGGCATCTCCGCAGGCGGATTCGCGGGATCAAACGTGCGATGTGCAAACTCAATCGGCTGTTTGTCGATTGTCACCGCGGCCATCGCATCGCGCGATCCGGGCGTGGGCGCGGCACTCCGCCCAAACCATCCCCAACTCACGCCTACAACAAGCGATGTCAGCAGCATCAGAAGAATAATTGTTCGGCGCGACACAACTCGATCCTCCGCCTTCCATCCTCCAAATAATTTGCCGCGACAACCATAGCCCATTAGTTCAGAAATGCCGCGAACGCCACTCTCATCATTACTCTTTCATCAGCCCCTCCCGCCGATTTCGGGATCTCCATACAGAAAAACACCTACCCTCCATATCGACACGCTACACGTAAAAAGTTCCTAGCAAAATCATCGTTACCATTTGTCGTATCTTCTCCCTCCCGAAAGTACAGTATTCACAGTCACTTATCGAAGGGCCAGCACACACCCACTTTGGCACCGCGCGTGCCCTTCTATCTCCGTAACTTAGTCGATCTCAAACAGGGGGATTACATGACAACTGAACGTGAAGTTGTGTCCAACGAATATCACGATTCTCCGCGATGGATCGCGCCGGCAGTGATCATTGCAGGCCTCATCGCGCTAGGAGGCGTGGGCACTGGCTGGTATGCAACAAGCTACGCGCAAACTACTCGCGCAAATATGTCCAGTGATCTTGCAACGCTCAAGCAAGACGACGCGAAAAGCATGGACTCCGTAACCGCTCGTCTCGCCGCTTCGGACGCAACCAACACGCAACTGCAAGATGATCTCAACACTGTCACCAAGCGCCTGAAAATTACCCAAGCCGATCTCAAGAAATCGCGCGATGAAGCGGAAGCCGACGCTCAGAAGCTCACCGCCATGAACCAAGATGTGCAGCAGGAGCTTTCCTCCAAAGCCAGCGCCACCGACGTGCAAACCGTCACTGGCACCGTTACCGGAGTTCGCACCGATCTCGACGCAACTCGCACCGATCTCGATTCCACCAAGCAAAATCTCAACATGACCAAGACTGAACTCGGTACGCTCATCGCCAAGAATCATGACGACGTCGAACAACTCCGCCGTCTCGGCGAGCGCGATTACTACGAGTTCACCATCGAAGGCAAAAATAAAGAACAGAAAGTCGGCACTGTCTCCGTGTTGCTCCGCGGCACCAACCCTGGCAAAAACCAGTTCAACGTCGTTCTCGTCGCCGACGATAAGCGCACAGAGAACAAGAGCCGCAACATCAATCAACCCATCTTTTTCACCACTCATGCCGGCCGTCAGCCGCTCGAGTTCGTAGTCAACTCAGTTGAAAAAGATAAAATCACCGGCTACGTAAGCGTTCCCAAGTCCGTCGAGTCAGCGTCCACATCACCAAGCGGCTCCTCGAACTAACTGCATCACAAACGCAGTAATCATCACGCAAGAAAAGGGGAGTTCGCAATCGCGAACTCCCCTAATTTTTTGCCCACTCCATCTACTTCAACCCCGCCGCCACCAGCACAAAACTCTCCGTTCCCTCTGTGTCTCTGTGGTGAAAGAATTAAGCAGTTGCAGTTGTTTCTGACTTATCTCCTAACCTCCGGCATCCCAAGTATCGCCCGCACCCTCTGCCGCTGCGTCACTTCCCTCGGCGACCGCCCTTCCCTTTCCAACCACGCCGTAAACTCCCGAAATTTCACTTCGTGCTCCACCTTCACATCCGACACCGAAACTCGCACCACATTATTCGGGCCCTCCGCAATTCCGTGCGCCCAGTCGCTAGCACGCAACGCCGCCAACCCCTGCGCCACCGCCTCGTACAACGTCGCAGCGGTCACTTCAACCGCGTGCGACACCCCTTCCATATCCGTGATCATCACTCGGCATGAGCGCACCGCCATAATCCCAAAATATCATATTCGCCTTTTCTTCGCCATGACGTTTTACAATTCTCCTCCTATAATGCGCCCAACAGTTTTTCGTTTTTAAATCCAGAGAGTAGGCAGAGCTGAAACAACGTGGTGTGCACAAACCACGTACAGCCGCCGGATAGGTGCGCCGAAATGTCCGACCACCAAGATCCCATTCAGTCCAAGCGCTGGCTAAACAACCGGCGCAGCGAACGTGTCCTGCTGCGTGTCCCGATCGTAGTTCGCGGACTCGTCAACAGCCCGAATCCAATCGACGAAGCCACCCATTCGCTTGTGGTCAACGCCAACGGCGGACTGATTCTGCTCGAAACAAAAGTACAAATGGGACAGACCCTGATGGTAAGAAACAAAGTTTCAGGCGAATTCCAGGAGTGCCAGGTAGTCCACGTAGGCGAGCAGCACGCCGCAAAAGACGAAGTAGGCATAGCCTTCACCCAACCCGCCCCACAATTCTGGCAAGTAAAATTTCCCGGCGCAAACTGAAATAATTTTTTCGCGAACGGCGTAAGGGTTTTGTTCGGAGGCCCGGAGGGCCGCCACCAAACGTAAGCCCAGGTCGGAAGACCTGGGTACCTGTCAAAAAAAATATTCCGGAGCGCCGTAGGCTCGGCGGTAGATCCGGAGGCCCGAAGGGCCGCGACCAAACGTGAGCCCAGGCCGGAAGGCCTGGGTACCCTACGCAAAAAAATAATTCCGGAGCGCCGTAGGCGCGGCACTAAACCCTCCGACTTGACTGAATATCATTCTATTATATTATTCTTACGATTAAATTGCCATGAGCCATTCCTACGCAAACAACCACGTCCACGCGATCTTCAGCACCAAGGACCGCTTAAACTTAATCCAACCCGAGTTCGAAAAACGCCTCTACCCCTTCATCGCGTCCATCGGTATCCATCACAAGATTCCGCTCATAGCCGCTGGCGGAATGTCGAACCACGCCCACATCCTCTTCCTTCTACCTTCAACGACTTCATTAGCCTCGGCGATAAGCGCGTTCAAATCGAACTCATCCCGATTCCTCCGCGAACTCCGACCTCCCTTCGAATGGCAGGAAGGCTACGCCGCCTTCGGCGTGAGCCCATCACAACTCGCCACGGTTACTGCATACATCCGCAACCAACACGAGCACCACCAGAAAATGACATTCGAGCAGGAATTTATAGCGATGTTGAAAAAAGCAGGCGTCCCCTACGATCCAAAATATGTCTTCGGCTAGAACCCCATCCGCGGAAACATCACGTGAATAAAATGTGTCGCGCGTGCAAGAAATTAACGCGAGCAACGGTTTAGTGCCGCGCCTATGGCACTCCGGAATTGTGTGGGGCCTTCGATACCCAGGTCTCCCGACCTGGGCTTACATTTAGCACTCGCCCCTCCGGTCCTCGCACCGCGAACCAGCGTAGCACGACGCGTCTGCAATTTCAGCCGCATTTACCCCGCACGAACCAGCGCTCCACCAATCCCATCCCGATCGATTACCCTTCAAGAAAATTCTCGCGGTTCCCCCGGAGGCCCGGAGGCCTGCCACCAAACTTAAGCCCAGGTCGGAAGAGTCTGTTACGAAACTGGAAGCGGCGGGCAATCGTTTTCGTGGAAGACTTGGCGCGCGCGAGCAAGATCGAAACTGGCGCCGGAGGATTCGGCCTCAGGCCAGTTGGGCCGCGAGCTTTGGTACGCCTCGCACGGCGATCATGCGCTTCAGGTTGTAGGCCATCACTGCCAACCCGATTTCCGTCCGCGCGCCGCGCAGCCCGCGCAACAAAAATCGCGGGTGCCCAAAAATCGAATATTTCAAAGCAGCGAACGGATGTTCGGCCAGCGATCTTCGCAAACGCATCGCTTCGGCCGTGGCCCGCTCTGCCAGCCGACGTAACGCATCGTCATCGAGATGCTTCTTCAGCAAACGCCGCTTTCCCACCGTGCACCGCGCTCGCAGCGCGCACGTCCCGCACACTTCCGGACGTCCCGCGTAGATCATCCAACGTTGTTTTTTCTGCTGACGATGCAACCGCTCGCCCGCCGGGCAGCGAAATGTGTCGCTCGTTTCGTCATACTGAAAATCACTGCGCTGAAACAACGTGCCGTCACCGCGGTTATTCACACCGCGCACCGCTGGAACGTGTGCGACGATGCCTCGCTTCTCGCACGCCGTGGCCTGCTCGCCGTTCGAATAACCCGCATCGGCCACCACATGAATCGGTGTTCCCGGCCCACCCAGCACTTGCTGCGCGGCTTCGGCCATCGGCTGCAAACTGCGGTTATCGGTCGCCTCGTCACTCACCTGCTGCGTCACAATCAACGCGTGCTCGGCATCCACCACGGTCTGCACGTTGTAGGCGGGAACCTTGCCGCCTGGGGTCCGCATAAACCGAGCTTCCGGCTCCGGATGCTCGCGCAACTTCTTCAGCGCCGCGGCCACCGCTTCGCTATCGATTTCGATTTCCTCTTCGGCATCGGCCTGCTCCATCCGTTCCAGATAGCGCTCCAACTCCCGGCGTTCGTGCACGCTGTCGCTGCTGCTCACCGCGCGAAACTTCGAGCCATCGATCGCCACCCATTCTCCGCGCACCAATCCCACCTCGCGCGCCAAACGGATCAGCTCCACGCCCGTCTGACTCACCGCGTCGCTGTGCAACCGCCGGAATTCGGCGATCGACTTGTGGTCCGGCGTCAGCCGGCCCAACAGCCACATCACCTCGATGTTGCGCCGGCACTCCGCCTCCAGCCGCCGCGACGAACGAACCTGATGCAAATATCCGTACAGATACAGCTTCAACAGGCTGCGCGGATCGTAGCCGGGCCGTCCCGTCCCGGCTGCTTCGGCCCGTAGAAATCCAAGCCTGCCCATCTCCAACCGCTCGACGAACGCTTCGATCACCCGGCACAGGTGATCGGCGGGAATCAGTTCCTCCAGCGTTGCCGGAAACAACGTCCTCTGCCCCCGCGCTTCACCTTCGATATACCCCATTCGCTCTCCCTCTCGACGCATCTTCCCACTCCTTCTCGTTTCGTCAAGAGTTTCGTAACAGACTCGGAAGGGCTGGGCTACCTATCCCAAATGAGATTATTCCGGAGCGCCGTAGGCGCGGCACTAAAAAAGGCACCCAAACTGTCTTACCTCTCCACGCCCCTCCACCCCCCAAAAAACTCCACTCCCAACGCCGCCAACACTTCTCTCCCCTTCACCCCGGGATCGCCATACACCTCAAACGCCGTGAGGCTTCCCGATTCGAGCAGCTTTGGCACCAGCACCTGCACAACAGGACTCATCATGTGCGAGAGCATCGCGTTCGCATCTACGTAATTCTCCACGAGACGACACTTGCTGCGATCCGCGCTCAAATACCAATTGTATTCGAGCGTGCCCGGCTCTCCCTCGGTGCCCGCCACCATTTCCTTCATCGTTTGCTCGAACACATCGAACTTCCCCGCGCTAATCGCAAGACTCACCACAAACCGCACCATGTTCTTATCCACGCTCGCCTCCGATAGACTCGAGTCCCAGCCATTGAAAAATCCTACGCAGTCTATACCAATCCCACGACCCCGATATGCACTCCGGCGCATTCAATGCGATTGTCCCGAGCCCCTGAATCATCGCCCGCCGCCACTAACCATAAGGTAACTTGTTGACGTAATGTTGTTTCTCTGCTAATATGCGCACATTGGGAGATTGCGCCTCGGCCTCACAAATCCGAACTGCCCTGTGAAATGCCAAATCTCGATAATTTCACAAGGGCGGAAAAGGTTAAGCGGCTTGGAATCAATCTGTTGCGCACTCTTTTCGGTAATAGTACTAGCTAAGTCTAATAGAATGAGCAACTTCACTTTTTTCACGGGAGGGGGTATGACGCACAAGATCGGCGCTATCATTCTGAAATCAAGCCACTTAACAAAAAGACGAAGTTATTCCCAACCCTCCTTTACAGCCGATCGCAACGTCGTTCTCGCATGCTTGTTGCTCTGTTCTCATACTGCTAAACTGGCGGCATACCGCACGCCAGAAAATGCATCGAGGTAGCCATTGTCCGAACAAAAGCCAGACGAATCATTCAAGGTAGTTGATCGCCGTCTCTTCACCGAGACGGGAGAATTTCGCCGCGACGTCGCCGAACAATCTGATCGCGATCACGAATCCTCGGCCGCAGCCGAGCGTACAAAAGTAATTACGTCGGCCGCAGCCAATGCCGCCGCTGCCGCGCGGCCAGATTCCCCCGGTGAGATCCCCGCACCTGCCGCGATTGAGTCCACTGGCCCCGCTGATGCGGCCCCTGTTCCCGATGCTTCCGGCCGTGTGCCCAATCGCGCTTTTCAAATGCTGGTGGATTTCATCGCGCGCAACGCCGCGATGCTTCTCGGCGGTTATCAGGACCCGCGCACCGGACAGCCGCTGCTCGATCTCGAGGGCGCCCGAGAAATTATCGACATGCTTGACGCGTTGCGCGAAACCACGCGCGGAAATCTTGCCGCTGAAGACGATCGCATTCTTCTCGACGTGATCGGCAGCTTGAAACTTTCTTTCATGGAAATTTCGAAAGCCGCTGCGGCCGCGATGAAGGAAAAAGCCAACAAGGTTCAGCGCTGACCCGTGAGTGAGCCGGTTTCGCCTGAGCAAAAAGATTTTTCTGGGAACGCACCGCTGGAATTAATTGTGCTCGGCTCCGGCACAAGCATGGGAGTTCCCACACTGGGCTGCCCCTGCCGCGTTTGCCACAGCGACGACCCGCACGACAAACGCACGCGCCCTTCAATTTTGTTAAGCCGCGGCGGACACAACGCCGTTATCGACACCAGCCCCGATTTTCGTTTTCAACTTTTGCGCGAAAAAATCACGCGGCTCGACGCGATTTTTCTTACGCATGGTCACGCCGATCACATTCTCGGCTTCGATGACATTCGTCCATTTAACTTGCGGCAGAAAGCGCCGCTTCCTGTGTACGCATCGGCGGAAACATTCGTAACTCTGCGCCGCACATTCGCATACGTTTTCGATGGCGCGCCAACTCTCAGCACAATTCCCGAAGTCACGCTGCACGAAATCAGCGGACCGTTCACCGCGATCGGCCTGAATGTCATTCCGATTCCTCTGGATCACGGCGGAATTCCTGTGTTCGGCTACCGCGTTGGCGGCGCCGCATATCTCACGGATTTCTCGCGGCTTCCAGAATCGTCAGCGCAGTTGCTCACCGGACTCGACGACCTCATCATTGACGCGCTGCGCGACATTCCTCATCCGATGCATCTCACCGTAGATCAAGCGCTCGCGATCATTGCGCGAGCTGAAACCCAAGCGCGCGTGGTTCACACACATCGCTCACGATTTGCCGCACGCCGAAACCAACGCGCGATTGCGCAAACTCGGCCACGAGAATGTGCAGCTCGCGTATGATGGCTTGCGAATGAATGTGAATCTGGGAGCGGCGCAATGAGTTTTGCCGTCGCGCGATCAGCCATGGAATGGAGCGCGCAACTCGATGCGCGTCCGAGCGTAATCACCGTCGGCAATTTCGATGGATTACACGTCGGCCACCAGCGAATTCTCCGCGCAGTGGTTGAACGCGCGCGGCGCGATGGATTATTCGCCGCTGCGATTACGTTCGATCCCCATCCGCTGCAAGTATTGCGTCCGGAATCCGCGCCGCTGCTAATCACGACGATCGCTCAACGCCTGAAATCGTTTGAGCAGTTCGGACTCGATGCCGCTCTGGTGCTGAAGTTTGACGCCGCGCTCTCGCAACTCACGCCAGAAGAATTCGTCACGCAGATTATTCAGCAAACAGTTCACGCGCGATTCGTTTTAGTGGGTGCAAACTTCCGGTTCGGACATCGCCACGCCGGCGATGTCGCAATGCTCGAAAAACTCGGCCCCCAACATGGATTCACCGTCGAGATCGTGCCGCCGGTTGAACTTCAAGGAGCTCCAGTTTCAAGCACGCGCGTCCGCGAATCGGTGAAACAAGGCCACGTAGAAGAAACGGAGAAGTTACTTGGACGATCCTTCGCGTTAACCGGCGAAATTGTCCCCGGCGCGGGCCGCGGCGGCAAGATCGTGTTCCCCACCCTGAATCTGGCGCCCGACCAAGCATTACTTCCGGCTCAAGGCGTGTACGCCACAGAAACGATTCTCGCCGGAAAGAAATATCAGTCGGTGACAAACGTCGGTACGCGGCCTACATTCAACGGCACCGGCATCACCGTCGAGAGCCACCTGCTCGATTTCGATGAGTACATTCGCAAGGGGCGCATGGAAGTCGCGTTTCTAGCGCGGCTCCGCTCAGAAACCAAATTCGCCGGCGCCGCGCAGCTGCGCGCTCAAATCCAGCGCGATATCGAGGCCGCCCGCAGCTTTTTCGCCCATAACAAGTAGCAAAATTCGTGTTTTTCCATCGATTTTGGAGCATTTCTGGAATTCGAAGCAGAAACTCGAGCGCGCGCAGTACGTCCGATAATTCGCCGTGGGCCACATTATGTTCAGTTGGAGATTGCGGCGATTGCTCGCCTCCGCGAACCCAATCAATTCCCTCCCCTAAATCTCATCGCGCCGGATTGGAGCTACGGACGGAATTATCGAGCCAGTTCCCTGAAGAAATGGACGTGGAATCGATGGGAACAAAGAGAGATAGCGAGGCGATTTACGCGCGCGAACGCTGGCAATCGGCGCAGTAGCCGCCGATTTCGGTGCGCGTGACGGTGATCTTCATCTCGCAGTCATGCTCGATCTGCCGCTTGAGTTGCTCGAAGAGGCCGCTCTCCACTTCGCGCACGATTCCACATCCGAGGCACGCGACATGGATGTGATCGCGCGGACCGTGGCTTTCGTAGTAGTGCTGATCGCCGCGGATGTGAAGCAGATCGAGCTCGTCAATCAGGCCGTATTTCTTGAGCATGTCGAGCGTGCGATACACGGTGACGCGATGCACATGCGGATCAATCTTCTGCGCGCGCTCAAGGATGGCGCCCGCATCGAGGTGACTTTCCGCATCGTCCATCACCTGCAGCAAAACGCGGCGCTGACGTGTAAGCCGCACACCCTTCTGCGCAAGCGCAGCTTGCAGGCGGCCGGGGCCTGAATGAGCGTTGATCCGCTCTCCACTTGATACGCGATGATTCCGTGAAGCCATGTTCGTGAGTAAAGGTTAGAGGCTACGCGATGGAAAAAGCAAGAGGCAATCGAGAGTTCCCTGCACTGGCGCCGCGAAGTGCAGCGGGTTATGAATGCGGGAAGAGACGAACGATATCGTGGTACATCACGATGGCGAAGAGTATGAGCAGAAAAACCATGCCAACCTGGAGGAACACTTCTTTGGCGCGAACGCTGAGATCGCGGCGCATGACAGCTTCGACGCCGAGCATGAAGATGTGGCCGCCATCGAGAATTGGAATCGGCAGCAGATTGAGGATGCCGAGGTTGAGGCTGATGATTGCCATCAAAACAAAGAAGTCGCGCAAGCCACGGCGTGCGGCGCGTCCTGATTCGGCGACGATGCCGATCGGGCCTTGCACTTGCTTCAACACCTGCGACCATTGGCTGGTGAAGAGTTCATGGAGGACACCGAGGATCTGGCCGCCCAGGCGATAGCCGAGCCACACGGAAAACCAGTCGCTTCGATGGGATTGAATTTGCGCGTGAATGTGTAGTGCTCGAAGTCGTGGCCAATTCCGATCTGCCAAACAGGATTTGTTCGGTGCGCCGTCGCCATGCTGCGGGCGAATCGACGACAGAGAATGTGTGGTCTGCACGCTGAACTCTTAGATTCGATGGGCCGCTCGCCGTTGCTGCTGCACCAGTTTCGATGCAAGTGGTACCAACTCGAGACCGGCTGGCCATTGGCCGCGAGAATTAGATCGTCCGGTTTCAGTCCGACGCGGGCTGCAGGCATGTCCGGCGGTAAAGTTGCCGATTGTCGCAGGCTCGGGTGGATATCCGAACATTTTGAAGTCATCGAGATTTGCTAGCGACGTATGTGCTTATGGTGCTTGCCATCGCGCTCGATTGTGAGGGAACAGTCGTGCCAGGCATAGAGACTGCGGCTTCCCAGTGGGCGCGCTGCCAGGTCGGGATTCTTTACGCCGCCGATGGCGACGATGCTATCGCCGATCTGGATGCCGGCTTTTTCGGCGGGGGTATCGGGAAAAACCGCGGTGACCTGCACAGGTTGATCAGAGTAAGCAGGTTGCTGCGCAGCGGCAGAAAATAACACGGCGAAAACCACGACCGCCGTGGCCAAATTCATGATGGGGCCGGCGAGGGCGATGATGGTGCGCTGCCAGCGCGGCTTGGAGAGAAATTCGTCGGGTGCGCCGGTGCGTTCTTCGCTGGGATTATCGCCAGCCATACGGACGTAGCCGCCGAGGGGAAGGATGCTCACGCGGTAATCGGTGTCGCCGCGCTTGAAACCGAAAATTCTGGGGCCGAAGCCGAAGGAAAAAACATCTACGCGGACTTTGAAAAAACGAGCGGCGATGAAGTGGCCAAACTCGTGGATGGTGACCATCAAGCCAAGAGCGAAGACTGCTTCCAGCCCGGAGATAATTTTATCTACCATCGACGGTTTCTCTGCTCAGACGCCCCGAATAATCGAAGAGTTGTATTACTAAATTTAGATGCGACGCTTCGCTATGCGGCACGTTCGAGCTTTCGCGATTTCTTCCGTCGCCAGGCTGCCGCGCTTCCAAATCGGCGGCCAGAATGTCCTCGATGACTCGCCGGCTTGCTGCGGGGCATGCGCGAAAGCACTGCTTCTATTACGCGCGAGATGCCGCCGAAGTTCATGCGCTGCGTCGAGAAACGCAGCGACGGCAACTTCGTCGGCGGCATTTAACGCGGCGGGCATTGCGCCACCGCGGCGAAGCGCTTCGCGAGCCAGCTTCAAACACGGAAAACGGCCGTGCGAAACTTTTTCAAAATCCAAACGCTTCAACTCTGACCAATCCAACTGCAGACCTGGCGCCGGAACCCGCTCCGGATATGTTAGCGCGTATTGAAGGGCATGCGCATGTCGGTTGGCCCCAGCTGCGCCAAAATCGAACTATCCACAAATTCCACCATGGAATGAATTGTGGATTGGGGATGGATGACGACATCAATTTTCGCGAGAGGAATATCGAAAAGCCAGCGAGCTTCGATCACTTCGAAGCCTTTGTTCATCAGCGTGGCGGAATCGATGGTGATGCGCTGGCCCATCTTCCATTTGGGATGGTTGAGGGCTTGTTCGGGAGTGGCGTTGGCGACGGCCGCGAGAGGAGTGCGGCGAAATGGGCCGCCGCTGGCGGTGAGGATCAAGGCGGCGGACTTCTTCCTGCGTCCTTCCCTGCTGGCCGGCGCGGAGACATTGATGGATGGCGTTGTGCTCGCTATCCACGGGAAGCAATTCGGTGCCGGATGCGCGGACGGCGGCCATCACGATTTCGCCGGCAGCGACCAGAACTTCTTTGTTTGAGAGAGCGATTTGTTTTCCGGCGAGGATGGCGGCGTAGGTGGCTTCGAGTCCGACTACGCCGACGGCGGCGGAGACTACGACGTTCGCATCTGGGATGCGTGGCTACTGCGCGAATTCCCGCTGCGCCGTGCTGGATTTCGGGGAGCTTGGCGATGCCTGCTGTCGCGCAATTTTGCGGCGAGCTGAGAGGCGCGATCGGCGTCGGCGACCGAGACTAGTTCGGAGAGTGACTCTGAATTTGTGGGATCAATTCTTCGAGATTGCCGCCCGCGGAAAGCGAAACGATTTGGAGACGGTCGGGCATGGACTGAACTACGTCGATGCATTGGCGGCCGATTGAGCCGGTGGAGCCTAGTAGGGCGATGCGTTTCATGTTGGAACTGTATTTGTTTGCTTGCTGCAAAATGCAAAATCGATTGAGAATTCAAAAACGAAAGCTAAAGATAATTCAGCACCGTAAGGCCTGGAGGATGCCTGTGCCACTACAAGCTCACGACTGGTGCGTGGTAAGCCAGGAGAAATAGTACCAGACGACGGGCGCTGCAAGAATTAGCGCGTCGATACGATCGAGCATTCCGCCATGGCCGGGGAGAATCGTGCCGGAATCTTTTACGCCTGCGCTGCGCTTGTAGGCGGATTCGAGGAGGTCGCCTGCCTGGCCCGCGATATTTGC
This sequence comes from uncultured Acidobacteriota bacterium, assembly GCA_963721845.1. Taxonomy (GTDB): domain Bacteria; phylum Acidobacteriota; class Terriglobia; order Acidiferrales; family UBA7541; genus DASTCZ01. Next base: position 72,618 of record CAVRKW010000001.1, on the reverse strand, counting down.
GAGTGCAGCCATTACCAGAACATCGCGCGTGGGAATTCTAGCCAGCGGGTGAAAACGAGCGCAACGAGAACGAGCCCGCGAAATTTGCGATCGCGCCTTCCCATGTTTTTTTCGGGCTGAGGCGCGGGGACATCGGCAGACGGCCGATGCTGCGTCCTACGAAATATGCAAGTGTGTCGCCTGCCCAGACCAGCACCAGCGTGAAAAGCAAATAGCTGACGGCCGATTGAGATCGCGCCGTGAATTCGATGATGGTGGAAAGCGGATAGACGATGAAAAGTAATGCGGCGGAGCTGGAGGAAATCGCTCCCATGGATTCGGCGACGGGCTGGCGGCTGGTGAGGACGATGGCCGCGGCTCCGAGGACGAAGATCATCAGGATGTGCTCGATGGATAAAAATTGCTGGAGCGCGGGGATGCGGATGATTTCTTCGCTATTGCCGAGCGTGACGGCTTTTTCTGTGGCGGCCAAAACTTGGGAATAGAAAAGCGCGATGGCGCAGAGGCCGGTCCAGATGCGGAAACCGTGGAGTCCGGCTTGCTCGCCGATTACGAAAAATTCGAGGAAGGCGAGAAGCATCACAAGCGCGGCGACTACGGCGACGATGAAAGTGGGAGCGCACCAGACGATGGCGATTACGGCGGGAATCAGGATTGCGGCGGTGAGGATGCGGGTGGCGGTCATGTTTTACAGGAGTGGAGGCTAGAGGGTGAGGGGGTGAAAATCAAATGGAAACGGACGCCACGGTCTGCGAGAGAATATAAAGGGCAGAGGCCGATCTCCCGATAAAAAGCATCGGGACGCACAAAACGCGCTTCGGCTACCCTGATCGGGTAGCCCTCAGCCCCGACTCAAGACGTCGGGATGCAAAAAGCGCAGATGACGGCACGGTTGGAATCGACGTGACGCGCTTCGAAATACAGATTACTCAGGGTCGGGAGACGAATCTTCGGACGAAAGGCCGCCGTAGCGGCGTTCGCGGGATTGGAATTCCAGGAGAGCGCGATGGAGTTCGGCGTCGTCGAAATCGGGCCAAAGAGTTTCGGTTACGTAGATTTCGGCGTAGGCGATTTGCCAGAGGAGAAAATTGCTGACGCGCATTTCACCGCTGGTGCGAATCAGGAGATCGGGATCGGGAAGTCCAGCGGTGTAGAGATGGCGCGAAATCATTTCTTCATCGATCGGTTGCGGCGGCTGATCGGGTACCGCATTGTTTTGCGAATTCACGATTGCGAATTCAAGGCGTCTACGATTTCCGCGCGGCCGCCGTAGTTGAGCGCGACGATCAGAGTCATGCCAGTGTTGTTCGCCGTCAGTCTCCATGGCAGCACGATGTCGTCGCGCACAGCTATCGGGCAAACTCATCCGGGCGGCCGATCACAATGCATGCGAATATTGTTGCGTGAATTTCGGGAAGTTCTTTGCGGAGATATTCACGCAGCAGGCGCATCAGAAAATCGATTTCGGCTTTTGGACGGCGCCAGTTTTCCACGGAAAAAGCGTAGAGAGTCAGCGCGGGAATGCCCAGTCTTTCGCGCAAGTTTCGATGATGCGGCGCGCTGAAGTCGTGCCGGCGCGATGTCCGGCGATGCGAGGCAGATGGCGACGCTGAGCCCAACGGCCATTGCCATCCATGATTATGGCGATGTGGCGCGGGAGACGGCGCGGATCGAGCTGGGCGAGAAGAAGTTCCTCGTCGCGGGGCGCAGGTTTGGCGAGTTCCGCGGTTTTCACTTGAGTGAGCCGAAAGCGGTTCCGGCGGGCAAAGACCGGAACGTTCTTTACACCGCAAAGTTAGCATAGCGGATGGGAGGGTGCAATGCGGTGTGTGTCGAGTGTGTGAATGAGTGTGGGTAGGGATGACGGGAAAAGCGAAGGCGTTTACCGCAGAGACGCAGAGGACGCAGAGAAGGCAACAGCGCAGAGGGATACGTCAGACGCCGGGGATGCCGCCGAAGCGGCTGGGGAAAAGGGCGGCTACTACGAGGACGATGGTGAGGATGATCATGGCGATGCTGGTGACCCAGGCAACGACGTTGAAGGTGGTGGAGTTTACGTGATCGCCCATCAGGTCGCGGCGATTGATGAGCAGCACCATGAAAATCAGGACGATCGGGCAGCCAGACTCCGTTGGCGACTTGCGAGAAGCACCAGAATTTTCAAGAGCGGTGCGCCCGGAATCAGGATCAGTCCTCCGCCGACGACGATCAAGACTGTGTACAGCCATAAAACATTGGCGCGTTTTTGAATTTGTGGTCGATGCCCGCTTCGAAGCCCAGGCCTTCGCAGATTACGTGCGCAGTGGAAAGCGGCAGGATGCGAGGCGGCGAAAAGCGATGCGTTGAGCAGGCCGAACGCAAAAAGAGATGCGGCCCAGGCTCCAGCGAGTGGCATCAAGGGCTCGAGCGGCTTCGCGCGGCATCGGTGATATCGCGATGGCCGGTGACGTAGAGCGTGGCGGCGCAGTGCCACGATTATGAAAAACACGATCACCATGCAGCTGATGCTGCCGACGAGTACGTCTGCGCGCGCCTGCTTGTACTGCCGCGGCGCCGACGCGCTTTTCGACGAAGCTGGCCTGCATGTAAAAGAATTGCCAGGGAGCGATGGTGGTGCCGATCAAGGCGGTGAGCATCAAGAGATACGGCGCGTTGAATTGCAATGTCGGAATCACGAGTCTCTTGGCGGCGACGATCCAATCGGGCTTTGCGAGAATCGCCGAGACGATGTAGGTCAAATAAAAGGTGCACAGCACCAGAAATATCTTTTCGACCTGGCGATAGGTGCCGCGCAAGACGAGAAGCCACACGAGCAAGCCCGCGATTGGAACGGAGATGTAGCGGCTGACGTGAAAAATTTCCATGGCTGCGGCGATTCCGGCAAATTCGGCGACTACGTTGCGCGAGATCGACGAGAAAACCAGACACCATGACGAAAAACGTGGGGCGAAATCCGAACTCTTCGCGAATCAGATCGGAAAGCCTTTGCCGGTGACGACGCCAGGCGCGCGCACATCTCTTCGGTGACGTAGAGCGCGATGGTCATGGGAATCAGCGACCACAGAAGCGCGTAGCCGTATTTCGCGCCCGCCACGGAATAGGTGGAGATGCCGCCGGCGTCGTTATCCACGTTGGAGGTGATCAGGCCCGGGCCAGCACGGCGAGCAAAAGCGCGAGGCGGCGACGAGCGTGCGCGTGCGGCGGCGCCAGTTGCGCGAGCGATCGCGCCACGCGTCGAAAGCCGATTTGGCGGAGCTGAAGGTCATTTGGTCTAATTCGCACGAAAACGTCAGCTCGTTGGCGTAGACCAACGTCTAGTTTCTACTTCCCTGCATCCGCAGACGTGTGACGACGTCGTCTACGGTAATCATTCCGATCGGCGAACCGGCGTCATCGACCACGCTGAGCACGCGAAGGTTGTATTTATCGAAAAGTGCGAAAAACTTCTTTTTCGCTCGCATCGGGATGAATGGAGAGAAGCGGCTCGCTGCGTAGCAGGGACATTGGCTCGTCGCTTGAAGCGAGGAGCAACCTGCCGACAGAGACTACCCCGGCGAGCTTGGCTTCTTTGTTGACCAAAAAAATGGCGTCGAGTTGTTCGACGTCGACATCGTTGGAGCGAATCCAGTCGAGAACTTCTTCGCGGACGGCGGATTCGCCGACAAAAACAAACTTGGTGGTCATCATGCCGCCGGCTGAAGCTTCGTCGAATTTGAGGAGTTCGCGGACATCACGCGCGCCTTCGTGAACCATTTCATCGAGAACTTTCTGCGAATTTTCGGGAGTAAGTTCATTGAGAAGATCGGCGGCCTGATCGGGTTGCATTTCCTCGATGATGTCGGCGGCTTTGTCTGGCGCAAGCTTTTCGACGATCTGAAGGCGCAGGCGCGCATCGAGTTCGCCGAGGGCTTCGGCGGCGGTTTCTTCGTCGAGAGAAGCGACGATGGACTGGCGCTCTTCGGTGGAGAGATCTTCGAGAATGTCGGCGAGATCGGCAGGGTGCAGGTGCGCGAGACGCTGATGAGTGACGCGGAGCTTCACGCGGCGCATGGGATCAGCTTCGACGAGGTTGACGAATTCCCAGCGGATCGAACGCACCGGAAGCCTTTGCTGGATGCGGCGAATCAGCGAAGACGAGGCGAGGCCTTGCAGGAGGCGTCCAACGGCGCCGGGAAGTCCCACGTCAACTGAGCTGACGCGAAGTTCTACGTTGCCATTGGTGCGATGCTCGGTCATGTCGATATCGTTTACGCGGACAACTTTGCGGCCGCTGGTATCGATAATTTGCTGGTCGAGCAGATCTTTCTGGACAGCGAGCCAAGCTTCATTGGGATTGTATTCCTCGAGGGATTTTTCGCCGACGGTAAGGCGCACCGAACCGGGCGCAACGAAGCCGACTTGATCGTAGCGAGCAACGAGGGGCTGAAACTTGCCGCGGCTGAGCAAGTAACGAGCGATTCGGTTGGGCTGGTCGGCGGGCTCGATAAAAAGTTCGCGAACGCGTCCGACGAAATTGCCGTGAACGTCGTAAGTTTCAGCGCCGAGAAGTTCGGTAGCGTGAAGCATGGGCACCTTCCGGAAACGGCGCCTCGCGGCGGAGTCTCCTCTTGATAACTTTTTTGATTTCAGCGGGTTGGGAGCAGGCCGAATTGCGAATCGCCCGCACACAAAAAACCCGCGGCCCAGATGCGATGCCGGCCGCGGGAGGAAATTGTCCAGTGAGGCCTAGGCTATCCGACCCTCACTTGCGGCTGCGGAAATGCATTCCGGGAACCCAGAGGCGAACAAGTGGCGGCCAGCGCGCAGAAATCGGCGCGCCTGCCGCGAGCGGCGCTTCTAGGGAAGGGCTCCTGTTCCTGGTCCAGATTCATGAAACAGCGGTCCTCATAAACTTAGTAAATGCATCCGGAATATATGTCAAGCAAAGAGTTGAGGTTAGCGTGACTTTTTTTCGTGAGAGAAAACCATGTCGGGGATTCCGGAAACGATTCCCGGCGCGAGTTGCGAGTTTGTCTTGCCCTGGCGCTGGCACGACTCGATATGAAGAGCGAGATAGCTCTTGGTGACGTAGTCGTGGCGCGAGTAGCCAAGTTCGCGAGCGGCGCGGTCGATGGCGTCGGAGGGGCCTTCCAGCTCGATGAAGGCGCCGATCGGGGTTTCGTCCAGTTCAATTAGGAGATCTTTGGCCCAGGATTTTTTGGCTGGCAACTGATAGGTGGTGCGGAATTTCTCGTAATGGAACCAGCCGCGGAGGCCAAGCGCGTGGAGGACTTTCGCCATGGCGGCCGGATCTAATATTTCTGCTTCGATTTCTTCGCGGGTTTTGTGATGGGGGCTGGGACGATTGCGGCCCGTCGCGGCGGCGGATGGACTTGCGCTCGCGGATTCGGCGGGACCTTTGTAGGTGAGGATTGCGCGCATGGGGGCGGTGGGGCGCTTCCCTGCTGCGAGCTTGGTTGAGGATGCGGTCCGCGCCGCGGTTCCGGCGGATTCCACGCGGATGCGCAGCAGCTGGCCGTGGCGGGCGAAGCCTCCTTGTGGCGTGTCGTACAGAGTGTTGAGTTCGTGGACGCGGCCATCTTTGGAGGCGACTTCGCGCGGCATGATGCGGGCGTTCAATTTTTTGAGCTTGCGCCGAAAGGCAGCGGCGTCTGTCACTCGCAGTTTGATTTCGATTTCTCTGTGCGATGCGGTGGCGCTCGATTCCTCGCGTGCTTGAATTGCTTTCGTCATGGTGCGGTTGGCGCAAACCTCCTGCGGCACTAGTATAATGCGCTGCGCCGTCACGCCAAGCGATGCTCGAACCCACAACTCCGTTGATGCGTCAGTATCACGCGATTAAGACGCGCTATCCCCATGCCCTTGTGCTGTTCCGTCTGGGCGATTTCTATGAACTTTTCTATGAGGATGCGATTTTGGCGTCGCGCGAATTGCAGATCACGCTGACATCGCGCAATCGCGAAAAAGGCCAACCCATCCCGATGTGCGGAGTGCCGTATCACGCTGCGCAAAATTATATTGCGAAGCTGATTCGCGGCGGATTCAAGATCGCGATGGTCGAGCAGATGGAATTGCCCGGGCCGGGGAAAAAGTTGGTGCGGCGCGAAGTGACGCGGGTGATCACTCCGGGGACCGCGACGGATGTGCAACTGCTGGAGCCGCGCGAAAATAATTTTCTGGCGGCAGTGGCCTACGCGCCGCGCGGAGGAAATATTGGGATTGCCTGGGTGGATATTTCGACCGGCGAATTCAACGCTACGGAATTTTCGGGCACGAATGCCGAGTCGAAACTGCGCGATGAGTTGCAACTGCTGAGACCGCGCGAGGTGCTGCTGCCGCGGATGGAAGGGCTTTTCGCGGGCGCGGAGGATGACGGTCCGGGGAATCGTTTCGCGGCGCGGATGGAATTGCGCGAGGGCGCGATTACTCGGATAGACGAATGGATTTTTCGTGCGGACTATGCGGAGCGAACTCTGCAAGAACAATTTCAGGTGGCTGGGCTTGAAGGATTTGCGCTCACCGAACATGTGGAAGCCGCTACTGCGGCGGGCGCGGTAGTTCATTACTTGCGTGAGACGTCGGCGAAAACGGCGGATGGGCTTGCATCAGCAGCACTGAAGCATCTGGATCGAGTGCGTTATTACGAGCAGCAGGATGCGCTGGCGCTCGATAGCGTATCAGTACGTAACTTAGAGCTTGTGGCGCCGCTGTTTCCGGATGATGCGGGGCGGGGTCACGCGGTGACGCTACTTGGCGCGCTGGACGAGACCGTGACGGGGATGGGAGCGCGGCTGCTGCGCTCGTGGATACTGCGACCGTTAGTGGATGTTGAGGTAATCGAGCAGCGATTGGAGGCGGTTGGCGAGCTGAAATCGCACACGGTGCTGCGCGAAGAAATTCGCGACGCGCTTGCGGGCGTGCTCGACCTGGAGCGATTGACCAGCAAGATCACACTGGGGCTGGCGAATCCGCGGGACTTGCTGGCGCTGCGAAGTTCGCTGCAGCGCGTGCCTCTAGCTCGAAACTTTCTATTGAATTGCCGCAGCGCGAGACTGGCGGAATTGCGCGAGCAGATGGATGAGCTAACGGATGTGGCTTCAAGGATTGACCAAACCATCGCGGATGATCCTCCTGCGCTGGCGACGGAGCCTGGAATTATCCGGCGCGGATTTAGCGCAGAGTTGGATGAATTGCGCGATCTGGGACACAAAGGGCGGCAATTCATTGCGGCAATGGAAGAGCGCGAAAGAAAACGCACGGGAATCGGCTCGCTGAAAATTCGATACAACCAAATTTTCGGATACTATCGTGGAAATTTCGAAGGCGAATGCGCATCTCGCTCCCGCCGATTATGAACGAAAGCAAACGCTCGCGAACGCCGAGAGATATACGTGCGTGGAATTGCGCGACTACGAGCGAAAAGTGTTGGAAGCTGATGAGCGCATTAGCGAAATCGAAAGGAGATTGTTTGCGGAAGTGCGCGCGTGGATTTCGGAGCAGGCGCCGCGGATTCGAGTGACGGCAGTAGCGATCGCCCAGCTGGATGTGCTTGCTGATTTTGCGCGCGTGGCAGCTGAACGAAATTATGCGCGGCCGGAATTCAGCGAAGATGGCGAAATGACTATTGTTGGCGGAAGGCATCCGGTGATCGAGCAATTGCTCGAACATCGCGGTGAAAGATTCGTCCCGAATGATTTGTACTTGAACGATTCTACTCAGCAGATACTTATCATCACCGGACCGAACATGGGCGGAAAGTCGACCTACCTAAGGCAAGCGGCGCTGATTGTGATCATGGCGCAAATGGGATGCTTCGTGCCGGCGGTGCGGGCGTCGTTACCGGTGACCGATCGGATTTTCACGCGCATTGGTGCGTCTGACAATTTGGCGCGGGGGCGCTCGACATTTTTGGTGGAGATGAGCGAAGTCGCAGCGATTTTGAATACAGCGACGCCTGCTAGTCTGATATTGCTCGATGAGGTCGGACGCGGCACGTCAACGTTCGACGGCTTATCGATCGCGTGGGCTGTCGTGGAATTTTTGCAAGCGCAGACGAAAGCGCGCACGCTTTTTGCTACGCATTACCACGAGCTTACGGAGTTAGCGGAACTGTTATCGGGCGTAAAAAACGTACATGTTGCCGTGGCAGAATCTGGATCAGGAATTGTTTTTCTGAAGCGTGTGGAAGCGGGATCCGCGGATAAAAGTTATGGAATCGAAGTCGCGCGGCTGGCTGGATTGCCGCGGAGTGTGGTTGAACGCGCGCGAGAAGTGTTGTTGCGTCATGAGCGCAGCGAGCACGAGTTGAGTGAAAAACTTTCGCCGGGTTCGGGGAATGGCGCGCACACTCCAACGCAGCAGCCGATGTTTACGCCGATAGATCGCGAAGTACTCGAAGCGATTCGCGCGGCGGACCTTGACAATCTGAAGCCGCTCGATGCGCTTAATTTACTCGCTCAGCTGAAAAAGCATGTGACATGAGGCAGACAAAGCCAAATCAACCGCTGCGCGTGATCGGGCTGATGTCTGGCACATCGGCCGATGGGATTGATGTCGCGCTCGCGGAAATCTCTGGGAGGCCACCGCGCTGGGATGCGCGGCTGGTAAATTTCACCGCGATTCCATATCCGCGCACGGTGCGGCAGGCGATTCTTGATCTGGGGGAAGGACACGCCACCACCACCAGCGAGATCAGCCAGCTCAATTTTGTGCTCGGCAAACTTTTCGCAGAGGCCGTGCACTCTGCGTGCAGGAAATTTCGCGTACCGATTGAACGCGTAGACCTGATCGGCTCGCACGGACAAACGATCTATCATCAGGGAAAACCGGCGGCGACGTTCGGAGTTCGCAATGTCGCGTCGACATTGCAAATCAGCGATCCGAGTGTGATCGCTGGATTAACGGGAGTTACGACCGTTGGAGATTTTCGTCCGGCGGATATCGCTGTTGGCGGGCAAGGCGCGCCGCTGGTGCCGTTTGTCGATTACTTGCTGTATCGCGATCCGAAAGTCGGGCGCGCTTCGCTGAACATTGGCGGAATCGCAAACGTAACTGTCATCCCCGGCGGAGCGCAACCGGAAAATGTTTGCGCGCTTGATACGGGACCGGGCAACATGGTGATTGACGCGCTTGTGACTCGCGTAACCAGAGGCCGTCAACATTTTGATCACGACGCGAAGATCGCTCGCCGCGGCGAAGCGCTTCCGGAGCTGCTGGATATCCTTTTGAATGACGATTATTTCAAGAAGTCGCCCCCGAAATCCGCGGGGCGCGAGCAATATGGCGCTGCGTACGTAGAGCGAATCCTGACGTGGGGTCGCAAGCGCCGCTCGCGGCCGGAAGATTTGATCCGCACGGCAACCTTATTGACCGCTCTTTCGATCGCGGATGCATGGAATCGCTTTGTGCGTCCGCGAGCGGAAATCCGCCAGTTAATTATTTCGGGCGGCGGCGCGCGGAATCCCTTGCTGATGGCACTGATTGCGGGAATGATTGGCGGCGTGAATGTGCGTACCTCCGACGAATTAGGCGTTTCGAGCGATGCGAAGGAAGCATTTGCATTCGCGATTCTCGCGTATGAGACTTTTCATCGCAGGCCTTCGAATTTACCTGCCGCAACTGGCGCGCGGCACCCAGTGATTCTCGGCAAAATTTGCTATGCACTTCCCCGGTAAGGGCGCAACGATTCGGCTTCACGTTTTGCTCGCTGGCGCAATTGTTCTTGCTGCGTTCGCCGTTTCGTGCGGGCGAACTGCGTCCTCGCCTTCCGGCACCGTGACTTTCCTGATCGAAACGATGCCTACAAACCTTGATCCCCGCGTGGGGACCGACGCTCAATCGCAACGCCTCGACGGATTGATCTTCAGCAGCCTAGTTGAGCGCGACGCGAATATGAATATCACCGGCGACCTCGCTGAAAAGTGGGAAATGCCGGATGCGCTGACATATGTATTCCATTTACGTTCGGGCGTTCAATTTCAGGATGGACGCGCGCTCACTTCCGCCGACGTGAAGTTCACGTTCGATTCGATTCTTTCGGGAGCGATTCAAACTCCAAAGCGCGGCGCATTTCGAATGGTGAAGTCAGTGGAAACTCCGGACGCGCTTACGGTGATTTTTCATCTGAGTGAACCGTACGCGTCATTTCCATGGAGCGTTGTGCGACCCGCGGTCGGAATCGTCCCTGTAGGGTCAGGCGCGGATTTTGCGCAGCACCCGATTGGAAGCGGGCCATTCCGATTCGTAAGCGCGGAGCAGGATAACGAAATCGTGCTTGAGCGGAGTGTCACTTATTTCCGCGGCGCTCCGACGGTGGAACGCGCGCGATTCCGAATTGTTCCCGACGCTGTGGTGCGAGCGCTTGAATTGAGGAAGGGTTCGGCGGATCTGGAATTCAATTCGTTGACTCCCGACATGGTTTCCGTTCTTGCGCACACAAAAGACCTGGAAGTTGCGGAACAGCCCGGAACCATCCTTACGTATCTCGCGTTCAACTGTCAGGATTCCATTCTTTCGCGAACCGAAGTGCGGCAGGCGCTCGCGTACGCAACCGATCGCGAGACGATGGTGCGCACTTTATTGCGCGGTGAGGCTCGCGTCGCCGATGGACTTTTGCCGCCGGGAAATTGGGCGTACGAGCCTGACATGCGCCATTACAATTACGATCCGTCGCACGCCGAGGCGCTGCTCGATTCAGTGGGCTACCCACGACGCGGCGATTCCAAGACAGGGACGCGGCTAAAACTAACCATCAAAACTTCCACAGATCAAAACACGCGATTGATCGCCGCGGTGTTACAAGACGAGTGGCGGCGCGTGGGAATCGATCTGGAAATTCTGCCGCTGGAATTGGCAACTCTGTTCTCGGATATTACACGCGGAAGCTTTCAGATTTACTCGCTGCGATGGGTGGGGGCGAACAACGATCCAGATATTTTTGAATATGTATTCAGCTCGAAGAAAATTCCACCAGCGGGCGCAAACCGCGGCAGATACCGCAACGCCCAATTGGACGCGTTGGTGGATCAGGGCCGCGTGGAATCCGACATCGCTAAGCGCAAGGCGATTTTCTCGCAGGTGCAGAAGCTGATCGCCGAGGATGAGCCATACCTGCCGTTGTGGTTTCTCGACAATATTTCAGCGCATCGAGATCGGATCGCGCACGTGGTCTTCAGCACGGCAGGCGATTACGATTTTCTGAAGGATATTCAGCTCCGATAAATGGCCAACGCTCTGCGCTCGTGGCTAAGCGGACGAGGCCTCGGAGTTGGGGGCTTCGAGCGCGGCGCGAATTTCGGATTCCGAAAGAACACCTTCGCGAAGAATGCGCCAGTGATCATCGCGAAGATCGACGATCGTCGACGCAAGCGAAGAGCCCGTTTCTCCTGTATCTAAAATCAAGGGCAATCGATCGCCGAGCTGTTTCATCAACTGCTGCGAGCTAGAAGACGCTGGGAATCCAGAAATATTCGCACTGGTGCCAGTGACGGGGCTCTGCAGCATATCAATCACGCCGCACGCAACCTTGCAATTTGCCCAGCGAAGCGCAACGCGTCCAGTATTCGCCGTAACTTTCAGCGGAAGTTTGTGAGAAGCATCCACGAGTAGCGTAAGCGCACCGGGCCAGAATTTTGTCGCGAGACGAATGAACGGAGTGGGAACATCCCGCATCATTCGCAGCGCTTGTTCAACGGAATTCACCAGGATCGGCAATGCGCGAGTCTCAGGCCGTCCCTTAATTCGATAAATTTGTTCTACTGCGGAAAGATTGAACGGATCCGCCGCGAGTCCGTAGAACGTGTCTGTGGGTATTCCAATTACTTCCCCGCGCTCGACAAAATCGCAGGCGTATCGCAGCAGAGTGGGTTCCGGCGCTTCCGCGGAAATCTTCAGAAGCTCAGCAGGCAAATGGGTGCGCCTTTCGGAGTGCAGTTGAGCCATGCGCGGCCACCGCGTAACGACGTCATCTCGTTCGAGGCAACCTATCATACGAACTTTGGCTCGCGCAAGATAACTGCGCCGGACGGGTGCGAGAAGCCAAGTACGCGGCTTTACCGGCCCCTGCCGGTTTGTTACGCTCACGGCATGCGTGCAAGAAGTGGCGCGTCGCGCAGTGCGCGGCAGCCCGAAGTGATCACGAGCCGCGAAAATCGATGGCTGCAACGATTTCGTGCGTCGCTAGCTGGGGAACGCGATGCCAGCGAGACTTGTGTCGGAATTGAAGGTGTACGGCTTGTAGCAGAAGCGCTCCGCTCGGAAATTGAGATTGAAGCGATTCTCACGAGCGAGAGTGGACGCGCACATCTCGCCAAAATTGGAGCTGTGGGCCGGACCTCTGCGCGGCTGCTCGCAACCAGCGACAAGCTATTCGAGAAAATAGCCGATACGAAAACTCCGCAAGGAATCGCCGCTTTGGTTCGCCCGCGAGTTTCTGCGTTCGATGATCTTTTGCGCGGACCCGGCGCGGCGTTGATCGTGGTGATGTGTGGCGTGCAAGATCCCGGCAATGTGGGGACGATCTTACGCACAGCCGAGGCGCTCGGCGCCAGTGGTGCCGCGGCGTGCGCCGCGGGCAATTTGAATACCGCGCACATTTTCTCTCCGAAAGTGTTGCGAGCGTCGGCCGGTGCGGCGCTGCGATTCCCAGTCGTGGAAGGCGTGTCGGCTGCGATTCTGCTTGCGCAATTTCGGGTGTCGGGAGTGAAAACTTTCTCGGCGGCCTCCGAGGCGCTTGGCGACGATGCACATAAGCCACTCGCTCCGTGGGAGATTGATTTGCGCGTACCCGTCGCGATTTTTGTCGGCAACGAGGGCGCGGGCTTGCCTCCGGAAATTACGCGGTCCACTGACGGGACAGTGGGTATACCGCTCGCGGCGGCGCGCGGCACAAATGTGGAATCGCTGAACGCTGCGACAGCGGCGGCGATTTTGTTGTATGAAACTTCTCGGCAGCGTAGTACTGGAATCGCGAACAACGAACAGCGCGAACCACGCGCGGCGCATCGAATCAACCAGTGAGCCTCTTCCCTACGGCAATGCCCGATTCGGACGGCGAGGAATCGCGCGGTCCGCGACCGCTCGCCGATCGGATGCGCCCGCGCACGCTCGACGAGTTCGTTGGACAGGAAGCGCTGCTCGGTCCCGGTCAGCCATTACGAACTCAGATTGAACGCGACGACATCGGCTCGATGATTTTGTGGGGACCGCCGGGCTGCGGAAAAACTACTCTCGCGAGAGTAATTGCGCGGATTACGCGCTCGGAATTTGTAGCTTTCAGCGCGGTCCTTTCCGGTATCAAGGAAATAAAAGCGATCATGGCGGAAGCCGAGCGGTCCCGCCACGGCTCAAGTCGCACCATTGTTTTTGTAGATGAGGTGCATCGTTTCAACAAAGCACAGCAGGACGCGTTTTTGCCGCACGTAGAGGCTGGAAATATCACTCTGATTGGCGCGACGACGGAAAACCCTTCGTTCGAAGTGATCGCACCGCTGCTTTCGCGCACACGCGTGTATGTGATGCATCCGCTTTCGGACTTGCAGATCATCACGTTGCTGCGGCGTGCAATTGCGGATAAGGAGCGGGGACTCGGAAACGAAAATATCAACGCGCCCGATGATGTCCTCTCGAAAATTGCGGCGTACGCAAATGGCGATGCTCGCGCGGCGTACAACACTCTCGATGCGCTGACCCGAAGCGCGAGCCCTGCCGAAGACGGAACGCGCACACTGAGCGTTGCTCTGCTTGAGCAAACCCTGCAGCGCAAGTTCCTCCTATACGATAAATCTGGCGAAGAACATTTCAACCTGATTTCGGCGTTGCACAAAGCTGTGCGCAACTCGGATCCAGACGCAGCGCTGTATTGGCTCACGCGAATGATCGAATCCGGTGAAGACCCAATGTATCTCGCTCGGCGCATGGTGCGCATGGCCAGTGAAGACATCGGGCTGGCAGAGCCCGGCGCGCTTGCAATGACGATTGCCGCCATGAATGCGATGGATTTTCTCGGCGCACCTGAGGGTCATCTCGCGCTCGCGCAGGCCGCGGTTTATTTGTCGCTCGCGCCAAAATCGAACGCCCTGTACACCGCCTATGGCGCTGTCGACAAAGAATTGCAGCAAACACGCGCCGAGCCGGTGCCGCTGCATTTACGCAGCGCGGTGACAGAACTGATGGCGCACGTGGGCTATGGGCGCGGCTACGAATACGCGCACGACTACGAAGGAAAAGTTACGTCGATGTCGTGTCTTCCGGATTCGCTCGCGGGGCGCACCTTTTATCACCCTACCGATCAGGGTTTCGAGCAGCGTCTTCGGCAGCGGCTTGAGGAAATTCGTCAGCTGAAAACTAAAGCGGCTAAGGCACACACTCCTAAGCCATGAATGGGCTGACACTTTTTTCGCCGCTCAAAGTTTTTTGGCTGAGAGCGCTGTGTTGCTGCGCGGGAGCCGCTGGGTTACTCACGCTCGCGGGCATTTTCGCGCTGGCGCAGGCGCCGCTTCAGATTCGCGCGAAGATTACCGTTGCTGATGATTGCACCGCGTTTGCGTGGGCTCCGGATGGACGCCTCGCATACTCCACAAAACACGTTTTGGAAACGAAGCGACTCGACATCGAGCGCGACGACATTTGGATTCTCGAAAAAAATGGCGCCCGGCGAAAAATATTTTCCGGGGAAAAAATCAATCGCGAAGGCGGTGCGTTCAGTTACACGATCACGGGATTGCGTTGGTCGCCCGACGGGTCACGTATCGCGGCGGAATTGCATGTGAGCCAGATTCCAACGTCGCGCGGTGACGAACAAGATAGCCAGATGTTATTGCTTCTCGACCGGGATGGCCGAGAGTTGCCGATCCAAGGCGGCGACGCGACACTCGGACGCGCGGCGGACGGAATCTGGCTCGCCGATCCTGGGACCCTTGCTTACACAAGCGGCGCCGGGCGCGGAAATCCCCTGGTCACGTTGCACCTCCTGAAGCCGCACATGCCTCGCGGGAACGATATTTTTATCGGGCATACATTTGCGTCGGTGGCGTGGGATGCGAAGAATAATTCAGCGGTCGCGGTAGAACGGACGAATGCGTTTGACAGCCCTGCGCGGATTACTCAGTTGGATCTTTTGCACGAAGATGGCCGCGCGCTTGCGACTCTTGATAGTTATTCGGGCGGGCTCGCAATATCCGAGGCCGCCGACAAGATTGCTTATTTTCTGAATTCAGACACACTCGAAATTCGCGATCTCAAGTCACCGGAGCGCACCGCACGAATACGCTGCGACTACGGCGAAATAAATTGGTCCCCGGATTCTACGCGACTACTGATCAAGCATGGGCAGGAACGGCGCGATGGAGATCTCGTGTGGGTACAGGTGCCGCCACTGTCGCCAACCAGCGACGCTACTGCTGAGGACTCTTCTGAGCTCAAATCATTCTTGACGGGCGTTTTATTTCGGCAGGCGGCAATTTCTCCCGACGGCAAATCGGTGGGCGTGATCGAATCGGGTAAGCGAAATCTGCTTATCTACGACGCGCCGCAATAAATACGCTCTACGAGTGTCTGCGGTGTTCTTTCAATATACAAAGATCCATTGCAACGAAGAGACCTGCGCTTCGCGCGCGCGCCGCGGCAGCCTCGTTGACGACGCCTTCCTGCATCCACACGGCACGGGCGCCGATGCGAATGGCGCTGTCCACTACATCAGAAACCTCTTCGGAGCGGCGAAAAATATCTACGATGTCTATTTTTTCAGCCGCGGGGATGGATTCGAGAGAGGGATAACTTTTTTCGCCGAGGACTTCAGATTCGTTTGGATTTACCGGGATGATGCGGTAACCGGCGGATTTCAAATACTGCGCGACGCCGTAGCTTGGGCGAAATTTCTTCGACGAAAGTCCGACGACGGCTATCGTTTTCGCCGATGCAAGTAATTCACCGATGGGATCTGTCATGAAACGTTTTCGCTGTGATTTTCCACCGCGACATCCGCTGACTGAATCTAGCGCCCCGAGTCAATCGATTGCTTCAACGCAGCGAGAAATTTGGCGTTTTCTTCGGAAGTGCCGACGGTGACGCGAACTCCGGCGGGCATGCCCATCCAATCCAATGGACGCACAATTACGCCGCGCGTGAGGAGGGCGTTCGCGAGATCGGCGCCGCTCTTGCCCGATTCAAAATAAATAAAATTTCCAAAGGACGGCACAAATTTCAGGCCGAGTTTTTCGAGGCCTTGCGAAAGTTGCAGCATGCCCGCGCGATTCGATTCCACCGAGCGTCTCACATGTTCAATATCGCCGAGCGCGGCCAGCGCAGCCGCTTGCGCCACTCCGGACGTGTTGAACGGAGTGCGAACTTTGTTCATCTCTTCGATCAAGCCCACGGAACCAATTCCATATCCAATTCTCAGGCCGGCGAGGCCGTGCGCTTTCGAAAAAGTTCTCAGCACCAATAGATTCGCGCCGCGGCGGACCAATTCAATTGAGCGTGTATAGCGGGGATGGCTGACGTAATCGCAATACGCTTCATCGAGTACAACCACAACGTGTTCCGGAACTTTCGCCAGAAACGAGTCGAATTGATCTGCGGTGAAAAGTGTTCCCGTCGGATTATTCGGATTCGCGATCGCGATGTAGCGCGTGCGCGACGTGATAGCTCGTGCGATTGTATCAAGATCGAAAGCGTAATCGGCGAGCGGAATCGTGACGAGATTTCCGCCGGTCGCCTGAATTGCAATGTAATACAGCGCGAACGAACCTTCGGAAGTAATCCCCTCTTCACCGGCGCGGATCGTGAGCCGCGCCGAAAGATCGATCAATTCGCTGGAACCCAAACCGATAATTATATTTTCTGTGGGAACTTCGTGCTTCGCCGCGAGCGCTTCGCGCAGGTAGTACGCATCGCCATCCGGATAGCGATTCGAATGCTCCAGTGCCGCTCGCGCCGCCTCGATCGCGCGCGGAGAGGGCCCAAGCGGATTTTCGTTGGACGCGAGCTTTACTGCGTGAATTTTTAATTCGCGCTCAACCTCTTCGATCGGCCGCCCAGGAACGTAGCGCCGAATTCCGCGGATGTAATCCGGGATGAGGTCAGAGACAGTTTTCATGAGAGGGATCGGCGTCACGCAAAAATAGGTCCTCGCCCCAATATTCCAATTCGAAAATGTATCTTCCGCTATTCAAGAATACCTTCCGCAGAGTGACCTAATTACCTTCTTCGTTGTACCTGTGTCGCGCCGGATACTTTTGGAGTACGAGTCGTAACTAATGATTCAATCCTAGAGAGCGCTTGCTTCAATTTCGAAAGTTGGGCGCCATTCACGGCCTGAATTTCTCCCTCCGGCAAGTCGTCCAGTTCGATTGGACCGATCGCCACGCGGCGCAATTTTTCCACAGGATGATCGGACTCGAAAAGGATGCGGCGGAGAGTGTCGCGGCTCGCAGCCGACAATTGAATTTCATACCACGGATTGGACGATCCGCGAGCGGCGCGTGGCATTTTCAGCGGTTCCACTTTTGCGTGGAGGCTAGCGGCGAGCTTCGTCATATCCTCGATGCCCAAGCGGCCTTTTATTTTGAACCAGTAAGTTTGCGGAAGCTTTCCGGAGGCTTTGAGAATGCGATTGGTGAGATCGCCGTCGTTCGTTAGCAGCAGCAAACCGCTGGCGGCATAATCGAGGCGCCCCACCGGAAAAACGCGGGTGCGCACGGTGCGCAACAGCTCTCGCAGAGATGGCCGACCCTCGGGATCAGAGAGAGTGGATACAACGCGCGGCGGTTTGTGCAGAATGTAATACTGATTCCCTTGCGTCAGCTCCGCGACTTTTCCTGCGACTTCAATTCGATCGACCGCCGCGTCAGCCTTCGTGCCGAGCTCTGTAATCGTATGGCCATTTACGCGAACCTGGCCGCTCTCGATCAATTGTTCCGCGTGGCGGCGTGAGGCGATACCTGCGCGTGAAATTATTTTTTGCAATCGTTCAAGCATAGTTGTCTTTCGGAAATTCCGCGGAGTCGAATGAAGCTGATCCTCCGTAATCTTGTGCGAGCGTTATGAGCCGCTTTCGGCGGCGCGCGCTTGCGGCTCGCTGGGTTCTTCGTGGTGCTCAGCCGACGTACTCGCATCGGCATGAGTTTCCACTGACACGGATTCAAATTGCTCGCCCGCTGACTCGTTTGTTGTCGCAACAACGTCGGACGCGGCGTCAGTGGTCGAGTTCGCGGATTGCGCGAGGTCTTCGGGCTCAATCGGCGCGATGCCTTCATCTGCTCCGAGTGCTTGACGCGCGAGCGCTTCGAATTCCTTCAGGCTCGGTAGATCTTCGACATCCGAAAGTCCGAAGCGCATGAGAAATTCTTTTGAAGTGCGATACAAAATCGGGCGGCCGATCACAGGTTTGCGTCCGGCTGTAGTGATGAGGCGCTTTTCGAGCAGCGTTTGCAGCACGCCACTGGAATTCACGCCGCGAATTTCCTGCATTTCTGGCTGCGTCACCGGTTGCTTGTAGGCGATCACCGCGAGTGTTTCGAGTGCGGACATTGTCAGCCGCAATGGCGGACGCAATCCCTTGATGAATCGGCGGACCGCGTCATGATACTGCGTCTTCGTATAGAACTTAAAACCGCCGGCGACTTCGCGAATTTCCATGCCGCGTTCGTCCGCGCCATAACTCGCCACGAGTTCGTCGAGGATCGGCCGCAGCTCGCTCTTTTCGATTCCGATTGCCGTCGCCATCTGATCTACAGTGGCGGGTTCATCCGCCGCGTAAATGATGGCTTCCAACGCGCCTTTAATTTCAACAGGATTCATCGTCACCTACAGGTATTGCTGGTCGATTTCGGCGAGCGGAGAGATGGAACCATCCGCCGCGCAGATTGTGTCAAACATTTTATGCTTACGCAGCCGGATTTCGCCAAAGCTTTCAGACTGCACGAGCGCGACCGCTTGCAGCTTCACCATTTCCAAAACAGCGAGAAACGCGACGATCATCGCATGACGGGTGGGACACGATTCGAAAAATCCTAGCAGCGCGATTCCCTCTTCGCTGGCCCGCAACTCTTTGCGAAGCATTTCGATCATCTGCGCCACAGTGAATTGCTGATGATTCAGCTCAATCTTGGTGACTTCTTTGCGGCGCTCGAGAACTTGCGAGAAAACTTTTACGAGATCGACGAGCGACACAACCAGTTCGCCCTCGGTGCCTTCGCTATCGTAGAGAGATAGATCGGGCTTCGACCAGACGTGCGAAAAAATCTGCTGCTTTTCGTAGAGCAACTGAGCGGCATTTTTGAATTTCTCATGCTCGACCAACCGATAGACGAGCTCGGCGCGTGGATCGGCTTGCTCTTCCGCGGAAGCCAGCGGATCTGGCGGCAGCAACATTTTCGACTTGATGAGAATTAATGTAGCCGCCATGTAAATGAAATCTGCGGAGACGTCCACATCGAGTTCTTCTAGCTTGTGCAGGTATTCGAGATATTGTCCGGTGATTTGCGCGATGGGGATGTTGTGAATATCGAGTTCCTGCTTGCGAATTAAATCGAGCAGCAGATCGAGCGGCCCCTCATACATCGCGAGTTGAACTTTGTACGCGGGCGCCGTGGCTTGCGAACCTTGTTCCATATTATTTCTTCCCGCCCGCAGAAGTTACGCCAGACGGCAGCGCAGAAATTTCGGCGCGCTTTTGCTTCCAGCCGAATACTGCTTCGCGAACGCGTTCCATTGTTGTGATCGCGGTGGCGCGAGCGCGTTTCGATCCAGCGTCAAGAATCTCCAGCACGCGCGCGGGATTCGATTCGAGTTCGCGACGGCGTTCGCGCACGGGCGCAATCCACTTGATCAGATTATCCGCCATCGCGCGCTTGCACTCGATACATCCGATTCCTGCTGAGCGGCAGCCGTTGGCCGACCACTGCAAAGTTTCGGGCGGCGAAAACAGCTTGTGCCAATCGTACACCGGGCAGATGTCGGGGTCTCCCGGATCTGTGCGGCGCTTGCGGGCTGGGTCCGTCATCATCGGGCGAATTTTTTCCCAGATGGCTTCGTCGCTATCGGCGAACATTACGGCGTTGCCATAGCTCTTCGACATTTTGCGGCCATCGGTGCCGGGGATGCGCGGCGTGTGCGTGAGCATTACATCTGGCTCGCGGAGAATTAATTCAAAAGAAAAGAAACGGCGAAATTCAGGCCCCACCTGATCTAAAAAATTATGAATGCCCATTTCCGCTGCCCTAGCGCGAATCCCCCCTTCTATCTGGAGTTTGTGTTCCACGGGT
This sequence comes from uncultured Acidobacteriota bacterium, assembly GCA_963721845.1. GTDB lineage: Bacteria > Acidobacteriota > Terriglobia > Acidiferrales > UBA7541 > DASTCZ01. Next base: position 52,354 of record CAVRKW010000001.1, on the reverse strand, counting down.
AGTGGGTTATTGGGAGGTGGAGGCAAGATACGGACTCCTCCAATCCGGTCGAACAGCTTGCTGAGCTGACTCCAGTCATAAGGATTAGTCAACTCCGAGTCGATTCCAAAGCCAAAATGAAAATTTGCTCCTCGCACAATTTCTCTGCTCAGCTCGATATGCGCGACTTGATCTTCGCCAACGGGCACGATCAACGCGCGATCCGGCTCGCCATAAATCACGATGTCTGCTGTTTGCAAAACCGGGTAGCCAAGAAATCCGTATTGGTGAAGATCTTTGCCTTGAATATTTTCGAGCGCTTCTTTGTATGTTGGAACACGTTCAAGCCATCCAAGCGGCGTGATCATGCCGAGAAGCATGTACAGCTCGGCGTGCTCGGGAACTTGCGACTGCACAAAAATGGTTGATTTCTCGGGATCGAGACCCGCCGCAAAATAATCGATCGCGATTTCAATTGTATTCTGCGCGACCTGCGATGTGTCGGCGTAATCGCTGGTGAGCGCGTGCCAATCCGCGATGAAATAAAAACACTCGTAGGCCGGATCATTTTGCAGCTTCACCCAGTTAGCAAGCGCGCCGAAATAGTGGCCGATGTGCAAGCGCCCGGTGGGGCGCATCCCGCTCAGCACTCGCTTGCGTTTTGTATCGCCGTTCGCCACCGTCACGCGTTCCTTCCAGAAGTTGTTACCCCGCCCGCGGATTGAGCTAGCAGGTCGCGGGCGATGATCATGCGCTGGATTTCGCTGGTGCCTTCGTAAATGGTGATCACGCGGGCATCGCGATACATACGCTCTACATCGGATTCGCGCGAATAGCCGGAGCTGCCGTGAACTTGCACGGCCTTGTAGACGACGCGGTTCACCATTTCGCTGGCATACAATTTCGCGCGCGAAGCGATGGCGCCTACGCGCTTCGCTCCTTGATCGCGATTCCACGCGGCCTGATACACCAGGCCTCGCGCGGCTTCGATTTCTGTTTGCATGTCGGCAAGCATCCACTGAATCGCTTGAAATTCGCCGATGTTTTTTCCGAAGGCGCGGCGCTGCTTTGCATATTTCACAGATGCTTCGAGAGCTCCCTGCGCGATTCCCACAGCTTGCGCCGCGATTCCCACGCGACCGCCATCCAGCGATTCGAGCGCGATTTTCAATCCCGCGCCCTCCTCGCCGAGGCGGTTCTCCACCGGCACTTCGCAATCGGTGAGCGAGATCTCCGCGGTGTGCGATGAACGCAATCCCATTTTGTCTTCGTAACGCGCGACGCGAAATCCGGGAAAGTTCGGCTCGATCAGAAATGCGCTTACTCCGCGCGCGCCTGCAGCCGGATCGGTTTTCGCGAACGCCAGCAAAACTCCAGCATCGCCGCCGGTGCTCACCCAATTTTTCGTGCCATTCAAAACGTACTTGTCGCCGCGGCGCTCTGCGCGCGTTTGCAAACTTGCTGTGTCGGAGCCGGCCTGCGGTTCAGTCAAACAAAATGCGCCGAGAATTTCGCCGGTCGCGAGCCGATGCAAATATTTTTTCTTCTGCACTTCCGTGCCGTGATGCACGAGCGGCATGCACACCACAGAGTTTGTGACGCTCAGCGCGACAGCGATCGCGGCATCCACTCGCGCCACTTCTTCGAGCATCACGATATAGGCGATGGTATCCATCCCCGCACCGCCCCACTCTTCGGGCACGAGCATTCCGCAGCAGCCCATTGTTCCTAGCGCGCGAAGTTCCTCGGCCGCGAAATGTTCGGTGCGGTCGTATTCGCGAATCTTCGGACGCACCTCGGCTTCCATGAATTGGCGGACGGTATCGCGAATCAGTTTTTGGTCGTCGCTGAGAGAAAAATCCATCGCTGGTTGTCGCGGAGATGCTAACACACGGGCGCGGGACGCGGACAGTTTGGGGGTTGGGATTGGAGGGGATGGGACGCTGGCAGTATGTGGCGCGCTTCGACAAGAAAATGGCTCGCCGACTAGTACTTTTCTAAATTCACTTTTGGAATCCAAAATAGCTAAGTTGCTGATTCTGCGCGGGTTGAGGTTGGTAGTGGTGGCATAAATATTTTCACATGGTTTCTGGATAGTGATGATTCTACAGGGGTTAGGTAGTACTATGCATTGTAAAGTACTGTAACTATTCGAGTTATCGTGAAATCTGGACGAAAAACGCGATTTGGTACCGGGACTAACATTACTTGGTGCGTCGCTTGAACGGCGAGCGAATTGGTGGCGGATTGGTATGAATTCAGCGGACGGATAAGGCGTACGGCACTCACCACTGAGGCACGGAGAGTGGTGCTCGGGGTGGGCTTTGTGGAGATAGGAGTGGCAAGGCATCTAGATCGCCAGCGAATGGCGCGCTGGGCATCATTCTATAAATACTATTTAGATATCATAACAGATGGATTTATAGAATGCTAGTGGTTTTGTGGCCTTAGAGGCGCAGAGGCTGGGCCACTGTGCTAAATCTTTTCGATGAAGATTGAGCCGTCGCCGCTGTGGATCGTCAGCGGTTCGCCGCCATTGCCCAGCTTGGCTCGCAGGCTGTGAGGATCGAGCGAGCCGGATACGGTAATCGGAAATTCCGTGGAGATGCGGCCGTCGCCGGTGTGTGCGTCAAGCTGCGCGCTGAATCCATCGGGCAGGCGGACGTGAATGCGGCCATCATTCGTTCGGACGGTCCAGGGGCCATTCATTTTCGAACCATTTTCAACGCCGAGTTCGATGTGGCCGTCGCGGGTGTGCGCGTCGACGCGATCAAATCTTCCGCTTAGGAGGATGCTGCCGTCGCCGGATTCGGCGTTCAACGCGCCGTCGAGTCCCGAACCTTCGATGCGTCCATCGCGGGTATGAAATTGCAAATCACCATGCAAGTTGGAAACGCGCAGGTGTCCATCATTGGAATCGAGGCGCAGACTGCCTTCGATGTCGCGAGCGCTGATGCTGCCATCACCGCTGTGAATATCGAGATCGGATTTGCGCGGGACATCGACATAAATTCGCACGGAGCGATGGTCATTACCGAAATCGAAGAAATGGAAATTGTGTTCGGGAACGTGAACTTCGATTTCCACGGAATCGCCGGTTTGATGCTCGGTGACGCTTACATCGCTGGAATCAATCTTGTAGCCCATGGTCTCGACGCGCGCGGCGATCTGATTGCCGCTTGCGGGATTCAGTTCGATCGCGCCATCGTTGGTGGAGAGACGCAGTTGCGCATGGCCGCTGATGGTGTAAGTTTTGGTCCACTGGTCCGCGCGCGCGGACGCCGCGAAAGTTAGCGATGTCATCGCGGCCGCCATTAAGATCAGACTCTTCAGCGAGATCTTCACCATGCACCACCCTTTGCGCCGTTGCGCGCTTCAGCCTGCATTAAGGTACGCAATCTGAGCGGCGGAAGTTCCTTCCAACCGAATCTACCAAGACGGCGCCGGCACGTGGTGGCTAGATTTTTTCGATATAGATCGAGCCATCGCCGCTGGTGATCTTGAGCGATTCGCCGCCAGTGCCAAGTTTACCGCGCAACGAGCTTGGGTTCAGCGAACCCGACATGGTAATGGGAAAGTCGGTGGAGATGCGTCCATCGCCCGTGTGCGCGTCGAGTTCCGCGTTGAATCCGTCGGGCAAGCGCATGCGAACCTTGCCGTCGCTGGTGTGAACAGTCCACGGCCCATTCATTTTCGATCCATTTTCGATATTGATTTCCACGTTGCCATCACCGGAGTGCGCTTCCACGCGGTCAAACCTGCCGCGCACATTGATATTGCCATCGCCAGTTTCGGCTTCGAGCGCGCCATCAAGCCCGGAGCCTTCAATATGCCCATCGCCGGAGTGCATCCGCAAATCGCCGTGGAGATTGTCGAGCCGCAGATTTCCATCTCCTGAATCGAATCGCAGGCTGCCTTTGATGTCGTGCGCGCTGATGCCGCCGTCGCCGCTATGAAGATCGAGATCGGATTCGCGGGGCACATCGAGATAAATTTTTGGCGAATGCCACTCAACATTGATGAAATGTGAATGCTGCTTCACGTGGACTTCAATTTGCACCAGGTCGCCAGTTTGGTGCTCGTCAATCGTTACGTCATTCGGATCGATCTTGAGTCCCATGGTATCGACGCGCGCGACGATTTGATTCCCTGCTGCGGGATTTACTTCAATGGAGCCATCATTTGTTGTGAGGCGAAGCTGCGCGTGGCCAGTGACTGCGTATGTCTTTGTCCACTGCTCTGCGCTGGCGCCGGCCGCGAAGCCGAAGGTGACGACTGCTAGCGCTGCAACCAGAAATTGTCTCGACGAGATTTTCACGACGAACCACCTCCGCGCTGTGCGCGATACCGTTTAGGATTTGTGCAAGATTGGGCCGAAAGATGTGTCCCCATTAAGACGTTCGAAGTGCCGGTATTGTCACGCCCAATCGGATGAAATGTTGCGTGGCTATTTCCCCGCCGAACGGCGCTTGGATTTGGTTTTTTCCGCGTGAATTGCACCCGTCCGCTGGCGCAGGGCTGCTAGGAATTCGTTTAACGGCAGCGTGTTGATCACGTCTTTTTTCTCGAGCCAGCCGCGGCGCGCTTGAATCACTCCATAGCGCATCGACTTGAAATGATCGGTGTGATGCGCGTCGGTGGAGATGACGATTTTCACGCCGCGATCGCGAGCGAGTTTCAGGTGAGCATCGCGCAGATCGAGGCGTTCGGGCGCGGCGTTACATTCCATCGCGACATTGTATTTCACGCAGGCGGCCAGGATTTTTTCCATGTCGTAATCGAACGCCTCGCGCTTAAGAAGCAGGCGGCCGGTAGGGTGCGCGACGATGTGTACGTTGGGATTTTCGATGGCGGCGAGCATTCGCTCCGTCATTTCGTCGCGCTCCATTTGCATGTAGGAGTGCACGGACGCGACGACGACATCGAGCTGCGCGAGCGTATCGTTTTCCAGATCGAGCGTGCCATTCTTTTTGATATCGACTTCGATTCCCGCGAGGAGACGAATTCCGTGTACACGCGAGTTGGCGTCGCGAATTTTCGCAGCCTGTTCGAGAGTGCGCTTGTCGTCCATGCCATTCGCAACCGTGACGGCTTTGGAATGATCGGTGATTGCGATGTATTCGTAGCCGAGCGCGCGCGCGGCTTCGCCCATTTGCTCGATGGAATTTTTCCCATCGCTGGCCGTGGTGTGCATTTGCAAATCGCCGCGGATATCTGCGAGTTCGATCAGCTTCGGCAATTTGTGTTCTTCGGCGGCTTCGATTTCGCCAGTATTTTCGCGGAGTTCGGGCGGAATAAAATCGAGACCGAGCTTGGCGTAGACTTCCGCTTCGGTCGAACCTGCGACGCGCTTCTCGCCCTTCACCGTGCTGAGCGCATATTCGTTGAGCGTGTAGCCCATTTTCAGCGCGCGGATTCGCAGCGAAACGTTGTGTTCCTTCGAGCCGGTGAAATAAAGAAGAGCGGCGCCGAGATTTTCGTGCTCCATAAAACGCACGTCCACCTGCATGCCGGTGCTCAGTCGAAAGCTAACTTTGTTGCCGCCGCGCGCAAGCGTCTGCTCCACGGGGCCATATTTCAGAATGTGTTCTGAAATTGTTTCGATGGCGTCAGCGGGATGTTTTTTAGGCAGCTCCACGATGAAATCGAGATCGCCGATAGTCTCTTTGCCTCGCCGCAATGATCCCGCAGACGTAATCGATTCAATTTTTGCGCCGAGCGTGCTGATGTGCTCAATAATTCTGTCCGCCGCGGATTGCGCGACGTTGATGCGATAGCGTCCCGCTGCCCGCTTGAAAACTTCCGCCGCCTTCAAAATATTCTGCTCGCTCTTTTCGCCAAAGCCCGGCAATTCGCGGAGCTTTCCTTCCATCGCAAGTTTCTGGACGGCTTCTACGGTGCCGGCTTTAAAAGTGCTCCAAATCAGCGCAGCCTTTTTCGGGCCGAGCGATTGCAATTGGATGACATCAAACATCGTCACCGGAAATTTCTTCAGAAGTTTTGTGCGCGTGCTGTATTCGCCGGTCTTCAGAATTTCCTGAATGTGTTCGGCCATGCGATCGCCGATGGTTGGAATTTCTTTGAGCTTCTTTTCGTCGTGGGCGAGATCTTCGATGCGATCGCTGAGATTTTCAATCACTTCGGCGGCGCGCTCATACGCGCGATAGCGATTGAACATCGCGCCATCGAGTTCCAAAAGTTGCGCCGTCTCGCGCAAGATACGTGCGATTTCGCGGTTTTCCATAGTGCGGAAGATTATAAATCGAAAGCGGCTTTTCGTCGCAGCGCGCGCACACTTCTCCTTAGGCCGGCACACGCTGTGATTGCGCAGCCGCTGCGCCCTGCAATTTTGACGTGAAGCGCCGCCCCCACCGGCGGCGATCGCCTAAGCGACCTTGCTTACGTTCGCGGCTTGCGGACCTTTTTGCCCTGTCGCGATTTCGAATTCGACGCTATCGCCTTCTTGCAGGCTGCGATAGCCTTCGCCGACGATCGCGCTGTAATGCACGAACACGTCTGGCCCGTCGTCGCGGCCTATAAATCCGTAACCTTTGGAATTATTGAACCACTTGATCTTTCCAACCACTTGGAGGATCCTCCCCGTCGCTAATTTCAAACAGCAGACGCCCGACGGCCCCGCCCCGTGCGAGGGACCCCCACCACAACTGTGCTGGAAATTTTACCGGTGCCAGTGAATACGTCAACTAAAATTTGGTAAACAGAATGTTACAGGCGAGCGCCGCCATACGCGGCTGGCCACGGTAACCGGATCGTAATCTTTCAGCGATGCAGAAATTGCGCGTAGTACAGAACGCCAGCGACGGTTTTCGCGTCGAGAATTTTTCGGTGGTGGATCATTTTCAAAAGCGCGGCGAGCTTGAACGGACGCGTTTCGATCAGCTCGTCAGCATCAGGAGTTGACGCGCCCGCGTACAGTCCTGTCGCCGCATACATCATCATGCGCTCCGCGACGAACCCCGGCGTGGGATAAACGTCCATCAGCAATTTCAAATGTTTGGCGCGGTAGCCGGTTTCCTCAGAGAGTTCGCGCTGCGCTGCTGCCAGCGGTTTTTCGCCGCGCTCGATTCGCCCTGCGGGCAGCTCCCACATGAAATCGTTGGCGGTGTGACGGTACTGACACACGAGGATGATTCCGCCGTCGCGCAAGACCGGAAGCAGCACGACCGAGCCGTGATGCGTCACTACGTCGCGCGTGGCATTAACGCCGCCGGGCTCGATCACGTGATCCTGGCGCACGCCGAAAATCTTCCCCTGATAGACCATCTTGCTTGAAATTATTTTTGCGCGCGCGCGGCCCAAAGATTCCTCCGTGAAATTCGCGTTTGATAGTAGCAGCGGAATGTGCGCGGTCTCCATTGACAATTTCACGCGCGGATACTAGTTTTGCACTCGAAATCATTCGCAAACCGTTCACAAACTTGGAGGAACGCGTGAAAGCACTGCGCAATTTTCTTTTTGTGTGTCTCGCGGCGATTATTCCCGCCACTGCGTACGCCGCGCCGAAAGTGGTTTTCGTTCGCTGCGGCAAATTGATCTACGATACGGAAAAACCGGCGATGACAAACGCCGGCGTGGTAATCACAGACGGCAAAATCACCGCCGTTGGCACCGATGTCACGGCTCCTGCGGGCGCGGAGACGATTGATCTCTCGCAGTACACAGTATTGCCCGGCCTGCTCGACGCGCATACGCACGTTTGGAGTGGCCCATTCACCTCGACTCCTTCATCAGGGCTCGCGCTGCTGCGCGGCACAAAGGCCGTGAACTACGCGCTCAGCTCCGGCATCGTGGCCATGCGCATCCTCGGCACCAACGATTTCATTGACGTGTCGCTCCACGACGCCATCGAAGAAGGCACCATCCCCGGCCCGCACATTATTCCTTGCGGACACGCGCTCTCGATCATCGGCGGCCACGGCGATTTCATCAATATGCCAGTTCAATTCCCTCTTGAGGATTACTACACCCCGCTCAACGGCTTCATCAGCTCTCCTGCAGACGCCGAGAAAGCGGTCCATCTGCAAATCAAGTATGGCGCGAAAGTGATTAAAGTCCTGGCGTCCGGCGGCGTGTTGTCTCCGCTCGATTCGCCCACCGCCGAACAACTTTCACCCGAAGAACTGCAAGTCATCGTCGAACAGGCGCACATGGCGCACTTAAAAGTTGCAGCCCACGATGAAAATCTACCGACGATTATGGTCGCGCTCCACGCAGGCGTGGATTCCATCGAACACGGCAGCGAACTCGATCAAGGCGCGATTGATTTCATGAAATCGCATCACGTCACTCTCGTTCCCACCGTCTATATCGTAGACAACCTGATGACCAACGGCGCGAAAATGCACATGCCCGATTATGTTTTGCGCAAGGCCAACGAAATAGGCACCAAGCAATTGGCTAGCTTCAAGCTCGCCGTACAAAACGGCGTGTTCGTCGCCGCCGGATCCGATCAGAGTTACGAGCCCGGCGCAGGAACCGTGCGCGACGAAGTCGTCTCGGAAGTGAAATTCGGTATGACTCCCGAACAGGCACTCACCTCCGCCACGAAACACGGCGCCGAATTACTTGGCCTCGACGAACTCGGCACCATCGCCGTCGGCAAAGAAGGCGATCTCATCGCGGTGCAAGGCGATCCGATGCAAGACATTCACGTGCTGCAAGACGTGAAAGCGGTTGTCTACAAGGGCGCCAGCGTGAAGCCCATGAATCGCACGGGACAAACTCCGCAAACGGCGTTGAGCGAATTCGAGTTCTAGGATCGCGCCGCCGCGCAACACGCGGCTTGCTGCGCTGCTTTTCCGGCGAATATACTCACTGATGCGCGCGCATTACTTGCGCGCAGATGAATCTCGCATGCCCATCAACACACTCGTAGTGGATGACGAACGCCCCGCGCGCGACGAATTGGTGTTTCTGCTCAAGAGCTTTCCCGAAATTAATTGCATCGCTCAGGGAAAAAACGGCGTCGAAGCCGTCAATCTCATCAAAGAGCATTCGCCCGACCTCGTCTTCCTCGACGTACAAATGCCCGGCCTCGATGGCTTCGGCGTTATCAAAAAACTAATCGACCGCAAAATTCGCGTCCCGCAAATTGTTTTCGCCACCGCCTACGATCAATACGCGGTGCAGGCATTCGAAGTAAACGCGGTCGATTACGTTCTCAAACCATTCGACAAAGCGCGCATCTCCCGCGCCATCCAGCGCGTGAAAAAATCCGTAGAGTCGAACGTCTCGCCTTCCGATCGCCTCGAAGCGCTCCTCGGCCAGCTCACCACCTCGCGCCCGCAGCCCACCAAGCTGCTCGTAAAATCCGCGCAGCGATTGCTGCTCATCGACGCGAACGACATGATCTTCGCCTCGATTCAAGATGGCCTCATCACCGTAGTCGCGCGCGAATTCGAAGGCAGCTCCAATTACCGCACCATCGAAGAGCTGCAAACTTCGCTCGACTCCGACCAATTTTGGCGCGCGCATCGCTCCTATCTCGTAAACATCAACCAGATTCGCGAAGTGGTCCCCTGGTTCAAATCCAGCTACATGCTCAAAATGAACGACAAAAAACAATCCGAAATTCCAGTAAGCCGCGCGCAAACCAAGCGCCTCCGCGAATTATTTCGCATGTGAAAATTTCCCGCGCGTTGCATTTGCTCGCCGCATCGCGCATAGTATGCCTTCTTACAATCATCAATCGAAACGTGTGTGCCACCGGAGGAATTACTGAATGCGGAAGCCGAATAAAATTTCTGCGCCGAAAGGAAAGCTCGGAGTCCTCACTCCCGGCATGGGCGCGGTCAGCACAACTTTTATGGCTGGCGTGGAGCTCGTGCGCCAGGGAGCGGCCATGCCCATCGGCTCGCTCACGCAGCTCGGCACGATTCGCCTTGGCAAGCGCACCGATAAGCGCACTCCGCTGATTCGCGATTTCGCGCCGCTCGCCAAGCTCGATGATCTCGTTTTCGGCGGCTGGGATATTTTTCCAGACAACGCCTACGAAGCCGCGCGCAACGCCGGAGTCCTCGAACCCGGCGACCTCGCCAAGGTCCATAAATTTCTCGGCGGCATCTCTCCAATGTCCGCGGCGTTCGATCACAATTTCGTTCGCAACATCGACGGCAAAAACGTAAAGAAAGCCAAAAATAAATACGAACTCGCGATGGCGCTGAAAGATGACATCGCCGATTTCAAAAAGAAATCCAAAGCCGATCGCCTCGTGATGGTTTGGTGCGGCTCTACCGAAACCTATCTCGTCGCCAGTGAAATCCACGAAACCGTGAAGACCTTCGAAAAAGCGATGAAGGAAAATCATCCCGCCATCGCGCCTTCGATGCTTTACGCCTACGCCGCGCTCACCAGCGGAGTTCCCTTCGCCAACGGCGCGCCCAATCTCACGGTCGATATTCCCGCGATGCGCGAACTCGCCGCCGAACACGAGCTTCCCGTCTGCGGCAAGGATTTCAAAACCGGCCAGACATTAATGAAGACGATTCTCGCGCCCGGTTTCAAAGCGCGCCAGCTCGGCCTCGATGGCTGGTATTCCACAAATATTCTCGGCAATCGCGATGGCGAAGTTCTCGACGATCCCGATTCTTTCAAAACCAAAGAAGAATCCAAACTCGGCGTTCTCGAATATATTTTGCAGCCGAAACTGTATCCCGATCTCTACGGCAAGATGTATCACAAAGTCCGCATCAACTATTACCCGCCGCGCGGCGACAACAAAGAGGGCTGGGACAATATCGATATTTTCGGATGGCTCGGCTACAAAATGCAGATCAAGGTGGATTTCCTCTGCCGCGATTCGATTCTCGCCGCGCCGCTGGTTCTCGATCTCGTTTTATTTCTCGATCTCGCCAAGCGCGCCGGAATGCACGGCATCCAGGAATGGCTCAGCTTTTATTTCAAGAGCCCGATGTGCGCGCCGCAGCTTTATCCCGAACACGATCTCTTCATCCAGGCCATGAAACTAAAAAACACTCTCCGCTGGATGATGAACGAAGAACTAATCACCCATCTCGGCCAGGAATATTACGACTAAGCGCGCAGCCGCCGGGTGCCCCACATATCGACGGGCGAGTCCCGGCGATATGTGGGACCGAAGTCACCGCTAAGCGAACTTTGTAAAATGTCAAAACGAACCAATCCTCACCGGTTCAAGAGCCCGCCCAACAAAACCAATTGTCCGCCAAGAGCCGTATCTCAGTGACTTCTGTCTCTCAGCGCTGATATGTCTCTGCCGGGTGCCCCACATACCGACGGGCGAGTCCCGGCGATATGTGGGACCACAATCACCGCTAAGCGAACTCTGTAAAATGTCAAAACGGACCAATCACCACCGGTTCAACAGCTCGCCCCAATAAAACGGATCGTCTGCCGGGGACCATGTCTCAGTGCCGTCTGGTTCTGTCTGGTCGAAAGCGTTTCCCATGCTCTGCGCCTTTGCGGTAAAAGCCAATCGCGTTTGCCGCCCTCCACAATTTCCACAATTGGCCCACTTGGCCCACTCTCAATCCACTTGACGCCTCTCCATAACAAATGTATTTTTCGTCGTACCCCCCAAATGACTTCCGGCCGCAGGCGGGTACAATCTTAAAAATTTGAGGAGAGTGGATGGACGCTAAAGGTGTTTTAGAATTTGCGAAGAAGCACAACGCCAAGATCCTCGACCTGCGATTCACAGACGTCCCCGGTATCTGGCAGCACGTCAGCTACCCCATACACAATTTCGACGAAAAATCTTTTGAAGATGGCTTCGGCATGGACGCCAGCTCCATCCGCGGCTGGGCGCAAATTCACGAATCAGACATGCTGCTCATGCCCGATGCCAGCACTGCCTTCATGGATCCGTTTCGCGATACGCCAACTCTTGTCATTCTCGCTGACGCCGTCGATCCGCTCACCAAGCAGCCCTATCCGCGCGATCCCCGCTACATCGCGCGCAAAGCGGAAAATTATCTCGCCACTTCCGGCATCGCCGACCAGGCTTTCTTCGGCGCCGAAGCTGAATTTTTTATTTTCGATAGCGTGCGCTTCGATCAGCAAGCGCAACACGGCTTCTACTACATTGATTCCGATGAAGGCCGCTGGAATTCCGGCCGCGAAGAGCACAACCTCGGCTACCGTCCGCGCTTCAAGGAAGGCTACTTCCCCGTTCCGCCCACAGATCACTACATGGATCTGCGCACGGATATGACGCTGCAAATGGCCGCGGTCGGCCTCGACGTCGAATGCCATCACCACGAAGTCGCCACCGGCGGTCAGTGCGAAATCGACGTGAAATTCGATACGCTGCTGCGCTCCGCGGACAACATGATGATTTTCAAATACATCGTGCGCAACGTGGCCTATCAATACGGAAAAACCGTCACCTTCATGCCCAAGCCGCTCTTTGGAGATAACGGCTCCGGCATGCACACTCACCAATCGCTGTGGCTGAAAAATAAACCGCTCTTCGCGGGCGATGGCTACGCGGGACTTTCGCAAATGGCGCTGCACTACATCGGCGGATTGCTCAAGCACGCTCCCGCAATCGCCGCGTTGGCCGCGCCAACTACAAATTCCTACAAGCGACTCGTGCCCGGCTACGAAGCGCCCGTAAACCTTGCGTACTCGCGCCGCAATCGCAGCGCCGCCGTCCGCATCCCGATGTATTCCGCCAGCCCGAAATCGAAGCGCGTAGAATTCCGTCCGCCCGATCCCAGCTGCAACACCTATCTCGCGTTCGCAGCGATGATGATGGCCGGACTCGACGGCATCCAAAACAAAATCGATCCGGGCCAGCCTCTCGACAAAGACATTTACGATCTCTCGCCCGAAGAACTGAAGCACGTTCCCTCTCTCCCCGGCTCGCTCGATGAATCCCTGAAAGCCCTCGAGAAGGATCATCAGTTCCTATTAAAGGGCGACGTGTTCAGCGAAGAACTCATCCACCTGTGGGTCGATTACAAACGCAAGCGCGAAATAGATCCAGTCCGCATGCGCCCCCACCCCTACGAGTTTCAGCTGTATTACGACATTTAACCTGTTCTACCGACACTTGACCGATTGGCCTCCAGATTGATATCATGATATCAATCTGGAGGTAGCAATGGCCCAACTGGTAGTCCGCAATCTCGAAGATAGCGTCAAAACTCGCCTCAAGCGCCGGGCGGCGCGGCACGGCCGCAGCACCGAGGCGGAAGTCCGCGATATCCTTCGCAACGCAGTCGCGCAGGAGGACGCACCTTCAACGGGTCTCGGGACCGAAATTGCCGCGATGTTCGCCAAGATTGGACTTAAGACGCCCATTCGAGAGATTCATGGCCGTCTGAGGCCGCCGCGGTTCAAGTAATGATAATTCTCGATACAAATGTTTTCTCCGAACTCATGCAGCGGCCGCCCAACCCAAGTGTTATCGCTTGGCTCGATAAACAGCCTCGCAGTTCAATCTGGATCACTTCGATCACACTGCTAGAAGTTCGCCTTGGATTACAAGTCATGCCGGTCGGAAAACGGCGGTCGGCGTTGCTCAATGCACACGACGCGCTCCTCGCAGAGAAAATTGTAAGCCGCATCGCCTCCTTCGATTCGGCGGCCGCACGATGTGCGGCCGATCTGATGACTTTGCGGCAACAGCAGGGACGTCCCGCAGACTGGCGCGACAGTATGATTGCGGGAATTGTTCTCGCCACCCGTGCCACCTTCGCTACCCGCAATACTTCCCATTTCCAAGACCTAGACGTTCCTGTCGTAAATCCGTGGATCGCCTAGAAAACACTCCACGTCGCACCTCCTTACCTCTCCTCCCCCACGTGTTATAAATAAATTCGATGGACGCGCCATTTACCGGCATCGCATTCGCGCAACCCGATAGCGCCGAAATCACTCTCGCCGGAATCGCCATCACGCTGCCTCGCGATCTTTGGCTAAAACTTCCCGCGCTTCTCGCGCAGCTTCCCGATCCCGATAGCTCGCTCAATTATCTCGAGCGCTACCTCCGCGCCGAAGCGCCCGACGGCACGCCTCGCAACATTGAATCCGTGCTGCAATTTCTCAGCAAGAATCCCCGCGCGCTCCTGCATCTGCTCACGATTTTCAGTTACAGCCGCTACCTCAGCGACATGCTTCTTCACCAGCCGGAATTAATTCTCTGGCTCGATCGCCCCGCAAGCGCTCACTCCGCCACGATCGATCGTATGAAGCGCCCCGAAGACTTGCACGAGGAATACGCGCGCTTTGCGGCTACAGCGTTCGATCTTCCTCCTGCGCTGATCCTCGCCCGCTTCAAACGCCGCGAATATTTGCGCATCACTTTGCGTGATGTTCTCGGCATCGCCACACTTGCCGACACCACCCTCGAACTTTCGCAGCTTACCGACGTGCTTCTCGATACCGCGCTTCGCATCTGCGAACAAAAACTCGAACACGATTACGGCTTGCCGCAATCCGCCGATTCCGAAGGCAAGCTCATCAATTCGCGGCTCGCAATTCTCTCCCTCGGAAAACTTGGCGGCCAGGAACTCAACTACAGTTCGGACATCGACTTGATGTTTATCTACGGAAGCGATGGCGCTACCACCGGCGGCCGCCTTGGCCCCACCACAAATTCCGAATTCTTTGTGCGTCTCGCGCAAAGCGTTTCAAAACTTCTCACCGAGATGACCAGCGACGGCGCCCTCTTCCGCGTCGACTTGCGCCTTCGCCCTCAAGGCCGCGAAGGAATTCTCGCTACGAGTATCGAAGCCGCTCTCGCCTACTATCGCGGCGCAGCGCGCGAGTGGGAATTGCAAATGCTCGTCAAGGCGCGCTGTTCCGCCGGCGACGTCGTCACCGGAAATAAATTTGTCCGCGAAGTGCAGCCTCTTGTCTATCGCCCCGAATTTAATCTCGTCGCGCTCGGCGCCGTCGTTCGTGCGCGCGAAGAAATTACGCGCGAGTTGCGCCGCAATTCTGAGCCCGGCGATCACACCGCACTCTGGAACGTGAAACTCACCCCCGGCGGAATTCGCGATATCGAATTCATCGTGCAATGTTTGCAGCGCCTTTACGGTGGCGGCGAGCCGTGGATTCGCTCCGGCACCACCCTCGTCGCGATGCAGCGGCTGCATGATAAATCTCATTTGAGTAGTCGCGACTTCCACCGCCTCAGCGCCTCCTACCAATTTTTCCGCCGTGTCGAACATCGTTTGCAGCTTCGCGATGGATTGCAACGCCACACTCTGCCGCGATCACCCGAAGCAATCGAACGTCTCGCGCGCCGTTGCGGAGTGGAGCCTGATGCGTCCTCCGGACGTACGGCGGGCGAACAATTGCTCGAACGCTTGCGCCAGCATTTCAGCGAAGTGCGCGAGATTTACGAACGCTTGCTCGCCGCGGAAACTCAGCCCGAAACTCCCGCACCCACCGCTCGAATCCGAATCCGAAACTGGTCCCGGCGCGTTACTTCGCCGCATCGGCGCCGATTGGCCGATCGTCGCGCACGCATACGACGAAATCGCTCACGGCGGCGACGCCCACGCTCGCCGCGGGATTCTGAATTACCTGACTTCCGCATCGCTTGACGCGGCGCTGATGGACGACCTCGCGGAAAATCCCGGCTGGCTTTCACGCGCCGCCACACTTTTCACTGCAAGCGATTTCGCCGCCGAATGGCTGGTCCGAGAGCCGCACCTGATTCGTGTCGTAGCCGCCGAAGATCGCAACGCGACGCAGCAACCGCCCCTTCAGCACAGCATCTTCCCGCGCGACATGAATTCAGTTCGCCAGGATTATCATCAGGAAGTTTTCATCTCGTTGTTAAATGCGCTGAAAACTTCAATTCCTCCGTTCGAAACTTTTGCTCGCCTCACCGACCACGCCGATCAAGCAATTCGCGAAACCCTCGAATTCGCCGCGCGCGACATTGCCGTCGAATCGCGAAGCAGCATCACTTCGCACGAACTAAATTCCGGTCCGCTCACGGTAATCGCACTCGGACGGCTCGGCTCCAGCGAAATGGACATCGGCTCTGACGCCGATGTGATCTTCGCAACATCCGACCTCGCATCCGAAGAGCGCGAGCCGTGGCGCCGCGTCGTTGAACGCTTCGTACAATTCGCCAGCAGCCAGACTCGCGATGGAATGCTCTTCCCTGTCGATACGCGTCTCCGTCCGCGCGGAGCCGAAGGCGAAATTGTCCAGAGCACTTCCTACATTCTCGAATACTTCCGCCGGGATGCTGGGGCTTGGGAAGGCGCATCCTTCCTCAAGGCGCGCGCGATTGCCGGAAACATCGAACTCGGCGAACGATTGATTCGCGACATCCACGAAATCTGTGCGCAACGTTTCACCGATGCCGCCGCGCTCCGCGCCGAACTCGCCGCAATGCGCGAACGCCTCGTCAACGAGAGCAGCGTTTGGGAAGCGGGACGCCCGCCCGAACGCGAATTCAAGAAAGTTGCCGGCGGTTTTTACGATGTGGATTACATCGTCGCGCTGCTTTTCCTTTCTCGCGGTTTGCGCGCCGGAATCTCTCCCCGCGGAAATATCTTGCAGCAAATCTCGTCGCTCGAATCCGCGGGACCAGTCGCCTCAGGCATGTCCGCAGCGATCGCCAACGAACTGCGCGCGTCGGCGCTTTTCTATCGCAGCGTGGATCACGCCATTCGCTTGATCACCGGCCACAGCGCGCGTCGCGATCCCGAACCAGCGCTTGCCGCTCGTGTGGAATCCTTGCTGCGCCGGTGGAATATTTCCGTTCGCGACAAGCACTATCACGTTCGCCAGGAGCTGCGCGTGATGCGCGAAGAAACTCGCGCGCTCTACGAGAAAACCTGGACAGGCGAAACGTAGCGAAATCCGCGCAGATAATTCCCCAAGATTCGTTTGGAACTCTGCGCGCTCGAATGTTATCTTCTTCAGTCCCGGAGTGAATTCCTCTCTTCGCGATTCTGCCTGCGGCAGCCCGCGCTAGCGGGAGCAGACGCGATTCACGCAAATAGTTTCTGTGCAGCAACATCGAACGCGGTCAAGGACCAGGTGAAATGAAAGCGACTTACAACGGAGCGGCGATTCCGGCGGATGGAAAACCCATCGAGTACTCCGGCGGAAAATTTCAGGTTCCCGATCATCCAATTATTCCTTTCATCGAAGGCGATGGAACTGGACGCGATATTTGGAAGGCATCGCGCAGCGTTTTCGATGCGGCAGTCGAGCGCGCCTTCGGCGGCAAACGCAGCGTGGAATGGTACGAAGTTCTCGCGGGCGAAAAAGCCTTCAATGCACTGAAAGAATGGCTGCCCAACGATACCGTCGATGCGATTCGCGATTTCCGTGTCGCGATCAAAGGGCCGCTCACAACTCCGGTCGGTGGCGGAATTCGCTCGCTCAACGTCGCGCTCCGCCAAATTCTGGATCTCTATGCATGCACTCGCCCGGTGCGATATTTTCCCGGCGTTCCCTCTCCCGTGCTTCATCCCGAGAAAATGAACATCATGATCTTCCGCGAAAACACGGAAGACGTTTACATCGGAATCGAATGGCGCTCCGGATCTCCCGAAGCGAAAAAGCTGCTCGACTTTCTAAACAACGAAATGCTCAAAGGCACCAAGAAACAGATCCGCATGGATTCCGGCGTCGGGATCAAACCGATGTCGCCATTTGGAACGAAACGCCTTGTGCGCCGCGCGATCGAATATGCGCTCGCAAACAAGAAGCGCATCGTGACGCTCGTACACAAAGGCAACATCCAAAAATTCACCGAGGGCGCATTTCGCGACTGGGGCTACGATCTCGCTCGCGAAGAATTCCGCGCGCAAATTATCACCGAGCGCGAAAGCTGGGTCGTCGACAACCTCGACAAAAATCCGCAACTCACCGCGGAACAAAATGCTGCGATGATCGAACCCGGCCTCGAACAAGGCACCGAAACTTTCCGCAACGAAATGTACGCGGAAGTGAAATCGGTAATCGATTCCATCTACGCGACTCACGGCCGCGGCCAGTGGAAACAAAAACTCTTAATCAACGATCGCATCGCCGATTCCGTTTTCCAGCAAGTGCTGATGCGGCCGGAAGAGTATCAGGTGATGGCCACCCCCAATCTCAACGGCGACTATTTATCCGACGCATGCGCCGCGCAAGTTGGCGGGCTCGGCATGGCGCCCGGCGCAAATGTCGGCGACGGTTTCGGATGCTTCGAAGCGACGCATGGAACCGCCCCGAAATATGCCGATAAAGATGTGATCAATCCGGGCTCCGTCATGCTTTCCGGCGCGATGATGTTTGACTTCATCGGCTGGAGCGAAGTCGCGCGGCTGATCGAGGGCGGCATCGAAAAAACCATCGAGCAAAAGCGCGTGACGTATGATCTGGAACGCATGATGCCCGGCGCGACGAAAGTTAAGACATCTGAATTCGCGACTGCGATTATCGAAAACATGGCCCACGTTTCTGCGGCTCGCTGATTGCTGTGAATTGTTTTTGCGAAACATTTTGTTTTTGAGTTTCGATTTCTAATTCATTTTTCCTCTCAAGGAGACGAAGTATGCGCAAGAAAGTCACAGTAGTCGGCGGCGGATTTGTTGGCGCGACCACCGCACAGCGAATTCTGGATCGCGAACTCGCGGACGTGGTACTCACCGACATTCTCGAAGACGTGCCCGCCGGAAAAGCGCTGGACATGCTCGAATCCACTCCGATTACGAAATCGGATGCGCACGCCATGGGCATCTCCACAAAAAACGGCGACTATCGCGAAACCGCGAATAGCGACGTGGTGGTTGTCACCGCCGGATTTCCGCGTAAGCCCGGCATGAGCCGCGACGATCTTCTGCGAGCAAATTACGACGTGATCAAAGCCGTGATCGAGCAGATCGTAAAGTTTTCGCCGAACGCAATTCTGATCATGGTTACGAATCCGCTCGATGCGATGGCGCAAGCCGCATACAAACTCAGCGGCTTTTCGAAAAATCGCGTCATCGGAATGGCCGGCGTGCTGGACTCAGCGCGCATGAGCACTTTCGTCGCGATGGAATTAAATGTCTCCGTTGAAAATGTACATTCGTTTGTGCTCGGTGGACATGGCGACGATATGGTTCCGCTGCCGCGATATTCCACTGTTGCTGGAATTCCTCTTCCCGATCTGCTTCCCAAAGAACGCATCGATGCCATCGTGGATCGCACTCGCAAAGGCGGCGCGGAAATCGTTAACTTGCTCAAAACCGGATCGGCTTATTACGCGCCTTCCGCCGCCGTCACCGAAATGGTGGAGGCGATTCTCAAAGACAAAAAGAAAATTCTTCCTTGCGCCGCGCACCTCGATGGCGAATACGGAATCAAGGGACTCTATGTCGGCGTGCCGGTGAAACTTGGCGCGCGCGGCATCGAGCAAATCATCGAAGTTAAATTGACGCCCGAAGAAAAAGCTGCGCTCGACAAGTCGGCGAATTCGGTGCGCGAACTTGTGGGCGTGCTGGGCGTTTAGACATAAACGACAGGGGTTAAAACCCCTGTCGTTTATGTTGTCTGGTCGGCACGAATAAATTCGTGCCCTGATACCTAAACCATCTCTTCTTGCAAAACGAGCGGCGTAGCTTTTGGCCAATTCGCGCGATCGCGCACTAGTTCCCTTGCGGCTTCGGAGTTGTTGCCGGTTTCGGCGCCGGTTTTGGTGCTGGCTTCTTTGCTGGCGTCGCCGCCGGCCTCGGTGCCTCGATCACGGTTGCAGTTTTGATCGAATCCATTTGCGGGAAATTCTTCGAGACGTAATCCTTTCCGCCGTCTCTCATCTTGTCCTGATCCAGGTCACCGCCATAACCGCCGTAAAAGCTCTTCACCACATCTATGCCATCGGTGACTTCTCCAAATGGCGAAAATCCCTGTGAATCGAGGCTTTTGGAGTTGTCGCCGTAGTTGATGAATAGCTGCGTGCCACGCGAGTTCGGCTCATTCGTCTTCGCGAAGACGAGCGTGCCCGGAGTGTTGTGGCGAATGACTGGATCATCTTTAATTCTCGCGGCATCGCCGTCCCAAACTTTCGCTACCGCGGGAAATGAGCTGATGCCGAATTGCGCGACGAAGCCGGGAATCACGCGGAAAAATGTGACGCCATCAAAAAAATGATGTTTCGCGAGATTGTAAAAACGATCGGCGCCAAGCGGAGCCCACGCACGAGTGACTTGCACGGTGAAATCGCCCTTGGTGGTGACAAATTTCACCGAGAAATCGTCGGGAGCTTTTGCTTTCAGCAGAGCGGGAGTAAGCAGAGCCTTGTCGTATCCTGGCCCCGCAGGCGTCGCCGGTGTCTTCGTAGCCGTCGAAGTCGCTGGCTTTTTTGCCGGAGGTGGAGTTTGAGTGCCCGTCTGCGCGCTAACTAGCGATGTCCCAAGAGCCATCGCCAAAACCGCGATCGTTACTTTGTACTTTGAAATCTTCATTCTTGTTTTCTCCTCAGGTTGTTGAAAATCAATTGTGCCCCAGCAGCCGGAACGAAACAATTATCTGTACTCGCGCCTTGATTGGCTTGCCATCAGTATCCAACCCAGGGTTGAATTTCCACTTTTTGACGATCTCTACAGCCTTTTCATCGAGGCCCATTCCCAGACCCCTGATCACATCAATTTCGAAAGCCTTGCCATCGATTCCAACCAGGACGCTCAGTAGCACGTCGCCTTCGAGCTTGGCGTGCTTAGCTTCTTCGGAATAATCCGGACGCGGACAATAGGCGCAAGTAGGGCCCTGTGTCTTCGGATTCGTGAACGAGGTTTTCGGAACGTCTTCGGAGAGGAGCGTGCCATGCCCGGCCGATTGAATTTCGCTGCTGACATGCTCGTTTTCCGCCATCACGCGGAGGGTGTTGCCGCCTAGAATTTTGCGGATGTCGTCTTCGCTGTAGCCGCGGCGGAGCATGGCTTCGGTGAGCTGCGGAATTTTGGAGACATCTTCCATGCCGATGGGCATGGTGGCGCCATCAAAATCGGAGCCGAGGCCGACGTGATCTGCGCCGACTAATTTTACGGCGTGATCGATGTGATCCATAATTTCTTCCCAATTTACTTTGGGAAGTTTTCCCTCGTTCATCATCTGGTGAGCGACGGAATCATCGGCGCGAACACTTGCTGCTTCGTTTGTGCCTGCGATTTTTTCCGCTGCGGCGGTGCGCTGCTTTAGTTCATCGCTTTTTGCGGCGGCGGTGCGATAGGCTTCGCTGAGAAAACTCACGTGATAATTAATTTGAATCACTCCGCCCTTTGCGGCGAGGGCTTTGATCATGTCCTCCGTCATGTTGCGCGGAGCGCCGCTGATCGCGCGGCAGGATGAGTGCGATGCGATGAGCGGAGCTTTGCTCACTTCAAGCGCGTCGTAAAAAGTTTTGTCGGAGACGTGCGAAATATCCACCATCACTCCGAGACGATTCATTTCGCGAATTACATCTTTGCCGAATGGAGTGAGGCCTTCGTGCTTCGGCGCATCTGTGCTGGAATCGGCCCAATCGATATCTAGCGTGTGCGTGAGCGTCATGTATCGCACGCCGAGCGCGGCGAATTGCCGGAGCACGCCGAGATCGTTGTTGATCATGTAGCCGCCCTCAACTCCCATGAGGATGGCGATTTTCCCCTGCTGGTGGGCGCGGCGAATTTCGTCCGCCGTTGTGGCGAGAACTAAATCTTGCGGATGCTTCTGCACTTGCTCACGAACTCCATCAATTAAATCTAGCGCGCGCTGGACGGCAGGTGGGCCCGTCAAGGTTGCGGGACACCAGATCGAGAAAAATATGGCGCCGAGACCGCCTTCGCGCATGCGCGGAATATCGATGCTGCCCAGCGGGTCGCGATGACCGAGATCGAAATTCTCAAAGAAAAATCGCTGCGGCGTATCGTCGTGGGTATCCACCACGATCGAACTGAAATGAATTTTGTGCGCGCGGTCGGCGATGTCGTCAGTCATAGCAGGTCCCGGAAGCATGGCGGCGAGGAGCAGGCCGGCAGCAACCGCGGTCACAATTTTCATGCGAGTGAGAATACCTTAAAGCCTTTCCGAGAGTTAAGGACGAAAGAAATGGGTGTTGCCTCAAGTGTTGCGGCGCAATTGGGCCGGCCTGCCGGTTTTGAGCTGGACGGCCCAGCCAACGTCGTGCTCAAAAGTTGCCGTTCGGATTCTGAAGCGATCATCAGCAAGCCCCCCACCCCCCTCTTTTCGCGTAACTGCAGATTCTACAGGAGTTAGCTAGTACTACTCTCGTAACTGCAGATATAGCTAGACTTACGTGGCATCGGAGCCCCCTGATAGCCTCTTTTTCCGTTTTGGAACTATTCGAGCGCAGTTCTGCGCGACAACAAGCCCTGCGACCGTGAATTTTGAAGGAAATTCTCCATGTGCATTATCTCAAAAACCGAAACAGTTGTCAAGAACTAAATATAAAATGAGAGTACTAGTCCCATACGGACGGAGTTCCAAAATGGGAATTTCGGACGTGGGTTAGGATGTCTTTACGGTGCAACACCGGTAACGGAGGGGGCATCGCAGTGGGCAGGCGTCGAGGTAGCCAGTCCAGGAGGAGAGGATGAAACGCGCGGCTTTTTGTGTGGTGGTGCTGTCACTGTTCCCTTTTGCGTCGAGAGCACAGAATTCGGATGTGAAATTTGTAGCTGATACGCTGGTGATTCAGGCGGAAGGAACTTACGAAGCTGATCCGGACCTGGCGACGCTGACGTTTGACATTGCTTCGCAGGAAAAGGATTTGAAGCCCGCGTACGACAAGGCGGCAGCGGCGCTTCAAAAGATCGCGGCGCTCGCGGATAAGAATGGCATTGCGAAGGCGGATGTGTTTAGCGGAGTGCTGCTGGTGACTCCCTACTATGAGGGAGACCGGAAGAAGCGCGCACGATCGTTTCGGGTGACGAGCCAAATTGTTTTGAAGGTGCGGGACTTTACGAAGCTGGGGCCGATCATGGATGAATCGGTGACGGATGAGATTACGGATTTTCGTTCGCTGACGTATTCGCTGGCGGATGAGGAGGCTGGGAAGCAGCGAGCTGTGGCGGACGCGATGCGGCGGGCGACCGGTAGGGCGAATGCGGCGCTGGCGGAGAAGGGCCAGAAAGTTGGAGTGCTGAGATTTGCAAATGTGGATGTGACTCAAATTCGATCAGTCGTAAGGATGCCTGTCGCGGATCAGACGGTTGAAGTTCAGCGAATGCCTCCGGTGAAGTATAAGGATCTTTCTCAGATAAGTGCGCCGAATGCGCCGGTAATCAATCCTGAAAAAATAATCCTACGAGCGACTGTGCAGTGCGCGTTTCAGATTTTGCAGTGAGACATTTCTGCGAGATTGCGTGACTCAGCGGCTACAGCCGGAGTCATTTACAAAGTTAATTGGCACGACCAGAGGTCGTGCCCTGATACAAAACCTTGCTACTGGCAGCATTATTTACGTGTGATCATCTGCTGATTGGAAGGCTCACTCGTGGTAGGAGAGCAGAGAAATTGAGACCGGGAACTGAAATGCGGATTGGAATTGCTAGTTCGGAGGAGGTGCTGCCGGGTGGTGATCGGCGGCTGGTGGATTCGCTTCGGGCGATTGGATTTGAGGTTGAGGTGGTGGATTGGAAGGATGCGGCGCGGGAGTGGAGTGGGTTTGAGGCGGTGATTGTGCGGTCTTGCTGGGATTACCATTTGCAGGTGGAAATATTTCTAGGGTGGATTGGGAGGCTTGAGAGTTGCGGCGTTGTGGTAGTGAACACGCCCGAGTTGATTCGGTGGAATGCGAACAAGACATATTTGGGAGAGCTTGCGGCTGGAGGAGCTGTGATTCCGGAAACAATTTTTGTGGATGCTGGAGAGGAAATCGATTTGAGTGAGGTGTGTGCGGCGCGGGAATGGCGCGAGGCAGTGGTGAAGCCGGTGGTATCGGCTAGCGCGCATCGGACGGAGCGGAGAAATTCGGGGATAGTGCGCGGACCGGCGATTGTACAGCGGTTCATTGAGGCGATTGAGACGGAAGGCGAGTGGTCACTGGTTTATATCGGCGGCGAGTACAGCCATGCGGTGAATAAGAAGCCTGCTGCAAGTGATTTTCGCGTGCAGGTGGAACATGGCGGGACGGTGATTGCGGGGGAGGCTCCGGCGATTGCGTTGCCGTTTGCGGCTCGAGTTTTGAAGCTGCTTCCGTGGCCTGCGGTTTTTGCTCGGGTGGATGTGGTGGTCGACCGCGGGCGGATTTGGTTGATGGAGCTTGAGGTGATTGAGCCGGAGTTGTATTTGGAAATGCAGGAGGGGGCGGCTGGGAGGCTTGCGGCGCTGATTTTGAGATATCTGGAGACGGAAGCGCAAAGTCAAAGTCCGCACCCTTAAACTTCAAAGGATGCGGCACCCTCAACGTCAGAAGATGAACCAAAGGCCGCAGCCAGGAATGGCTGCGCTACTCTAGCGTTAGGACAACGCGGAAGCGGGCTTTGCCGCTGGACATGCGGTCGTAGGCTTCGTTTACTTGTTCGAGGGGATAGGATTCGTTCATGGAGCGGACGCCGGTTTGAACGCTGAAGTTGAGAGTGTCTTGAGAATCGATTGAAGTGCCAGAGTACCAGCCCTTTACTGCTTGGCGATTGGTGAGGAGCTGCAAGGATGGCACGTCGAGCGAAGGGACGGCGCCGATGATCATGAAAACTCCATTGGGAGCGAGGCCGCCGATTACGGATTTCATGGCGTCGGCGTTGGTGACGGTGGCGAGGACGGCTACTGCGCCGCCCAATTTTTGGAGTTCAGCGGCAGGATCCTGCGACTGACTATCAATATATTGAGCGGCGCCTAGTTGCTTCGCGAGAGGCTCTTTATCTTTCCCGCGCGCGATGGCGATGGTTTTGTAGCCTGCCTTGGCGGCGAATTGAACTCCGAGATGGCCAAGTCCACCGAGACCGAGGATCGCGACAACTTCGCCGGGCTTCGCGCCGGAATTACGAAGACAATTAAAAGTGGTGACGCCAGCGCACATGAGCGGCGCAGCTTCGACAGCGGAGAGTTCATCGGGAACGCGAGCGACGGCCGAAGCTAGCGCAAGCATGTAATCGGCATAGCCGCCGTCGCGATAGATGCCGGTGATCTTGGTGATTGTCTGGCAGCTGAAAAAATTGCCGCGGCGGCAATGATCGCAATAGCCGCAACTTCCGCCGTGCCAGCCGACTCCTACGCGCTGACCCACTTTGAAATTTGGCACGCCTTCGCCGATGGATTCGATTACGCCGACAACTTCGTGGCCGGGGATGCGCGGATATTCGAGACCGGGAAATGCGCCGGTCTTGACGATCGAATCGCTGTGGCAGACGCCGCAGGCTTGAACTTTGATGCGGACTTCGCCGGGACCGGGCGCGGGGATTTCACGTTCAACGATTTCGAATGGTCCATTGGCGCGGGAGATTTGTGCTGCACGGGATTTGATTGGGGATGGCATTAGTTTCTCCGGGGATTCGAGTGTTTGATGCGGGGCGGAAATGTTCGGGTATGGCGATCGGCAAGCCCGCGTTCGCCCGCTTTGCGGGCCGAACATGGGGCGCCCTCATTTGAAGATATGCGCGGGAAGGAACGGTGTGCTGTTTTGGACATACGGCGGGATGGTGAGCGGGCAGAGTGGTAGGTGCCGCAAATTAAAAAGCGGACATTCTGAAATTTTGGAGGAGTACACGATGCATCTTGCAAAACGCTGTTTCGCTTCGCTCATTCTAACCGCTGTGCTTGCGGCGCCGGTGGCGATATTTGCCGCTCCCGTACCGCAGGAAGCAAGCGTTCAGGTGAAGTTTTACGATAAGGATCACAACGATTACCACGCATGGGACGACAATGAGAATCGCGCGTGGGGAGTGTATTTGACTGACAACCACAAAAAGAATCACGAGTTCAAAAATGCCAGCAAGAAAGAGCAACGCGATTATTGGAATTGGCGCCATCAACATCCGGATCACAATTAGTGAGGTGACCGCTCCGAGGTAAAAACGCCCCGGCCGTGTGATTGCGGACGGGGCGGCGGAGTGGGGTTGTGGTGCGAGGTGGAGAGTTTTTCGAGGGCCGTAACGTCAAAGGCTGAACAGCAGGTCCCTCACCCGCTAAAGCGGGATTCGGCCCCGATACACACCATCGGGATGCAAAAGGCGCAGATGAGAGCATAAGCAGAAGCGCCGATACGGAGATCGGCGTTCCCAGGAATCGCACTATCCCAAGAGCCAACCTAATGTGTTTTGCAGAATCGCGTCGCGATTTACTTCGGCGATGGATTCGGTGAGTGGAATTGATTTTGGGCAGGCGTGGACGCAATTTTGGGCGTTGGCGCAGTCCTGCACTCCGCCTGCGGCGCTGACGGCTTCGACGCGTTCCTTCTTGTGCATCGCGCCTGTTGGGTGCATGTTGAAGAGCCGCACCTGGCTGATGATGGCGGCGCCGATGAAAGCGCTATTCGCGTTCACTTGCGGACAAACTTCGAGGCACGCGCCGCAGGAAATACAGCGCGAAAGCGGATAGGCCTTTTCCTGAACTTCGGGCGCCATCTTCGGACCTTCGCCCATGTCGTAGGTGCCGTCGATGGGTATCCAGGCTTTCACACGCTTTAAACTTTCAAACATGAAGGTGCGATCGACGGCGAGATCGCGAACAACGGGAAATTTCGTCATCGGCTCGATGCGAATCGGCTGATCGAGGTGATCGACGAGCGCGGAACAGGCCATACGAACTTTTCCATTGATGACCATCGCGCAAGAGCCGCAAATTTCTTCGAGGCAATTCGAATCGTAAGTGATTGGGGTGGTAGCTTTGCCGTCGCTGGTGGATGGGCGCTCGGCGATATCGCGGAGACAGATGATGACGTTCATGTACGGGCGCCAATCGAGCGTGAATTCTTCCCAGTGTGGGCGCTCGGTGGGAGATTGTTGGCGCTTTACGCGAACGATGACTTTTTTGTCGGCCATATATTTTTCCGCACCTAATATTTTCGAGTGCGCGGCGGAAGCAGCGCAATATCTACCGGATCGTATTCGAGCTTGATCTCGCCGCCAACCCATTTTGCGCGCGTGGTTTTCAGCCAATTCGGATCGTCGCGCTCCGGAAAATCGGGCTTGTAGTGCGCGCCGCGGGATTCATTGCGCGGAATCGCGCCGAGAGTGATGACGCGAGCGAGGATGAGCATGTTGTTGAGCTCGCGCGCGAAATTTAGAGTTTGATTGGACCAACTGGTGCGATCGGAGAGATCCATTTTTTTCGAGCGCTCGATCAGTTCTTGCAATTTCGTGTCGGCGCGCTGGAGACCATCGTTTTTGCGCGTGACGGTTACGTGTTCCGTCATCCAATCGCCCATTTCCTTCCAGATGGTGATGGGACTTTCGGTGCCGCGTTGAGCGATCAGCGCGTCGTTGATTCCCTTCTGGCGAGATGCTTCACGTTCAAAAACTGAAGCAGGCGTGCTATCGCAACTTTTTTCGAGATCGCGGCTGTATTTGACGGCCGCGGGGCCGGCGATTCCGCCGCCGAAAATGCAGGAGACGAGAGAATTCGCTCCGAGGCGATTCGCGCCGTGGTACTGATATTCGCATTCGCCGGCAGCGTAAATTCCGGGGACTTTCGTGGCTTGATTTTCGTTATCGACCCAGATGCCGCCCATGGTGTAGTGCATTCCGGGAAAAACTTTCATGGGTTCGACGCGGGGATCGACGCCGAGAAACTTTTCGTAAATTTCGAGGATGCCTTCGAGTTTGCGGTCGAGAATTTCTTTCGGGATGTGCGTGACGTCAAGATAGACGGCTTGCTGGCCGCTGATGCCGAGTTTGAGTTCGAAAACAACTTTGTGAATGGCGCGAGTTGCGACGTCACGAGGGACGAGGTTGCCGTATTTCGGATACCAGTCTTCGAGAAAATAAAAACGGTCGGCAACGGGAATGGAATTTGGCGCGCGATTATCGGTAGCGCTCTTGGGAACCCAGACGCGGCCACCTTCGCCGCGCGCGGATTCGCTCATGAGGCGAAGTTTGTCTTCGCCGGGAATCGCGGTGGGATGCACCTGAATAAATTCACCGTTGGCGTAATCGACTCCCTGCTGGAAAAGCGCGGATTGCGCGGAGCCGGTGCAGACTACGGAATTTGTGGAACGGCCAAAAATTGCGCCGATGCCGCCAGTGCAAAAAATTACGGCGTCGGCAGGGAATGTTCTTACTTCCATGGATTTTAGATCCATGCAGCAAATGCCGCGGCCGATGCCTGCCTCGTCGATCACGGCGGAGAGAAACGTCCAGCCTTCGTATTTTTTTACTTTGCCTTCGGCTTCGAAACGGCGGACTTGCTCGTCGAGCGCGTAGAGAAGCTGCTGGCCGGTGGTTGCTCCCGCAAATGCGGTGCGATGGAAAAGCGTGCCGCCGAAACGGCGGTAATCAAGATTTCCTTCAGGAGTGCGATTGAACATCACGCCCATGCGATCGAGAAGATCGATGATGCCGGGCGCAGCATCGCACATGCGCTTGACGAGCGATTGATTCGCGAGGAAATCGCCGCCGTAGACGGTATCGTCAAAATGCTGCCAGACGGAATCGCCTTCGCCTTTGGTATTTTTCGCGGCGTTGATTCCGCCCTGCGCGCAAACAGAATGCGAGCGCTTTACAGGCACGATGGAAAAAAGATCGACGGGAATTCCGGCCTCGGCGACGCGAATCGTGGCCATGAGCCCGGCCAAGCCTCCACCCACTACGATAATTTTAGGTTGTCTCATTTTATCTGGGACACGTAAGAATTGAGCGGATGCCAGCCGTAACGGAAGCAGATGACAATTGTGACGCTCATGAAAACCATGACGGCGCCGATGGCCGTACCGAGAAGTCCCGCAGCGCGCTGCGATTTCACGGTCGCTGCGAGCCCCCACTTGCAGGCGAAATTCCAAATGCCGACGCCGAGATGCACCGATGCCGCGGTGACTCCAACAAGGAAGAATGTGAAGAACCACGGATTCTGCATGGTGTTGTAAACGTCGGCGTAAGTGGACATGCCGTGGGTGAGAAAACGCTCGTCGTAAAGATGCCAGGCGATAAATATGAATGCGAGGAGGCCCGTCCAGCGCTGAACGGTGTACATCCAGTTGCCAACCCACGGATACGCAGAGACATTATTTTTGCCGCGCGCCCAAACGTAAAAACCGTAGAACGCGTGATATGCAAGCGGCGCCCAGATCACCAGAATTTCGATGGGGATGCGCCAGGGAACGGTTTGCAAGTCAGCGGATTGGTGGTTGTAATTCGCTTCGCCGACGAGCGCATAACTATTCGACCAAATATGATCGACTAGATAGGCGCCAATGGGGATTAGGCCCGTAAGAGAATGTAATTTGCGAAGAAGAAAACTGTGATCTGCCTTTGCGCCGGAACTTGAGGACGCCATTAAATCTCCCGACTCGCTTTCCGCCGGACTTGATACCGGACCGGAAGTTGCAGTATAGAAATTCCGCGAGGGCATTGCAAGACGGCTACACGGAGAAATTTGCCGCGTGGCAAAGAACCATGTTTGGCTATAATTGAGCACGAATGAACCGCACAATGAGGCGCGAGTGACAAAAGCGATCCCGGCAGCAGCGGAAATCGACCCGCTTGTGGCGCGGCTGGAACTGGCGCCCGAACCAACCGATCCCGAAATCCTGGATGCTATCGCGGGAAGAATCGCGCACGCGTTTGGAGTGGCGAATGATGAAGTCGCGGTGCTGGGAGTGATCGCGAAGGGAAAATTGCTGAAATTTATTATTCCCGAAAAATTGCGAACGATAGGAACGATTCCGTTGAGCAGTACCGGGTCGCTGGCGGCAAAAACGGCGCGCGAGAAACGCGGAGAAATCAGTAACAATTTTGCGAACTCGCGGCATGCTTCGGTATTCGAAGCGGTGCCGATCGGAAGGACTCAGGGCGAAACAATTCAGAAAATAATGAGCGCGCCGATACTTTTGGAAAATAAAACGATCGGAGTGGTGCAAATTTCGCGAAAAGCGCGTTCGCAGGAAGAGTCGGGCACGGATTTTCGTAGCGACGACCTGCGAAAGCTGCAAATCATGTCGACGGTGCTGGTGAAATTTGTGCAAGTGGCGATGAAAAGTTGAATTGCTGACACTTTTGTTGCGGGGATCGCACTGCGAATTGTTACTCGAGAAGAATTTTCGCACAAATCGTGAATCGCATTGACAGTGCGCGGCGTTCTTGCTATTTTCGCGCTCGCTTTCGCGCTATCATTAGCGGCAAGCAGTCGACATCTGACTGCAGATACCTGCAGCCCAAAACAGTACATGGCGTTCGTCGCGAAGAAAATTTTTCTCACAAAAGGTGTAGGAAAACATCGGGAGCGTCTCTCGAGCTTTGAGCTCGCGTTGCGAAATGCGGGAATCGCCGCGTGCAACATCGTCCGCGTCTCCAGTATTTTTCCGCCAAACTGCAAATTGATCTCGCGCAGCGAAGGATTGAAGCACATTAAGCCGGGACAAGTGGCGTTCACGGTGATCAGCGAAAATTCCACGCGCGAACCGCACCGCCTGATCGCAGCTGGCGTGGGACTCGCGCTGCCGTCTGACAAATCGATGTATGGATATTTGTCGGAGCATCATTCATTTGGCGAAACCGAAGAAGTCGCGGGCGAATATACCGAAGAGCTTGCGGCGGAAATGCTCGCCACGACGCTGAATGTGGAATTCGATGCGGCGCTTTCGTGGGACGAGAAAAAAGAAGTGTACAGAATTTCGAATAAGATCGTGCGCACGCTGAACATCACTCAATCTGCCGTGGGAGACAAGCGCGGATTGTGGACTACGGTGCTTTCGGCGGCGATTCTCCTTGAGGGCGATTAGTTCTTAGCGCGTTTTGACCTGGCGCCGGCGGGTACTTCCACTTTTTCCCTGAGTTTCTCTAAATTTTTCGCCCAGAACGCTTTCATTTTTTCCACGGCAGCGCTGTCTGCCAGATTCATGTGATCCACGGCGATTTGAGTCTTCCCTTCCCCTCTTGGAGTGAATCGAATTTCGACGCGGCTTGCGCCGTCCCAGGCGCCGCGGACAGTTTTGTTTTCATTTACTTTTGAAATTGAGAGTTTGTCGGAGCTGAGCCAAGTCTTGCGCTGACTGTCGTTCGCCCATGCGCGAAAAACGTCTTTTACATTGCAGGCGAAGGTGCGGCTGCAGTTTGCGCTGAACGTGGCGTTGCAGCTTTCATACTTCCCGCGAATTCCGCGGGCCTGTTCGTAGCCAACGGAAATCATTTGGGCCCACCAGCCCGGAACTTTGTGCTTCGAGTAGAGAATGTCGGCGATTTCGGGGTGTTTGAATTTCGCGGCGCCGGATTTATCCAAAATCGCGAACCACTGCGCCCAATTCTTGCCGCTCTTTTCGATCAGTACCGCATCGCCGATGCGCGCTTTGTAGGATTCGTCGGTTAGGCCCTTTGAGGTTTTTGCAGCCACTATTCACCGCGCGAAAAGGGACCCTGGATTATTACTTTGCTGCGCGTTTTTTTCCGTGCTTGAAATACTTCAATCGCTCAAGCACCGCCGCGACCACAAGTGGGAGTGCGACGGTCGCATCGTCAAGAACTTCCGCGAATTTTCCGCCCTCTTCCGGCGGCACGAATTTCCCCCACGAAATCGCCTCGGAGTAAGTGCTGCCGGAGAGGCCGCCCCAATGCACCGGCTCCGGACAAATCCGCAAGCCGTAGTGATAACGCTTCAGCGGCAATTTCTCGTAGCCGCGGCGCGCGAGCAGTTCGGCGAATACTCCAAATTGTTGCGACCAGTTGCGCGGCACGCCACCGCCAATGGTGACGATGCCGATTTTCTTTTTTGCCGATCATGGTTTGCGCGAAATATTCGAAATCTTCAAATGGATCGTAGCGAAGCGGCTGCGCGTTGCGGCGTTTGCGCGAGCGCTGATGCAATGCGAAATCGATGCCCAATTCCGAATCCGTGAAAGCGGGAACGAATACCGGCACGTTACATATGCGCCGCGGTTTTCAAGATTCCGCGTCCCGTTGGTATATTTTCTGAAGATACTCGCCGATCTTGCGATTAAATTTCCAACTGCACATCACTTCGGAAGCGTCCCAATCGTTCAAAATTTTCTGAACGACTTCTTCCACGTGATCGAGATTTGTTTCGGGTTCGAGCGAATCGTAGACGCGGTTGTAACCTGCGCGAAAAAGTTCGCGATCATTCATTTTCGGATCGTAGCGATAATGTTTCAGCCCCGTGGCTTCCACCAGACCGTGCGCCATCAGGGCGCCCGTGGAAACAATTGCTTTTACGATGCCGGATTCTACGAGGTCGCAAAAAATCAGCCCCATCTTCGCGACCGTCATCGCGCCGGAAAGAGTCAAGACCACGAAGCACTCTTTGTCGCGCGCCATCGCCTCAAGCACATCGGCCGCATCGCCCACCTGGCGGCCGGTGAACGCGGTTTCGCCCATGGCGCGGACGAGATCGTCGATCGAGTGCACCTTGGAAAGATCCAGCGGGAAAGTTGGCCTGAGCTTGTCCTTCACTGGATTGTGAAGCACGCGGCCCGTCACCGTCTTTTTTGCTTTTGCCATCGGCTCTCCAAAATGGATTTATGCGTCACATCTTACACACGCGAAGGCAACAAAAACTATTTTTTGTAAAATAAAATCGCCGCCGAATTGGAATTAATTAATATTAGAAATCCGAGCGCAAAGAAAGAGAGAAATTGAGACCGGCACAGATTTTTTCCATGCAAGGACATGGTAGGATTCTTAGTATGGCTCGTGAAAACGGCAGCGCCGTGACGAAGACGTTTACGGTTGGGCTGATCCAAATGCGTTCCACGGCGAATGGGGACGAAAATCGTTCGCGTGCCGCAGAAAAGGTTCGGGAAGCAGCGAAGCGCGGCGCGCAAATTATTTGCATCGACGAATTGTTTGGCTCCGAATATTTCTGCCGCGAAGAAAATGCAGATCTGTTTGCGCTAGCCGAAAGCATTCCTGGTCCAACGACGGAAGCACTCGCAGCGGTGGCAAAGGAAAAGTCGGTGGCGCTAGTGGTTTCAGTCTTTGAGCGGCGCGCCGCCGGTGTGTATCACAATTCGGCTGTGGTGATTGACGCGGATGGATCAATGCTTGGGCGATACCGCAAGATGCACATTCCAGATGATCCGCTCTATT
Organism: uncultured Acidobacteriota bacterium; assembly: GCA_963721845.1. Classification (GTDB taxonomy): domain Bacteria; phylum Acidobacteriota; class Terriglobia; order Acidiferrales; family UBA7541; genus DASTCZ01. Next base: position 19,241 of record CAVRKW010000001.1, on the reverse strand, counting down.
TCGAAAAATTCTATTTCACGCCCGGTGATCTAGGATTCCCGGTTTTCGACACGAAATATGCGCGCATCGGAGTGCAAATCTGTTGGGACCAGTGGTATCCGGAGGGTTCGCGATTGGTGGCACTGCAAGGCGCGCAGGTAATTTTTTATCCCACGAGCATTGGCTGGCATCCGAGCGAGAAAAAGAAATTCGGAGCGGCGCAACTCGACGCGTGGCGAACGATTCAGCGCTCGCACGCGATTGCGAATGGAACTTACGTCGCCGTCGCGAATCGCGTGGGATTTGAGGGCACGAAAAAGGCGGGCCTCGAATTCTGGGGCCATTCATTTGTGGCTAGCCCGTTTGGCGAGATGTTGGCCGAAGCAGGCGATAGCAAGGAAGAAATTTTGGTGGTGGAATGCGATCCGGCGAAATCGGAGGACACGCGCCGCAACTGGCCGTTTCTGCGCGACCGCCGCATCGACGCTTATCAACCAATACTGCAAAGATGGCTGGACGAATGAGCGCGACGAAAGTGAAAACGCAACCGACCCCATTTTCGCTGGGCTATCGAATGCCGGCGGAGTGGGATCCTCACGCTGCGACCTGGCTCGCGTGGCCGCATGAACTCACCGATTGGCCCGGAAAATTCTCGCCGATTCCGTGGGTGTATGCGGATATTGTGCGGCATCTCGCAAAAGTTGAGCGCGTGCGAATACTTGTGAACGAGCGCGCGGCGGAAACGAAAGCTATTGCGGTCTTGAAAAAATCGCACGCTGATCTTGATTCCGTGGAATTCATCCGCGTGCCTACCGATCGTGGATGGATTCGAGATTTCGGCCCGATATTCGTCAAGAACGCGACGAACGAAGTAGCCGCGACGCACTGGCTTTTTAACGCCTGGGCGAAATATGACAACGCGCGCAAAGATTCCGTGGCGTTCACGAAAGCGAATCGCGAAACAAAACATCGCGTGTGGCAGCCCGAGCACAAGAAATGCCGTGTGGTGCTGGAGGGCGGCAGTATCGAAGTAAACGGCCGCGGTACTTTGATGACCACAGAAGAATGTCTGCTAAGCGATGTGCAGGCGCGCAATCCGGGGGTCGCTCGCGAAGAGATTGAGACTATATTTCGCGACTACCTCGGCGCAACAAATGTGCTATGGCTGAAAAACGGAATCACAGGAGACGACACGCACGGACACGTGGACGATCTCGCGCGATTTGTGAACGCGACGACGGTCGTCACGGTAGTCGAAGAAAATCGGTCTGACGCAAATTATTCTCCGCTGCAAGAGAATTTAGCGCTTGCTGAAACAAATGCGCGACCAGGATGGACATCCCTTGCGCATGGAAACATTGCCTATGCCCGCGCCCGTATTCTTCGACGGACAACGCCTTCCCGCGAGCTACGCGAATTTTTATATCGCAAACAAACTCGTACTCGTCCCCACATTTAGTGATGCGAACGATCGCGTTGCGCTCAATACCCTCGCGTCTCTTTTTCCTGATCGTAAAATTATTGCGATTGCCTGCCGCGATCTAGTCTTGGGTCTCGGAACGATTCACTGCATGACGCAACAAGAGCCCGCGCACGGCTAGCGGCAAACCTTTCAGACTCTCGTGAATCAAATCATGTTGAGTTACAATGCGGGCGTCCCGCCGGACGTTCGCCGGCACCTCGCGCTCTAGGAGTCCTTTCATGCTCTTGATGCTGCTTCAGAATCGCGTCTGGGTTCTTGATTTTCGCACCTCGCTGATCGCTTGGATCGTCATCGGATTGCTCGCCGGGTGGATCGCAGGATTAATTTCTCGGGGACGGGGATTTGGTTGTCTCGGGAATATCGTCCTGGGATTAATCGGCGCAGTGCTGGGCGGCTGGATTTTCTCCAAACTGGGAATTTTTGGCGGTGGAACAATTTTTTCGTCTCGCCGCTGCCACCGTTGGCGCGGTTGTTCTCGTCGCAATCGCTCGACTGTTTTCCGGAAGCAACAACGATTGATCTTGTCCGCCATCTGTAAATAATCTTGGCTGACAAATTCATTGAAATATTGTGGCGCGCACGCGCTAAGAACGCGTCAGCCGTTCCGCTGCATCGCATTTTTACGTTTCAACGGGAGTTAACGTGATACGATGATGTCTCTCATGCGGAGTTTATTTTGAGTCAGAAAATCTCTCTGGGCAATTCCTCTTGGTGGACTGGGCGAGTTTGGCATGAATATGCTCGCGCTGCGATTCGGCGACGACATTATCGTGATCGATGCCGGAATGATGTTCCCCGAAGCGGAATTGCTCGGCGTCGACATCGTCATTCCCGACATCTCCTACCTGAAGCAGCACAAGGCGATGGTAAAGGCCATCGTGCTCACGCATTGCCACGAAGATCACATCGGTTCGCTGCCATATATTCTTCGCGATCTGAATGTGCCGATTTACGGCACGCGATTTACGCTCGCTTTGGTGAAACGCCGACTCGAAGAACATGGCCTGCTCGACAGCGCGAAGCTCAACGAAGTGAGCGCCGGCTCAACGATTCAAGATTGGCCCATTCGGCATCGAATTTATTTCCGTAACGCACAGCACAGTGGATTGCGTCGCGCTTGCCGTGCGCACGCCTGTGGGAGTGATCATTCACACTGGCGATTTCAAAATTGATCCGACGCCACTCGACAATCACATCTTTCGATCTGCACGCATTCGCGCGTTATGGAAGCGAGGGCGTCCTCGCACTCTTCAGCGACAGCACCAACATTGAGCGGCCCGGCGCAACGCTTTCCGAACGCGCCGTTGGCCCGCGCATCGAGGAACTCTGCCGGGCAGCTCCGCGAAAAGTTTTGGTTTCTTGTTTCGCATCGTCGATTCATCGCATTCAGCAAATTGTAGATGTCGCCGCCACCGTCGGCCGCAAAGTTGGATTCGTTGGCCGCAGCATGGTGGATAACGTGGAAATCGCGCATCAGCTTGGGCTATCTGCGAATTCCGGATGGCATGGTCGTGCGCCCGCAGGATCTGCGCGGATTCGATCCGCGAAAACTTGTGGTGCTTATCAGCGGCAGCCAGGCAGAGCCGATGTCGTCGCTCTCGCGAATCTCGGTCGATAACCACCGCATGCTCAGCGTGGACGAGCAAGACACCGTAATTCTTTCCGCGCGAATTATTCCTGGAAACGAAAAAGCAATTTTCCGGATGCTGGACCACATGTTCCGCCGCCGCGCGCTCGTCTATTACGATAATTCCGGCGGCACGATTCACACTTCAGGGCACGCCAGCCAGGAAGAACAAAAGCTCCTGCTGAACCTTGTGCGGCCAAAATATTTTATTCCGGTTCACGGCGAATACCGTCAACTATTCCGTCACGCGGCGATCGCACATCAGGTCGGCGCAGTGAGCGGCGAAATTTTGCTGATTGAAGATGGCCAGCCGATTGAATTCACTCCGGATGGCGGAGCTTATCGCCGCGAGCCCGTTGTCGCAGGCCGCGTGCTGGTGGATTCCGGCTCGCTCGAGGAAATTGAAGAGGTGGTGATCCGCGATCGCCGCCATCTATCTGAAGATGGCGTAGTCGTTCCTATCATCGCCATTGACAAACACAATGGCCGCGCGGGATCTCAACCAGAAATTGTAAGCCGCGGCTTTTTGCCTTCGGACGACAACACGGAAATCATGGCAGGCGCGCGCGCTGTGATGCTGCGCACTATCGAACAATCCAACGCCGAAGAAACTTCCGATTGGAGTGTCATTAAGGAAAAAATTCGCGTGGACTTGAAGCATTATTTCAAGAAGCAGACTTCCAAGCGTCCGCTGATCTTGCCGGTGATTCTCGAAGTCTGATTCTCAGCGCGTAAGAGTTGCTCCGATGCTGCGTCCGTACAGTCCAGCAGATTTTGATGCGCTCTTCCAGCTCGATCAGATTTGCTACCCACGCGGAATTGCGTACTCAAAGCGCACCCTCCGCCAATATCTTGCGATTCCCGGAGCGATTTGCATCGTCGCCGAAAATAACGAAAACGCGCACATCACCGGTTTCATCGTAGCCGAATCTGCACCGCCTGAAGCCCACATCATTACTCTCGACGTAGATCCCGCCGCCCGCCGTCAACAAATCGGCTCCGCAACTTTACGCCGCGATCGAAACGCAACTTGCCGCCCGCGGCGTTCGCGAGATCATGCTCGAAACCGCAACTGACAACGCCGCCGCCGTTGCGTTCTGGACGCGCCACGGCTATCTTTCTGCCGGCGTGATCCGAAACTATTATCTGCGCAACGTCGACGCCTACTACATGATCAAGCACATCGCGCACAAACCGGCTGCATAGCAAGCACTGAACCAACGAATCGGAGCTCTAATAAGCATGCCCCTCGCCCAAGCAATCATTCTGGCAGTCGTTCAGGGACTCACCGAATTTCTGCCCATCAGCAGCAGCGCGCATCTTGTGCTGATTCCGTGGTTCGCGGGCTGGACGGAACCCGGCCTGGCATTCAATGTCGCGCTTCACATGGGAACTCTCGCGGCCGTGCTCATTTATTTTCTTCGCGAATGGGTGGAACTGTTTTTCGCGGGTATTGGGATGCGCAATTCCCTGGCCGGAAATCCGGAAGATCTAGCATGGCGCAAGCGATTGTTCTGGTATCTGGTGATCGGCACGATTCCCGGAGCGATCGTAGGCGTGTTATTCGAAAAAACAATTGAAGAGCGATTTCAGCAGCCCGCAATTATCGCAACGCTGCTAATCGCCGTCGGTCTGCTGATGTGGTGGGCTGATCGCGCAACACGGCTCAGCCGCGACCTTTCGCAAACAACGATGGGCGACGCGCTCGCCATCGGCGGCGCGCAAGCCCTAGCGCTTTTCCCGGGCGTTTCGCGCTCCGGCATCACCATCACCACCGGCCTCTTCCGCGGCATGACCCGCGCCACCGCTGCGCGATTTTCCTTTTTGCTTTCCACACCGCTAATCGCAGGCGCAGGCCTAAAAGAGCTTCCCAAATTAATACATGCTCATCGCGCGGGAACTCTAGATCTGCCGATGTCGACGCTTTTCATCGCCATTGCCGTTTCCGCAATCGTGGGCTACGCCGTGATCGCGTTTTTTCTGCGTTATCTCCAGACACACACCTTCAAGCTTTTCGTTGTGTATCGAATTCTCTTAGGTATAGTTGTCCTGTTGTTCGTGTTCCTCCACCTCGGACCCGCGCGATAGCGCCCGCGCCCCGAGGGGCAAAGATTCACCGCTATCCGCCATCAAGGAGAAGTGTGTGCGCTTATTGACCCCGACGGAAAACCGCCGACTGAACGAATTGATCGGCTTCTTAAGCATCAGCTTCGGTTTGCTGATCGCTTTGAGTTTGCTTTCCTACAATCCGCACGATCCATCATTCAATGTTGCGGGAGCAAGCAGCCGCCCTGTCAACTGGATCGGGCCTGTAGGAGCGCACAGCTCCGATTTGCTATTCCAGGGTTTTGGCTATGCGGCGTTTCTTTTGCCCGCGGGAATTTTCGCGCTAGGCGCGCGCTGGTTCCGCAGCAAGACAATTGATTCCGCCATCGCCAGCCTGATCGGCTATTCGCTGATGGTGCTCGGCTTCCCTGCGCTCCTGGCGCTCTGGCATTTGCCCGAAGTGCGCGGTGCCGCTCCTCCGGGAGGATTATTCGGCGAACTCGTCGCGAATGGCGCCGAAGCCGCACTGGGAAGTATTGGCGCGCAGCTTGTCATTATTTCAGCGCTGCTCGCCGCGTTATTTCTCACCACGCGATTCTCAATCATCGCAGCGCACAAATTCGCAAAGATGCCGTTTGCAAAATTAAATATATTCGAACGCGCGAAGGATTATTGGTTTGAATGGCAAGAAAAGCGCGAGCAGGCACGCCTGCAAAAACGATTGGAAGATGTGAAGATTTCCGGACGTCAGCCTGTGACGCAACAGGCGACCGTCGCCAAGCCGATGCAAAAGGCCGTGATTGCCAATTTGGATGAAGAAGAACAGGAACCCGAGGCCGCCGAGCCTGCCGAACGTTCCAGCAAGCGCGCTCCCGTAGTTTTGCGCTTCCGCGAACAAAAGGAACAGCCTGAAACTCCTGCGCCAGCGCCCGCGAAATCTGGCCGCGATCCCAAAATCTCGAAATCAGCAGGCGGTTTCAAACTTCCTCCGATGAACTTGCTGCGCAGTTCTGAACGCGGCGAAAAACTTCCTGAGGAAGAATTGAAAGCGTGCGCGAAAGCCATCGAAGAAAAGTGCAAAGAATTCGACGTCACCGGCTACATCACGCAAATCAATCCCGGCCCCGTCGTCACAACTTACGAATTCAAGCCGGAAGCGGGCATCAAGTACAGCCGCATCACAGGTCTCGCCGATGATCTTTGTCTCGCGTTGCGCGCCGAATCAATCTTGATCGAACGCATCCCAGGCAAATCCACCATCGGCATCGAAGTCCCCAATCAGAATCGCCAAACCATCGCATTGCGTGACGAACTCGAATCGCCGGAATTTATCAATTCCGCGTCGAAGCTAACTCTCGCAATGGGCAAGGATCTAATCGGGCGCCATCGCATCACCGATCTGGCGTCCATGCCGCACTTACTAATTGCCGGCTCTACTGGCACCGGCAAAAGCGTTTTCCTGAATTCGCTGATCGTGTCGATGCTCTACAAGGCCACTCCCGAAGAATTGAAGATCGTAATGATCGATCCGAAGCGGCTAGAACTCGGCCTTTACGAAAATATTCCGCACCTTCTCGCGCCGGTCGTCACCGATCCAAAAGTTGCGTCAAACGTTCTGCGCAACACAACTCGCGAGATGGAGCGCCGCCTCAAGCTTCTCGCGCAGCGCGGCGTCCGCAACATCGATCAGTACAATCGCAGCTTCCAGCGCGGCGAATCCCTCTCGCTCTTCGAAGACGTGGAAGAATCCGAGCACAAGCCGCTTCCCTACCTCGTCGTTGTCATCGACGAGTTGGCTGACCTGATGATGGTCGACACGAATAACGTGGAGGAATCTATCACCCGCCTCGCACAAATGGCGCGCGCCGTGGGCATCCATTTAATTCTCGCCACGCAACGTCCATCAGTCGACGTAATCACTGGACTTATCAAAGCCAACTTCCCTGCCCGCATTTCCTTCCGCGTGGCCAGCAAAGTTGACTCGCGCACGATTCTCGATGCGAATGGCGCGGAATCTCTCCTCGGCCGCGGCGACATGCTCTATTTGCCCGCGGGGTCATCGCGATTGCACCGCATGCACGGCTCGCTTGTCACCGAAGATGAAATCGTCGCAGTTTGCGACTTCTGGCGCGCGCAGGCCAAAGCCGTCTACAACAATCAATTGCTCGAAGCTCCTCGCGAAGAGACCACCACCATCGGCGATGGCGAAGGTGGCGGCGACGAAGAAGTCGACGACGCGCTCTATCAAGACGCCGTCCGCGTCGTTTGCGAAGCTGGACGCGCTTCTACCTCCACTCTGCAACGCCGCCTGCGCATCGGCTACGGCCGCGCAGCACGCTTGATTGACATCATGGAAAAAGATGGCATCGTCGGTCCGCCCGATGGCACCAAGCCGCGCGAACTTCTCAAAAGCAAAGACTGGATGCGCGAATTCGATAGCTCGATGAAATAGCTGCGCGAGTTCCCGAAAGAAAAAATTTCGTACCGGCGAGGCTCGACCGCGAAGCGGACAGGCCTCGCCCACTCACACGACTTCTTCTTCCGCCTCCTCTGCTTTTGCCTCTTCCGTTCGGAGGCCCGGAGGGCGGTCACCAAACGTAAGCCCAGGTCGGAAGACCTGGGTATCTTGTCCAAAAAATAATTCCGGAGCGCCGTATGCGCGGCACTAAACCCCGGGGAGTCGACATAAATAAAGGCTACTAATCCCCTCTAAGCGCGGTAACCGGATCAACCCTCATCGCCCGCCGCGCAGGCACGTAGCACGCGGCCGCCGCCACCGCGATCAGCACGATCGTCACCCCAACAAGTGTCATCGGGTCACGCGCGCTCATCTGAAATAGAATTGTTCCCAGCACTCGCGTGAACGCGATTGTCCCCATTAGCCCGATCACCACGCCCAGCACCACCAGCTGCAGTCCTTGCCGCGCCACCAGACTCAGAATGCTAGCCGGCGGCGCGCCTAGCGCCATTCGAATCGCAATTTCCTGCTTGCGTTGCGTCACCGAGTACGCCATCACCCCGTAGATTCCGATCGCCGCCAACAGCAACGCGAGGAAACTGAATGCCACGGTCACATCCGTCGTCAACCGCGGCTGTGCCACCGAAACGGACACCACATCATCCATGCTCAAAATTCCGGACAGCGGCAAATCGGGATCAATTTTTGAAAGCGCGGCCCTCACCGAATCCACCACGGAGCCCGGCGCAGATTTCCACCGCACCACTAGAGCCATCGACGCCGCCTGACTCTGCTCCTGCGGCAGATACATTTCACCGAAATATGGCGTGCTCAGTCCCCCGAAGTGGACGCTCGCCACCACTCCCACGATTTCCCCCTCAATGTTTCCCCGCGACTGCGTCAGATGTTTCCCGATCGGGTCCTGCCCCGGATAAAACTGCTTCGCTGTCGTGTCATTGATGATCACCACAGCTCTGGAATTTGCGTTGTCATGCTCATCGAATACCCGCCCCTTCAACAGTGGTATTCGCATCGTTGTAAAATAATCCGGAGTGATCTGCCGAATCGCGATCAGCGGATCTTTCCCCACGCCCTGGCACACCGTTCCTTCAGGACACACGAATACTTGTCTCACGCCGCCGCCAATCGGCAAAAAACTCACCACGCCGGCCGATTCAACATTCGGCGTCGCGCTTACCGATTCCACCAGCCGCCGGTATAGCTCCGCCTTTTGCGCCGGCTGCGGATAGCGCGCCTGCGGCAAAGTAATCTCAAATGTCATCACATTTTTCGGATCGAATCCTGGATTCACTCGCAGCAAATTACCAAAGCTCTTGATCAGCAGCCCCGCCGTGCAAATCAGCACCAAAGCCACTGCCACTTCCGCGACCACCAAGATCGATCGCGATCTCCCGCCACCCTTCCCCCCGCTCGAACCCCGGTTCGCATCCTGCAACGCATCCTGCAAAGCTCTTCTCGACGTCTGCAAAGACGGCACCAGCCCAAACGCCACTCCCGTCAACACGCATAGCGCTAGCGAAAACACCAGCACAGTTCCATCCATTCGTATTTCTTCCACTCTCGGCACCACGCCCGCCGGGAGGAGCCGCAGCAGCGGCAGCGCCCACCTCGCAAGCAAAATCGCGATGGCCCCGCCCACACACGAAAGAAATAAACTTTCCGTGAGTAATTGTTGCACTAGCCGCCCGCGCGACGCTCCCAGCGCGCTTCGAATCGCGATCTCCTTTCGCCGCGCCGTAGCCCGCGAAAGCAGCAACCCTGCGAGATTCGTGCACCCGATCAGCAAAAGAAATCCCACCGCTGCGAGCAGCACCAGCAACGACGCGCGCGCCGTACCCACCACCGAATCTTTTAGCGAGTCCGCCACCAGCAAATAATCCTTCGTGTCTACGTACGCCGGATATTGCGCCTTATACGGATTGTCCAGCGCGTCGAGTTCTTTCTGCGCGCTCGCCACAGTTTGCCCGGCGCGCAGCCGCGCGATCACACCCAAATACGCGGCACCGCTGTAGATTCGCACCAAAGGAAGCGCGGGGTTCTCAAACACCCGGGGAAACCACACCTCCGGCGGTGGCTGTGAAAACAAAAACTGGAATGTGCCTGGCAGCACGCCGACAATCGTCACGCTCTTTCCGTCAATCGTCATTTCCTGCCCGGCGATATCCGGACGCGCGCCGAAATGGCTGTGCCAAAATCCGTCCGAGATAATCGCCACGTTTGCCCCGCCCGATTTTTCCTCCGCCGGAAGAAAATTACGGCCGATTTCTGGAACCGCGCCAAGCAAATCAAACAAGCTGCTCGTCGCCAGCGCCGCGTTCACCTGCTCGGGATTTCCGCGCGTCGTCAAGCTGGAGCTAATCGGTAGGTACGCCCCAAATGAATCCATCGTGTGCGATCGCTCTTGCAGAAACTGCATTCGCACCAGCGACACATTTATTCCCGTTATTCCTCGCACGGGGCTAATCCCCGATAGGTTCACCATCCGGTCGGCATCCCGGTACGGCAGCGGTTGCAGCAGCACGCTATTCGTAATCGAAAACATCGCGACAGTTGCGCCAATTCCAATCGCCAGCGTCAATATCGCAACGCAGGCGAAGCCGGGCGATTTCAATAACGTGCGAACCGCATAACGTAAGTCCTGCCAGATTTGATTCATGGATTCTCCGGAACTCCTCATCAGCTAGGACGCTGTGATGTGCGAATTGTTACCGCAATCCGTGCGAGGAAATGCCAGGGGAAAAGCCAATTTGGTAGACGATTCCGGAGATTACTATGCGGCGACAAACTCTGCCGCAGTCAATACTGTTCCCCTGCGGGCAAAAAGTTTTTCAATCAGATTCGAATGAAGTTCCGCGTCCTGATCCGCGCAGCAATCTCGAATCACAACCACCCGGTAATCCGCATCCGAAGCCGCTAGCAACGTAGACAGCACCACTCCACTCGTCGCAATTCCAAAAAGCACCAGCGTGTCGATTTCCTTCGCCCGCAGAATCACTTCGAGATCAGTTCCCGTAAACGCGCTCACGCGGTGCTTCGTCACCACAATGTCTTCGCCCTCAGGAGCCAGCGCCGGATGAATCGCTCCACCCGCTCCCTGAAAAATCTGCTGCCGCTCCGGCGAATTCTTCAAAGCCGCGAACAACGGGTTCCGCGTTCCAATTTCGGGCAGCCCTGGGCGAAATCCCACCTGCACATGAATCACCGTCATCCCCGCAGCTCGCGCGTGCTTCAAAACACTCGCCGCCCGCTTCAAGAATCCATCCTGGTCCTTTACGTAGCCAGTCACAATTGCCGTCTGACAATCCATTCCCAACACAGCCGTCCGCCCCGCATCGAATTGAATTGGTGTGCTCATACCCGGAATTATCCGCCCGCAACAATCTGTTTTTCAACGCTTCCGTGGCACCGGCACGTGGCACCGGCTCTCAGCCGGTGCGCCTTAGCCTTTTTTGAGTCTCGTATCCGTTCTGCCTCACGAATCGCTCAGGCCGTGTTTTGTACTGCGTCCTGATGATTCACGCTTTAGTCCGCCTCTTATAATCTCCTCGCCGAGAAATTATTCTCTCCACTCGACTTGCTTACATTCCTAGAATCCGGCAAAATGAAAAACTCTCACCGTGCCGGGGTAGCTCACTGGTAGAGCGCAGCCCTGAAAAGGCTGGCGTCGGCAGTTCGATTCTGCCCCCCGGCACCATTCCAAATCGCGGACCATGCTTCTCCAGCGTTGCCCTTGACTCCCGTTATACCCCATGCCATACTAATAAACGGAGCATCTCCGCGCCCGAACCCCAAAAGGTTCGGGCTTTTTCTTTTGGCGCAGCCTATCGCTGGTAACGGTACATCCGCCGACCGGCGCTCGCGGCACTCAAAGACCGATTCGGTGGACGGGTGGCAGGAGCTACCGATTGTAAGGCGAGGCTCACCGCGAAGCGGGGAGTCCTCGCCCAGGCCCCGCCCCGGCCATGCTTGGGGTACATGCCCTCCCGAGGAGTCCGCAGAGCGAATGGATCAATCGATTCCGGTGGAACGATGCTCAGAAAGAGAGGTCCAATTTTGCGATGCAAACGACAAATACATACCGGTGCGACGACAGGCACGAATCTCCAAAATCGCGAAAAAATACCCCAAAAACAGACCTAACTCCTTTAGAATGAACAACTTTTTAGTAATAGTACTAGGTAACTCCATTAGAATCATCACCATACAAAAACAACCCCTCCCGGGGAGGGAGGGGTTGCAAGCCACCTAATCTATTAAAAATAAACAACTTATGTCAGTTTTCAGCTCAATCGGCCCATCTTGCCGGCGCGGTAATCGCTAACCGCTTGCACCAGCTCCTCTTCCGTGTTCATCACAAACGGACCGTAGCTGGCCACTGGCTCATCGATCGGTTCGCCAGCCAGCACGAGAAGGATCGTATCCTCCTTAGCCGTTAGCGAGACGTGGTCGCCTTCGGTACTCAGCAGCGCGATCTTCGCTTCCCCGCTCAGCTGAATCTCTGAATTTAGCTCCACGTCGCCTCGGAGCAGCACCACCCCGGTGTTGTAGCCGGTGGGCAGCTTCAATTCGCAAGAAGTGCCACCCTCGAGCCGCACGTCAATCGCGGTCACGGGAGTGAACGTCTTCGCGGGGCCTTTTACGCCGTCAAGTTCGCCCGCAATTACGCGAGCGTAGTTGCCGTCGCCGAGTTGCACAACGGGGATGTCTGCCTTTGTAAGTGCCTGGTAACGAGGAGCCGTCATCTTGTATTTTTTAGGCAGATTAACCCAGAGCTGGACCATTTCAAATGTTCCGCCCTGCGCAGCAAATTCGCGCTCGTGTTTTTCTTCGTGAACGACCCCGGAGGCCGCCGTCATCCATTGGACGTCGCCTGCTTCGATCGTGCCCGAGTTACCCGCGGAATCGCGATGCTCCACGGAACCCTGGTACGCGATGGTCACGGTTTCGAAACCGCGATGCGGATGTTCATCCACGCCGCGCGGCTTGTTTGTCGGTTTGAAATCAGTAGGGCCCGCATAATCCAGCATCAGGAAAGGACTGATCTGTTCTTCCACTCCGTTCGACGGAAAAATATTTCGTACGTGAAAGCCGTCGCCGACCCAGTGCGTAGAGCCGGGACCGAAAACTCCGAGTACTTTTTTTAGTTCTGACATTTTGTCCTCCAAGAATTTTACTTGTGCCCCGTTTTGCTCAGCGCGGCGCGGGATTGCAAATTTGCAAGCTGGCCGATGCTCAGGCCGAGTTTGCGCAACAATTTCACAAGCGTTGCTCGTTCGCGCCGCGAGAGCGCCGAAACCGCGGCGTCCAGCGCGCGTTTGTGTTCAGCAAAAAGTTTCGCGATCACTCCGCGGCCGCGCGGCGTTAGCACTACAATTCGCGCACGCCGATCGATTTCGTCGGCGCGGCGCGCCACCAGGCCACGAACCACAAGCCGCTCGACCGCTGTACTGATCGAGCCGCTCGTTAGCAGCACTTTTTCGCCAAGCTCATTCACCGTCAGCGAGCCCTTATGCAGCAACGCTTCAAGAACCGCGAAATCGCTCTGGCAGATTCCGATTCCTGCCCCGAGTCGGTTAATGTTGTGCCGCGCATAGGTCTCCAGCGACCGGCTGGCCTTCCATAGCACCAGCCAGAGATGTACTCCGGAAGAGACTGGGTGCTTCGGTCGCCGTTGATTGTTCTGTGCCATATGCCTTGATATAGAGATGCTTGATCTCAAGAAAAGATTCAAAGTGACTGGAATACAGCTAACGCGCCGCTAACCGTGGAAGCTGCGTGGCACTGTTTTGGAGTTTCTGTACGGTTATAAAGCTTGCGCTTCGATAAGGGGAGAGTCGGCGTCACCTATGAAGCTCGTAAATCTGCTTTTCGGGAAAGCTCTTAGCACGTCGGAAGAACGAGGCGAGCGCCTCGGCCCTCTTGCGGGTATTCCAGTCTTCGGGCTCGATGCGCTCAGTTCCGCCGCGTACGGACCTGAAGCAGCTCTCGCCCTTCTGATCGTTTTGGGCGCGGGCGGCATCCGCTACATCGTTCCTATCACCATCAGCATCGTTATTCTGCTCGCAATCGTTTATCTCTCGTACCGCCAAACGATTGAGGCCTACCCAAATGGCGGTGGTTCTTACACCGTCGCTGGACAGAATCTTGGACCCTTCGCGGGACTTCTGCAGCTGCATCGGCTCTCATGATCGACTACGTCCTCACCGCCGCAGTTGGAATTTCCGCCGGCGTTGGCGCTCTGGTTTCCGCGGCTCCTTCCCTTGAGCCGCGTACTCTCGAACTCTGTCTCGGCATCCTGCTGATCATCACCATCGTAAATCTTCGCGGAGTGCGTGAAACGGGCGCGATCTTCATGCTGCCCACTTATTTATTTGTCGGCACTCTGCTTATCATCGTCGGCGTTGGCATTTTCAGGATGATCGTATCCGGCGGACATCCCGTGCCCGTGTCGCCGCCATCTCCAATGCCCATCGCTACCGTCACTCTGGGCGCGTGGCTCTTGCTGAAAGCGTTTGCCAGCGGTTGCACCGCAATGACAGGAGTCGAAGCCGTAAGCAACGGAGTGCAAGCTTTTCGTAAACCGGTCACACAGAGCGCTCAAAAAACACTCAGCGTAATCATCGCTTTGCTCATCATCTTGTTGCTGGGAATTGCATTTCTCTCCCACGCGTACGGCATCGGCGCTACGCCTCCCGGACACGGCTACCAAAGCGTGCTCTCCCAATTGACCGCTGCAGTCGCAGGACGCGGCTGGTTTTATATGCTGACGATCGCATCAATCCTTTTGGTGCTTTCACTCTCAGCCAACACGGCGTTCGCGGATTTTCCGCGCCTTTGCCGCCTGGTCGCCGAAGATTACTACCTGCCTACGCCGCTCGCCACTCGAGGCCGCCGCCTCGTCTTCGCCATGGGCGTGATTGTTCTCGCGATTTTGAGCCGCGATGTTGCTAATCATTTTCGGTGGAGTCACCGATCGGCTTATTCCCCTCTATGCCGTCGGCGCTTTTCTTGCGTTCACTCTTTCACAAGCAGGCATGGTGCGAGCACTGGCGACACAATCGCGGAAAGGGTTGGCGATTCTCCATCACCATCAATGCGATCGGCGCAATCGCTACGGCTGGCACTGTATGCGTCGTCAGCGTTACAAAATTTTCCGATGGCGCATGGATCACCGTACTCGTGATTCCTTCCATCATGATCATGATGTATTCGATTCGCCGCCATTACGATTTCATGCACAGCAAAATCGGAGGCCCCACTCCCCTCGATGTCCGGAAACTTCATCCGCCGATCGTCGTGATCCCGATCATGTCTCTGAATAAAGTTACGCGGCTGGCGCTCGAATTTGGATTGAATCTGTCGCCGGATGTGCAAGTGGTCCACATCGAAGACGAATCCGCGACAGATCGAAAAACCCTTCGCGCTCAGTGGAAAGAAATGGTTCAGGTTCCGCTAGAAGAAGCTGGCAGAAAAGTTCCGTATCTGAAAATTATCGATTCACCGTATCGCTTCGTGATCGATCCAATCGTGAAATACGTTCTCGAACTCGAACGCGAACATCCCGGCAGCCAGATTGCCGTAATCATTCCCGAGCTGGTGGAAAAACACTGGTATCCAATATTTTCTTCACAATCAGCGCGCTACCTGGCTCAAGGCTTCCCTGCTACTATCGCGGAAGCCAGCGCATCGCAGTAATCAACGTGCCCTGGTACTTGAAGTAGCAGTTGCACTCGAGGGCGGGGCTTGCCACGCCCATTTGGAATCGAGCCCAATTTTCCATCGCGAACGCCGTCGTAGGGCGGGGCTTCACCGCGAAGCGGGCAGGCCCCGCCCAGCATACACCGCAACATCCAGATGTGAAATGACGTTACTCGTCGCGCAGCGCAATCATCGGATCCACCCGCGACGCTCGCAACGCCGGCACATAACTCGCAGCAGCAGCAACCAAAGAAAGAATCACGATCGCAGCAGTAATTGTCAACGGATCAGTAGGCTTCAAGCCATACAGCAAAGCCTCAGCAGCTTTCGATCCAAGGATCGCGAGGCCTGTTCCGATCACCAGTCCAATAACCAGCATCGCTCCCGCTTCGCGCATGATCATCGAAATTAATTGAAGCCGTCCGGCGCCAAGCGCCATGCGAATTCCGAATTCATTTCGCCGGCGAACCACCATGTAAGACATCACGCCGTACAAACCGATCGTCGCGAGAATTCAGCAAGCAATCCAAAAAATCCCGAAAGCAGCGCGATCAACCTGTCGCCCATGAGCGAATTCTGCATCATCGTGTGCATCACTGTGAAATTGATGTCGACGTTCCTCGCTATGCACTGCATCTTTCACCGCAGACTATCATTTCGTTCGTTGGCAAAGCTGTGCGGATCAAAATCGTGTCGCCAATCTGCGGATGCTCACTTTGCGAACTCGGAACGAACGAAATCGGCCGCAGTTCATCCCGCAGATCCTGATATTTCGTATCCCTTACTACTCCAACGATTTGCAGCAGTGGCCGCGCTCTTCCAACTAGTTCCTGGAACTGAAATGTTTTCCCGATCGGATCCTGACCGTTGAAAAATGTGCGGACAAACGCCTCATTTACGATAGTGACGCGCGGCGATTGCAATGAATCATGCTCATCGAAATCCCGGCCTTCAAGAATCGGAGTGCCCAATGTACGGAAATAATTGTTGCTCACCATGTTGCGCCAGCTCTCATCTTTACCATCCTTCGAATCCAGCGAAGCGCCGCCGCAACAATCACATTCTGATTCCAACCGCCGCCGCTCAACGGAGTGATGTAGCAATCCGCGGCAGAAACAACTCCTGGAATGGCTCGCACCTGCTCAAGCATCCTGCGCATGTAGTCCACGCGCCTGTCTGTCGCGATGTTTTCTCTCGTGAAATCCACGTCAGCCACCAGAACGCCTTCATCATGAATACCGGTATCCATCGTCAGCAAATTGCGCAAACTGCGCGCGAAAAGGAAAGCTCCGATCAACAGCACCAACGACAACGCCACCTGCGCCACCACCAGCACGCGCCGTAATCCAAATCGCTCCCTCGTAGATGTAACTCCACGCCCGGAAGCCTTGAGCACCGTTCCCGGCGCCACGCGCGTTCCTCGCAAGGCCGGCACCAAACCAAAGAGAAGACAAGTCAAAGCAGCCAGCCCTGCGGCAAATCCCAGAACGCGCCAGTCCATTCCCAAATCCACAAATAGCTGGTTGTTGCCAGTGCTCAGGAACCTGATCAGGAACCGGCTCACCCATTGCGCCAGAAACGCACCAAGCACAGTTCCTATCACCGCAAGCAACAAACTCTCCGCGAGCAATTGCCGCACCAGGCGTCCGCGCGATGCGCCGATGGCGAGCCGCACAGCAATTTCCTTCTCTCGCGCGCTCGCACGAGCCAGCATCAGATTCGCGAGATTTCCGCACGCGATGAGAAGTACCAGCCCGGCAAGAGCGAGTAAAAGCCAGAGTGGGTCCGCATATGCGTCGCGTAAATTTGAGACGCCAAGCGCTCCGGGAACGCCGCAAGCCTAAAGCCGAGGTAATGCTTGACGTCACCCGGGTTGTAGGTCGTGGGGAGAGTAGCTTGAAAAATCTGCGGCGAAATCGCGCGTAACTGGGCCGTTGCTTTTTCAGCTGTGATTCCCGGCTTGAGTCTCCCATTGACCACTAGCCACCAGGTATCTTTGCGAGGCGTCCAAGCGTCTTCTCCATGCAGCAGCGGTTCAGCACACAGCGGAATTGCCACGTCGAACGAATGTCCAACGACGGTTCCGAAAAAGCTTGGCGGCGTGATCCCAACGATTTGAAAGGGGTACCCCTGTAAGTACACTTGGTCGCCCGATGATATCCGTCTGGCCGCCATATTCGTGCTGCCAGAACGAGTAGCTGATTACCGCGTTCGACGCACCACAACCCGCGCGATCGTCGCTGCCATTTATTAAGCGCCCTATCAAGGGCTGCACACCGAGCGTGGAAAATAAACTTCCGCTGACCCACAGCCCTTGCGCGTTGCGCGTCTCGCCGCCCCGCGCGAGATTCCACTTTTCGGGGGCCCACGCCGCGGTATCCGAAAACACTTGCTGATGCGCGCTGATTTCTTCCCATTTAGCGTTAGTCAGCGCTGGAATAGTTGGTTACGAAGCTTCCGGTGCGGCCATGAGGCTGATCGAGTTTTACTTGCACCAACTCTTGGGGATTTTTCACCGGAAGTGCGCGCAGCCGCACAGCATCGAGCAATTGAAATATCGCGGTGTTCGCGCCGATGCCAAGCGCGAGCGAAAGAATCGCAGCCGCCGCAAATCCAGGATTCAACCGCAGCAGTCGCGCGGCGTAACGGAGGTCGCTCCACAGTGTTTCGAGAATTCCCAGGCTGTTCATGTGATAGATCTCCTCGCGCACCAGCGTTGTGTTGCCGAATTTCTTTCGTGCCGCGAACCACGCATCTGCAGCAGTCATTCCGCGCGAGATATTTTCCGCGGCTTCAATTTCCAGATAGCTCTCGATTTCTCGAGCACGTTCAGCGTCCCAGCTTTCACGCCGAAAAAACCGCCGCAATCTTCTCGATGACTCCGTCTTTCATATCCGCTCCGGCAGCGCGACGCCGCCAGTTTCATCGCCAAACATTTAAGCGAGAACGTGACTCAATCCGCCACTGGTTTCAACACGCGGCCGATCGCATGCACCAATTCTTCCCATCGGCTGATTTGCTCGGCGAGTTGCTTGCGCCCCTTCGGAGTCAGCCGGTAGTAGCGCGCCTTGCGATTATTTTCAGACGTGCCCCAGAACGACGAAATCCAGCGCGCGATCTTCCAGCCGGTGCAGCGCGGGATACAGCGAACCGTGCTCCACTTGCAGTACGTCTTCGGAGCGCCGTTCAATCACATGCGCGATCGTGTGCCCGTGCGCAGGCCCCAGCACCAGCGTCTGCAAAATCAGAAAATCAAGCGTGCCTTGAAGCACTTCGCCTTTCAGCGGTGGCGTTCCTCGTTTTGGCATGGTTGGTGGTTAGCAGCCTCTCCCATAGATGACCTTCCGAAAGAATCGGCCTAAATAGCGCCTATAGCAATAAGACGCAGCAAACCACAAATGTCACGCCTGTTTCAGAAGATTATCTAGGTAAGGGCTCGGAGCTGCCGAATCAGATGGAACCTTGCTATCTTGACGCAGCGATCTCGGATTCATGTGGCCGAATGATCCGGTGGTTCTCACTGCGAAGTAACTTCAGCAACGCACGCAGCGGCATGATTCAGTTTTTCGTTCCGGCGATAAACAAGGTAAAGCCGCCGTGGAATTTTCAGTTGCCGGATTCGCACTTCTGCCAGTCGGCCTTCTTCCACTTCGTGGCGTACGCACATTCCGGGAACAATGGCCACGCCCATTCCCATCTCCACGAATCGCTTGATGCTCTCGATCGTCGGCAATTCCACCTGGCGATTTAGCGGCACGCGATGCTTTTCGAAGAGCTGGATCACTTTCCAGCGGTGCTGCGAGTCAACGATGTGCGCGACGAAAACTTCTTCGCCGAGATCGGTGATATCCACCACTCGGCGCTTTGCCCAAACGATGGCCAGGATTCACAACAAATGTCAGCTTGTCTGAAAAAAACGGAACGGCAGC